>CACWVU010000007.1 GCA_902764415.1 uncultured bacterium | reverse complement strand
TGAACTCCCCGCAGGAGCAGGCGGGGACGGACTGCGGGGTCCGCGAGGTGTCCACGAACGCCATGCCGCAGTTGCGCGCAGACGCCGTCCACGCCGCCAGGGCGGCCAGCGCGGCGGAAACGGCGAACGGTGCTATGGTGCTTGTGCGCATGGTCTTGCTCAATCTCACTGGCGCGTAGTATACCATAATACGGCAAAGCAAATCAATTCGGCAAAACCTGGAGTTTACAGTTGTTTTATCTTCTCCAAATCCTCTGGCGATACCGACAGTTCGACTGCCGCGCCAAGGATCTCGACGTTGAGGCAGATTTTGGCGCACGAGCCCTCGCGGCGGACATAGCCCTCCGTGCCGCGCAACGGCCCCGAAACGACCCTAACGTAGTCCCCTTCCTTGAAGACCTGCGTCCGGCGAATGTCCGGCGAACACTTCGACGCGTGCTCGACCTGCCTCAGCTGGTGTATCATCTCCCGCGGGCGTGTCACGCATATCGCGCTGACGATGAGATTGGTCTTGAGCATCTCGATCCGCTCCTCCGGGGTCATCCGGGAAAACACGTACCCGGGAAACACCGGGATGGTCCTGCGCACCTTGCGCCGCTGGACCTTCGTGACCTTCAAGACTAGCGGAAGGTACCTGAAGCAACCGTACCTCGCAAGATACAGCATGACCTTCTTTTCCGTGCGCGGCTTGACATGCAGCACGAACCAGCTTTTCCGCGTCAGCTCGCCGTCTGATTCTTCCGCCATGCCGTCGTCCTCTTGGGCCTCATTCGCCCGTGCCGTTGCGCTTCTGCCCGAAGTCCGGCTGGCGGCGGCCCTGGAAGTCCTTGTGGCCCTGGCGTTTGCGGTTGCCGCGGTTGCGGTTCGCCGGATGCACCCACGGCGCCTGCGGCAGGCCCTCGCGCTCATGGCCGGAGCGGCGGTCGGCGTCCTCGCAGTGGAACGGCTGGTCGCGGTCGACGGGGATGGTCTTGCGGATGAACCGCTCCACCGCCTTCAGCTGGGCGCGTTCCTCGGCGGCGACGAAGCTGACGGCGACGCCGGTCTCGCCGGCGCGGGCGGTGCGCCCGATGCGGTGGACATAGCTCTCGGTCTCGAGCGGCAGCTCCAGGTTGACGACGCAGGAGACGTCCTTCACGTCGATGCCGCGCGAGGCGATGTCCGTCGCCACCAGCACGCGGATCTCGCCGCGGCGGAAGCCCTCCATCGCGCGCGTGCGCTGACCCTGGGTCTTGTCGGAGTGGATCGCCGCGCAGTTGATCCCCTCGCGCGCGAGCTTCCTGCAGACGCGGTCCGCGCCGTGGCGCATCTTCGCGAAGACAATCACCTTCGTCCACTCCGGATGCGTCTTCAGGAGGTGGATCAGGAGCGAGTCCTTGCGCGCCTTTTCGACGAACATCACCTTCTGGCTGATCTTCTCCACCGCCGGAGCCTCGGGCGCGATCTCGATCTTCACCGGGTCGGTCACCAGCTCGGCGGCAAGCGCGGCGATCGCGGGCGACATCGTGGCGGAGAAGAACATCGACTGGCGGCGCACCGGCAGCTTGGAGATGATCCGCTTGATGTCCGGCAGGAACCCCATGTCCAGCATCCGGTCCGCCTCGTCGAGGACGAACATCTCCACCTGGTCGAGGAACACGATCCCCTGGGTCATCAGGTCGATGAGCCGCCCCGGACAGGCGATCACCGTCTCCGCGCCCTTCTTCAGGTCCTTCACCTGGCCGAACTGGCTGACGCCGCCGATCAGGCAGGCGTACGGCAGCTGCGCGAGCGCGGAGTAGCGGCGCGCGTTCTCGGCCGTCTGCACGGCGAGCTCCCGCGTCGGCGAGAGGACGAGCGCGCGGGGATGGCCGATGCGCCGCGGACGGCGCACCTTGACGAGGTGCTGGAGGATCGGCAGCATGAACGCCGCGGTCTTGCCGGTGCCGGTCTGGGCGATGCCGATGAAGTCGCGGCCTTCGAGGAGACGCGGGATGGCCTGCTCCTGGATGGGCGTCGGGGCCGAATAGCCCGCATCCGCAACCGCATGCTGCAGCTTCTGGTCCAGTCGACCGAAAACATTTCCCTCGAACATCTCGTGCCTTCCTTGAATCGCCCCTGACGCGAAAGCCGCCGGTGACGCCCGGCGGACCGCCAAACTGGCTCGGGCGGCTGGATTCGAACCAGCGACCAATTGATTAACAGTCAACTGCGCTACCACTGCGCCACGCCCGAACTTGGTTGATTGGCGCGTAGTATACCAAAAACCGCCGCCTCATGGCAAGTGGGGCTGGTTGTTGGCTGCTGGTTACTGGTTGTTGGCTGCTGGCTATAGCCCGATGTCGCCGAAGCCCTGCCAGACGTCTCGGCCGGAGTAGACGTGCGGCTTCAGCTCCCCGCGCAGCGCGCGGAGCGCCGGGAGCGCCATCGCCTCCTGCTCCATCTCGCCCGGGTAGACCTCGACCGGCGCGATGAAGCCGCAGCGCGTCCTGACGCCGTCGACGATGTCCTGGAAACGCACCAGCCCGCCGGTGAGCAGGATCGCGTCGACCTTGCCGCAAAGGACAGCCGACATCTCGCCGACCATCTTGCAGACCTGGTAGACCATCGTGTTCCAGACGAGCGTCGCCTTGCGGTCGCCCTGCTCGACCAGCGCGTGGATCGTGTCGGAGTTGGAGGTGCCGAAGAGGTCCACGAACCCGCCGGCGCGCGAGCAGCGCAGGCGCACCTCGGCGACTGAGTGCGCCTCGATGTAGTCCAGGAGCTGCAGCACCGGCACCGAGCCGATGCGCGTCGGCGTGAACGCGCCCTCGCCGTCCGCGCCCATGTTGCCGTCCACCATCCTGCCGCGCTCGTGCGCGGAGACGGTGATGCCGCCGTCGATGTGCGCGACGACGAAGTTGCAGTCCTCGTACCTGCGCCCCAGCTTCGCCGCGTGGAACTCGGCGACGGCCTTCTGGTTGAGGACGTGCGAGTGCGAGACGCGGTAGACGCCGCGGATGCCGGTGAGGCGGGCGTAGTCGCAGTACTCGTCCACGTTCGTCGGGTTGATGGTGAATGCCGGCTTCGCGAACTCCTCGGCGAACTTCCACGCCAGCATCACCCCGAGCTTGGCCGGGTGCTCCGAGCCGCCGACGCCGGCGACGGTGTCGTCGAAGAGCCGCCGGTCGACCGCGGTGAGCCCGCCGGGCTGGGTGTGGGCGCTGCCGCCGCGGCCGACGAAGGCGTCGATCGAGGCGGGGTCGACCCCCTCGTCGCGGAGCATGTCGAGGATGACGCCGCGGCGGAAGTCGAGCTGGTCGTTGACGTGCGGGAACTTGAGGAGCTCCGGCGCGTCGTGGAAGAGGCTGTGCTCGAAGCGCGAGGTCTCGTCCTCGAAGAGGCTGACCTTGGTCGAGGTGGACCCGGGGTTGATGACGAGGATGCGGTACATTTCGTGGTTCGTGATTCGTGGTTGGTGGTTCGTGGCTCGTGTTACCAGCCCATGCGGGTTGGGACGCCGGCGGCGGACATCTCCGCCTTGATCTGGGCGATGGTGTAGTCGCCGAAGTGGATCATGCCGGCGACGATCGCGGCGTCGGCCTTCGCCTCGCGGAACACCTCGACCAGGTGCTCCGGCTTCCCGGCGCCGCCGGAGGCGACTACCGGCACGTCTACCGCCTCGGCGATGAGCCGCGTCAGGGTGAGCTCGAAGCCCTCGCGGGTGCCGTCGGCGTTGACCGAGTTGACCACGATCTCGCCTGCGCCGAGCCCCGCCGCGCGCTTCGCCCACTCCACCGCGTCCATGCCGGTGAACTCGCGGAAGCCGCGGGTGGTGATCTCGTAGCCGGAGGGGACGCGGTCGCTCTTCACCGGGTCCATGCCGAGCACGATGCACTGCGCGCCGAAAGCGCGCGCGCCGTCCGCGATGATCTGCGGGTTGGCGACGGCGAGCGAGTTGACCGACACCTTCTCGGCGCCGGCGAGGATCACGCGCTCCATGTCCGCGAGCGAGGCGATGCCGCCGCCGACCGCGAACGGGATGCGCACCGACTTGGCGACGGCCTCGACCATGCCGATGTCGATCGGACGGTGCTCCGCCGACGCGGTGATGTCGTAGAAGACCAGCTCGTCCGCGCCGCCGTCGGAATAGGCGACGGCCATCTCCACCGGGTCGCCGAGGTCGACGTTGTTCTTGAACTTGACGCCCTTGGTGACGCGGCCGGCGCGCACGTCAAGGCAGGGGATTACTCGTTTGGTCAGCATGGTTCGAGGTTCGTGGCTCGTGGTTCGTGGCTCGTGGCTCGCGATTCGTGGTTCGTGGCTCGTGGTTCGTGGCTCGTGGTTCGTGGTTCGTGGTTAGATTGACAGCCAGTCGGAGAGGAGCCTCAGCCCGACGCGGCCGGACTTCTCGGGATGGAACTGGCAGGCCCAGAGTTTGCCGCGGCGGACCATCGCGGAGAACTCGACGCCGGCGTATTCGGCGACGAGCGCGGTGTCGGCGGTCTTCTCGGCGTAGTAACTGTGGACGAAGTAGTAGAAATCGTGATTCGTGGTTCGTGGTTCGGGGTTCGGGGCGACGCTGTTCCAGCCTATCTGCGGAACCTTGACGCCAGGGACCTTCGGGAAGCGGCGCACGCGCCCCGGCAGCACGCCGAGCGTCGCGACGCCGCCGTCCTCCTCGGAGTGCTCGAAGAGGATCTGCATGCCGAGGCAGATGCCGAGGAAGGGACGCCCCGAGGCGGCGGCGTCCTTCACCGCGGATTCAAGCCCCAGCGAACGCAAGCTCTCCATGGCGCTCAAGGCAGCGCCGACGCCGGGAAAGACTACGCGCGCGGCGGCCGCGACCACGGCAGGGTCGCGCGTTACCACGGTCTCGACGCCAAGCGCGGCAAACGCGTTCTTCACGCTAGTCAGGTTGCCGGCGCCGTAGTCGACTATGGCGATTGATGCTTCTTGTGATTCCATGGGTGCGTATTATACCAAAAAGCCGCACGCGCCCCGTAACCGAATGATTCACCGCGAAGATCCATGATTCTGGACGCGTGGTTCGGGCTCCTCGGCAATGGCGCGGGCAGCGGCTTCGGTCGCGCGACGGTAGACGAGGTCAAGTTCCGGCAGGCACTTCTTCGTGCCCCGCCAGAACGGAACCGGACCCAGCCGGCGCAGTACCGGAGACTCAATCTTCATCGACCAGGTCCTCCAGCATTATCCCGCGCAGGGCGAGCAGCGTCGCCGGCCGCCGCGCGATCTCCTCCCCCAGCACCAGCAGCGCCGCCACCACGTGCTTGCACGGGTTGGCGTAGTCGGGGCAGCTGCAGGCCGAGGTCATGTCGTACTTGCCGGGCCCGAGCTTGCCGCCGGGGAAGAGGTCGAACCCCTGCCGGCGGAATATCCCCTCCACCTCCGCCGGCAGGTCGTCCGCCAGGATCCGCGCCGCCGTGATCGGCTCGCGCCGCAGCGCCTCCACGATCGCCTCGCGCGCCTCGCCGGCCGGCGAGCGGAAGTCGAGCGTGACCGCGTAAGGAGCCTCCCGCATCCCCTGCACCTTCGCCGCGACGCGGCACCCCTCGATCTCCATCGACACCACCTGCCCGCGCACGGCGTAGTCGCGGCCGCGCCCCATCCGCCCCTTGAGCCCCATCGCCTCGAGCGCCTCCGACCAGCGTCGCGCCCACCAGCAGCGCGCGCCGCCGCGCGTCTCCTGCATGCGGATGCCGGTGGCGTAGCGCGGCACCCTGACCGGATATCGCTTCGACTTGCTCACTCCGCGCCCCCTTCCGCACCGCCGCCGTCGAGCGCCACCGCCCGCCAGAACTCCTCGCCCTCCTTCAGCACCTCCTTGATCCGCACCTTGCGCCGCAGCATCTCGTCCACATGCTCTTCCACCGTCCCCTCGGCGATCATCAGGTGCACCAGCACGTCACGGCGCTGGCCGATGCGGTGCGCGCGGTCCGTCGCCTGGCTCTCCACCGCCGGGTTCCACCACCGGTCGTAGTGGATGACATGCGTCGCCTTGACGAGGTTGAGCCCGAAACCGCCGGCGCGCAGGCTGAGGATGAACGCCTTCGGGTCGCTGCGCAGGCTGTCGGGGCGGCCGAACTCCCGCACCTCGTCCTCGCGCTCCTTCGCCGTGAGCCCGCCGTGGAGAAACGGGAACCGGCGCCCGAAGCGCGCGGCGAGTCCCTCCCGCAGCCGCGCGCCGACCTTCGCGAACTGGGTGAAGACGAGCGCCGACTCCCCCGCGGCGAAGATCGACTCCAAAAGCTCGCAGAGCCGCTCGAACTTGCCCTCGCCGTCGCAGACCTGCTTGAGCTCGGTGACGAGCGCGAAGGCGTCGCCGGGCGAGTGCGCGGCGGAGCGGTAGGACGCGAGCGCACCCTCGTAGGCGCGGCGGTCGGCAGGCGAGAGCGTGCAGTACTCGCGCACCTCGCGCTTCGCCCCCAGCTCCGCCGCGACCGCGCGGTCGGTCTTGAGCCGCCGCAGCACGAACGGCTCCAGCGCACGGCGGAGCCTCGCCTCCGCCCGCGTCGCCGCGCCGCCGGCGCCGGCCCGCGCGAAGCGGTCGCGGAAGCCGCGGCGGTCCCCGAGCAGCCCCGGGTTGAGGAAGTCCTCGAGCGCCCAGACGTCCATCAGCGAGTTCTCCACCGGCGTGCCGGTGAGCGCGATGCGCGCCGGCGGCGTCAGCGCCCGGAGCGAGCGCGCGGCGCGCGTTTCGGGGTTCTTCACCGCCTGCGCCTCGTCGGCCACCACCGCCCGCCACGCCACCTCGGCGAACGACGCGTGGTCGCGCACGAGCAGCGTGTAGCTGGTGACGACCACGTCGCTCTCCGCCGCCGCCTTCAGGAATCCGCTCGCCACGTGGCGCGACTCGCCATGGTGGACGTAGACCGCGAGCGACGGCGCGAACGCCTTGAGCTCGCGCCGCCAGTTGGAGAGCAGCGTGAGCGGCGCGACGACCAGCACCGGACCCTCCTTCCCTCCGCCGCGGGTCGCGAGCATCCACGCGATCGCCTGCACCGTCTTGCCGAGGCCCATGTCGTCCGCCAGCAGCGCGCCAAATCCGTTGTCGGTGAGGAACTTCATCCACGCCACCCCACGACGCTGGTAGTCCCGGAGACTGCCGACGAAGCCAGGCGCCTCGGCCTCCGCGCCCGGCAGCCCCGCTCCGCCCGCGTTCCTGAGCTCGTTGACGTACCCGCGCAGCCAGCCGTGCGCGCGCAGCTCCTCGATCTCCAGGTTGCCGACGTGTCCGACTCCAAGCGCGAAGGCGAGCGCCTCCACCTTCCGCGGCGCGCACTTCTCGAGCGCCCGCAGCGCCTCGCGCAGAACGGAGCGGTCGACCTCGATCCAGCGGTCGCGGAAATAGACGAGCGTCGAGCCCTGGTCGAGCAGGAAACGGATCTCCTCCGCCCCGACAGGCTCCCCGGCGACGCGCACGGTGAGCTTCACCTCCCCGCGCGCACGCCGCGCGGACGCAGCGTCGGCAGGCGGCGGACCGGACGCGGAGACGTCCGCCTCCGCCGTCACCGCCGCCTTCGGCGGCAGCCCGGCGACGCGGTAGCCGGCCGCCTCCAGCTCGCCCGCGGCAGTGCGCACGAACGCCTCCGCCCCGTCGCGGTCGAGCGGCAGCGCAAGCTCGCCATCGCCGCCGCGCGCGGCAAGTCCGCACAGGGCCGGCCACACGCCGACCGCCTGTCCGAGTGCGCGCAGCATGCGGCGCGAGCGGCTAACGCGGCAGACCACCTCAAAGGCGTCGCCGGCCGGCCTGAGCTCGAAGACGATGCCGCGGCGCGACTCCGCGTCCAGGCGCGCGCCGCCGCTCCACTCCTCGAGCTCCGCGGCGAATGCGGCGCACTCCGCGTCGTCCCAGACCACCAGCCCGGAACGCGATCTGAGCGCGGCGATCCATGCGTCGTGCAGCGTCTCGTGACGGTCAAGCTCGGCGTCTTCGGTAAGCGGCGTCATCGCCGCCGCGCGCACGTACTCGTCAACCCAGAACGGGTCAGCCCCACCGGAAAGCGCGCGCCAGCGCGCGTGCCAGCCGTCGTCCTCGCGCGCGAGCGTCGGCAGGAACCTGCCCGACGCCACCGTGCGCAGGGCTTCAAGCTGTTTCGGGCTGTGCCTCATCCGGTGGCGAACCGGCGCCCTCCTGCGGCGCGGCGGGGGACTCGTCCTCGCCGGCGACTTCGCCGAGGGTTTTCGTGCCGGAAAGGAGCGCCACGACCTGCTGCTGCACCCCGGCGATGTTCTCGAGCCGGAGGCGTGGGTCGAGGATGACGAAGGTGTCGCCCTGCTTGCGGTCTTCGTAGACGCGGCGGATGGTGGAGTCCTCGAGCGTCTTCGCGTCGCGCTCGACGAGGATCTTGGAACGCTCGAGCATCACCGCGAGCACATAGACCACGTTCTGCATCGCGGGGTCGTCGAGGGCGATCAGCTGGCGCAGCAGCTCGCCGGCGTCCTCCTTCTTCACCGGCTCGCTCTTCGGCTCCTTCACCGGCGCGAGGTAGACGCCGTCCCACACCGAGAACGGCTCCCAGTCACGCTCCTGCGTCTTCCAGCACTCCGGGTGGCAGTCGTAGCGGTCGTAGCCGGACGCGGTCTCCCTGAGCGCGCTCACCACCGGCGCCTTGTCCACCAGCGGCTTGCCGCAGATCGTGCACACGTGCCCGCGGCTCTTGATGTTCCATTCCTGACTCATTAGGGCGTATTATACCATAATTCGCACCGCGCCCGCGCAAGGTGCCGCGCAAACCGCCGCGGAGTCCAGTAACATTCATCCAAGCATATACAGTAAAACATATACAGAAGGGCCCGACCCTTTTGTTCCACAGGAATTGATTTATTCCACAAATCCTTCAAAGCCCGGGCTGCCTGAAAATGCCGTTGGATCGGAGCCGACCGAAGCGCCGGAGAATGACGATTCGTGCCTGTTAAGATTACTGCAATCCAGGAATGCCTCATGTTCAAACAAGACTTGTTTCGGATCGTCATAGATCAACTGAACCTCCGCTTCCGCGCCTCTCCGCAGTGAAACCCTCAACCGGCAAAACTTGAATCGCTCCAAGGCATTGCAACCTGCGAATGCCCTGTTTGCAATACAAAAGGGCCCCTCAACATAGGCTGTTACTGGACGATTTCCAGAAATCACTGCTTTCAATATTTCGGGGTGTACGGCCACACATTTTACTTCATGAATATTTGCGCATCCCTCGAACATGAATTGCGGTATATGCGCGGCAATTATAGGCGGAACATCATACAAGTGACTGCACCGCTCAAATTGAGCCCCGCCCGTGTTATTGTTCACAACAAGAAACCCGCGCGCACTTGTAATAGAACTGATGTGCAGCATGTTCTCGCATCCTTCAAATACGCTTTGCGCGGAAACATCCAGATATGGAATAGGACTCTCAATTCCCCGTATTTCCTCTTCGGACTCGTGAAGTACACCGAACTCGCACGTATGCAGCCATGTACAATTCAAGAAGGCGCGCGCCCCCAATGCGAATTCGCGTCCGCGTAGCGACACCCAATACAAATGCTTGCATCCTTCAAACGCCCTCGCACCAACCTTCCGCGCTTCAACATCTTTTACATCCAAATCGTCTATCCCATACCATAGGAACTGCCATCCCTCACCGCCGTAGAAATGCTGAAAAGCAAAATCCGCTATTGAGCGGACGTGATTACAAACGATGAACTTAGGGGGTTCGTCACCACGCGGCGGATCGAACCTGAAACCGTAAAGCAGCGTTGTCCCATCTGGAGAATATTGGATTCTGTCCGTAAGAGAATGGCAACCCACAAAAGAATCCACGCATCTTGAAAGCCTGAAGCGGTCTGTCACATCCTGCACGCTTATACTACGCAGATTCGGACATTCAGCGAAGGCACGCTGCCCTATCCGAACTTGCTTGTCTCGCAGTTCATCGGGCAGAAGTACATCCCTCAAATCATCCTGACCCTCAAACGCATGGTCGCGAAGACGATAGCACCTTATGTCATTTCCTTCACCAACCCGCTCAAACATACGGATATCTATCCGCTGGAAATGCGTCAGCACTTCTTCTTTAAGCCTGTTGGCCCGTTCATACAAATCAACCAATTCTGGACATATTTCACGGTCTCCAAATTGGTCGACAGCAGCAACTTCGATTCCTGGAAAGACGTCCCCCGCCGTAAACGATATCCCATTCCCGGCCGCACACCAACATGCCTGCTCACAGCATCTGAGTGCCATCGGGATATCCTGCTCGACTTCCCTACCCTCCATAAACGCCGAAGCAAGCTGAAGCAGAAGTTTTCCGCTCTTGAGGCTCCGTGTGAACAGCCAACGTCCGACGACCTCGTCACACTCATCTCTCGACAGTTCAAAAGCCAGAGAGCAGATATACTGAAACTCACGCGGCCTCAGTTCCATCCAGCGGACGCACTCGTCATCGCGTTTCTTGAAAGAGAACTCAGGCTGTTGCACTTCTGTCCCAGAGAAGAAGCCGTTCGTTACAAAATCCCACGTCTCCTCGGACTCGAAGAAATCATTGCTCTGCGCCTGCGGAATCTTCACGCAATCCCAAGCGACACGTCCCGGCAGACAGTCAATGTCGACACCTTCCTTGATGTACAGTCTCTCCAATTTACCACAATCGGCAAAAGCATCTTCGACTATCTCGTCAACGCCTGCTGGAATCACTACCGTTCCACTATCGTAGACTACCAGGTCGCCAGTGGAATCCGTTTGACTTTCCTCATTGTTCAACATTGGTTTTTTTCCTTTTTTGTTTTGTGTTCAATTTCGTTGTTCTTCCGGGGACAGCAGATATCCGCGCAGTTTCTCCGGGGGGTCGGCCATAATCTTATGCGCTTCCAACAGCCCAAGCATCTGCGCATACACCACCCACTTCGCACACGAGCCGGTGGCATGGTTGTAGCTGAAGTCAATCAGCACCCAGGCCAACGCCGCCGAGCGCTTTCTACCAGTTATGGAATCGTCATCGCGACTCGCCGCATACAACTCCCAAATGAACTCGTAAGCCTTTCCGAAGTATTCGGCTGACGTTTCCTCATCCTCGGCCGTCTCGGCCTTCTTGATCCACTCAACTGCTTCAAAGACAGCTTTCTTGTCACTTTCGAAAAGGCACTTGTTCGCCTCCTCGAGCGAGAACATCTCATACTTCTTTTCAGAACAAGCCAGCGCAATCCCCGCGAGAAACAACGCTGATGCAATTCTCATATAGACCGATACAATTCTCATATGATGATATCCTTGCAGAAATCTTAGAAATATATCCGTTCTTCCACCCAAGGCGGAACAGGAATCGACTTTGCCCTCATCGCGTCCGCGTAGCCCCTGAAGTCGAAATCGACCTCGCGGAACTGCACCTCGCCACTCTCCGGATCGAAGAGGACGTAGTTTGAATATGGCCGCACACGCGGATAACCGACAGCGCCGACATTCACGAGGTACTGGCATCCATCCTTCATGCGGAAGTCGCGTTCGTCCTCCTCGCGGCGGCAGTCGGGGAAGTACGGGTCGGAGAAGAATCCGAGCGTAAAGACCGCCGGAACATGCGTGTGTCCGACGAACAGCATCCGTTCATCGCGGCACGTCATTGAATCGCGCGCTTCGAATCTGGTGTGGATGTAGTCCATGCCGAGCGGAGCGGCGAAGTTCGCGTGCGCGACCGCGAAGCCGTCGCACTCACACACGGCAGGAAGCGCACGCAGCCAATCGAGGTCCGATTCGCTCAACTCGCGGCGGTGGCGCTCCGTGCCCTCCCGCGCGGTGTCGATCATTCCGTCCGTGTTGTGCCAACCAGAGACGGCAGCATCATGGTTACCCATCACAGTGGGGATCCCCCGCTCGCGCAGGATTCTTATTGCTCCCACGGGATCGGGACCATACCCCACCACATCTCCGGCGCAGACCACTTTCTCCGCGCCGCACCGTTCCGCATCCGCGAGCACCCTCTCAAGCGCAGGCGGATTCGCATGTATATCTGATATTATTGCGTATTTCACCATTTCACCTATCATTCCTGCCTATACATCCTTGAATTGAAGGTTTTCGCCCGACTCCGCCCAACTGGCGAGCTGTTCGTTCATCTCGCGACACTCGCGACACTCTTCTATAGTTGTTAAAAGCCAAGACTTCCAATTTCTTACGCGGTGTCCCTCGGCCACAATGTACTTCCAAACATCATCGACACAACCAAACACGGCAATCGGGGTGCACGGTTCCCCAGCCGAGGCATCGCATACCCCATACATCAGGCTGTGGAACGGCCCGAACCAGAAGCGACTACGCACAACGACATCGCGGCCATATAGGGTGACGGCGTACATTGAATTTGTCCTATTACAGCCGCCACCACAATATAGGCATGAAACTCACTTCCATGCCTTCACAATATCCACCCAGTCATTGTTGCAACCAAGGAGTTTCTCTATCTTCTTCGTCACGTTCTCATATAGTTCGTCTGATTCAAGACCACAATCGTAGCACATGAAAACAAACTTTCCGGGATATGCGTCGGTCTCGTAGTCGAATCGCTCGCTTTGGCGCTGATCAACAAGTAACGCCCGGCAGAACTGGTATGCCTCCCACGAAATGAAGCCACACATTCTTCCGGGCGCATCACCTGAACGATTGAGGGCGACAACTCCTTTCTTCGTAAAAAGGATGCCGTACTGCCCCGGTTTTTCATTGTGTTTGCCGAACAATTTAAAACCCTTGGAATCGGCGTCGTCAAGAAGCATAAGCACGTCAGCACGGTTTATTGCAACGCGCTTCAACTCATCGTCTTTCGCCAAATGCGTGTTGTCCATGACGCTGAACGCGTCAGACGCATCCTGCGGATCGTTAAAACACGCTCTCGCCGAGGTGCGAAAATTTCTGAACAACTCGTCCATTTCTGGTGCATCGCTCATAACAACGCGCGAATTTTTTGCGTGGGTTGCCTTGAAGTCCGACAAGACCTTGGCAATACCTTCGACATTAATCATTGTTTCCTCCTTTTCTTTGATTTATTCGTCAGCCGCCTCCGGCGCCCAATCGTCGTAGTCAAAATTAGCACCCTTGCCACGTGCAATCAGCCATAAATGCCTTCCTAGCTCATCCACACTCCGCTCTCGCTTTTTCTCAGGAAAATTATAGAAAGGCATGACAATATACCAACCACAAGGAAACTCTCTATTAACCGATGTCGGCTTACTCTTAGGCTTGAAAAGCCAACCATTACCACCATCGCACGAGACTGCAATTGTCCGCCATGTTGCAAACCCATTCACTAGTTTGCCCTCTCTTAAACGATACGCCAGCGCCCCTTTCGTTGTTATAATAGAGCCTTCTGCGCATGCTTTCTTCGCCAGATTACCAAACAAGCCTTTCTTTGTATTGTCTATCAATGCAATGATGTCACTTTCACCGACAGACACCACCTTTGGCAGATCGTCCTTTGAATAAAGCACCTTGTCTGTTGCCGAGAACGACCTTTCTGACACGGAAAGCCAGTCAACTTCGGAAGCCGCGTTATTCAGCAGCGTCTCGCACTTCATCGCGAATGGCGCATCTTCAGGGAAGAACACCCTTCCCGATTTCATCTGTCGTTCGAACTTCTTCACGACAGCGCGAACCTCGTCCGCGTTTATCTTGACGCCGGAGAACTCGTTCATTCCCGGAAACTCACTACCACAGTGTGCGTTGTTTTTCATTGTCTCTTCCTTTGCTTTGTGTAGTGTTGTTGTTTACTTTTGCCGAGACATCGTCTTATAACGCTCCGTCGCCATAGTGGCCTCTTGAATGCCATTCTCTATGGCGTGCTTCATAACGTCTTGATAGCCCTTGTGACTTGGCGACGCCTCAAATTTCTTATACGCAATATAAGCCTCTTCCAAACTATCTAAAAGAGCATCATAAGCGTGGCTAAATTCCCTCAAGCCATTCTCAAGCGACTTATAACCCTCATCCGCAGCAGGGTTTCTGTCAAACTCCAGAAGTTCGTTTCGCAATTGTTTTAGTTTCGCACCATTGGTTGATATTTCGGCGCGCATAGTCTGGATGATCCGCCATACCTCTGGCGACTCCTTTATTGCGAAGTCCTGCAGTATCCGAATCTGCGCCTCCGTGCGTTTCTTGTGGTGCGATGACGGCAATACTTTGCGTTCTGCAACTGTAGGACTAGCTATCGGGACAGAAGGATGCGAAGGCGGCACAACGCATCCAGCAAGAACCAAACAAACACTTACCATCAATATTGTGACCCTATCACCACTCATTTCTCCAACCTCATTTCCTTGAATGTCTTCGCCGCTGTATCTGCTTCGGAAATCCCCTCCTCAAGTGCCTTCTTCAGGAGTTCCTCATTATTTCTGCTTGTTGGTGCCGCTTCGAATTTCTTCGCCGCCAAATACGCATCCTCCAACCTCTTCCATAATGTGTCACGGGTCTGAACCATGGTGTCGCGAAGTCCGCGAATACGCAAGAAATCCTCATCTCTCTCAGGATTCCTGTCAAACGACCGAAGCGAGTTCGATAAGTCATCTATCTTGCCATTTTGTACGTCAATCTCACTTTGGATTGATTGGTATGTCCTCCAAGCACTAGGCATCTCCTTAAGAGCAAACGCTTTGATTTTCTCTATTTTCATCTCGCTTCGCCTAACCTCGGCTTCGTGTTTTTGCTTCTCCTCGGCGACAACTCTTGCTTTCTCGGCCTTCTTTTCTTTCTCGGACATCACATGCGCAAAATAAACAAAAGCGACTCCAGTTAGAACAACTGCCAAGCACCCCGTACCACAACCTTTACGATGTGTTTCTGGAAATTCGGAGAGTGTTTCTATAAATTTTGAGATATCATCCCCAAACATGTATATTACAACTGCACCAACAAGCAAGACGAGTACAAGCATCGTTTACCTCTTGGTATATTCTGCCATAATTTTCTTAAACAACTCCTCACGTGTCGTTTTGTCATCCGGCTGGACAATGTTCTCTATCGGAGGATCGTCATAAGACACGCCCAATCTGCCAACAGCGTCTTCAATCTCATTAAGTGCCGCTACGATGCTATTGTCTCCATCTATGACTTTTTTAATTCGCTGGTCGCTGATTGTGTTCTGGATATGTTCGCGAATCTTGCCAACGCGTTTCTGCTCATCCTGAGTTGCTTTCAAAGTCTTCTCAAGATACACAATCTGGTTCTTTTTACTCACCATGCGCAACTTATTTTCTGCAATTTTCTGCGCAGCATCTATCATCTTGTCCTGCATTTTCTCCCTAGAAAGCAGAAACCCACCTGCCGTTGCTGGCCATGAATTGGCTGTTTCGCACTCTTCATACTTAACCACCGCTTCTGTAAGAAACTTATCATACGCTTTAGACATGGCTTCCATGTTGTCGACTTCTCGCTTCACTGCAGCTATTGCACAACCCTTCTCATGCGCACGTGCCTCCAGCTCGTTAGAATATCTTTGAATTTCCTCAAGCTGAGCCTGACAGTATTCAATAGGATGACGCGTCCTGTTTTCGGGTGTCCATGAGTTATCCTGCCTGATGCGCTCCTTGCGCTGCTGCTCCCTGACAATCCGCGGCGTTTTTTCTCCGCCAGACGAATCGCCCAGCACAGCCACCTTGTCGAGCATCGCCTCGCGCTGTTCACGCGGAGCGATTGCGAAATATGCAACAACCGCAATTGCGATTGCGCCGAATACTATCAGTATGCTTTTCATTGTGTTTTTCCTTTCTGTTTTTTATTGGTCAGCTTTTAATTTTTTTGGCCCGTTCCAAACGATCATTAATTTTGTCGGATTTTATTGGCCCAGTCCAAAAGATCAACTGGCTTGCGCTTGCGAAAATCTTTCATCGTACGACCTTTGCCATCCTTCTTCATCAGGCAAATACTGCCAATAAGAATCAGAACGGCAGCAGTAGCAAATATAGGTATTTTGGCTACCGTAGGCGAAGCATACGCAAGCAGATTTCTAAATGCTTCAACTTCAATTTGCAAGACGCCCAACGTCGCCACAATCCAGTACGTCCAGAACCAGAACATTCGCTTCACATACAGAAAGTGGAGTCCCAACACCCCGCCAACGATTCCGAGTGCCACAAACAACCAACGTTTTTTAGGTTCCTTCAGCTTAGCATTTCTTGCTTTGTTTTTCTCCTTGATTTGTTTCTCAAGTTTTGCCGACCATAGCTTTCCGGTTTTTGCCTTCTCGTAGTCGCTTAAGACATAGGCAGGAAGTGGATCTTTGTCCTTGATAAACTTGCTCGTAATGCCGCAGATCTGTTTTGTGCCGGTTTTCACAGACTTCGGGATGTTTTTGAGTTCTTCTTTAGCATCCTTAGAGCCGTTATCTGCCGCAATCTCAAATAGGCGTTTTGCCTCGCTCAAATCTTTTTTAACTCCTTTCCCTTTACAGTAACGAACCCCCATTGCAACAATAGCAGGCAAGTAACCTGCGCTCCCAGAACGAGTCAATAGTTCTGAGACCTTTTGACTGTCAGGCATGGAAAAGTAGGTGCATCTATAAAACTCAGCAAGCAACCGCAATGCTCTGCGCCTTAATCCGCCTTTCAGAAACCCTTCACACGTATATGCAAAAGCCGCATTGATATCTTTATCGCGGCCTTTCCCATCACGACAAATTAAGGAATAATCTAGCATCGAATTTCCATCGCCAGCTTTCGCAGCCATTTCCGTCCAATATGCCACCGACTCCCAGTCGTATGTCCGCATCGTTTTTGGGTCACCAAGTCCAAAGCTTGGGATGTCGCAAGGTGCCGGCCCTTCATATATTCTTCCGCTCTTGTACGAAGCTATAAGAAATTTCATTACGGCGACAACTCCTGCTTTAGCGCAGTTTTTCAGCTCTTCAAACTTCGCCGAGGTCTCATCTCCGGCAATCCCCTTACCTCGGATTCCTGAAAGACATCCCTCCATAATGCTCTGCAGGCGTTCTGCCGCCTTCTTGTCTCCGCCTTTCGCCGCTTTGTCAAGTATCTCTATAGAGCCTGACAGGTTGTCCTTACTATTGTGCTCCGCAAGTTGCCTGACGGCATCAGCATTCCCTTTCTTCGCCGCACTCGCTAAATAAGTTTCGGCAAGAGTCTTGTCCTGCTTGCTGCCTGTTGTCTTGTATAACGTATCACATATCGACCCAAACTCAAACATTGCCGCAACATCATTCTTGGCAATCTTGGGCAAACACTTTCCGATTGCGTTTGCCTTTTCAACCAAATGCTGGCTCAACCCATCTGCAGCTTTTACGTTAGACAAGCGGTCGCAATACTGCAGTGCCTTCTCGTCTTCAGACACAATGCCCGATTCATCCATCTTGCCAAGCAAATGCAGCGTAAGGTCAACAAGGGCATGGACATTCCCCTTTTTGGCAGAGCGTTCAAGGCACTCTATCGCTTCTTTCTGTTCAGGATGTCCTTTATGCAATAAAACAAATGCATGAGCGTAAAGGCAATCTGCATCGCCTGCTTGCGCCCCCTTCGCGAAATATGAATCTCCATCCTCCGCATAGGCAATGCAATTGCCGCCTTTGAGTACGCCAAGCACGTAGCACGAACCGCCATGCCCCTGCTCCGCCGCAGACTTCAACATCGTGATATCTTCGTCAGACACCGCATGCTTCATGACTTTCCTGTCCGTCTCTACATCATACCAATCCGATACAATCGCTGCCCTCACAATCTTATCAACATCAAACTTCCCCGTGGCATTACACGCCTGGCATTCAACCTTGCCACTTCCATGACATGGCTGGCACTCCACCTTGCCCGTACCCTTGCAGGTCTTGCAGGCACCAATCTCTTTTTTGTATTCGCCATGGCAAGTCGGACATGTCATGGTTTCGTCATCATCCATGGCTCGCGGGTCCGGGACTTGTCCTTCATTGCATTCAGGGCAAATGTGGTATGCTTTGCCGCTTCCATCGCAGTCAGGGCAGTCAACTTTGCCTATTCCGCCACATGCCTTGCATGTAGCCGAACCTGTTCCATGACAGTATTCACACGTAACGATGTTGCTCATTATTGTTCTCCTTTAAGGTTTAGCGTTTTGAAGCCTCATCGAACTTTTTTACCGCATCGTCGCCCAGTGCAGTATATCCATACTCTAGATATGGACTATAACCTGCAAGTTCTTTAAGAAGGGATCTTCCAGCAGCACCTTCGCACCAGACGCTATTACCGCTGGCAAAGAAAACTCTTACGCCATATCTTGATTTATCCTTATCCCACTCACCAACTACGCATTCAATCTGACATTTATTTATCAGATACGGTTTGTTTATATCCACAAGTATAAAGCTGGGCTCGTTTTCAATTTCGCCTCTTATCTCACTTTTTGTCTCCAATTCACTGTGTTGGGTGGTATAAACTCTTACATTTCCCTGTAGAGTATCGTTATCCATGACTTCCTCCTTGTTTGTTTTACGATAATCAAATTCTGTCGCGACCGTACAACGCCCGCATATAATGCCTGAGTGCTGTTTGGCAATCAGAAGCACTTCTGGGATTGTCAACATAGTCACCGATTCTCTCTATCATGGCGAGCAGTTGATCCGCAGTCGGTTGAACATTCATGTGCCGAGTAGCGCGAAGAACTCTCTGTACGCGACTCCAGATGGAGCGAGCATTGTCCGTAATGCGCCCATATTTATTGAGAAGAAACGCCTTGAACACATCTCCACATGGCAACGTTTCGTCAGGCAAGGCTTCGCCGTCCAGATACGAAACAACCTTCTCATAGGTGTTCAATCTTGTAAGCCCTGAAAGCCACTCCAGAAAATCAGCAAAATATTCAACTCCGTACTTGTTTCGCTTCGCGTGATAGTGCCCACGCGCCAAATAGTCCTTGATCGCTTTGACATGAGCGACAAATGCTTTCAAATCTGGCACAACTCGTCCATCTTTATCAAAGACGGTCACACTGCTCGTCAATGAAAAATGGCAAAGTTCATTGTTCACCGCAGTAACTCGATCTTCGGCTGTCCCCTGCGCATAGGGGTCTTTGCCGGTAAAACGCCGAATATCCTCGTTGGTCATCCATTTCTTGAATGCCTTACTTGTACGACTTTCCATCTCTCATTTTTCCTTTTGCCCTTGTTCCGATTGCGGGCAAAGAAAGAGGGCGCTGTTCTCTCCCGCGTTTCAAGAGAGGCCCTGGAAAGCCCTGTACGAGACGCCGAAGAAAACGCGCCCAAAGGCGGATTCCCTCTTTGCCGACTCGTACATAAGAAATTTTCCAGGTTTCTCTTGAGCCGATCAAAGCACGAATGCGTTTGACGCTGCGTATTATACCAAAAATTCCGTTTGCGTTGGGCACAGACGGAATTTTCCGGCAACACGCGCCGCCGCGGCATCCGCGCCGCATCCAGCACAGGGCCTTCGCAGGTCCCGTTACATATTCGGTTCTCGCGCCGGAAATCTTACGCGGAACGTGAAAATTGTCGCTACAACAGCCAGATGATCACGGCGACAATCACAATATCGACCAGCAAGCCGACCAAAAACATAATCAGCACGGCCTTGCCTATGTTTCGCCACAGGTTCCGCCGACGAATGGCGCGGACGAACTCGTCGACGGACTGGTAGCGCAGCGCCGGGATCGACGATGTCGCGCGCTCGATGATGCGCCGCCACGTCCGCGGCGGTCTTCCGCCGAAGCACTCGTCGGCCAGCCTGCCAAGCGCGTGTATATCCGACGCCGGGGTGATCTCGCCGCCGCCGAACTGCTCCGGCGCGGCATAGCTCGGGGTGCCGAGTCCGACTTGCTTGCCGTCCACTATTGAAAGCGTATTCGGCCGCGGCAGACATTGCGAAGCATTGGTCATCTTGGCGAGTCCGAGGTCGATGATGACCGGAGAGCCGTCCTTTCGCCGCATTATGTTCTGCGGCTTGAGGTCGCGGTGCACTATGCCGAGGTCGTGGATAGCCTTGACCCCGCCGGCTACGGCAATCAGGAACGCCGCGACCGCCCTGTCGCCGCGCGGCAGTTCGCACGGGTCGAGGAGCTCCATCGCCATGTACGGCTTTCCCTCCACCTCGCCAGAGTCGTAGATGCGCGGCAGCACCGGGCTCTTCAGGCACGACAGCAGATCCGCCTCGCGCCTGAAGCGCTCGCGACGCGATCCGTCGCCGCGCACCAGAATCTTCATCGCCGCCTGCAGCGGCAGCGACTTGTGGACCGCACGGTACACCTCGGCGGTGCCGCCGCGCCCGAGAAAGGCGACGATGCGCCATTTGGACGTTTCCGCGCCGGGCGCGATGCTCGCCGACGAGGGTATCCGCTCGTGGCAGACAAGGAAATCCTCAAGTGGATCAGCCCCGTCCATTTTGCTCCGCCTCCACCTTCTCCAGCGCCGCGACGAAACCCTTTAGCCGCGTCATCATCCGATCCTTCATCTGGTACACCGCGTTGCGCGTCTTCCCTATGTCGGATGCTACTTCTTCGGGATCCTCCCCGTTGACCGCCACGCGGCGGAACACCTCGCGCGTCAACTCGTGAACGGACTTGTCCGCCAGGAGCTGCCGCAGCGCGATCTCGAAAATGTCGCGGCGTGACGACTCCAGTCTGGGCGACGCCCCGGAGCTGGCGGCGTTCCGCATCTCGTCCGCATACGCCCGCAAATTCGCACTGTGGCGGCGTTCGCGCTCGATCTGGCACAGCGCCTTGTTGCGGAGGATGCCGGTCAGGTAGTTGTGGAACGCGCCGGTCTCCTCAGGCGAGTAGTTGTAGACCGGGAATGTCTTGATGAGCGCTATCAGCGTCTCCTGGATCGCGTCATCGGCCTCGACAAACGGGAAGCGCTCACGCATATACGCATCCATCATCGGGCGGTACCGGGCTACGAACTCAGCCCAGCGCGCGTGCTGTGAATCCTGAGCGAGATCGCGCAGCAGGGTTGTTGAAGTCTCAGGCGTCATATCCAGTCCTCCGCCAGCCAGACCATTATGACATCTATCAGCGCGTCTTTGGTTGTTTTCATACGCGAATTATACCATATCCAACTTCTCCGCCACCACCCCAACAAGATTTCTCGTAATTATTGTAATTATGCCAATAACCGCGCCGCGTTGGCGTCGAGCTGCGCGGCGAGCGCGTCCGCGGCGACGCCGCGCAAGCGCGCAATCTCCGCGACAATCTCGCCGACGCCGGGGCCGACTTCGTCAGGAGAAGTGCGGTCGGTCTCGGCGAGCAGGTGGTCGGCGGGAATTGCCTTCACGAGCTCACGGTAGTTGACTGCGTGGTCGTTGAGCACCGCCGGGCCGACGGACACGAAGCCGTTGAGCGCGAAGATGTCGGGCAGGAGTCCGCCGCTCCGCGAAAATCCGTGGAAGACGAACGCGGGAATCGCGGGCGAAAACTCCGCCGCCGCCTTCACCACCTCGCCCCAGCACTTCGCGCCGTGCAGGACGACCGGGCGGCGCAGTTCCGCCGCGAGCGCGAGCTGCGCGCGAAACGCCTCGCGCATCGCGTCCGGAATCGTCCGCACCTTGAGCCGGTCAAGCCCGATCTCGCCCACGCCAGCGGCGGGGTTGGCGACGAGCCGCGCCCTGAGGCGCCCGAGCCAGCCGTCTTCCGCGGCGGTTCCGTCCAGGAACGCCCACGGGTGGACGCCGAAGAACGCCATGTCGCCTTCGCCGGGCTCGCCGCCGAACGGCTCGCAGACGAAGTGCCGGTCCGCGCCCGTCCGGCAGTGGCAGTGGGCGTCGGTCATGACGCCGCGAGCGCGGCGAAGATCTCCGCCGGCTCGGCCATGCGGCCGAGGCCGACCGTGCCGCAGGCGAGTTCTCCAGTGCCGGGGACGAGGACCTTCACGCCCCGTGCGCCGAGGGCGGCGATGTTCTCCTGCGTGACCGGGCTCTCCCACATGCCGTCGTTCATCGCCGGCGCCACCGCGACCGGCGCGCGCGTCGCGAGGAGCGTGGAAGTGAGGAGGTTGTCCGCGATGCCATGGCGCAGCTTCGCGATCGTGTTCGCGCTCGCCGGCGCTACGACCGCGAGGTCGCAGTCCGCGAGCGAGATATGCTCCGGCCGCCATTCGACAGGACGGTCGAACTCCTCGACGTAGACGGGGTTCCTCGAAAGCGTCTGGAAGGTAAGCGGCGCGACGAACCTGGTCGCGGCGGGCGTCATCACGACGCGCACCTCGTCGCCGTTCTTCACGAACAGGCGCACCAGCTCCGCGGCCTTGTACGCCGCGATCGAACCGGTGACGCCGAGAAGGATCCTTCTGCCCATTTCCGCTTCCCTTTCCCGCTACTTCGACGCCACCGCCGCGGCGATCCGCCGCCGGAGGTCGTCGACCGCCGCTTTCATGTCCGTCTGCGCGAAGAGATAGGAACCGGCGACGAACCGGTTCGCGCCCGCCTTCGCGGCGAGCGGGATCGTCTCGGCGTTGCCGCCGCCGTCGATCATGATGTCCAGGCCGGGGCGCCGCTCCCGGAGCCACGAGACCTTGGGCAGGCATTCGGCGATGAACTTCTGGCCGCCATAGCCGGGATGGACGGTCATCACCAGCACCTCGTCCACCTCGTCCAGATACGGCAGCAGGCGCTCGACCGGCGTCTCGGGGTTGACCGTGACCGCCGCGCGGACGCCGAGCGCGCGGATGCGCCTCAGCTCGACATGGAGGTCGCAGTCGGCCTCGACGTGGATCTGGACCGTCTGGGCGCCGGCCTTGACGAACTTCTCGAGGTAGAGGTCGGGACGGGACATCATCAGGTGGACGTTGCGGTAGAAGCCCGGGCAGGTCCTGCGGCAGAAGTCGACGATCGACGGACCGAAGGACATGTTCGGCACGAAGTGCGGGTCCATGATGTCGAGGTGGATGGCGTCCGCGCCAGACGCCTCCGCGCGCCGGAGCTCGTCGGCGAGATGGCCGAGGTCCGCGGCGAGGAACGAGGGCAGGATGTCGAACTTCATCACAGCATGTTCCTCATGATCTTGCCGGAGACGGTCTTGGGGAGCTCGTCGCGGAAGACCACGATGCGCGGGTACTTGTAGGGCGCGGTGTGGGTCTTCACGTAGTCCTGGATCTCCTTCTTGAGCTCCTCGGTCCCCTCCTTGCCCTTCACGAGCTTGATCGTCGCCTTGACCACCTGGCCGCGCACCGGGTCGGGCGCGGCGCTGACGCCGCACTCGACGACGTAGGGTAGCTCCATGATCACGTTCTCGATCTCGAACGGGCCGATGCGGTAGCCGGAGGACTTGATGACGTCGTCGGCGCGGCCGACGTAGTGGTAGTAGCCGTCCTCGTCCTTCCACGCCACGTCGCCGGTGTGGTAGCAGCCGTGGCGCCATGCGTCCGCCGTCTTCTCCTCGTCCTTGTAGTAGCCGATGAAGATGCCGGGATGCGGATCGGAGCGCGGCGTCCTCACGACGATCTCGCCGTGCTCGCCGGCGGGGACGGAGTGTCCCTCGGCGTCCACGAGGTCGATGCCGTAGTCGGGGATCGGCTTGCCCATCGCGCCCGGCTTGATCTCGTCGCCGAAGAGCGTGCCCAGCGCGCAGGTGGTCTCGGTCTGGCCGAAGCCCTCGTAGATGGAAAGCCCCGTCGCGCGCTTGAACTGGGTGAACACCTCGGGGTTCAGCGCCTCGCCCGCGGTCGTCGCGTGGCGGACGGACGAGAAGTCGTACTTCGAGATGTCCTCCTTGATGAGCATGCGGTACATCGTCGGCGGCGCGCAGAAGGTGGTGATGCCGTACTTCGCGAACATCGGCAGGATCGCCTCCGCGTGGAAGCGCGAGAAGTCGTAGACGAAGAGCGCCCCCTCGCACATCCACTGCCCGTAGAACTTGCCCCAGCTCGCCTTCGCCCAGCCGGTCTCGGAGATGGTGAAGTGGAGGCCGTCTCGCTCCACCTGGTGCCAGTACTTGGCGGTCACGAAGTGGCCGAGGCCGTAGAGGTGGCTGTGGAGAGCCATCTTCGGGTAGCCGGTCGTGCCGCTGGTGAAGAACATGAGCATCGGGTCCTTGCCGCCGGGCGAGTCGGGGCTCCTGCCGTAGACGCGCGAGAAGCCCACGTACTCCCGGTCGAAGCTGCGCCAGCCCTCGCGGTCGCCGTTGACGATCATCCTGAGGAGCGGCTTCCGCGAGGGATCCTCCTTCGCGAGCTCCGCCTCGGCGAGCTCCGCCTGGTGCGCGACGTCCCCGTCCGCCGTGCAGACGAGCGCCTTCACGTCCGCCGCCTTGAAGCGGTAGGTGAGGTCGTGGACGAGCAGCTGGCTCACGGCGGGGATCACGATCGCCCCAACCTTGTGGAGCGCGAGCGCGGCGGGCCAGTACTGCCAGTGGCGCTTCAGCACGAAGAGCACCTTGTCGCCCTTGCCGATGCCGAGCGACTTGAAGTAGTTCGCCATCTGGTTGGAGATGTCGCTGATCTCGCGGAAGGTGAAGCGGCGCTCGGTGAAGTGGTCGCTCACGTGCAGCATCGCGAGCTTGTCCGGGTACTTCGCCGCAATCGCGTCGATGACGTCGAAGGCGAAGTTGAAGTTCTCGGTGTTCTTGAACCTGACGTGCTCGAGGTGGCCCGATTCGCTCTCCTCCGTCTCGACGAAGCGGTCGACGACGAGCGGCACCTTGGAGTGCCGCGGGCGCACGGTCTCGAGCCCGAGGTGGCTGTCGCCGTCCTCGCCGGCCATCACCATCGCGAGGAAGGTGACGCCGTTCGGGTCCGTCGCCATCATCCCGTGCGGCGTCGAGGACCGGTAGTAGATCGAGTCGCCCTCGTTGAGCTCCTCGACGTGCTCGCCGACGCGGATCTTCATCGAGCCCTTGAGGACGATGTCGAACTCCTGTCCGGCGTGGGTCGTGGTGGAGATCGGCTTGTCGAGGAGGTCGGGGTCGTACTTGTAGGTCACCCAGTAGGGCGTGCCGAGCCGGTTCTGGAACATCGCCGCCTGGTTGCGGATGTCCATGTGCGACTCGTGCGCGGTGAGCGGGCCCTGCCCCGCGCGCGTCACCTCATAGCCGGAGAGGTGCGCCGAGTGGCCCTTCAGAAGCGCGTTGATGTCGATGCCGAAGGCGATCGCGCACTGGTGGAGGAAGTTGAAGGTCGGGTCGACCGCGCCCGACTCAACGGCCTTGTACTCGTCGACGGAGACCTCGGTCTTCTCCGCCATCTGCTCGACGGAGTAGCCGATTATCTCGCGCATCTCGCGGATGCGCGAGGCCATGTCCTGGAGGCGTTCTGCCGCGCTTGCGTCCATGGCTTCCACCTCACAGCACCCTGAGCTTCACCGGCTCCTCGCCGGTAACGCCGCTCGCGCGGATCTCGTCAAGCGCGGCGTCCAGGGCGGACGCCTTCGCGCGGTGGGTCATCGCCACCACCGGCACCGGCTCCTTGCCCTCGCGCGCGCCCTTCTGGGAAAGCGCCGAGATCGACACCCCGTGCCGCCCGAGCGCCGCGGCGACCGCGCCGATCGCGCCGGGACGGTCCTCCAGCATGAAGCGCAAGTAGAACTTCGAGGCGATGTCGCCCGCCGCGCGCAGCGCCACCCTGCCCTCGGCGTAGTTCGGCACGGCGCGCTGGTAGCGCGTCTCGCCGTGGGCGAGGTTGCGCGCGATGTCGCCGATGTCGCCGATCACCGTCGAGGCCGTCGGCTCGCGCCCGGCCCCGCGGCCGTAGTACATCGTGCGGTCGGAGAGGTCGCCCTTCACCATCGCCGCGTTGAAGGCGTCGTTCACGCCCGCGAGCATGTGGTCGAGCGGGATGAGCGTCGGGTGCACCCCGACCTCCACCTCGTCGCCCTCCTTCGCCACCACCGCCAGCAGCTTGATGCGGTAGCCGAGGTCGGCGGCGAACTTCACGTCCATCCCGGAAAGGCCGCGGATGCCCTCGACCTGCACCTGGTCGAGCTGCGGCTGGAAGCCGTAGGCGAGCGCGGAGAGGATGCAGGCCTTGTGGGCGGTGTCGAAGCCGTCGATGTCGAGGGACGGGTTCGCCTCCGCGTAGCCGAGGCGCTGCGCGTCCTTCAGCACCTCGTCGAACGGCAGCCCCTCGCGCTCCATCCGGGTGAGGATGTAGTTGCAGGTGCCGTTGAGGATGCCGTAGATGGACTCGATCTCGTTGCCCGAGAGCCCTTCGCGCAGGACGCGGATGATCGGGATGCCGCCGCCGACGGAGGCGCCGAAGTAGATGTCGACCCCGGACTTCTCCGCCGCGTCGAAGATCTCGCGCCCGAACTCGGCGAGCAGCTTCTTGTTCGCCGTCACCACGCACTTCTTCGCGGCCAGCGCGGCGAGGACGAGCTTCTTCGCGATGCCGGTGCCGCCGATGGTCTCGACCACGATGTCGACCGACGGGTCGGCGACGACCGACTCCGCGTCGGTGGTGAGGACGTCCGCCGGGACCGCGACGCCGCGGTCGGTGGTGATGTCGAGGTCGGCCACTTTTCTAAGGACGATATCCACCCCCAGCCGCCGCGCCATCACTTCACGATGCGCCAAGAGCCCGCCGGCGACTCCCGCGCCGACGGTCCCGAAACCGAGTATGCCAACTCCAATCTGCTTCATATACGCCTTTCTTCAGATAGAAATGCGTATTATACCAAAAATCGGCGCATCGTGCGGCTATGACTACTTAACCCAGCGAGCCTTGTAGATCCTCGCGCCGGGGATGGTGCGGAACGGCGAAAACACCGCCTTGCCGCCATTCTCGCCAAGGACGCACAGCTCCAGCGAATCGGTCCACCACTTCGTCTTGGCGGTCGTCACAAGGAAGCTCTTCCCGTCCGGCGAGGGGTCGAAGCCCTTCACGCCCACCCGCTCGACGAAGAGGTCTTCGCGCCACTTCTCCGTCGCCATGTCGAAGAAAAGAACCTTCTCGTTAGTCGTAATCGCCAGTAGCGAGGTGCCAGGCACGGGACGGAGATCATGCCCGTCGGCGGCGCCAAACGGTGCAAACGGCCACGACTTCTCGACCTCCGCCACCGGCTCGCCGTCCTTGCCGCGCGAAAGCGCACACCGGTGGAGGCCGGGCGTGTCGACGAGCCACAGCCACTTGCCGTCGTAGTGGAGGCCGTGCGGCGATTCGAACCCAAGCACCGACTTCTTCTGCAGCTCCGGCTTCATCGCCGCCTCGCCCGAAATGTCGAAGAGGAAAAGCGAATTGCCGCCGCCGGTCGAGACGACAGCGACCACGCCCTTGCCGACGAGCTCGATGGAATGGCTCCAGCCTTGGTTCGTTCCCCACGCCTCGGCCCTGCACGTCGCGCGGTCAACAACGGCCCAACGCCCGCCGCACGACACCATCAGGATCTTTTCCCCGCCGTCGACGCTCTTCGCCTCGGCGACGTTGCCGGCAAAGGCGGCCTTGAACTTGCCGGGGATGCCGGGGTCGTCCGCGGCAGACCAGCGCCAGACATTGGACCCGGCGTCGTCGTAGATGTCGATCGTCTGCTTGAGCTGGTCGCACACGACGATCTCAGCCGCAGCCGACACGCAGGCCATCACCACAACCGCGGCGGACATTGTCAATTTCATGTTCATTCTTTCTCCTCCATACTACGTGAAAATTTCATAAGTCAAGCGCTCGTCTATCGCAGGGAGAAAACGAAACGACAGCCGTGCGGCGAGACCGGCTCGAGGCGCACTTCGCCCCCGTGGAGGCGGGCGATGCGGCGGACGATCGCGAGGCCCAGCCCCGCTCCGCCCGACTCCGCCGCGCGCGCCGGGTCGATCCGGTAAAAACGCTCGAAGACGCGCTCCACGTGCTCCGGCGGGATGCCGACGCCGTGGTCCTCCACCGCAATCTCCGCGCCGTGTGCCGTCGCCGCGCAGGCGACTTCCACCTTCGGCGAGCCGGAGTGCCTGATCGCGTTGCCTACGAGGTTCGAGACCGCCTCGGCGACGAGGTTGGTGTCGCAGTCCGCGAACACCTCGCCGTTGCCGCGGAAGGCGAGCTCCACGCCGCGCGACTCGGCCTCTGCCCGCCGCTCCTCCAAAATCTCCCGGACGAGTCCCGCGAGGTCGATCCGCGCGCGCTCTGGCGCAGCGCCTTCGCGGTCGAGCCGCGCTAGGTCGAGAATCTGCTGGACAAGCGCGTTGAGCCGCTTCGACTCCTTCGCGATCATCGCGGCGAGGCGCGGGCGCGCGGAGTCGTCCGCCTCGCCGATCATCTCCGCCGCGCCGAGGATGCCGGTAAGCGGCGTCTTGATCTCGTGCGAGACGTCGGCGATGAACTCGCGGCGGAACCGCTCCGCCCGCGCGAGCTCGCGGATGCGCACGCGCTGGCGATAGAGGGCGAAGAAGACGACGAACATCCCGAGCGCGCCGACGAGCGCGGCCAGCGCGAACAGCGCGACCGCGCGGCGGAACGGCTCGAACACCTGCTCGCGGCGGATGGCGACGGCGACGGAGTGCTCGCCGGCCGCGGCACTTTCCTCCAGCATCGGCTCGCCGCGCCCGCCGTCGTAGAGGACGCCGCCGCCTGGCGAGCGGACACGCAGGACGAGCCCCTTCCGCTCCAGCGCGGCGGCAACTTCGCGCAGCCGGCGGAAGTCCTGGGTGCGGAGCGGCGCGGCAAGTCCGGCGGCGGTCAGCTCCGCCTGCGTCTTCAGGTCGCGCCGCGCCCAGCGCTCGACGTCCCGCCCGAAGGACACGACCTGCGCCGCGAACGCGGCAATCACCGCGGCGAACGCGGCGGCCGCGACGACGGTGGCCACGACGGAGAAGCGGCGGGATGGGTCGCGGGCGGTCATTGGCCGAATTCGGAGATGCGGTAGCCGACGCCGCGCACGGTCTCAATGTGGTCGCCCCAGCGCCCGAGCTTGCGCCGGAGGTTGGCGACCTGCACGTCGACGGTGCGCTCGTCCGGCGGGCGGGCGAAGACGCGTCCGCGGTGCGCGACAAGCCGCATGAGGAGCGAAAACTCGCCGGCAGTGAGGTCGAGCGCCTTGCCGCGCAGCGTCGCGGTGCGCGAGGGCTCGTCGATCCTAAGCCCGTCGAAGTCACGGCCCTCGGTGACCGGCAGGCCGCGGCGCAGCACGGCCTTCACGCGGGCGAGCAGGATCTTGCGGTCGAACGGCTTGACGACGTAGTCGTCGGCGCCGGCCTCGAGCCCGCGCACGATGTCCTCGGGCTGCGTGCGCGCGGTGATCATGATGATGCGGGTCGCGGCGAGCGCGGGGGCGGCGCGGACTGCGCGCGCAAACGCGAAGCCGTCCAGCCCCGGCAGCATCACGTCGAGCAGCACCAGGTCCGGCGCGCGGCGCTTCGCCTCCGCAAGCCCCTCGTCACCGCGCGCGGCCTCGCGCACGTCGGCGTAGCCGGCGCCGGCGAGCGCCATCGCGAGGAGCGCGCGGATGGTGGGGTCGTCCTCGACGACGAGCACGCTCGCCTCGGGGCCGCTCACGGAGCCGCCTTCGGCGCGCCGGACTTGCCGCCAGCCAGGGTCTCGGCGCAGTTGAGGTAGTAGGCGCGGATGCGCTCGTAGGCGTTGATGATGTCCAGCTCGCCGAGGACGCGGATCGACGAGCCCGGGTCCTCCGGGCCGATCCTCCCCAGCTGGCCGCGGCGGCACTCGCGGATGAACTCGTGCAGCTCCGAGGAGCGGCGCTGCAGGGCCTCCAGGTCGAAGGGCACGCGCGGCGAGCGGATGAGCGGCGTGATGTCGGCGGCGAAGGCGGCGACGCGGTCGTGCACATCGAGGAGCACGGCGGCGGAGACGTCGGAGATGCGCTCGCGCTGGCGGCGGAGGCGCTTCACCACCTTCAGGACCGTGGCGCACTCGTCGGACACGCTCTCGAGCTCGTCCGTCAGCCTCAGGAGCCGCCGCGCGCGCTCGGCGACGTCCCACGACAGGCGCTTGGACATCATCGAGCCGAGGAACTCCGTGACCTCGCGCTGGACGTTGTCGAGGATGTCCTCGCGGTGGACGATGTGCCGCTCGGGGCCCTTGTCGTTCTCCGTCGCGCCGGAGAGCACCTTGCGCGCGCAGTCGAGGAGCTCCAGGTTGGACTGCTTCATGAAGTCGATCTCGAGGAGCGCCTGGTCGCAGGCGAGGACGGGGGAGATCTTCGCGCCGATCTTGAGCGTCGAGAGGTGGGGCTTCTCGTTCTCGGGCTGGCGCACCAGCCGCTCCACCAGCCGGCAGAACGGGCGCACGAACGGGAAGAAGATGATTCCGCGGCAGATGGCGAAGAGCGTGTCGGTCACCGCGATCGGCGCCATCATGTGGACGAACGCCTGCACGTCGCGCCCGCCGACCTGGATGGTCTCGGCCACGTTCCAGTTCGGGAAGAGCGCCTGGCCGGTCTTCACGAAGAGCGGGAAGAACCAGATCAGCGCCGCCGACCCGAGCAGGTTGGAGAGCGTGTGGGCGAGCGCCGTCCGCTTCGCCGCGGCGTTGCCGCCGATCGCCGCGATCCAGCCGGTCGCGGTGGTGCCCACGTTGGCGCCGAAGAGCGCCGCGATCGCCACCTCGTAGGCGATGAGCCCCTGCTGGGCGAGCGCCATCGCTATCGCCACCGTCGCCGCGGAGCTCTGGATGACGGCGGTGAGGACCATCGACGCGAGCGCGATCGCCGCGACGCCGAGCATCGAGTCGGCGGACATGCGCGTGAAGACGGCGGAGAGGTCCGGGTTCGCCTTGATGGGCGCCACGCCCTTCGCCATGAAGTAGAGGCCGAGGAAGACGAGGCCGAGGCCGATCACCGTGAGCCCGAGGTGGTGGACGCGCTCGCCGCGCAGGAAGAAGTACATCACCCCGCCGAGACCGAGCGCGACGAGCCCCAGCATCTGCGGGTCGGGCGCGTAGGCGATGATCCAGACCGTGGCGGTGGTGCCGATGTTCGCGCCGATCAGCACCGCGAACGCCTGCGGCAGGGTCATGAGCGCGGTCGAGACGAAGCCGACGAGCATCACCGTGATGATGGACGACGACTGCACGATCACGGTGGAGACCACGCCGGAGCCGACGCCGACGATGCGGTGGCTCGTCGCCTGGGCCATGAACTTCCTGAGCCCCCCGCCCGCCGCGGCCTGGAGGCCCTCGGACAGGTGCTTCATCCCGAGGAGGAACGCCCCGAGGCCGCCCAGCACCGTGAGGACTACGTAGACGACTTCCTTCATTACGGCTTTCCGCCGCCCTTCTCTTCCTCTTCCGCCGGCGCCGGCGGACGCCCGGCGAGCCGCCGCAGCGCCGCCTCGATCCGCCAGGGGTAGAACATCCCGTACATGCCGATTATCGCGAGCACGTAGGCGAGGCCGACCACGATATGCACTGGCGCGAAGCCGCTCTCGGGCAGGATCGGCCGGGTGAACTTGAAGAGCTCCGCCGGGATGAGCATGAAGATGCCCATCACCGCGCGCGTCAGCAGGCACTTGGGCATCCAGATGACGGTGAGGTAGGTGAGCACCGCGGCCATGATCCAGAGCTGGCCCGGGAACCGCTTGAGCAGCATGTCGAACACGTCGATTCCAATCGTGTCGCACTCGTAGGCCGTCCAGGCCCAGGCGAGTGCGACGAGTACCACCGTCAGCGCTTTCTTCCCGTTCATTGACGTGTATTATACCATAATCGTGGCTATCGGCGGGCGCGGTGGAGCTCGGAGCCGGTGCGGGCGAGGCGGTAGCTCATGGTGCGCTCCGAGATGCCCAGCTCCTTCGCCGCGGCGCCATGGCTGCCGTCGTGCCGGCGGATCGCGTCCTCCAGCACCCGGCGCTCGAACGCCGCGAGCTGGGCGTCGAGCGAAAGCGCCACCTCGCCGTCGGCGTCCTCGGCGAACTCGTCGTGCTGCATCGTCTCCGGCAGGTTGTAGCTGCGGATGCAGTCGTCCTTCGCCGTCAGCACCGCGCGCTCGACGCAGTTCTCGAGCTCGCGCACGTTGCCCGGCCAAGAATACGCCTTCATCGCGTTGATGGCCGGCACCGAGAAGCGCGTCACCCGCTTGCCGTACTTCGCGCCCAGGCGGTCGAGGAAGTGGCGCGCGAGCAGCACCACGTCGTCGCCACGGTCGGCGAGGCGCGGCAGCCGGATCGGGAACACGGAGAGCCGGTAGTACAGGTCCTCGCGGAAGAGCTTGCGCGCCATCAGGCTCTCGAGGTCGCGGCTCGTCGCGGCGATGAACCTGACGTCGCTGTGCAGTTGCTCGTTCGAGCCGACGCGGGAGAACGTGCGCTCCTGGAGGAACCGGAGCAGCTTCACCTGCACCGGGATGGAGAGGTCGCCGATCTCGTCCAGGAAGAGCGTGCCGCCGTCCGCCGCCTCGGCGCGCCCGATGCGCCGCTCGCGCGCGTCGGTGAAGGCGCCCTTCTCGTGGCCGAAGAGCTCGGACTCTACCAGCGCCTCCGGGAGCGCGGCGCAGTTGAGCACCACGAACGGGCGGTCCTTGCGCGGCGAGAGGCTCTGGAGCGCCTGGGCCACCAGCTCCTTGCCGGTGCCGCTTTCGCCGCGGATGAGCACCGTCGCCTCGCTCGCGGCGACCTGGCGGATCTGCTCGTACACCGCGCGCATCTCGCGGCAGTTGCCGATGAGTCGCCCCGGGGTCTCGTTCACCATGCCGCGGAGCATGCGGTTCTCGTTCATCAGCGCCTCGCGCTCGGCGTCCTCCTCGCGGCAGACCGCCGCCGCCTCGGCCACGAGGTTGGCGATGATCTCGAGGAGCTCCACGTCCCGCACCAGCTCGGCGGTGTCGCCGGTCATCTTGCGGTCGGCGGAGAGGGTGCCGATCACCTGGCCGCGGTGGAAGAGGGGCACGCAGACGAAGGAAAGCGCCTCGTCGGCGCCGCGGCTCCTGGTGCGGTTGAGGAAGCGGGGGCTCTTGCGGATGTCGCGGACGACCTCGGCCTTGCCGGTCTTCGCAACCAGGCCGGTGACGCCCTCGCCGATGCGGTAGCGGCCGAGCGAGCGGCCCTCGGCGTTGAGCTCGCTGGCCGAGGCGGCGATCCTGAGCTCGTCGCCGTCCAGGAGGGTGAAAGTGCCGCGGAGCATGCCGAGCCGGCGCTCGAAGATGTCAATGGCGGTCTCGAGCAGGCTGCGGACGTTGCGCTCGCGCGCCATCACCGCCGCTATCTCGCGCAGCACCGCGATCTCGGTCTCTGATCTGGAGTTCATTAACCGCGTATTATACCATATCCGCGGCCCGCGGTTCGTGGTTGGCGGTTACCCAACCGGACGTCAGAGGCCGAGACGGCGCACGGCGGCGAGCAGGTCGGCCTTGGCCTTCTCCATCCTGCCATGGCCACCGGCGAACTCCCCGTCCGCGCGCGACTTATCGTAGGTGAAATCGCCGCCGACGACCGTCGCTGCGACGTCGCTGCCGTGCATGGAGTTGACCACCAGGTTCGGGATGTCCAGCGCCGGCACGAGGTGCGGGCTGTCCAGATCGACGATGCAGAGATCCGCCTTCTTGCCGACCGCCAGCTCGCCGATGTCGTCGCGCCCCAGCGCCTTCGCGCCGTTCTTCGTGGCCATCTCGATTATGTCCCATGGCGAAAGCACGGTGGGGTCGTTCGCCAGGCCCTTGTGGATGAGCGAGGCGATATGCATCTCCTCGAACATGTCGAGGTTGTCGTTGGAGGCCGGCCCGTCGGTCCCGAGCGCGACGTTCACGCCCAGCTCCATCGCGCGCGCGATCCGCGCGAAGCCGCTGCCGAGCTTCATGTTGCTCGTCGGGTTGTGGACGAGCGTCACGTCCCGCTCCGCCATGATGCGGAAGTCGTCGTCCGTGCACCACACGCAGTGCGCCGCGTATCCGCCGCGGTCGAGGATCCCGGTGTCCGCGAGATAGGCGATCGGCGTCTTGCCGTGCCTGGCGATGCACTCCTCGTGCTCGCGCTTCGTCTCGCTGCAGTGGAAGTGGAGCCGCCGCCCGAGCTCCCGGTTCGCGTCGGCAAGCCCGCGGCAGAACTTCTCGTCCGTGAGGTACTCGGAGTGGATGCAGGCGTCCATGTACACGTCGCCATTCGACTCGCCGCGCATCCGCTCGTTCCAGCTGCGCGTCCCGGAGATGCACTCCTCGAGCCGGCCGGGGACGATGGAAAGCCCCGGTATGCAGACGCGCGCGCGCATGCCGACCTCCAGGAACCCATGCGGATACGTCTTGCCGTTGTACATGTCGGCGACGCAGGTCGTGCCGCCGGCGAGCATCTCCATCGCGCCCCACACCGTGCCGGCGTGGATGTCCTCGTCCGTCATCCTCGCCTCGACCGGGAAGATCGCCTCCTCGAGCCAGCGCTGGAGCGGCAGCCCGCCGCCGAGCCCGCGCACCAGCGTCATCGGCGCGTGGCAGTGGCAGTTCACGAGCCCCGGCATGACGAGCATCGTGCATGGCGCGGTCTGCGGCCGCAGCCTGATGTCGGCGATGGAATCCCCTTCGACGACGATGTCGCCGAATCCGGTCCTGCGCCCGGGCAGCAGCATCAGGCAGTCCCTGATTTCCTTTCTTCCGTCGGTTTTCATATCCGCATTATGGCATTGACGGCAGCTGGTGCTCCAAGTACCACTGCGTCAGCACCTTGAGCTGTTCGTAGGAGAAGGTATGCTCGCGTGTCCACTTGGAGAGGAAGGCGCCGAGCCACCGCGCGGTCCCCTCTCCCCAGACGACGTCGTCCTCCACCCAGCCCTCGAACCTGCGCTTGAGGCTCGTCTGCACCTTGGCGCTCGGCGAGTCCCAGCAGGAGCGGAAGATGCCGTCCCGCTTCTCCTCCGCCACGACGTCGAGGAGCTCCATCAGCTTCTCGTCGACGTCGGGCCTGGACGCCTTCGGGGAGGAGATGTTCGCGGCGAAGAAGTCCGCCCCCTCGAGCGCCAGCAGCGAGACCTTGTTGCCCAGCCCGCCGCCGTAGCCGGTGAGGCCGCCGTCGGTCCCGACGACGCGGTGGCACGGGATGATGATTCCGATCGGGTTCCACCCCACCGCGCCGCCGACGGCGCGCGCCGACACAGCCCTGCCGCCGTGCCGCTTCGAGATCGCCTTCGCGATGTCGCCGTAGGACGCCCTCGCGCCGAACGGGATTCGGCGCAGCTCGTCGAGCACTTCCTGCCGGAACGGGGTGGCGCCCTCGATGCGGAGGTTCGGCGTGAAGTCGGGCTCGCGGCCGGCGAAGTACTCGTCCAGCCAGCGACAGGTCTCGCGGAAGACCGGGGTGTCGCGCGTCCTCAAGTTTCCGCCGCTCCGCTCGCCGTCCCGCGAGCCACGGAACCAGAGCCCGGTCAGGGCCTCTTCGTCCCCGCACATGACGAGGTCGTCGAACCCCGCCGGCGTCTTGTATCTCCAGATGTACTTCACGGTAACGGTATTATACCAAAAATCCGCCGCAGAAACTGCCGCGGTCAGCAGGTGGCTGATTTCACTGGTTGAGGTCGGTGGTCCTGAAGTTCAGTCCATGGCCATCGCACCAGAAGCGGCCGGGCTTGAAGTTCCCGGTCCCCAGCCCGAAGGCCGTGCCCTGGAGCGTGTAGGAGATGCTGCCGCGCCAGCCGCCCGGCGTCTCCTCGGTCGCGGCGCGCTCGCCGTCGCCGTCCGGGTCGTCGGGGATGTAGTCGGCGTTGAAGCGCTCGGCGTTGAAGTCGATCGCAGTCAGGTGCCCGCGCCCGCGGAAGCGCGGCAGATGCGCGCAGCCCTCGTCGCAGCAGTTGATCATGGTGAGCGTCTTGGGGCTGCCGCGCTCGAACCAGTAGCCGTAGACGCAGCGCGCCGCCATGCAGCCGGTCATCACGAGGTGGTCCACCTCGTCGAACACGAAGCCCGTGTGCATTCCGCCCACGTTGACCTCGTTGTAGCGACTACGAGCGCTCTCGTCGTTGCTCCCCGGGAGCGAGTAGACGCCGATCGACCCCTTCGCCGGCGTCGCCGGCTTCCGGTGCTCGTAGCGGTCGGGGAAGTAGCGCTCGGTGTAGACGCCCACGAGGTCGAGCTCCATCGAGCCGAAGTGGCGGCCGTCGATGCCGACGAGCGGCTTCGAGGCGTCGTGGAAGAGGATGCGGAAGTTGACGAAGTTCACGTTGTTGACGTGGGTGTAGGTGTAGGTGTCGCCTGGTCCCTCGGGTATGCGCCCGGCGCCGAAGAACACGCGGTAGACGCCGTTCGTCGCCATCGCGTCCATCGCGCGCTTGGTGACGTGCAGCGTGGCGCCGCGGTAGGCGCCGTAGACCTTGCCCTCGGTCGTCCCCTTCACCGTCACCACGCGGGTTATGCCGTCGTTGTAGCCGAAGAGGATGGCGGAGTTCCCCTCGTTCGTGCAGGCGTCAAGCTGGTAGTCGCCGTCCGCGAGGCGCACCGTGCCGCCGTACTTTAGCCGCGCGATCGCCGCGTTGATTACTGCCTCGTCGTTCGTCCCGGTGCAGACGAAGTCCGCCGCCTGCTTCTCGAACGCGCGAGAATTCGCCGCCGCGACGACGACTTCCGTCGGCGGCTCGGACTCCGCCGGCGCCGGCGCGCACATTGCCAATGCAAGGACGGCGGCCGCGGCCGCATTCACTGTCGTCTGCTTCATCATAACGTCACTCCTCCTGTTTGCGGGGAAGGATGAAGGCGGCGAGGATCGCGAGGAGGATCGGCAGGGCGACAACGTTGATGGCGACGGCGCGCACAACTTCGCGGGGCTCGACGCATTCATCGCGGGAAAGCCGCTCGAGCGGACTGAGCGACGAGACCGGGTGCGTCGCATCGGCGACCGTCCGCGCCACCATTAGCCCGATCCGGTCGGAGAGCGTCGCGCCAAATTCGTCCGGATACTGCTCCACCACGCTCGGACTCATCTCGCTCACCAGCAGGAAGACTATCGCCGTGAAGAGCGCCACCGGCCGCCCCAGCGCGGCGGAAAGAAACACCCCGAAGGCGACGACGAGCGTGACCACCGCGGCCATCTCTGCCCACGACCGCAGCAGGTTCCAGACAAACGAGTCCGCCGGCACCAGCAGCTCCACGTCGCGGCGCGGACGCATCATCAGCGCGTCTTTGCCGTCGTTGCGGAACGTCAGCACCCCCTCCTCGCCCGCGTCGCCGCCACGGTCGGCGAGCGGGAAGACGAGCACCGCCTGGGTCAGGTTGGAGACCACCGCGGAAAGCGACCCGAGCCGCAGCTCGCCGGCCACGTCCTGGCGCGCGTTGTTCACGTTCGAGAACCTGAACCGCGCCAAGACTTCGCCGGAACGCGGCGCCTCCACTCCGTCAAAGCGGAAGCGCCAGCGCGCCGTCGAGTTGGTGCGAACGGTCTCGTAGCGGTCCCATGCTCGCGTCTCCAGGATCCTCAGCACCGTCGAGCGCCGAGCCTTCTTCACCGCCTCGGGCGTGTCCGGCGACTTCATGTACTCCGCGTACATCGCCTTCGCCTCCTCGGCCGGCGACGGCATGACTGGATGGAGCACATGGACGCAGCGCCGCCCCTCCGCGGCGGTTCCGGCCGCGAACGGGGCGAGCGCGCAGGCGAGCGCGAGCACCGCCGCGCCAGCGGACGCAAGCGCGGCGATCTTGGCCGCCGCAATCATAAAATACCTCACCGGCCGCACCATCGTCAGCTGCAGCCGCTTCGCCGCGCGCTCCCGCGCGAGCGACCCGGTGGCCGCCGCCAGCATCGAGATGGTCACGAGCGCCATCACGCCGCCAAGGCCGTAGCGGAGGCAGACCTCGCGCATGCCCTCCGCGGTGCCGTCGCCCACCACCAGCCGCGGCACCGCGAGCATCCACGCCGCCGACGCCGCCGACAGCATCGCCAGCGACCACGAGCGCGACAGCGCCCTGAGCTCCAGCTGGAATATGTCGAAAAACGCCATCATCGCCGGCGGTCACCCCTTGAGAAACGGCGCGAGCGCGAAGTCCTGCACGTCCCCGACCTTAGCGAGGAAGAACTCCTCGAGACTCGTCCCCAGCTCCGCGACCCTGCCCTCGGCGACCGACTTGCCGTGGTTGAGGATCATCACCCGGTCGCAGATGTCCTCGGCGTCCGCCAGCATGTGCGAGGTAGTGAGCACCGTCATTCCGCCGCGCGCGAGCGCCTTGACGAGCGTCTTCACCTCCTTGGTCGAGATCGGATCGAGTCCGGAAGTCGGCTCGTCCAGCACCAGCAGCTCTGGCCTGCCCACGAGCGCGGACGCGAGCGCCACCCTGCGCGCCATGCCCTTGGAAAATCCGCCCACCGGACGGTTCGCGACCTCCTCCAGCCCCACCATCGCCAGCAGCTCGCGCGTCCGCCGCGACGCCTCGCGCCGCGGCAGGGAGCAGAGCCCGGCGTAGTAGCGGAGCGTCTCCGCGGCAGTCAGGAACGGGTGCAGGTAGCTGAGCTCGGGCAGGTACCCGAGCCGGCGGCGCGCGGCGACCGACCGCGGACCGAGCCCGAAGAGCCGCACCTCGCCGGCGCTGGGCGAGAGGAGCCCGAGGATCATCTTGATCGTGGTCGACTTGCCGGAGCCGTTCGGGCCGAGGAGCCCGAACACCTCGCCGCGGCGGACTCCGAGCGAAAGCGCGTCCACCGCCACCACCGTCGGCCGCAGCCAGAAGTCGCGGAAGGTCTTGGACACGCCGTTGAGCGAAACTACGATTTCAGGTTCCATAGTCATTCCCGGTTCAGGCTGAAGTGGATTCCGAAGATCAGGAAGCCGGCCACCGCCGGCAGCGCGGCTGCGAACGCAAGCGCGACGTCGCCGAGCGGAATCGACCCGCCGCGCGAGAGCGACTCGGCGCGGTAGTAGACGTCCATCGCCGGCAGCATCGCCGCGAGCACGACGCCGCAAAGCGCCGCGGCGGCGTTGGCGCGGAAACGCACCGCAAACGCGGCGGCGGCGGAAAGCAGCACCAGCGCCGGACAGGCGACAAGCACCACCGCCGGCACGAGCCTGAGGCAGTCCCCGCCGGACAGCGCGGCGGACACCGCTCCGCCCGCGACGGAGACACCTGCCGCGATGAAGAACGCCGTCAGCACGAAGCGGAAGCGGAAGAAGCGGTTGAGCGCGGCGGCGAGAACAAGCGGCAGGACAATCGCGGCGACGCCGGCGGCGACACACGGGCCGTACACGCGCGCGAGCTGGGCGGTCTGCTCGGCGATGGCGCCGCCGATGGCCGCGCCGGTGAACATCGTAACCGCAGTGCCCGAGACCGCCGCCGCGAAGACGGCGAAAGCAACGGCGACGCCGGCGGCCTTCGCGAGGAAGAATCCGCCGCGGGCGACCGCGTGGGCGAGCGCCATCTCCTGGGTGCCGGTCTCGATCTCGCGGCGGACGGCGCGGATCGCGCCGAAGACCGCGAAGACTGCGCCGCAGGTGAAAAGCGCCGACAGCGCCGCGTCCCGCGCCATGCGGGTGGGATCGCCGAACTGGTGGTAGTGGAAGACCGGCGCGAACACCTCCAGCGCCATCGCCGCCAGCATGACAAGCAGCGAAAGCGGCGACGACGCCACCTCAAGCGCGGTCGCCAGCGTTATGGAGACGTAGGGCTTCAAGCGCCGGATCAGAAGTAGTTGGTCTGCGTGTTCTGGTAGAGGAACCACGCGAGCACGCCGATCGCCACGCACGCCGCGAGCTGGACGATCATCGAGAGCGTCTGCACCCAGCCGGCCACGTCGTCCACCGCCTGCACCGGCACCGGCGCCTGCGGCATGGACGGAATGTCCGGGATGTCGGCGACGTCGCCGTCGGCCGGAGGCTTCGCCGCGTCTGCCGGAGGCTTCGCCGCGTCGGCGCCGGGGCGCTTGACGGTGAACTTGCCGGACGGCCGCACCGGACCGCCGGGCCGGGAAATCTTGAGCGTCTTGCGCTGGGTGACGCTGACGGGCTGCGTTGTCGCCGCGGACTTCGCCGCCGGCGCGGCAGCCGTGTCGGCTGGCGCGGCCGGAGCCTCTGGCTTCGCCGCCGGCGCCGCGGGCGCGACTGCGGCCGGCTTCGCCGCCGGCTGGGAGGGTAGCCGCGAGGTGCCGCCCGCGATGTCGCTCGGCCGCTTGATGCGGATCGTCTTCATCGGGGCGTTCTCGTTCTTCACCGGCGCAACGCCCATCGCGTCCGAAAGCGAAATACGGGCCGTCTTGTGCTTCGCGGCCTCCTTCTGCGCATCGGTCATCGAGGTGTCGGCAATGATGCCGGTCTTGTGCAGAATCGCCTGCTGCGGAATCGGCTGGGTGACGCCCTTCAGCTTCTGGGTAATCGTCTTGAGCGTCGAAAGCGAATCAGCCGGCGCGGCGGCTGGTGCAGCGGCTGGCGCGGCAGCGGGGGCGGCCGCTGGCGCAGCGGGGGCGACAGGGGCAGCCGCCGGGGTGGTCGTCGCCACAGTTGGCGTCACCGGACGCGGCAGCGGCTTCGCTGCGACCGAGGCGCCGGGCTTGCGGATCTGCGGAATGCCGGGCTTGGTCGGCAGCTTGAGGCCGGGACGAAGCGCGCCCACCGTGGCACCAGGCTTCGGAGGCAGCTTGAGACCCGGCTTGAGGCCGCCGACCGTAGCGCCAGGCTTAGGCGGCAGCTTGAGGCCTGGCTTGAGACCGCCAACCGTAGCACCCGGCTTCGGCGGCAGCTTGAGACCCGGCCTGAGCGCGGCGGTCGCAGGCGACGCCGGCGCCTTCGGCGCGGCGGGCGCCGCTGCTTTCGGCGCGGCAGGCGCAGGGGCGGGAGCAGGAACGCTCACGGTCGGCGCAGGGGCCGCGCCCACAGCCGGACGCGCCAATGGATTCGCCTTCGGCGGCTCTTCCGCCACCGGGGTCATCTCGACCGGAATCATCTCGACTTCGTCTGCCATGTCGTGCCTCCCGCGAATTAAGGGGTCAAACCGCCATCACCTCGGATTCCTTGGCCTTGAGCTCGGCGTCGATCTTCGCGATGCCGTCGTCCGTGGCCTTCTGGATCTTGTCGAGGCCGGCCTTCATGTCGTCCTCGGAAATCTTCTTGTCCTTCTCGAGCTTCTTCACCGCGTCGTTGGCGTCGCGGCGGATGTTGCGCATCGCCACCTTCTGCGCCTCGGCCTGGGTCTTGGCGACCTTGACGATCTCCTTGCGGCGCTCCTCGTTCAGCTCCGGCACCGTGATGCGAAGCACCTTGCCGTCGGACTGCGGGGTGACGCCGATGTTCGCGGCGAGGATCGCCTTGTTCATCGCGTCGATCACCGTCGGGTCGAACGGCGCGATCTTGATCTGCCGCGGCTCCGGGGTGGAGATGGTGCCGAGGTTCTTGATCGGCGTCGGGCAGCCGTAGTAGTCCACCTTGATCTGGTCGACCATCGCCGGGGACGCCTTGCCGGTCCTGAGGCCCGCGAACTGCGCCTTCAGCGCGTCGAAGCTCTTCGCGATCTTCGCCGTTGCGTCGTTGAGCACTTCTGCTACCGTGTTCATTTCGTTTTCCTTTTGCCTTGTTAGGTTCTAAGCCTGCCGCCGTCAGCTGACGATCGTCCCGACCGCCTCGCCCTTCACCACGCGCTCGAGCGCCTTCGGGTCGAAGAAGTCGAAGACCACGATCGGGATGTTGTTGTCCATGCACAGCGCGAACGCGGCGGAGTCCATCACCTTCAGCCGCTTCTCGAGCGCCGTCTCGTACTTGAGCGAGCCGTACTTCTTCGCCTTCGGGTCCTTCTTCGGGTCGGCGGTGTAGATGCCGTCGACCTTCGTCGCCTTGAGGAGCGCGTCGGCGCCGATCTCGCTCGCCTTGAGCGCGGCGGCGGAGTCGGTGGAGAAGTACGGGTTGCCGGTGCCGCCGCCGAAGATCACCACGCGGCCCTTCTCGAAGTGGCGGAGCGCGCGGCGCTGGATGAACGGCTCGGCGAGCTTCGGCATCTCGATCGCGGTCATGACGCGGGTGGGGACGCCGATCGACTCGAGCGCGTTCATCATCGCAAGCGCGTTGATGATCGTGGCGAGCATGCCCATCGAGTCGCCGGTCACGCGGTTGACGCCCTTGCCGGCGCCGGTAAGGCCGCGGAAGATGTTGCCGCCGCCGAGGACGATGCCGACCTCGACGCCGAGCGAGTGGATCTTCTTCACCCGAGCCGCCATGAAGGCGAGCTTCTCGGGGTCGATGCACTCGCCGGTTTCGCGGTTGCCGAGCACCTCCCCCGAAAGCTTCAGGAGGATGCGCCGGTACTTCAACTTCCTATTCGCCTTTTTCACGTCGCGCATTTTACCATTTTGGCGGCAAGAACGCAACTACTGCTGGGCCTTCGCAGCGGGCGGGTTAGGCGGCAGGATCAGGCAGCTGGTGCGCACCTCGTGGCGGTTCAGGAGGAAGAGGCTCCACGCCGAGCTGTCGTCCTGCGAGGTGATGACATGCGCGATCCGCCGCGAGCCGACGCGGTCGAGGGCGTAGTTGAGCGACTTGAGGTTGCCGTCCACCGTCGCCAGGTCGGTGAAGAAGCGGACCCTGTAATCGTCCATGCAGTCCCCGCCGCCCTGCTCCTTCGACCACGGCACGCCGGAGCAGATCGGAATGCACCAGAGGAGCTGGTAGGAGAAGTTCTGGGTCAGGAAGGTCGCCATCGGCGTCTCGCCGTCGTTGACCTTGACCGCGGAGTTCCACCGCGCGATCTCGCTGTACGAGCTGCACCCGGCGAGCGCAAGCGCCGCGAGCGCGATGAACGTAGCCTTTGCAGACGTGAGCATTTTCATTTCGCACCACCTTCCGTTTTGGGCACCATCACCGCCGAGAGGCTGAGGTGCGACGACCCGAAGAATATCCCGATAAGCCCGGCGTAGCTGCTGAGCCCGGCGTAGGTGGCGTCGGAATCGAGCAGCGAGTAGTCCACGAGGTCGCAGTTCTTCGCCGCGGCCGCCTTATGCAGCGTGTCCTGCAGCGTCTCGACGTCGAGGATGTCGTTGAAGAAAGTGACGCCGCCGTTGATGTCCTTCGTCTTGTCGTTCCACCTCACGTCGCCGGCGAAGAGCGGGATCGACCAGAAGAGATAGTAGCAGGTCGTGTCGGCCACCACCAGCCTGGACGGCTTGCCATCCGCTCCCTTGACCTCGACGCCATCAAGCGCGCGCGGCGACGAATAGGTTAGCGACGCACACCCGGTGGCCAGCAGCGACAACGCCACGACTGCGCCCAGGAGCGCCCTTCGACATGTTTCTGTTCTCATTCGGATTGTCCTTTCGTCAGGTGCTGTTCTGCCCTGTGCTGTGTATTATACCAAAAATTCGACACACCGTGGCGCTCAACGCGCAATCTGCCGCAGTACGGCAAAAGGCGGGGAGAACTACTTCGCGCGCCAGCGGTGGGTGTAGGCGCCCTTGGCGAGCAGCGCGTCCTCCTCGCCGATGCGGCCGATCTCGCGGATGCCGGGCGTGTCGAGGACGAGCGCGCCCGACGGGATCCGGAAAAGCTCGCGCGAAGTGGTGGTGTGGCGGCCGCGCCCCGACCACTCCTGGATCGCCTGCGTCGCCGCCACCTCCTCGCCGGCAAGCCGGTTGAGAAGCGTCGACTTGCCCACGCCGCTCGAGCCGACGAGCGCGACCGTCCGCCGCGGCCGCACGTACTCCAGGACCGCGTCCATCCCCTCGCCGGTCAGCGCCGAGATCCTGAGGATGCGCGCGCGGCCGGCGACGACCTCCTCCAGCGCCGCCATCTCCGCCGCGCCCGGTCCGGCAAGGTCCGCCTTGGTCAGCACCACAACCGCCGCGGCCTCGCCCATGCCATTCGCCAGCTCCAGGTAGCGCGCGATCCGCGGCGGCGAGAAGTCCTCGTTCAGCGACATCATCACGAAGAGCGCGTCGAAGTTCACCGCCAGCGTCTGCGCCGGACGCCGCGCCGCCGGGTCCTTGCGCTCGAAGACGGAGTGGCGCGGCAGCACCTCGGTGATCAGCGAGTCGCCGTGGTCGTTGTGGCGGAAGCGCACGAAGTCGCCGGTGACCGGCGAGAGCGGCCGCTCCCCGCGCTCCACCGGGCGCATGTCGTCCGGCGCCGCGGTCTTCATCCGTGTAAACACGCTCTTCTTCTTGCGCGCCAGGATCTCGCCCCCGGCCTCGTTGCAGACGAGGTGGTAGTAGTCGCCATGGGCGCTCACCACCCTTCCGATGCCGGGCTCGACCGCGCCGCGCCAGCCGAATTGCTCCAGCCGGGATAGCGACACCCCGACTGTATCTGCTGAAGATGTGTTCATGTCATCCTCGGCAACTCCGCCGGCACGGCGGAAACGGCGAACGGCGCATCAGCGCGTATGGTGTGGTTCATTCTCACTGGCGTGTATTATATCATATCCGCCGTGGTGAGATTACGGTGCGGACGAAATCCAATCCCCCGCGCAATCTGCCGCGCAAACTGCCGCGGCCTTTCAACTTTTCAACCTGTTTAACCGCCGCGCAAACCGCCGCGCAAGGTGCCGCGGAATCCAGTAACATTCCTCCAAGCATATACAGTAAAACATATACAGAAGGGTCTGCCCCTTTTGTCCCGATATTATTGGCATATCTGCCAACCACCACCTGGGCGAAAAATCTGCATTATGCATATTCTTCGCCCGAACTGGCATGTTGCCGCTCCGCACCTGTCTCACCGCCCGCCCAAAAGCAGCCGCTTCGCGGGGTCTGTCCCCCTACAGATTAATGAAGGGAATCGCCACCCGCTTTCTTGACCCTTCGAACGGTATGCTTGAGCTTTCCGATGAGAAAGTTGATCTCCAGCGACGATTCGGTTTCCGCCGTGGTGAGATCGGGCATGACGATGTCCGTCAGCGCCTCGCCGAAATGCCGCATCATGGAGTTGCGCTTCTGAGCGTCCGGTTCCGCATGCAGCGCCAGCAGCTCGCGCTTCATCGCCCTGACCTCGGCATAGGTCTCGATGATGGAAAGCGTCGTGCGTACCGCCTGTTCTCCCTTCAAGATTGTCGCAAGCATATACAAGCCCTTTTCGGTGAAGACCTTGTAGCCGTGTTTGGAATGATGTCCTTTACCAGGATTGGTCTCTAAGGTCAAAATTTTTGATCTTAGAACCTTGATTTCTTCCTGCGTCAGCTCCACGACATATCCTGCCGGAAACTTCCCGGGATTGTTTTTGACTGCCTGATTGATTATGCGCGTCTCAACACCATACAGCGCCGCAACGTCGCGGTCCAGCAGAACTTGCTGGCCGCGAACTTGCAGCATGCGCGATTTGACGGCGTTGATGTCGATGTTGACGATGCTTGATTGCTGATTCTTCATGTTGACCTCCGGGTACAGTTTTACTGTCTTCAGCAGTAACCCCTCGCGGTGACACCCGCTGGTTGAATTGACCCTGCCACGTCTGCGCGTACGCTTGAGCGCCCTTCGGGTTCGCCTTCGGCGAATATACCCTTCGAAGCAAAGCTTCTTCGGCGCATCGACGGCCAAGCGGATTCACGCCTTCATCGCCTTAACTCCAGCGCAAGTTGTCCGCAAGTAATCAGCATCATTTCCGATGATTCCCCTACTGGGCTTCTTAGGCCCCTCTACCTTCAGGTGAACATGTGTATTATACCATAACCTTGACGCGAGGTGTCACCCAACCACCCAACCATCAATCCGCCGCGCAAGGTGCCGCGGAGTCCAGTAACATTCATCCAAGCATATACAGTAAAACATATACAGAAGGGTCCCCCATAGTGTTCTCGAAACTCGCTCAACTTTCGGATGGGGGTTCGTTTAGAGTGCGGAAGGCGTTCTATTAGCCCGAAACCTCCGTATAGCGGGCGTTCTCGGAAGTATCGACGAAAAGATCGAGCTGAACCGCAAAAAGATTGCCGAACTGGAGGCGTTGGCGAAGACCATCTACGACTATTGGTTTGTGCAGTTCGACTTCCCCGACAAGAACGGTAAGCCCTACAAGTCTTCTGGCGGCAAAATGGTCTGGAACGACCAACTGAAACGCGAAGTGCCCGGAGGGTGGCGTTCATGCACTGTTGGCGAGTTATGTTGTTGTCATGATTCTAAACGCATTCCCTTGTCAGGGAAACAGCGCGAAGGAATGCGGGGTGATGTTCCATACTACGGAGCTACTGGCGTAATGGACTATGTTGACAAATATATATTTGACGGCGAATACCTTTTATTTGCGGAAGATGGTTCCGTGATGACCGAAAATGGCTTCCCGATTCTTCAAATCATTAGTGGCAAGGCATGGGTTAACAATCATGCTCACGTATTATCACCGAGAATCAAATGTTCTGTGAAATTCTTACAACTGCATTTCAGAAACATTCCTGTCCGCAAGATTAAGACTGGTTCAATTCAGCCCAAAATCACAAAAGATAATCTCTTCTCATTCAACGTTTTGTCGATTCCAGCACCTATTCTTGGCGAGGTCGACAATATCCTTGATGCAATTCAGAAACGCATTGAGACGTCGGAACAGACTGTTGCGTCCTTAACACATCAACGTGATACGCTTCTGCCTCTCTTGATGAATGGTCAGGTTGAAGTGGCGGGATAGCATACGAGCCATCCCGCCAAGCGTCACCAAGTAACGATTCGGTCGATGAGTTCGCGTTGCTCGGTCGCCGTGCGGCGAAGATAGATGCGTGTCGTCTCGATGGATTCATGCCCCATCAAGTCAGCGAGCAATGCGATGTCGTTGAACTTCGCGAGAAAGTTCTTGGCGAAGCGATGCCGGAAGGAGTGCGGGTACACCACCTTCGGATCAATGCCGTAGCCTTTCGCAAGCGTCTTCAGCTGGTAGCCAATGCCGCGAGCCGTGATGCGCTTGCCGAAGCGGTTGCAGAAGAGATAGCCGCTTGTACGTCCGCACTCCGCAAGCCATGTGTCCGTCTCTGCCTTGAGCCGTTTCGGAATGTAGATGCGTCGCAACTTGCCGCCCTTGCCGTAGAGGTCGAGATAGCCAGCCTCCAAGTGTTCGACCTTGATTTGCAGCAGTTCCGAGATACGCGCACCCGTCGCACACAGATAGCGCACCACGAAATACCAGTTGAGACGCTTTTCTGCTTTCAGCTTTCGGCAGAAGAATCGATAGTCCGCGTCACTGATGACGTTCTCCAGAAAGTTCTGTTGCTGGACCTTGATGAACTTCATCTTTAGATTCGGCTTCTTCACGAAGTCGAGGTAGCGATTCAAGGCTTGCAACCGCAAGTTGACGGTCTTTGCCTTGTAGTTCTCAACGAGCCATCCCTTGTAGGATAGCAGGTTCTTCTTGTTCAGCTCCCCGTACTGCCGATAGAAGTATTCCACCGCCTTACAGTACGAGGATATCGTGTTGCCCGACAAGTCGGACAACTTCAACGCATGAGCGAATTGCTCTGTCATTTTGCCTCCGTTTCTGTTTTATGTAGGACACCATGCCCTACATAAATAGGAAACGGCAGGCAGGAACCTTGAGACTACCCAACCTCCACTTGACCGTTCATCAAAAGAGGCAACAAGAAGTCTCTCTCTCTAGTCAATTCTTGAATCTCAACACCCAATTCAACCTTACGATCAATCGTATTGTTTATTGTGCGCAATGCATCATTTGTCGCGTCCAATGGCGGTATCGGCAGCCAAATCTCATCAAGATGCGCCTTGCCTAGATGAGCAAGCGTTGCCCCTGTAAGCGATTTTTCAAGATGCTTGATGGGTGCGTACATCGCATAGGCTAACCATCCGGCATAGGCTGCTTCTTTAGCCTTTATCCTACATGTCCGCTGTACTAGATACGCATTGCCACCAATCCAATGATTCATATCAAAGTAGCCATCCATGCCTATCAGAAAATCACCGTTTGAAATAATATATTCACGTGCCGCGTTCTCGGTCGTAAAGTCGGCAGTCTGTCCATCCTTGACATTGCGTATTCGCACTATCGGAAATCCTTTTCCCTCGCTATTGAAAAGCGATGAATCAAAAGGAAATCCAAAGAGGTAGTCCGCAATCTCCGCCAGTTTTTGGATGCGCCATCCCTCCGGCACATTGCGCTTTAGTTGTTCATTCCAGACCATCTTGCCGCCAGACGATTTGTAGGGCTTGCCGTTCGCATCGGGGAAGTCGAATTGAACAAACCAGTAATCGTAAATCGTTTTAGCGAGAGCTTCCAGTTCCACGATTTTCTTGCGGTTTAGCTCTATCTTCTCGTCGATACTTCCGAGAACGCCCGCTATGCGAAGTTGCGTCGGCAGGTCAATTTCTGGAATCGGTATAGATTTCAAAGCAACTTCAAGTTGAAGGTTCTTGAGACCAGAGGTTTTGCCTTCATAATTGAAGAACACGCCGGTACTGTAAACTTGCCGCCAATATTGATAAACGAAATACGGGTCCCATTCTGGTTTGATGCGTATTGCAGTACAGAAGTTAGAACAGATGATATTCCGCTTTGCGGACAAGAGAGGCTGCGAGATATAAACCACTCTTCCTGTCGATTGTGTAGGGCTCCCGCCCGATTTCTCAATAACAATGTCTCCTTTGATCAATTGCCTCTGTGCAAAAGAGCTATTAGAGACAAATCGCAGAGGGATAGTAGAATAATCATGCGTTTCAATTGGCACAACATCAGCTGCCCTAATGCAGTAACCAGCTTGCGGCGCGGACGCATTTACAGTTTCGCATCCCCAATCTCCGCTGATGAACTCAGCTACAGTATCGTATAACGTTTTCATTTAAACCTTGTATGAAAATTTCTGAAATAGCATCACATATCCGTGAACGCGTGCCATCAACTGAGATTCGCGCCGAAGACTATGTGTCGACGGACAATATGCGCCCCAACTTTGGCGGCATAGAATCATCATCTTCTAAGCCTCCGCCTGGGAACGTCACGGCATATCAAGTTGGCGACATCCTCTTGTCGAATATTCGTCCATACTTCCGCAAGACTTGGCTTGCAACTCATGAAGGAGGGTGTAATGCGGATGTCTTGTGTATAAGGGCTAATCCGGAGAAATGCGTTCCGAAGTATTTGTATTACCTTTTCACAACCGATAATTTTGTCAATGACTATCTCAAATCTTGCAAAGGTGCAAAGATGCCGCGAGGCGATGTTCAGCGTCTGCTCGACTACGAATTTGACCTTCCCGATCTGCCGACGCAACTTCGCATAGCGGGCGTTATATGCAAATCTTATTGCCATCGCTATTTCTTCTCCACGAAATGCAGTTTCGACAACTGCTCGTCTATCGTGCGGTCGAGTTCCGCGCCCTTGGCGTTGAGTTCCGCAAGGCGGGACTTGAAGCCTGAAACCTTCTCCTTGAACTCGTCGGCAGTGATCGGCACATATTCGATCTTCACGTCGAAGTACTGTCCGGCGGAAAGCGTGTAGCCCTTTGCCTTGATTTCGTCATGCGAAACAACAACCGAAAAGCAGTCTTCCGCTTTCTTGTCGAGGAACGTATCAACGATCTTCTGAATCTCAAAGTCGCGGAGTCGCTTGCGTTGGTTGTTGCCGTCCTTGTATTCCTCGCCGAGCTTGGAGGCGTCGATCAACACGACCTTGTCCGCCTTGCGCGAGTTGTCGAAGAAGAGGACGGAAACGTTCGTGCCCGTCGTGGCGAAGACGTTAGACGGCATGGAGACGCATCCATACACGATGTGCTTGTCAACGACATACTGGAGGATCTTGCCTTCGATGCTCGTCTTTGCCGTGATGAAGCCGGTTGGAACGACAATCGCGCCCTTGCCTTTTTCCGAAAGGGAGTACAGGAGGTGCTGGATGAAGCAGAGAAATATCTTCATCTTCGGCTTGTCTGGGTTGATCTGCGCGGGGGCGTTGGGAACGCCGGCCCAAAAGCGGACGGAATCCTCCGCAATCTTGTCACGTTCTTCGGGGAAGTCGAGCTTGAACGGCGGATTGGATATCCCGAAGTCGAACCGGCGGATCGAGCCGTCCGGGTTGCGATGCCCTGGCCTAAGAAGCGTATTGCCCTGAACGACGTTCTGAATGGATGCCGCGAGATTGTTCAGAATGAGATTCAGACGGAGCATCTGCGAGGACTTCTGCGAGATGTCCTGCGAGTAGATGGAGCAGCGGTTCTCGCCTATCTGGTGGGCGAGTGCCATGAGGAGGGTGCCGGAACCGGCGGACGGATCGTAGCAGGTAACGCCGCGAAGGTCTGCGTCTCTGCCAACGAGGAGCCGAGCCATGATCTGCGCAATCGAGCGGGGCGTGTAGTATTCGGCATACTTGCCGCCGCCGTCCTTGTTGTAATCCTTGATCAGATGCTCAAACATCGTTGAGAAGAAGTCGTACTTCTCCGAGAACATCGGCTCGAAGTTCGCCTTCGGGTCAGCGATGTGGCGCATAAGCGAGCGGGCGAATTCGTCGCGCTTCGTCGGGTCGTTGATGGTAGTTGCGATAAGGGAATTATCGAAAACGGTGATCTTCGTCTTGGAGTCGGTTGCTATTGAGAAGATGTCAGCGTTGAGGACGGCAATCTCGCGGAGGGTCGAATCGAAAAGCGTGGAAAAGTCGCCCTGCGTCATCGCGTTGTAGAGATGTGCAATGGTCTGGTGCGGACGCAGTCTCGGCGTGGATGACGGTAGATAGGCGAACAGTTCGTCGACATCCTCGTCCGTGAACTTGTCATATGCAGCATCCCACTTGTCGGCCGACTTGAGGCGGTCGCCGTAGTTGGGTATGTTCTTCGCCTCGTAGCCGAACTTGTCGTTGAAGTACTTGTAGAGAAAGACCTGAACGATGATCTTGTACTCGTTGCCGTCGTTACCAAGGCCGAAGCTGCCGCACGACTGCTTGAGTGAGTCGATAAGTTCCTTTGTCGATTGTTCTATTACGCTGTCTGCCATTGTCTTTTCTCCGAATCAGCCGGCCAGATCATAGTCGGCAAGGTATTCCTCCGCGATCTGCCGCTGGATGAACTTGCGGTCTTCAAGCGAGGCCTTGATGTCCATCTCGTTCAACTTCAGGCTGACCGCCCGCAACACATCCTGGTTGAATACGGGCGGATTGCCGAGGACGTTGACATTATAGTAGATCGTCTCGTCGATCATGTCCTTTACGCGGTTGAGGTTCTCCATGATTTCCGTCTCGCGCTGGGATATGACGGGTTTCTCCGGCGGGATGGTGCGCTTGGCGTTCTCCTCGCGGATGCGCTTATGGATGCGCACAAACTTCTCGTCCTCGCGGTACTTCCGCTTCAGCATATTGTTCAGGCGGTTTATCTCCCGAATCTTTGCCATGACGGAATCCATGTAGCCAATTGCCTCCTTCGCCTCCGTCACGTTCTGCGGCGCGAATCCGCGTTTGCGGAAGAAGTCCTTGAACTCTGCGGCAAGGCTCACATACTTGTCCTCGTGGTGATCGAAGTTTGCCTCGAATTCGTGACGCACGTTCTGGTAGCGTTCCTTGAGGTCGTTGAAGAGGAATTCCAACTCCTCCTTGCCCTTGCAACGGAAGGTGAACTCCATTTGGGAGAGTGCTTCATTGATGATGCCAGTCACGTCTTCCGACCGATCAAGTCCCTCAAGAAGATTCATGCGCTCGATGCGGTGGTTGACTTCCGAGAGCAACTGCGGCACGGAATCAGGGGCGATGTTCTTGACCTTCTCCTTCAATTCATCGTCGCCGAAGCTGCGAATCTGGTTCAAGAGGGCTTTCGCCTCTTCAAGACTGCGTCGCAGATAGAGGAGACTTGGTTTGCTTTCCTCTGCATCGAGTTGCTTTCGGAACTCCTCCTTGTTGTCGATGTCATAAAGGAACAAGGCATCCTTGAGGTTCTGGAGCTTTGCCTCTATCTCTTCTGGCGAGGCGATCAGTATGCCAGGATCGGCATCGCCGTCTATGCCATCGTCATTGTCGCGCCCATATATGGCATCGTGGAGTTCCTTGAGATAGCGGTTGTTCGTATCGACGAAGTTCTCCTTGATGTCTGCAAAGTCCACAACATAGCCATAGCGGAAATCTTTGTACGGACGGTTTACGCGTGTGAGGGCCTGAAGGAGGTCGTGGCCGTCGAGCTTGCGGCACAGGTAGAGACGCTTGAGACGAGGTGCGTCAAATCCTGTGAGAAGCATCTTGTTCACTATGAGGAAGTCGATGGACTCCGTCTTCTTGAATTCCTTGATCGACCCCTTGCGTTCTTCCTTGTCGCCTTCGTCGTGCAAGATAAGGACGGCCTTCAGAGGCTTCTCACCGGGATGAAGATTCTCGGGCCTGTTGCGCTCCACAAAAAGGCGATAGAGTTCCCGTGCCTGGGGATTCGTCTCGCACACGATCATTCCTGCGGCAACGGGGCAGTCTTTCTGGATGCGGAATTTGCGAATGTCCGAAAAGATGTAGCCCAAGAGTCCGTTGAGGTAGTTGGGATGCTCGATTATCTTGTCCTTACGGATATCGGACTTCTTCACCTCCACATCGCCGGCGAGCGTTTCGAGAATGTTGGAAATCTTCTCACGGTATTCCGTCTCGATGTCCTCGCGGATCAACTTTAGGGTGTAGCCGTCAGCAATGGACTTGTCGTAGTAATAGGTGTCGATGTAGTCGCCGAATACACGCCAGGAGGCCCGCTCGTCAGAAAGGAGCGGCGTACCGGTCATGGCAATCTTGACGGATTCCTCGTCCGCCTCCAGCAGGTTTGCAAGAAAAGAGCCCGCTGGATTGTAGCCGCGATGTGCCTCGTCAATGAAGAACACGCGCTGGAGATTCGTGGAGTACCCGCCCTCGATAACGACGGGTGTGTGGTCTTCCTTGAACTTCTGGATGTTGACGACGATGATTTCGGGCTTGCCGTCTGGATTGTAGAACGGCTTGTTGTCCTTAATCTTGTCCATCAACTCTTTGCGGCTCTGGACGGTCTGCACCATCAGGCCGCGAGCAGCGAACTCGTCCACGGACTGTTCAAGAAGGTCGAGACGGTCAACAATGAAAAAGAACTTTGCGACCGTTTGTCGTTCCGCATAGAAATCTGTGAGGCATTTCACGTTGTAGTAGGCAAAAGCCGTCTTGCCGCTTCCCTGCGTGTGCCAGATAACGCCGCCTTTCACGCCCTCGGAAAGTTTCTGCCGGAGAGCGAAAGTCGCAAACAACTGCTGATAGCGCATGATGTGCTTCTCGAGCGCCTCTACTTTCGTGCCATCGGCAAGCTCCAGCGTCTTCTCGACGTATGCGAACGCATATCGAAGGATGAACAGAAAGCGACGGCGTGACAGCATCGATGTGATGATTCTGTTCGTCGGTGTGCCAGGGGCAAGGTTCGTCCGATATTCCGGCGACAATCGAATAGGAATGCAGTTTCGATGGGTCAATATCCGCTTTTGAACCTCATCAGCGACCATGTCGACATAGCCGGACTCGCGAAGAATGTTTGGGTTCTTCTCCCGGAACACGTTGAAGAATGTCCGCTCCTTTGCGTTTGTCGCGTAGAACGCCCCTTGAACGGGAACAACGTTCTCGGTATCGTATTCCTGATTGTTGGAGAATATCATCAACTGCGTGATGTTCAAGAACGGGCGAAACGACTTGTTGCGGAATCGCGTGTTGATGCGCTCGCGTTCGGCAAGCATCCCCTCGTGGTTGTTGGGTTTCTTGACTTCGATAAAGGCAAGAGGAAGGCCATTCACAAAGCACGTAATGTCAGGGCGAAAGTTGTCATGCGTGTCAGGATTCTCGCACGTGAACTCGGTGGTGCAATGCCAGAGGTTATTGTTCGGATTGTTGAAGTCTATGTATCGAACGCCGCTTGAGGCGGTTATCTTCTGGAAGAACTCGCGGCCAAGGTCGTCGTTTTTCGCAGCCTGAACAAGTTCCGACAGGCGAAGGTTTATTTCATCGTCCGTTATGCCCTGATTGAGACGAGACAACGCCTCGCGAAAAACATTGACGAGAATGTTTGTGGACGGCTCGCAGTCACCGTCCCCGATTCGGTCGAGGTACGTGTACCCAAGACGGCAAAGGTGGATCGCCGCCGGGACTTGAACACGTGTGTTCTCATTGAATCTACCGCTCATGCAAGCCTCCTTGCAAGTGAACTTCCGATAGGCTATGATTATCGGAAGATTGGTGGCGTGTAAAGAAAAGGATCATGGCGCAATCTTCGAGTTCGTTGTTATTCCGTCACTTCCCAATGGCCGAAGCGCTTGCCGCCAACTTTTCTGATCCGCTTGGCTTTCTTCAGTCGCTTGATGGCTTGTTCAATGCCACGAACTGAAAGGCCAACTACGTTCGCGACTTGATCCAGCGTAGCCCGCGGATTAGTTTTCAGGATGCTAAGCACTTGATCACATGTCTTATCCACACTCCAATCCACACTCTTATCCACACTCCAATCCACACTCTTATCCACACTCCAATCCACAGTCTTATCCACACTCCAATCCACAGTCCTAACCGAACTCTTAACCGAACTTTGCGGACGCGACATTACCATAACAAAGTCTTCGCCGTCCTCGACCTGCCATTTGGGGTCGGGTAGCCCCCATTCGCGGCAGCGGGCAATGATGTCGCCCGTGCCCGTGCCCGTCTGCTCTACGTACTTGCGCAGGAACATCGCATACGCAAGGAGCGGATTCGCCGGATAGGACTTGTGACGCTTGTACATCTTCGCAAGCGTCATGCCTTTCGGAAGCGGCCCAGGACTCCATATTTCCAGCCGATCCTTGAACAGCATCACCTGAACACTTGCCGCGCTTGCGTAGTCGCGATGGCATACCGCATTGACTATCGCCTCCCGCACAGCCGGCTCGGGAAGTTCAAACCGCGACGTCGCCGCCGCACTGTCTGCCGCATCGTGCGGGCCGATTTGATTGCTGATGTGCGACATGACAAAGAATGTCGCGTCATCGACCATCTTGAAGACATCGCCCGTGTATATCTGATGATCGGCCATCGGTTTTTCAACACGGTCAGTCAAAAACCATGCGCACTTGACACAGGACGCAGGGAAATAGCGTTGTGGATCTTTCCCAAACAGCAACGCCGCCGGATTGAGAATATGGCCATTGTCATCAATCAGCCGCAATGCTTCCAGAATCTTAACTGGCGTTGCGTTAACGGGGACATTCCACTTGCGCTCAATACGTGCATCCCTGACAAATTGGCGCATCTTGGATGTGGATAGATCCTTCAGTTGGATATTGGCGGAATTAGAACAATCGAACGGAAGGACATTTATGAGTCCCTTGCCCTCAAGGTGCTTGGCGAGCGCTGCGTAGACCGCAGTGCGCAAATCGTCGTAGCCGACAAAACCCTTGCGGACGACGTCGTCATTGACGCGCGAAATGAAAGCCGCCTGTCGCGGGTCTGTCTCGCCGGCAGACTTGTCGACAAAGCAAATGCGATACTTGTGTCTTGCCGCCGCGCGCCGGTACTCCCACTCGGTCGCCGAGACGCCTCTGGAATCGACATTGCCGTATGTGTGGCCGAAGATGCCAAGATAGATGTCGCAGTCGTCGACTTCGGCAAGATACACGCCATCGGCCTTCCGTTCCTGCGCCGGGACCTCCTCAAAAAGGAATACTTCAAAGAACTTGCCGAGGATTGCATCCTTTCGAATGTAGGATGCGAGAGCCTTGCGCTCCTTGGCAAATTCGCGCTGGACGCTCGATATAAATATTCTGTATTTCACTAAGCCGCTCCTGTCATCCATGCAAATTGTACCAAAGTTCGTGTGTTATGCACAACCGGCTTCTTCTGATGCGCAAGCGCCCACACGACGTTTGTCTGCACCCAGGGAGAGGTTCCGATGCTCGCGAGAAGAATTGAACGCCTTGCCAAGGTCATGCCAGCACCTCCCAATGGCCGCCCTTGGTTGGGCCAACGTGACGGACGCGTCACAGCGCATGTCAGCCACCATTCCGCCCACGATGGCGAGGGCGAGGGAAAGCGCGGTCTTGGCATGGGGTTTCATCGCGTGAATTATACCATTTTTGCCGCGCTCCGTGTTGTCTTTCGCGGCAGATTTCCGCCGCCGCGAAAAGTGAGCGTCGTTAGACGCGAACAAATCCGCGTGTTAATCAAAACTGCACCACTGCCAGTGCATCCGCGTTGCGGACGACCTTTGGTCGTGGGATATGCGCAAACTGCCGCGGAAACTGCCGCGAGCGGCGTCTCCCCGCACGGAGGAAATGGGGCGCGGCGTCGCGGGGGCCGCTCGCCGACGCTCACGTCTGGTAGGGGCCGAGGAAGGCCTCCTTGAAGTCGTAGCCGCCGACGAACGCCTCGGGCGTGTCGCCGTCCTCGCGCGAGATCCGGCGGCCGTCCGCCAGGTTGAACATCATCTCGCCGATGTCCTCGGTGCAGTTCACCCCCCACTCCGTCAGCACCGTGTAGGCGAGCGGCCCGTACTGGTCGAGCGCGGTCTCGCGGAACTCGTCGAGGACGTCCTCTCCGGTCGTGTGGGCGCCGTCCTTGGTGAGCGCGTGCACCACGTCCATCAAGAGCGCGTACGCCCGCGCGTTGAAGCGCTGGTCCTTGGCGACGATGTCGTCGAACGTGTCGGACGTAAAGTCTATCTCCTCCATGTCTTGCTCCTCCGCTTGCCTAAAACCAGATCGAGAACGCCGCCGCCGGGTCGTTCGCGTCGTGCGACTGCAGGTCGACCACCCAGACCGAGAACGCGTCCTCTCCCTCGCCGAACCTCGCACGCCAGAAGCGGCTGCGCGACTTGGCGCCGCGAGCCTGCGTCAGCGACACCTTCTCGCCGACGGACACCCGCCGCGGCGGATTCAGGCACTCCTCGCGGCTCGCGCAAAAAAGCGTGGACTTCGCAAGCAGGAACGGACCGTAAGTCAAGTACACCCCGCCTTCGCGCCGCGCAAGGCCGGCCATCTCCGGCGTCTCCTTCACCTGCTCGAAAAGCTCCGCGCGCGGATCCGCGCCTTCGCGCGTCTTCCACTCGTGCAGCGCGACGCGCGGACGGTATGTGAGCGTGAACCCGGTCTCGCCCGCGCCAGCCTCCGCCCGCGCCCAGCCGTCCGCATCCGCCGGCCGGCCGTCCACCAGGAAGTCCTCCGCCCACGGCGGCACGCGGAACCTGACGCTGCGCCTGCCCGGGGCCACGACCGCAACGCGCAGCCGGCCGGCGAGCAGGTTGTAGTCAAGCACCCGGTAGCGCACGCCGCCGCCGAGCGCGTAGTCGCCGCGGAAGTAGAGGAGCGCGAGGACGGTTCCGTCCGGCTCCAGCGCCGCGGCGCTTTCGTAGAGGTCGAGCGGGACGCGCGGCGCGTTGTCCACGCAGCACTGGTGGTACTTCATCCCCACCTGGTGCGGCGCGGCGAACTGCCGCGTGCCGTGCGAGCGCGTCGCGTGGCAGGCCCAGGTGCCGTCCCGGAAGATCGCCGGCAGGAAGCCGTTGAGGTACGCGTTCTCGATCCGGTCGATGCACCGCCTGTCGCCGGTCGCGGCGAAGAGCGCGTGGTTGAGCCGCATCCAGTGGATGACGTCGCAGACCTCGGTGGTCGCGTTGGGACACTCCCGCGCCGCCGAAAAGTGGTCGAAGTAGCCGACCGAGCCGAACGGGTTCGACTCGTAGCGGTCGAGGAGGTCGGCGACGTTGCGCACCGCGTCGACGAGCCGCTTATCGCCGGTCGCGTCCGCAAAGTCGAGCACTCCCTCATAGCAGCTCATCATCTCGTATGCCTTCGCCCACCAGCCCGGGTTGGGATGCCACTCGCTCACCGGCTTGCCCGAGAACGCGTTGGCTATGAGACCCGGCATCGAGCCTTCGCGCTCCCATATCGCCACCAGCGAGCGCGCGTAGTCGAGGCACTTCTTTTCTCCGGTGCGGCGGTAGAGCAGCATCAGCGGCTTGAGGACGCTCATCGAGGGGATGCCGGCGAAGTAGCCGGTCTTGTCGATCTTCACCTTCCCCTTCTCCATCTGGCCGATCCAGTGGTCCATCAGCCGCCGCGCCGCGCCGAGCAGCTTCTCCGCGGCGCCGGGGACGCGCTTCGCGAGCTCTGGGTCTGACTCGGCCAGGCGCGAGGCCTCGAGGAGCGCCCAGAGCGTGTACTTGCGGCTCCAGAGGTTCCAGCAGAACCGCTCCGAGCCGTCGGGATTGGGGCCGATCGCGTTCTCGTCCGAGTAGGTGCAGATGTAGCCGTCGGGGCGCTGGAACTCGTCGACGAACGCGACGGCCTTCCGGACGATCCACTCGCCGAGGTCGCGGTCGCGGCGGAGCGCCGCGGTCGCGGCAGCCCCCAGCATCGTCTTGCCCCAGTACTCGCCCTGCCAGGACCCGTTGTCGTCGTAGTGGGTGCGAAAGGCGTTCGCGGCCTCGTCGTAGTACTCGCCCTTCGCGCGCTCGGAGAGGACGCGCTCCTCGACGAAGCGCTCGAGCTTGTACTGGCCGTACGGAGCGAAGGACGAGCCCGGGTCGACGACCGGGCCGACGAGCGCGAGGAACGCGAGGCCGCGCAGGGTCAAGCCTTGAGCTCCCCGGCGAGCCGCTCGACGAACGCGGCGAGCGCCATCGCGCCGAGGTCGCCGTCCGCGCGGCTGCGCGCCGACACCTGCCCGGCGGCCTCGTCGCGCGGACCGACCACGAGCTGGTACGGCACCTTCTCGACCGTCGCCAGGCGGATCTTCGCGCCGAGCTTCTCGGCCGACGAGTCCACCTCGACGCGGAAGCCAGCGTCGGCGAGCGCGGCGGCCACCTTGTTCGCGTAGCCGAGCGCCTTGTCGCTCACCGGCAGCACCCTCACCTGTTCAGGCGCGAGCCAGAGCGGGAATGCGCCGGCGTAGTGCTCGATGAGGATGCCGATGAAGCGTTCGAGCGAGCCGAGCACGGCGCGGTGGAGCATCACCGGATGGTGCTTCTTGCCGTCGGGGCCGATGTACTCGGCGTTGAGGCGCTCCGCGCTCGGCAGCTGGTAGTCGAGCTGGATGGTGCCGCACTGCCACTGGCGCGCGAGCGCGTCGACGAGCGTGAACTCGAGCTTGGGCCCGTAGAACGCGCCCTCGCCGGGCTGGATCTCGTAGTCCATGCCGGCCGCCTTGCAGGCCGCAGCGAGCGCGGCCTCGGCGTGCTGCCAGGTAGCCACGTCGCCGACGTGGTCCTCGGGCATGGTGGAGAGCTTGACGAGCAGGTTCCTGTCGAAGCCGAAGTCGGAGTAGACGTCCTTCAGGAGGCGGCAGAACTTCGCCACCTCCGCCTCGATCTGGTCCTCGGTGCAGAGGATGTGCGCGTCGTCCTGCACGAAGCCGCGGACGCGCATGATGCCGTGCAGGGTGCCGCTCGGCTCGTTGCGCGCGCAGTGGCCGAACTCGGCGAGGCGGAGCGGCAGGTCCTTGTAGCTCCGCGTGCGGCTCTTGAAGATCTCGATCGCGCCCGGGCAGTTCATCGGCTTCACCGCGAAGAGGCGCTTCTCGCTCTCGGTGATGAACATGTTCTGCTGGTAGTGCGCCCAGTGGCCGCTGCGCTCCCAGAGGCTGCGCGGCATGATTGCCGGCGTGTTGACCTCCTGGTAGCCGTCCTTGACGAGCTTGCGGCGCATGTAGTCCTGGAGCGTGATGTAGATCGACCACCCGCGAGGATGCCAGAAGATCTGGCCGGGGTCCTCGGGGTCGAGGTGGAAGAGGTCCAGCTCCACGCCGAGACGCCGGTGGTCGCGCTTCTTCGCCTCCTCGGCGCGCGCGACGATCTCGTCCAGCTCCGCCTGGTCCTTCGCGACGATGCCGTAGATGCGCTGGAGCATCTTGTTCTTCTCGTCGCCGCGGTAGTAGCTGCCGGCGACGCGGGTGAGCTTGACGACGCCGATCTCCTTCGAGTGGGCGACGTGCGGACCGCGGCACATCTCCACGTAGTCGCCGACGGCGTAGGTCGAGATGTCCTCGCCCTCGGGGATGTCGCCGAGGCGCTCGAGCTTGTACTTCTGGCCCGCGAGCATCTTCGCGCACTCGTCGCGCGAGACGACCTTCCTGACGAACGGCTCGTCGAGCGCGATGAGCCGCGCGATCTCGGCCTCGATCTTCGGGAAGTCCTCCGGCGAAAGGCGGTGCGGCAGGTCGAAGTCGTAGTAGAACCCCTCGTCCGTAGCCGGGCCGATGTCGACCTGCACGTCCTCGAACACGTTCTGCACCGCGCGCGCCATCAGGTGCGCCGCGGAATGCCGCCTCATCTCAAGTGTAGCTTCTGCCATTGTCTCTCCTTAAACCTTTCTTGAATGTGTATTATATCACAAATACCGGCACCGACGCGCCGGTTTCGACGAGCAGCAGCTCCGCGCCGACGCGCCCAGGGGGAAGTCCGGCGAGCGACGCGACGGCCGCGCGATACGCCGTCATCTGTCCCAGGTACGCCTCGCGCATCCTCGCGGCGAAGGCGTCCGCCGATTCGCCGCGCGCGGGGCGGTTGGTCTTGAAGTCGTAGACGACAGCGCGCCTTGAGTCGCCTTCGCCGCGGAAGACGACGCGGTCGAACTGCCCCGACTCCCACTCCGAGCCGACCAGCCGCTCGTAGCTCCGCTCGCGCCACAACGCCGCCGCGTCGTTCCCCTTCACGAACGCGCCCGTCCAGCCGTTGGCGAGAATCCGCCGCTCGAGCTCGTCTTTCGGCGCGGCGGGGTCGACCCACACGACCGCCTCCAGCTGCGCGTGAACGTCCGTGCCCCGCCGCAGCGCCGCCTGGCGCGCGGAGCCGTCGGCGAAAAGCTCTCCCGCTGCCATGCCGGAGCGGAACGCAAGCGACGGGAGGCGGCGGCGGACGCGCTCGCGCTTTGCGCGCACCGGCTTCTGCCGCGGCGCTTCCGCCGGCTCCGGCTGCTCGCCCTTGCCGGCGGCGCGGCGACGCTTCCACCCAGCAATCTTTTTGTACCACCTTGGGTCGCCGACCGGTTCGGGCAGCGCCTCGCGGACAAAGTTGGACATGTAGCACGTCGATCCGCTCTGCGTCGGCGGACGGCAGACGACGGTCATCGCGTGCTTCGCCCGCGTCATCGCCACGTAGTAGGTGCAGAGCGCCTCCTCCTCGACGCGCTCCTGCCGCGCCGCACGCGCCGCGGCAATCCCGGGAACGATCCTGGCGACCTTCGCGCCCGGGTCGGGCAGCACCCAGCTATCCGCCACGACCGCGCCTTTCGAGGACGTGTCGAGCGGGTTGTGCTCGTAGAGCGGCAGAACCACGTAGTCGAAGCCCAGCCCCTTGGAACGGTGGATCGTCATGATCTTGATCTTGCCCGGCTCGGCGAGGCAGCGCTGCTTCTTCGCCGCGAGGAAGTCGGCGAAGTCCGAAAGCCGCGTCCCCGGCTCCAGCGCCAGCTCGAACTCGGCCGCCGCGCGCAGCATGTCGGTGAAGCGCGTCTCGGTGAACTCGCTCCACGCCTCGGACGGATCCTCCGGCAGGCGCGCGCGCAAGTCTCGGAACGTGCGCACCAGCCCCTTCGCGGCGAACGACTGCGCGGCGAACTGCGATACCTCCTCCGCGCCGGGAACGCCGTCCGGGTAGAGCGCCGACGCGAGCGGCGTCGAGGCGAAGTGGCTGTATGCCTGCCGGTAGCCGGGATGGTCGGCGAGCTTCACCAGGTCGACGAAGCCCTGCAGGGCGGGCGTGTCGAGGATCGCGCTTTCCCCTTCCCATACCACTCCGTCCATCCCCCTGGACTTCAGGTACGCGGCAATCTGCTCGCCGATCGTGTTGGCCCTGACCAGCACTGCGGCGGAAATGGCGCGCCGCACCGGATCGACCGCCTGGAGTGCGCAGAAGACCGGCTCGAAGAGGTCTTCAGGCAACATGCCGGGCGCCGTGACCGCCTGCACGAAGCCAGGCATGTCCTCGCCGTTCGCGGAGACGTGCTCAGCCGCCTCCCAGCCCGGGAACTCCCCGCGCAGCCGCCCGCGCACGAAGACGCGGTTCACCGCCTCGACGACGGCATGCGAAGAGCGGTAGGTCTTGTTGAGCGCCTCGATCGCGTACGCCCCGCCGTCCCGTTCGCCGCGGAAGATCCCGACGTCGCCGTTGCGCCAGCCGTAGATCGCCTGCTTCCGGTCGCCGACGACGAAGACCGACTTCTCTCCGTCGGACATCTTCGCCTCGTCAACGAGCGGCGAGAGCGCCGCCCACTGGTCGCGGCTCGTGTCCTGGAACTCGTCGAGCGCCCACGCGCGGATCTTCGCGTCGAGGCGGTATTCAAGCGCGAGGCGCACGTCGGCGGGGAGCGAGGCAAGGAGTCGCGGCACGTCGTCGAAGACGAGCTTCCCCTTCCCGCGCACGTTGGCGTCGTAGTCCTTCTCGTATTCCGAGATGAGTCGGTAGACGCCGCGGGCGAACCCAAGGCAGCGGCCGACGACATAGCCGCAGACGCCCAGCATGGCTTCGCGCACGGCCTGCGCCTGGGCGCCGCCGAAGGAATAGGTCTTTCGGTTGTACTTGACTTCGATTGTCGCACCAGTGAGGATGTCGTCCAGTTCGAAGAACTTCTTCGCGAACCCCTTGATTCCGTTGAAATCGCCGCGGAAGTTACGCACCCATTCGACGAACTCTGGCCACGCAGCGGAGTCGCAGATTCCGGCAAGCCGGTCCGCGAGTAACGAAAGCGCCTTCTCGTCAGTCTTCACCCACGCCGGCGTTTCGCCGAATATCGCCGACGCGTCGCCCCAGGCGCGTTCGGATGGATTCGCGCGGAAGAGTTTCTGCCAATCCCTGACGAATTTGCGGTAGGAGTCGATGAAGCTCCGGACGTCCTCGCCGTTCATCGCAAGGGAAAAGGCGTCGGTGAATGCGCGGCGGGCGGAGGCGTCGGTGCGCCGGAGGACAGAAAACGAGATGCGGGCGAGCTCCTGTCCGGAGCGGTAGTCGTCCATTATCTCCACGCCGCCGTCGAGCCCCAGCTCCAGCGGGAAGCTCCGCGCGATGCGCATGAGGAAGCTGTCGAGGGTCCCGATCTGCGAGAGGTGCTGGGTGGCGACGACCTTGCGCAGCAGCGCCGCGCAGGACGGGTCGCCCTGCGCCCGGTCGGCGAGCAGCGAGACGAAGCGCTCGAAGATCTCGCCCGCCGCGGCGCGCGAGAAGGTCAGCGCGACGATCTCATACGGCTCCAGTCCGCCCTTGACGAGCGCAATCAGCCGCTCGGCCAGCGCCTGCGTCTTGCCGGTCCCGGCCGACGCCTCGATAAGGACGTTCTCCGTCACGAGATCCCGCCTTTCTCTTGGTGAAGCCGCCGCTCCTGGTCTTCGATCCAGTCGGGGTCGACGCTTTCCGCGGGCGAGTTGAAGATCCAGTCGGCAAAATCCCACTTCCATTCCGGCTCGGTCGCCGCCGGCCAGAAAATACCGCGCTCGATGCCGGCGATCAGCTCCTTCACCTTGGCCTCGGCATCGGGGACGTCAGCGCCCGAGAACGACTCGGAATAGCAGGTGTCCGCGGCGGTCTTGGCGAGGATGCAGTACGAAGCCGTGATGTGCTCGCGCTTCGCCTCGGGGAAGTCCGGGTCGGCGTCGAGCATCGCGCAGTAGAGCGGCAGCTGCAGGCTCTTCCACACGCGGATGGTCTTGCCGGTCTCCTTGTCCTTCGGCTGTTCGAACGCGACGGCGCGATCTTTGCTGTCCCATGTCTTGTAGTCGACGACGCACCACTCGCCGGTCCGTTCGTTGAAGTCGATGCGGTCGCAGCGTCCTGCAACGGTCGTGTGGCCGTAGACGACCTTCATCTTGCGCTCCGTCGCCATGACGCGCCAGCCCTCCACCGCGCGCGCGGCCTGGAGCGCGGCGAAGCGGTGGAGCCTCCGCTTCACGCTCTCGCCCTGGAGCGCGACGATCGCCGGGATCTCCAGCCCGAAGCGCTCCGCGAGCAGCGCGTCGACCTTCTCCTCCAGCTCCGCCGCGATCGCGTCGGCGTCCGTCGAGTCCTTCAGCTTCCCGCTTCCCCACGCCTCCAGCGCGTTGTGCGCAAGGTTTCCGAACTCCGACGCGTCCAGCTCCTCGGCGCGGTAGTCCTCGCTCTCGCCGAACGTCTTGCGGAGAAAATAGGTGAACGGGCAGTGCAGGTATTGGTCGAGGCTGGAGGGAGAGGTCTTGTTGAGGTCCTTGTGCTCCGGCGGCACCGGCAGGTTTATCTTCCAGCGCGCGGGCAGGTCGGCGGGCGGCGTCTCGCCGGTGCCGGCGCGCGACGCGTAGAGCCATGCCACGCGGCGGACGAATTCCGCATCGTCTCTGCAGTCGAACAGGAGCCGCGACGGCTTCAGGACGTCGCCCTTCCCGTCCACCGAATGGAAAAAGAGCGTCACCGCCTCCGGCCTGCGGCATGCAAGCGCCATCGCGAGGATTGTCCGGTCGCGCGCCGTGCGCGACGCGTTGTCCGCCAGGCCCAGTCCGCGGCGGAGCGAATCGGGGAGAAAGGCGTGGCCCACGACGGACTCCGGCACCCGCCCTTCGGCAAAGCCGGAGACAGCGACTTCGTCGACGTCGAGGAACGGCAGCTCGAGCCAGCCGTCGGTGAGAATCGTCTCGCCCTCGTCCGGCTCCAGCTCGTACGTCGCCTCGCCGAGCCGCCGCTCGAAGAGCTCGAGCGCCAGCTCGCGCGGCACGTCAGTCGCAAAGCACTCGTCGATGAGTCCGTTCACCGCCTCCGCGGCAGCCGCGAACTCGCGCGAACGCTCGTCGCGGTCGTCGAGGGCGAGCGTCGCGAAGATCGAGGCGAGCATCTGCCGCATGCCGCGCTTGCGGAGCTGCACCTTGACGAACTCGAAGATCGCGCGCAGCGTATGCTCGGTCTTCGGCGCGATGTCGTCCACCTCCGCCGGGATGAGCTGCTGCTGGCGGTTGTCGAGGTCGACTATCGCCGCGGTGAGCTTCGCGTCGTCGAGGTCCAGTTCCGCCTTGAGCCAGCGCCGGACGTCGCCGCCGCGCACGAACGCGGAGAAGACGGAATACGACGACGTCCGCGCGAGCGCGGCAAGCTGGCGGGCGAGGTGGCCGAGCGACGAGGTGGAGAGCGGCGTCGCCGAGGGGTTGTGCACCTTAAGCCCGCGGGCGCGCAGCGCGCCCTGGACCTCGGGGAAGGTCTCGGGATCGGCGAGGCAGAGCGAGGGGAGCGCCTCGTCATCCTTGACGGACGCGAATAACGCCGCGATCTTCGCGGCCTCGCTCGACGCCGTGCCAGAGACGACGATCTGCGAACGAATGAGCTCGGGCGCGGACGACACGTCTGGGACAAGCTCCGTCACCGGCAGACCCGACTCGTCCAGGACGCGGTTCATCACCGGGATCGGATCGAGGACGCAGGCGACGACCGCCGCCTCGACGCCGGGAAACTCGATGGGCTTCGCCAGCGCGTCCTTGAGCGCGGCGATCCGGTCGCGCTTGCCGCGGCGGGCGAGCGCGGCGAGGTAGCGCGCCTCAAGGTCGGCGAGCTTCTGCCAGCGCTCGACCTCGACGTCGGCCAGCTCGCCGTTGAGGATGGAGCCCACCTGCTTGGCGACGTCGGCGAAGGAAAGCGCGTTCGCGCCTAGGATGCGGCGGATGTCCGCGAGCTCGGCGGCGACGTCGAAGCCGCCCTTGCCGTCCCGCGCCTCCCTGAACGCCAGCAGCTCGTCGGCGCGGCCGGCGATGTCGGGCGAGGAAAGGTCGACGAGATGCGCCGGCGTCCGGACCAACGGCGGGACGACGCCGGCGGGGAAGCGCCGCGCCAGCGCATGCCGGAGGCGGCGGCCGCTCTCGGCGGTCGGCACGACGACGAGGAGGTGCGCAAGCGAAGCGGCGCCAGATGCGTCAAGACGCGAACGCGCGGCGACGAAGTCCGCCACCGCGTCCACGGCCTTGCGCCGCGCGTCGAACGCCTCGACCTTCCTCACGGCCGCCCTAGACCGGCTCCACCCGCACCGTCAGATTGTCGCGCGCAACCACCTTGACGTCCGCGCCCGCGGCAATTGGTGCCGCGGCGGAGGCGGTCCACTCGGCGTCGCCCACCATTACCCGCCCGGTCTTCGGCGGCGCGATCGCGGCCGTCACCTTGGCGAAGCGGCCGACCATGTCGTCTTCGAAGTCGGTCGCCGAGGTGGTGACCGTGCCCATGAAGACGCGCTTCAGCCAGCGCCTGAGGAAGAGCAGGTAGAGCACCGAGAAGGCGGAGAACGCCGCAAGCTGCCAGGTCGGGGTGAGCGCCTCGCCGAACGCGAAGCGGCACAGCCCCACCGACGCGGCGGAAAGCCCGAAGAAGAACACCACGAACCCCGGCGCCAGCAGTTCCGCCAGCATCAGTCCCGCGCCCGCGTAAAGCCACAGCCATCCGCAACTTGTCATCTTGTGCTCCTTTCTTTTTTCGTCACGGCGGATATTATAGCATTTTCCGCGCGCTGATGGAAGCGCACCTCGGACGGAAATCGTCCTCTGCTGCTCAGTCTGAAAATATGGTATACTTCGCCTCATGAAGCGCATCACCATCAGCGTCGGGTCGTTCGAAGTCAACTGCACCATCCTCCATCGGGACGGCGAGGCGTGGATCGTCGACCCCGGCGGCGAGCCGCAGCGGATCCTCGGCGAGCTCGACCGGCTCGCCCTCCGGCCGCGCGGGATTTTCCTCACCCACGCCCACTTCGACCACATCGGCGGAGTCAACGCGATTCTCGCCGCCGCGCCCGGGACGCCGGTCTACCTCGGCGAGCGGGACATCCCCGTCGTCTCCCACCCCTTCAACCAGATGCCGCCTGAGTATCCGCCGGTCGTGAAAATCGCAGGGCTCCACCCCGCGTCCGAGGCGCCGCTGTTCAGAGTGCTGGACACCCCCGGCCACACTCCCGGCGGCGTTTCGTACTACCTTGAGGACTTCGACGCCGGCGACGGCGCGCGCGGACTGCTGCTGAGCGGCGACACGCTCTTCGCCGGCTCGGTCGGGCGCACCGACTTCCCCGGCGGAGACATGGCGACGCTGATGGCGAGCCTCCGCTCGCTGAAGGCGCTGCCGCCGGAGACGCTCGTCGTCCCCGGCCACGGCCCCGAGACGACCCTCGCGCGCGAGTTCGCCTCCAACCCGTTCCTCGCGGGCTGACAAGCTCACGCCCGCCGTTGTGGCGGGCGTGGGGAAGAAGGACTACTTCTTCGGCGCGTTGCGCATCACGACCGTGACAGACTGCGCGGTGTGCGGGCCGATCTCGACCTTCAGGGTGTCAAAGCCACTCTTGGGCCCTTCGTAGGCACCGCCGCCGGCAAAGCCCGTCTGCGTATCCTCGTATGCCAGCACCTCCCAGAGACTTGCCTCGCCGGGAACCTCGCGGCAGTCGATGTACTTCGGATCCTTGATGCGGGCGATCCGGTAGGTCGGCGCCGCGAACTGCCTGCCGGGGACGGTTACCTGGATCTTCTCGGCGGTGGACTTGGTGTTGACCATCACGAGGCAGAGCTCGTTGCCCTTGGTGAGCGCGGCCCACTCGACTTCGCCGAGGACTTCCGGCGCCTTGACGCCTGCCTTGAGCGCCTTGCGTCGCTCGTAGACTTGGTCGCAGACGCGGGCGGAGGTGTAGAAGCTGTCCTCGGTGTCCATGTCCTTCGAGGTGCCGTGGTGCCAGAGGAGCGGGTGCGAGATCAGCGCGTTGGCGATGATGTGGTAGACCGCGCCCTGCGCGCCGACCTCCATGCGTGGGCGACCGAGCGGGCTGTCGTAGTCGGGATATTCACCACCCTCGTCCATCCACTGGACGTTCCAGCTCTTGCCGTTCGAGATGTAGAGCCCGCCGGCGAGATTGCAGAGGTTGTGGTGGTAGAAGCCGTCCACCTCGGGCTGACACATCATCATAAGCGAGTAGTGGCCCATGATCAGCGCCTCGCGGAAGATGCGCTGGCAACGGTTGTCCTCGTCGGAGCGCGGACGGATCTCAGTCCACCACGTGCGCTTGCCCTTGATCTCGGGAAACGCCTCGGCAAAGCCGCGGATGCGCTTCACGCCGTAGTAGGAGCAGCTATAGGGAGTCTCCGCGCCGTAGGTGTGGTAGGTGACGTGGGAGATCTTGTCGAGGACGTTGTTCGTCGCAAGCCCCATGATGAAGTAGGCCGAGTACTGGTTGAACGCGGCCGCCGCGAAATAGGTGTCGCGCTTGATCTCGCCGGCGGCGAGCATACGGTTCCGGACCTGCTTGATGTCCGGATTGAGCTCGAAGTTCTCTGCGACCGGAACGCCCATCGGGCACTTCGGCCAGATCTTCAGGATCTCGGGCACCAGCGCCGTCCAGAGCTTGATGAGCGCGTCCTGCCGGTCGTAGGGCATATAGTACGTCTCGCAGCCGAGTTCGAAGCCCTGCACGACATCCTTGTAGCCGTTGTCGATGATCCACTTGACGAACCCGACCTTGTCGTCGACGATGGACTTGAACACCTTCTCGTCCGCCGCCTGCTTCGGGCCGATGGGGGAAAGCCCGATCAGCACCTTGAAGCCGTTCTGCTTCCAGAAGTCGAACTGCGCCTTCGGGTTGGTGCGGTTCTTCGGATTAGGGTCGTTGCGGCGGGCGAACCACTGGTCGGAGCTCCAGGTGGCGGTGTTGTAGCAGCCGGCCTTCTTCATCACCGCGGCGGTTTCGTACTTGTTGGTGACGAACCAGTAGTCGTCGCCGTAGGCGTGCATCGCGCTGATGTAGCCGACAATGGCCTTGGAGGTCGTCTTCGAGAGGTCGCGCATTGGCTTGCCCGACAGGTCGAGGTTGAGGCTGAAGTCGGCGAACGCGCCGGTCGAAGCCAGCACCGACATCGCTGCAACTGCGGTCTTTATGTTCATGTTGTTTTCCTTCCTTGCTTTGGTTTGTTGTGTTTTTGTTTCCCGCCATCCAGTAGCCAGTGCAACACTCGTTGCGTAGCCCTGTGCTGACGAAGCTTTCTTGCTTGTTGTCGGTATTATAGCAGTTTTGGTTTGGGCTT
>CACWVU010000006.1 GCA_902764415.1 uncultured bacterium | reverse complement strand
TGTCGAGGTGAAAGCAAAAGTGAACTGTTGTAGTTAGCAAAAGTGAACTGCGGTGTTTGGGCTTGTTAAGCGGGCTTCAGCGAGGGATTGTGTCGGCAAACGGCGTGCTTTGGTGAAATAAGGCATGTCAATACGCCCCCCTAGGGGGGCGGCCGCCGGTGTAGTCAGCAAAAGTGAACTGATGGGGTATAATACGCCCCATGAAACGACAGTTGGCATCACGTCTGGGTGTCGCCCATGTGCGCGACACGGTGGCTCAGTTTGCAGAGGGCGGCATCAGCTTGTCGGCCGCGATGCAGGACCTCGGGATCGGCAAGACGCGGCTTTACGGCCTGCGCACGTCCTTCCTTGCGGCAAAGGCGCAGGGGCTCGGTGCCGACTGGGTTCCGGGGGCGTCGGGAGGCGACCACATGCCGCGATGGCCGGAAGAGGTGCGCAACTTCCTGCGCGAGGTGCTGTCGAAGGACAGCAACGCTGACAGGTTCTCGTATGCCTTCGCGGCGGCAGAGGCCGGCCGGCGCTTCGGCTTCCGGCTGGACCGGGCGCAGGTCAGGAAGTGGGCCCTGGCGCAGGGCATCAAGAGCTTCAGGCAGAAGCCCCACGTCTCCCCGCACACGCGGAGGTGGCAGCGCACCTGCGTCGGGGAGCTCTGGCAGCTCGACGCCACGCCGGACTACTTCCTCGGCAGGGGCGGCCCCCAGCTGCACCTCATCGACATGCTGGACGACTGCAGCCGCATGCAGGTAGGCTGCGGCCTTTACGCGAGAGAGAGCCTCGGGGCGTACCTGCACATGTTCCACGGCGCCTTCGGGCGCTTCGGCATCCCGCTGCAGGTGTACGTGGACAAGGCGTCGTTCTTCACTTCCGGCGGCGCGGGCGTCACCCAGCTCGAGGAGAGGCTCAGGTTCTTCGGCGTCTCGTTCGTCCTCGCCAACACCCCGGAGGCGAAGGGCAAGATCGAGCGGGTGCACCAGGTTTGGCAGGACAGGCTGCCGCGCTCGTTCTCGCACGAGGGGTTCACGGCCGCGACCCCGCTGGAGGTCCTCAACGCCCACGCGCAGGCGCTTGTCGACTACCGCAACTCGTTCGAGCTCCACCGCGAGATCGGGATGACTCCGGGGGATGCCTGGGACGGGGCGGTCCGCGAAGGGCGCAACAAGCTGCGCGCGGTTCCGTCGGACGGATGGTGGGAGCTCGTGTGGGCCACCCGCTCGCGCATTGTCATCGGCGCCCGGGGGAAGGTCTTCCTGGACGGGATGTGGTGCCCGACCGAATGCCCAAACGGAACCCGCGCGTATCTCTACCGGCATGTCGACGGGACGGTTTCGGTCGCGCTCAACAAGCCGACGCATTCAGAGCCTCCGAAGGTCGTCTTCACCACCAACACGCGCCTGCTGCGGTCTCAAAGATGAGTTCACTTTTGCTGACTACAACTTTTCCGCTTTTGCTAACTACGCGACACGATGGAGGAGGCCTATTGACTTCTGCCAGCCGATAGGTTAAAATACGCGAAATTAAGTTGGTGCATAATGCTCCAGCAACGTCAGAAGTTGGGCAGACCCGTGGAAGTGAGGTATTCGGCTGCATACCCCACGGGGCGTGAGCGTTGTTTTAATGGCTGAAAAGGGGAATTGTGTCTATGGTGGAACTAGACGATAGGTTTTCTGACGAGGCGAAGATGCTTGCGCGGCTTGCGTCCAAGGCGAGCATGGAAGCTGTTCGCGCGGCCTGGGCGCGCGGCTTGTCTGTGACGGTGCTCGAAGACGGCAAGATCGTCAGCATCGCGCCCGACGGCACGCGGACGTTTGTCAAGGAACTCGAGCCGCTATGACGAACTAACGGAGCGATGAAATGAAAATGACAAAACCATATAGGCATATCCACTTCGCCGTAATGGCGATTGAGAATGCTGCGAAGCGGATGAAGATTCCTTCCTGGGAAATGTATCGTCGCCTGAAAGCTCGGAATCTGATTCACAATAGGCTGTTGTCTCATTATGACGTCCTTCATACCCAAGGAATAGATTGGGTTGCGGAAGATACAGTTGAGACTCTTCTCAACTGGGAGGCCGTGAAATGATTAAGCTCTATCATGGCTCCATAATTGAAGTCAAAAAACCACTTGTCGGGGTCGGCCGGAAGAAGGTCGATTTTGGGCAGGGCTTTTACATGACTCGCATGAGGAAGCAGGCCGAGCTTTGGGCAAAGGCGGTCGCCGGCAGGCAGCCCGGCACGACGGCAACGTTGAACATTTATATGTTCGACAATGCAAAGGCAATGCAGATTGCCGCCGAACGCTATAAGAAATTCGAGCAATATGATCTTGAGTGGCTGGAGTATGTGATAGATTCACGCAAAGGTGGGAAGCGGCAGTCGCGCTACGATGTCGTGGAGGGTGGTGTCGCTAATGACAACGTGATTGATACTGTTGAAGATTACGAGAACGGCATCATTACGGCCGAGCAGGCGTTAGGACAGCTCGCTTACAAGAAGGTCAATCATCAGATATGCATCCACAGCCAGAAGATAATTGACGAGTGTGTTCGGTTTGTTGAATCAAAGAAAATGTGAGGAAGGGTTGTCATGAGAGATAATGTATTGTGGCGCAAGGAAAGTCGAATCGTGCTGGCGTTGGCGGCAGCCCTGTCCATTGATGCGGAAAGGGCGCTCGACGTGTATTACTCCACGCAAACGGCGCGGCAGCTCTCCGACCCAAAATACGGCCTTCAGCTGATGAGTGATGGCTATATTGTCGAGAACATACTCGCCGAACTTCGTGGGCAAGCTGCCATTCCACTCTCCAACTCCTGACCCCTGACCCCAAACCCTCCACCCTCCAACTCCAACTCTAGACTCCAACTTCTTCACCCATGGGAAATGGTATAATACACAGTAATCCAATGATGGAAAGACCATCACATATCTCGCCAGTGAAGTATTCGGCTGCATACTCCAAGGGGCGAGAGTCTGGTGAGAAACGCTACTGTGTCACTCTTACTTTAATCTTAAAGAAACGGAGTCGCTATGAATAATAATGCTGTTGATTCAAAGGTGTCTCATGCGCCGCTGCATGTAAAACTTTGGAATGTCGGTCCAATGCATGATGCAAAGCTTGATGTAAAGAACATCACGATGATTTGCGGTGCCAATAATGTGGGCAAGACATATACAACCTATGCGGTTTATGGCTTTCTTAAGTTTTTTAGATCGTATGAGCCAGACATGCTATGGGGAGAAGATGCTATTAAGGTGCTCTTGAGCGGGGAGGAATTGAAAGTGTCTGCATTGGAATGTGCTAAACTCGTAAAGAGAGTTTTGTTGGAGGCATCCAAAGAATTCTCGCAATCAGAAGTCTTGGGCGGTGTCTTTGGTGCTAGTGATTCCTTTTTTAGAGGCGCAAAATTTGATTTGTCAATTCCTGAGTTCTCATATGAAACTGTATGTAATACGTCACGAGACAAAGAGGGCAATCGTTGGGTTGGTTCCGATACAGGAATACATTGGAGAATTACGGCGGATGCAATCTATTTTTCGCTCACACAAAGTGGGCGGATGGAAAGTCCTCTTCGCGTGTCGAGAAGAATCCATTTATTTCATTTGCGCCGGGCACTGAACAGGGTATTTGTTGATGTCATTTTGAATCCATACATACCTCGGGCGCACATTCTGTGTGCCGAGCGAACAGGTGCAGTCATTTTTCAGAAAGAGCTTGATTTTAATCGAAATAGCCTCATTGAGATGCTTAAGGGAGGTGATTCGACGACATCGCCAATTTATAGATTTTTCCAAGAATATTCGTCATGTTATCCCCTCCCGATTAAGGCAAATGTTAATACCGCTCGTGATGTTCCTGAAAAGACGAAAAGTTTTCTTGTTGATCGTAAAGACAAACGTAGCCGAGTTATATTAGACTTGTTTGCGGAGATTATAGGGGGCGATTATAAGATGACACGTGGGCGGATGAAGTTTATCCCCAAGGCAAACCAAGACAAACGGCTTGATATGGTCTTAAGCTCAAGTTCAATACGTGCATTGATGCATATGGCTGTTTATCTATATTTCCAGGCAAAGGTAGGGGACATTCTAATTATTGATGAGCCAGAACAAAATCTGCATCCTGAGAATCAGCGGAAAATCGCTCGCTTATTTGCGCTTCTTTCAAATCTTGGAGTTAGAATATTTATAACGACGCATAGTGATTACATTGTGCGTGAGATAAACAACTTAGTGATGATGCGTGGTGGCCGAGATGATTTGCAACGTCGGATTTGCTCAAAATATGGCTACACTCCAGAGGAGTTTATTGATGCGCAGGATGTAGAGGTATGTTGGGCACGTGTTGATGAGCAGAAATCGAAAAAATCAACTAAGAAATGGAGCGTGCTTGAATCAATGAAGGTGTTGCAGTCTAGTGGGGTTGATTCAAAATTTTTTAATGATACTATTGATGAAATGAATGAAATCCAAACAGAACTTGAATTTGCATAAGCAATGGAAATAGATATAATAAGAAAATTGCTTGATTCGTCAGCAGTGGTGATGCCTAATGACGATTCTGGTGTTCTTGAAATGCGGCTTAAGGAAACAGATCCTAAAGCGAAATTGAAGCTCGTGCAGATACGCGGGGTTCCTAGTAATTCTTTGCTAATTAAGGTTGATGGCGCAGCTCCGCTCAACACTCTGTTGTCTGGAGAAAACGGTATAAGGCAAAGATGTGATTATGTGTTGCTGACGGAGAGAAAGAGTGGCCCTATCTTGGTTTTCTGCGAGATGAAAAGCTCAAGTGTTAGACCTTCAGAAGTTACACGACAATTTAAAGGGGGCATTTGTATTGTGCAATATTTTGACTCTTTGTTGAGGGAGTTTTTGGGGACGAGTAATTTCTTTTCTAGCATAAAAGATGTTTTCTTTGTCGCCTTTTCGAAGGTCAAAGGGTGGAAAAAGACAAAACGTGTGAATGGAATGGCATTGCACTCAACTGCGGAGAAATATTGTAAGTGTCCAAGTGTTTATGTAGGGCTGAAAGAGTTAATTGGATAGAAGGGTGACACCTTCTAACTGTAGGGCTGGCACCAGCACCACTTTGAAAAAGGAGTTGCAATTGCCGGGTAATGGATGACGGTGGCGGAGGTGAATGAAAGTTAGTGGCGAGCTAAACGGAGAGATGGGATTTGGGGGATGGGAAGTCAGTGGCTTGGTAAGATGGTATGCGAATTTGGTAATGGAGTATGAAAGTTATTGAAACGGAAATTGAAGGACAGAAGAGAATGGAGGGTCGGATAAATTTTTTTTGTATGGGGAGGGGGTACGATGAGCCACCCACCTGTGCCGCTGATTGAAGACGATTGTGCTGCTTGAACGGTTGATGAAAGATAGAACTCAAAAGATCCGCTGCTGTTTGCCTCGCAAATCCCCCGTGGCCGTAGGCCGAGCCGCGAAGCAGTCGCTAGAGGAATGCGGAATTACTGCGGTGGTGGATGCGGGGTAATAATCTACAATAACTCATATATGGAAGGAAAAAAGCGTATGGTCAAGAAAGCAAAACGCTCGGCAGAAAAGGTTGAGCTTATAAAGGTTAGCGCTGCGAGACTAGAGGAATTTCTAGAGGGTCGCGTTATATTCAATAAAAGCATTGATTCTAATGGTGTCACGGTCTTTCGAGGGATTTTAGGGGGGTATAAAGGCCAATATGATAATTTTAGATTCAAGATATTGGTGTCCAGTTGGTGTGTAGTATCATATGCGTATTTGCCATTCATGGTTAAACAAGATAAACGTAATTTGGTTGCGGAACTAATTACTAGGATTAATTGGTGTGTTAAGGTTGGACATTTTGATCTCAATTTTAAAACAGGAGAGGTTCGATTTAAGTCGGAGTGGCCTATGATAGCATTGGATGAGGCTTCCAAAGATCCAGAGAGTGGCATTTCCAAAAGAATTGTTTATCAACCATCAAAGATGGTTCATGATTGGGCAGAAGTAATTGATCTGGTGACCCAACGGCAATGTAATGTCGAGAAACTTTTTGCGCGCACATTGGAAAAGCTCGTAAAGTGATTTAGCAAAGTTGACCTAAATGTCAGATGCCTATATTCATAGTTTTATAAAGGCTCCATTGCAGCATGGGGGCATCAAGAATGGCCCTCCTTTTCATGCATATGAGAATACTCCGCTTCAAGAAATAAAAAAAGAGTTTATAGGTTGGAGCCGTAGTGAATATCATAAAGGAGACGGGGGTAATGAAGAGTATCAGTACAGTTGCGTTAAGATATTATATTTGGCGGCGGATCCACGCATAGGAATTGATTATAAAGTCCGAATGAAGAAGTTGCCTGACATAGTGAATCAAAAGTCTGGTAAACTCCTTGAGTTGTCTGGAAGAGATCCAGAAAAAGCCAAGGCCGAATTATTGATTCTTGGCTCGCATTTAGTGCTTGATTCCCCAGAAGAGTCACATGCTATTCAGAGTGCGGTAGAACCGCAAATAGGCAAAGGGCATGTTAAGTATGAGAAATTTTTTAGCGTCCGTGCTGGTGAGATAGAACGTCGTATCAAAGAGATTACGCCAGACATTGTCCAATTATCGTGTCATTCTGATGGGGCAGGGCTGATTGTTTGTGGAGAACCATATGGTCAAGGTCCTGCGCGTATAAGGATTGATGCTTTTGTTGAGATGCTCTCAAAATTACCACGCTGTCCGGTAATGATTGTATTAGCTTGCTGTAATGCGGAGAAATTCGCCAAGAAGATAATTCGCAAAACTGGAGTGGGAATTGTGATATATGGGAAAGGGGCTCTTAACGATTCGTCTGCGGTTGGTTTCTCGCGTAAACTCTATGAGCGCATGATGAAAGGAAAGAATATACAAGAATTGTTTGACAATTTGTGCAAAGCACAATTTTCTTTCGTTGTAAAAAGCGATTCGTATAGGACACATGTGTTTTATGCGATTAGCAAAACATTGCGACGAGATATAAAAGATAGGTATCAGCTAGCCCTATTTAAGCCTAGGGCGGGCATTATTAGTGAAGACATGGAGGTTTCGGAGTATCGCCAAGACAAGGCGCCTGCTAATTCTTACAAACGACCGGATGAGAAGAATTATTGTGGGATAGAAGCAGCTATTACTGATAGAGCGTAATCGCATGAATTCAGTGTTGCGTTTTTTGTAGAGTCAACTATTGCGAATTAAGGATATATTATGATAACATGTTGCAGTGAGTGTAAGGCATTTTTGCGCGAAGGTCTTAATTGGTGTGGCCAGAATTCTGCGCTGATAATTGCTGTTGCTGGATTTGTAACTTCTATAGTAATAGCAAAGATCACAAGCGGCTTGGATCTACAGAAAATGCTATGTGTACGCCGATTTGAGGCATACGAAAAGGCAATGCGCCAATTGTCATTGAAACTGAATATCTATGCAAATATCTTGGCGTCGCTGCCGCAGTTGAAGGAGACAATTGGGGACGCCGTGCTTCTTAAGGCGAGGATTGTTATGGTGTTGGCATGGTTCGTAAAGTTGGGCGAGAATGTGTAACAAGATGGAGATTTGTCTGGAGTTGTTGTTTACACTGATTTCCCGTCTAGAGATGTGAGGCCGATGATGAAGGAGATGTCGGATTTTGTCGCAATGTTAAACGAAATTCGGGTCAAGTGGATGGCCATTTGTCTGCAGAGCAGCTAAGCCAAGCATCCCAACGTCTCGCCAATAGCGTAAATAAGTTTGAGCCATTTGTCGTAGAGGAGTTCTCGCATCTAAATGCAATATATGAAAAGTTAAAGCAAGGTATTCGCAGGGACAAACGGGTTAAGAAACTCCTGCGGTATAAATGAAATTGGTTTTCGTTACTGCAGGCAGGTCGTTGGAATTATGTTTAGGGGATATAACGATAAGGGCGGGAAGGTTGTAATGGGCAAGGAATACCTTGGTCATGCAATTTTCAAATCGCTAAACGAAGCATCGGAATTCTATCGTTGCCTATCAGATAACGTTATGTGTTTTGTTCCAAAGTGGGTCAAGGCTCATCCAATTATAAACTATGATTCTTATTTTTTTGGATCGTTAGCCAATTCGATTGTATCTATTAAGGCAATCCTGGAATTGGGTCATATAACAGACGCAAAAGCATTGCTTCGAAACTTATTTGATGAGACAATCGTGAATTTGTATTTTATGGCGAGACTCAAGAAGAAAGACGATGAATTTATAAATTCAATTACTGACGAAGGGCCCTTAATTCAGGGGCTTCAACCTGAGAAAATGTTTGATATTAATGTATCTGATTGGTTGGCAGACAACAAGACAAAGTCTCTGAAGAAAGCGCTTCGATATGAAGATATGCGGGACTTCTTAAAGAGGGAGGCAAGTATAGCGGGAGTTGTGGAGTATCTTGATTCTTCAGAATGCAAGGATATTCGTGAATGGTTGAATGATGCTGTTCATCTGAATTATTATAAGGCCATCCCGTTGAACGATGGATTGCTTTGCATAGATAGCGAACGGAAGTCAGCCGTTGATGAATTAAAGCACGCCTTTGATCGAATTTCCATGTTCCACGCCACCTGCGTATTTTGCTTAGAACCAGTTTATATGATGTCATCGGATTATAGGGATCATATGGAATGTGGCATGCCTCCTCCTGAGGGTTGTCAGTATGATGTTGCACCATTCGTCCAGGCGTATTTGGATAAGACTGTTTATCGGGCATTCCCCGATTGGGCAGAAAAACTAGTAGAGTCTGCCGCCCCTATGCGGTTGGGCATGGTGAAAAGAGTTGATTGTTGCAATAATAGCTGATGCGAGGTTGCTTGAACGAAAGCTCGGATAATTTTTTTTCGCATGGGGTGGGAGTACTATGTGCCACACGCCTGTGTTGCTGATTGAAGCTTAATGATGGAGCGAAGTAATGATTGATGTTGAGAAATTTGTTGGGGTGATGAAGTCGGTGGGGGTTGAGTTCTTCACCGGGGTGCCGGATTCGCTGCTGAAGAGCTTCTGCGCGTATGTCACCGACACGTGCGGTGACAACCACGTGATTGCCGCGAATGATGGCGCGGCATATGGGCTTTGCGGGGCGGAGAAATTCCTTGGCGATTTCATGTTGATGGTCTCGTAGTCATGAAGGCCTTTCTGATCAACCTGGACCGGGACACCGAGCGACTGGCGGCGGCTGACGCGCAGCTCAGGCGGCTCGGCATCGCCTACGAGCGGGTCAAGGCGGTGGACGGAAAGGACCTCTCTCGCGCCGAGATCCGCCGGAACGTCGCGCGCACGCGCGCGCTCTGGGCGAACGGCTCGATGTACACCCCGGGACAGATCGGATGCTGGCTTTCCCACACCGGCATCTACCGCCGCATGCTCGCCGAGCGCATCCCCGCCGCGCTGGTCCTCGAGGACGACGTCACGCTTTCCGAAGACGCTCCCCGCGTCATCGCTTTCGCGGAAGAGGCAATCGACTGCAAAAAGCCGCAGTGGGTGCTGCTCTCCGATCATTCGCGCGGGCATGCGGCCGAGGTGAAGGCGTCGGACGAACAGCCTCGCCTCGAGCGCATCGGCTACGACTTCTGCACCGAGGCGTACATCATAACCCAGGCCGCGGCGAAGGAGATCCTGCGCATCAACTGCCCGATGGTCGTCACCTGCGACTCGTATCCGCGCTGGACGAAGCGCGGCCACATCGAGCTCTATCACGCCAAGCCCAGCGTGGCCATCCAGAACCGCAAGGACTTCCAGAGCAGTCTTGGCTACGACACCATCGTCCGCGGCAGAACCGGCCTGCGCCGCCTTGCCTGGGGCGCCTGGCGCCTGTACGGGCACGCGATGGACGAACTTTATTTCCGTCTAACCGGGAGGTGAATCGACATGAAGAGGCTTTCCCCATTCCGCCTTTGGCTGTATCGGATCGTCGCGGCGCGTCTGCCCGAGACGCGCGCGTTCGGGCTCAAGGCCAGGCTGCTCAGGTGGTGCGGCGCCGAAGTCGGACGCAACGTGCGGATCAACTCGTCGGCGGTGGTGTCGGGCACGGCAAGACTCAGGATCGGCGACAATGTCTGGATCGGGCCCGGCTGCCGCATCTACCCGACCGGCGGGGGCGACGTCTCCATCGGCTCGAATGTCGACCTCGCGCCCGAGGTGATGATAGTCACCGGCAGCCACGAAGTCGCCGTCGGCGCCGAGCGCGCGGCCGGGCGCGGCTGCTCGGCCCCGGTCGTCGTTGGCGATGGCTGCTGGCTCTGCACCCGGGCGACGGTCTTGAAGGGAGTGGACATCCCGCCGCAGACGGTGGTCGCTGCGGGGGCGGTGGTGGTCAGGTCGGTCTCCGACCGCCCGGGCGGAATGTGGGCGGGGGTCCCGGCAAAGGCGGTTGCGCGCGCATGAACGAGGTGACGGTCATCATTCCGGCGTACAACGCCGAGCGGACGGTCGGGAGGGCGGTCAAGAGCGTGCTCGCCTCGACGGTGACGGTGGACGTGGTGGTGGTGGACGACGGCTCGTCCGACGCTACCGCCGCGGCCGCGGAGAAGGCTGCCGCGGAATGCGCCGCGGAGCGCGGCTCGTCCTTCAGGCTCGTGCGCCAGGCCAACGCCGGCGCCTACACCGCGCGTGTGCGCGCCCTCGCCGGAGTCGAGACGCCCTACTTCGCCTTCGTCGACGCGGACGACGCCGTGGAGCCGTCGATGTACGAGCGGCTGCTCGCGTTTTCCAGGGCGAACGACCTCGACATCGCGCAGTGCGACGCGGTCGGCGCGTCCGCCGGCGGCGGCCCGGAGCTGTTCCTCGGCGAGTCGGAGGTGCGCGAGAAGGTGGTTTTGCCGCGGCTCCTGCGCGGCGAGGGCGCGGTCTCGGTCTGGGACAAGCTCTATCGCAACCGCCTCGGCGGCACCGGGTTCGAGCCGTCGGACATCATGATGTTCGATGACCTGGCGATCAACCTCCAGCTTTTCGTCGGGGCGGAGCGCGTCGGCTATCTCCACGAGGGACTCTACCGCTATGACGTGAACCCGGGCAGCAGCGTGAGGAACTTCCGGCTCAAGAACGTCTCTGACCTCCGGGAGGCGATCCGTTTCCGGGAGAAGTTCCTGCCGCGGCTGGCCGGCGGGGACTGCGACGGCGGGGTCATGGCCGCGTGGGTGGTGCGCAACGTCCGCAACATGTATCTCGTTGCCTGCTCCGCGCCGGTGCGGGACGGCGTGTCGCGGATGGAGAAGGTGCGCGCGCTGCTGGATCTTCCCGAGGTGGAGAAGGCTTTCGCGGATCTGGGGCTTTCGTTCCGCCGCCGCATCATGCGCACGCGCGCAGCGGTTGCGCTCGCCTTCGCGGCGAAGCGCCTCAAGGCATTGACTGGAGAATAGGACAAGGAAGATACTGATCACCGGTTCGGCCGGCTTCATCGGGTTCCACGTGGCGAAGGAGTTCACGCTCCGCGGCACTTGCGCGCGGCGGCGTGGTATGGTAGACTACACGCCATGAACAGACAGACATTCGACGCGGCCGCGGCGGTTTTCCCCGACGCGTGCTTCCGGGAGCCGCCGGCGCTGGGCATTGTGCTCGGCAGCGGCTGGGGTGATTCGCTCAGGACCGACGAGGTCGTCGCGCGGATATCCTACGCCGACATCCCCGGCCTCGGCGCTTCCACCGTGAAGGGCCATGCCGGCGAGTTCGTGCTCTACCGCCGCGGCGGCAGGCTCGTCGCCGCCTGGTGCGGCCGCCGCCACTGGTACGAGGGCGCGGGCTGGGAGCCGGTGGTGCTGCCGGTCGAGATGCTCCGGCGCATGGGCTGCCAGACGCTGCTCCTCACCAACGCCTCCGGCGGCATCAACCCCGCGCTGCGCGCCGGCGACTTCGTGGTCCTGCGCGACCACATCAACCTGGCCGGCGTCACTCCGCTCATCGGCCCGCACAACCCCGACTGGGGCGAGCGCTTCCCGGACATGACCGCCGTCTACTCCAAGCACCTCGCCGACCTGCTCCACGCCGGCGCCAACCGGCTCGGCCTGCGGATGATGGACGGCGTCTACGCCTACAACTCCGGCCCCGCCTACGAGACGCCGGCGGAGATCCAGGCCTACAAGGCGCAGGGCGCCGACGTCGTCGGCATGTCCACCGTGCCCGAGGCGGTGGTGGCGAAGGCGTGCGGCATGAAGCTCGCCGGCATCTCGCTTGTCGCCAACCTCGCCGCCGGCATCGCGCGCACGCCGCTGAGCCACGCCGACGTGATCGCCGCCGCCGAAGCCGCCAAGCCACGCATGGCCGACCTTATCGATGACTTCGTGCTTAGACTCTGAGCTCGGGCTGTTCGAGTCCTCGCTGCTGCTCGAGCGCGGACTTTCGCGCAACACCTGCACGGCCTACATCTCCGACCTGCGCGACTTCGGCGCCTTCCTCGCCGCGCGCGGCGTCGCGTCCGTCGCCGCCATCACCCGCGACGACATCGTCGCCTTCCTCTCCGCCCTGCGCGCGGCCGGGCGCGCCGAGCGCACGCGCGCGCGGCGCACCGCGGCGATCCGCTCGTTCCTGCGCCATCTCGCCGCGCGCGGCGCGATCAAGGCGAACCCGGCGGACCTCCTCGACTCGCCGCGCAAGGGGCTTACGCTGCCGCGCGTCCTTTCCGAGGCCGAGGTTGCGGCGATGCTCGACGCCGTCGCCGGCGACGACCCGCGCGACCTGCGCGACCGCGCGCTCCTCGAGACGCTCTACGGATGCGGACTGCGCGTGAGCGAGGCGGCGGCGCTCAAGATCGGCGATTTCGAGGCCGACGGCGAGCTCATGCGCATCCGCGGCAAGGGGTCGAAGGACCGCCTGGTGCCGGTCGGCGGCGCGGCGGGTCGCGCGCTCGCGCGCTACCTTGAAGGCGCGCGCGGCACCTTCGCCCGCGGCAGTTCTGCTGAGACGCACGTCTTTCTGACGCGGCTCGGACGTCCCTTCACCCGCCAGGGCATCTTCAAGATCGTGCGCGAGCGCGCCGCCACGGTCGGCATCGCGCCCGAGCGCATCTCCCCGCACGTCCTGCGCCACTCCTACGCCTCGCACATGCTTTCGCACGGCGCCGACATCCGCGCCATCCAGGAGCTGCTCGGCCACGCCGACATCTCCACCACCCAGATCTACACCCACGTGGACGCCGCCGGCTTCGCCGCCGTCCACCGCCAGCACCACCCCCGCGCGTGAATTGGCCAGCGGCCAGCATCCAATTTCGACGGAAATATGCTATAATACGCACAACATGAAGCAAGAGAAGAAGAACGTCCTGCGCATCACCGACACGACGCTCAGGGACGCGCACCAGTCGCTGTGGGCGACGAGAATGCGCACCGACGACATCCTCGGCATCGCCGAGGCCATCGACAACGCCGGCTACTACGCGCTCGAATGCTGGGGCGGCGCCACCTTCGACGTGTGCATGCGCTTCCTCAGGGAGAACCCGTGGGAACGGCTCCGCCGCATCAAGTCGGTGTGCCGCAAGACCCCGCTCCAGATGCTGCTCCGCGGCCAGAATCTGCTCGGCTACCGCCACTATCCCGACGACGTCGTGGACCGCTTCGTCGCGCTCGCGCGCGAGAACGGCATGGACATCTTCCGCGTCTTCGACGCGCTCAACGACCCGCGCAACCTCGAGACCGCCGTCGCCGCGGTGAAGAAGTACGGCGGCCACGCCCAGGGCACACTCTGCTACACCACCTCGCCGGTGCACACGGTCGAGAAGTACGTCGAGCTCGCCAAGGCGCAGGAGGCGATGGGCATCGACTCGCTGGCGATCAAGGACATGGCGGGCATCCTCACCCCGGGCGCCGCGCGTGCGCTGGTGAAGGCGCTCCGCAAGGCGATGCCGAAGATGCCGATCGAGCTGCACTCGCACATGACCAGCGGCATGGCCGCGGCGATGTACCTCGCGGCGGCGGAGGCCGGGGCGGGCTGCTTCGACTGCGCGATCTCCACGCTCTCGTCGTTCTCGTCCCAGCCCCCGACCGAGTCGATGCTCTCCATTTTCGAGTCCGAGGGCTACGACTGCGGTCTCGACCGCGCGGCGCTCGCGAAGATCAACGCGTACTTCCGCGAGCTGAAGGCGAGGCGCCAGCCGGCGTCGTCCCGCGGCGTCGAGCCGGTGGATGCGGGCGTGCTCGTCCACGCGATCCCCGGCGGCATGATCTCCAACCTCCGCTCGCAGCTCGCCCAGCAGGGCGCGCTCGACCGGCTGGACGAGGTGCTCGCGGAACTGCCGCGCGCGCGCGCCGACCTCGGCTATCCGCCGCTGGTCACGCCGACCTCGCAGATCGTGGGCGTGCAGAGCGTCCTCAACGTGCTCTCCGGCGAGCGCTACTCGATGGTGACCGACGAGACGAAGCGCTATGCCGCGGGCTACTACGGCGCGACGCCGGCGCCGATCGCGCCGAAGCTGAGGAAGCGCCTCTGCGGCGGGCTGAAGCCGATTTCGTGCCGTCCTGCCGACCTGCTTGAGCCGGGGCTCGAAAAGGCCGCGGCGGAGCTGCCGCCGAACACGATCCGCGCCGAGGAGGACATCCTCTCCTACGCGCTCTTCCCGGAGGTCGCGCTCGGCTACTTCAAGTGGCGGAAGGAGGGCGGGCCGATCCCCGCCGACCAGGAGGAGGCCGCGAACGCCGCGCCTGCAGCGGCGCCCGCCGCGGCTGCCGCCGCTCCTGCCGCGAAGCCAGCGGCGGCGGCGAAGGGGACCCCCGTCCTCGCGCCGCTCAACGGCACCTTCTACCGCAGCGACGCCCCCGGCAAGCCGCCGCTGGCGGCGGACGGCGCGCAGGTCAAGGCCGGCGACGCGGTGTGCGTCGTCGAGGCGATGAAGCTTTTCAACCCGATCAAGGCGTCTGCGTCCGGCAGGATTACGTTCCTCGCCAAGCACGGCGCCCAGGTAGTCAAGGGCGACGTAGTCGCCGCGGTGGAGTGAACATGGCCAAGAACCCGAGAATCCTGATCGTCACGCCGGAGATTACCTATCTTCCGGAGGGAATGGGCAACCTCGCCGGCAAGATGTCCGCCAAGGCCGGTGGCATGGCCGACGTCTCGGCGTCGCTGGTGCAGGCGCTGCACGAGCTCGGCGCCGACGTGCACGTGGCGCTGCCGCACTACCGGCGGATGTTCCACGTCGAGACCGCGCAGCTGGTCGCCGACGAGCTGCGGAAGTACAAGAGCCACCTCCCCGACGAGCGCATCCACCTCGCCGAGGACCGCTGCTTCTACTACCGCGACACCGTCTACTCGCGCGGCGACGGCAACATCAAGCTCGCGCTCGCGTTCCAGCGCGAGGTCATCAACAACATCATCCCCCACGTGCAGCCGGACCTGGTGCACTGCAACGACTGGATGACCGGGCTGGTGCCCGCGGCGGCCAGGCGCGAGGGGATCCCGTGCCTCTTCACGGTGCACAATATCCACACCCAGAAGCTCACCCTCGCGCAGATCGAGGACGCCGGCATCGACGCGGCGGAGTTCTGGATGCACCTCTACTACTCCTATCCGCCGTACAACTACTTCGAGTCGCGCGACCGCAACCAGATCGACCTGCAGGCGTCCGGCATCTTCGGCGCGCACTTCATCAACACCGTCTCGCCCACCTTCCTCACCGAGATCGTCAACGGCTGGCACTCGTTCGTGCCGGACTCGATCCGCAGCGAGATCCGCAACAAGTACAACGCCGGCTGCGCGGCGGGCATCCTCAACGCGCCGGACTCGGCGGACAACCCGGCGACGGACGACAAGATCCCGTTCAAGTACGGCCCCGAGGACCACGTCGCGGCCAAGCGCAAGAACAAGCTCGCGCTCCAGCACGCGCTGGGGCTGGAGGAAAACGCCGACCGCGCGCTCTTCTTCTGGCCGAGCCGCCTCGACCCGATTCAGAAGGGGCCGCAGCTCCTGACCGACATCACCTACCGCTTCCTCGACAAGCACCCCGACGCGCAGCTCGCCATCGTCGCCAGCGGCCCGTTCCAGCAGCCGTTCTGGGACATCCGCGAGTTCCACGGGCTGCAGTCCCGCATCGGCGTGCACGACTTCGACGGGCGCCTCTCGCAGCTCGGCTTCGCGGCGTCGGACTTCACGCTGATGCCGTCCCTCTTCGAGCCGTGCGGGCTTCCCCAGATGCAGGCGCCGATCTACGGCTCGCTCGCGGTGGCGCACAATACCGGCGGACTCCACGACACGGTGGAGATGATCGACCCCGACGCCTCGACCGGCAACGGGTTCATCTTCGACACCTACGACTCCAACGGCCTCTTCTGGGCGATGGACCGGGCGATGGACTTCTACCACCTGCCGCCGGAGGTCAAGGAGCGCGAGATCGCGCGCGTGATGGCGGAGTCGCTCAAGCGTTTCAACCACGCCGAGTGCGCGAAGAAGTACATCGAGCTCTACGAGAAGATGCTCGACCGTCCGTTGGTGAAGTGAAGGAGGAACGATGACCCCGCAGGAGCAGGCAGAGGAATCGGCGAAGGCGCTCGAGGACGCGAAGGCCGTCGACGTGAAGGTCTACGACGTCCGCGGCAAGTCGTCGCTGGCGGACTTCTTCGTCGTCGCGACCGGCGCGGCCGCCCCGCACCTGAAGGCGCTGGTGAAGGCGCTGCCCAGGGGTGCGTATCGTGTCTCCGGCGACCCCGAGAGCGGCTGGATCGTGGCGGACTACGTGGACGTCGTTGTGCACGTCTTCTCGCCCGAGGCCCGCGCCTACTACGCGCTCGAGAAGCTCTGGGCGTAGGGCGCCGCGGACCGTGCCGCGAGCCGCCAGCCGCGGAATATGGTATAATTCACGCATGAAGACGACAAATGCGATGATGGCTTCGGCGATGGCGGCGGCGCTGGTGTTTGGCGCGCCGGCCATGGCCGCTTTCGGAGACGGCGCGCCAGACCTCGGCGCGCTCGCGCGGGAGGACTACGCGCACGCAGTCCGCCCCGGCGGCGTAGATGGCAGCCCGTTCTGGAACATATACGCCCGGATGTTCATGTATCCGCCGGCGTTCGACTTCTCGAAGGGCGGTCCCGGCACGGTGAAGTACCGCTTCACCGTCTTCGACGCGGCCGGGAAGACCCACGTCTTCGACGCGCCGTCGTCGCAGTCGCCGCTGACGCCGGTCTGGAACGACGTCGCCCCCGGCCAGGCCTGGGTGTACGTCTCGGCGGTGGACAAGGACGGCAAGGTCAACGGCATCCCCGACTGGCCGCGCGACCGCTTCTCGCGCACGTTCTGGCGCTCGGCGCCGTTCCGTCCCGGGACGTATCCGCCCGCGCCGCGATCCTACGCCGAGGCGGTGGCGAAGTGCGGCGACGAGATCTTCGAGCGCCCGGCGACGCAGTACTTCCTCAGGACCGGCAAGCCAGATCCCGACTACAAGCACAACTGCTATCCGGCGAAGATGCACTCCGCGCTCATCCTCGGGATGCTCGGCTACGCCGAGCGGCGTCCCGACCGCGCGGCTGACGCGCTGAAGCTCGCGCGCAACGCGGCGGACTTCCTCATCTCGATTTCGCAGCCCAAGGGCGCGCCGCTTGAGTACTGGCCGCCGACGTACGCGGACAAGCGCGAGGCGGGGTCGTTCCGCTACGGGCAGAACATGCTCATCTACCCGTGCGGCGTCGGCACGGCGTACCTGGCGCTCTACGACCGCGTGAAGGACGCGAAATACCTGGACGCCGCGAAGCGCATCGCCGACACATACGTGAGGCTCCAGGAGGCGGACGGCACCTGGCCGATCTTCATCCGCGAGTCGGACGGCAAGGTGCTGAACGAGAACCGCGTGCAGCCGACCGGCGTCATCACCTTCCTCGAGCGGCTCTACCGGACCTGCGGCGACGAGAAGTACCGCGCGTGCGGAGACAGGGCGTTCGCGTGGATCGAGGCGCATCCGCTCAAGGACTGGTTCTGGGAAGGGCAGTTCGAGGACTCGCCGCTGGTGCAGAAGTACGAGAACCCGTCGAAGCACCCGGCCTGCGAGCTGGCGCTCTACCTGCTGGAGCGCTTCCCCGGCGACCAGAAGTGGCTGGCGGTCGCGCGCGACATCCTGCGCTACGCCGAGGACCAGTTCGTCTGCTGGGAGAAGCCGTGCGCGGCGAACGGCCACGGCGTCAACACGCCGATCGGGGTGCCGTCCATCCAGCAGAACCGCTACGACGACTGGTTCTACCCCTGCGTGCTCGAGCAGTACGTCTACTACGTGCCGGTCGACGCCTCGAACGCGAAGCTGATCCGCACCTACCTCGCCCTCTACCGCGCCGGCAGGAACCCGCTCGACCTCGCGAAGGCGCGGGCGCTCGGGGACGCGCTCGTGCGCATCCAGCGCCCGAACGGCTACATCCCGACCGAGTACGCGCTCGTCGAGAAGCGCGACGACCCGAACCAGGGCTGGCTCAACTGCTCCTGCGCCGCGCTGTCGGCGCTGGCCGAGCTGGCCGCGGCCGTCGGCGACGACGACGAGGTGCGCGCGCTCGCCGCCGCCGACTACGCCAAGCCGGTGCGTCCGATCGGCGTCGACGGTCAGCCGGAGTGGAACGTCAAGTCGGTGTTCTTCATGTATCCGCCGACCTTCGGCTTCGCGCGCTGCGACGGGGCGGCGTCCTATCGCTTCACGGTGAAGGACGAGTCCGGCGTCGAGCAGTCGTTCACCGGGCGCTCGCCGAACGACTCCCTCGCGCCGATCTGGGGGAAGCTGCCGCTCTCTGGCTGGATGGACCTCCGCTGCGAGGCGCTGGACGCGCAGGGCGGCGTCATCACTAACGTCGGCTCGCGCAGTTTCTGGAAGCAGGCTCCTTTCGTCCCGGGGTCGTATCCCGCCGCGAAGCGTTCGCCGAAGGAGTCGGCGAAGCTGATTGCACGCTATGTGATGAACCAGCCGATCGTCCAGGCCAACTACCTGAGCGGCAAGCCGGTGCCGGCGGAAATGGTGAGCCCCAGCAACCAGGTGTTCATTGCCTATCCCTCGAAGATGGGCGCGGCGGTCGTCTCCGCCATGGCCAAACTTGCCGCCGGCGATACCGACGAGGCGAAGGCCGCGCGGCGGCTCGCCGAAGGCGCGGTCGCGAAGCTGATGTCGATAACCGAGCCCGAAGGACGTCCGCTCGCCGGCTTCCCGCGGACATACGAGGCGCATCCCGCGCTGGTCTGGCATCCGGCGAAAGTGGTCGGGAACAACAACGGCAAGATAATGCTCGTCTACCCCCGCGCGGTCGCCAACGCCTATCTCGACCTCTACGAGGTGACGAAGGATCCGGAGCTCAAGGCGGCGGCGGTGCGCATTGCCGACCGCTACCTGGAACTGCAGGGCGAGGACGGCTCCTGGCCGCTCAACGTGTGGCTGAAGGACGGCCAGAGCGTCGAGCGGAACCGGCTTGTTCCGGCGCACATGCTCGGTTTCCTCGAGCGGATGTACGCGCTGACTGGCGACGCCAAGTACCGGAAAGCGGCGGACCGGGCCTTCGCGTACATCGAGAAGGGCCCGCTCACGACCTGGAACTGGGAGGGCCAGTTCGAGGACGTCGCGCCCACTTCGCCCTACCAGAACCTGACGAAGCACGACGCCTGCGATACGGCGATGTATCTCGTCAGGCGTTTCCCGTCAGACCAGCGCCGCATTGCGCAGGCGCGCGAGATCGTGCGCTTTGCCGAAGACCAGTTCGTATGCTGGGAGCGTCCTATGCACGGCAAGCAGGACCCGCGCTGCAAGCTGCATGTCTGGGACTGCGATTCTTGGCGCTGCCCCGCCGTCCTTGAGCAGTACAACTGCTATGTGCCGATCGACGCCTCTTCCGCCAAGCTGATCCGCACCTATCTCGCAATGTTCCGCGCGACGAAGAACCCGCTCGACCTCGCGCGGGCCCGCGCTCTCGGTGACGCGATAATCCGCGAGACGCACGACGACGGATACCTCCCGACGTTCTGGATGAAAACCTGCGAGGACTGGCCGAACTGTGCGCTCGCCGGCGCCGATGCGCTCAACCAGTTGGCGTCCGTCGCCGGGGAATGACCTGGAGATGGGCGTCCAAATCGGGAACTCGCGCCGTGCCGCGGCATTTGCGGTAGCGCGCTGGCTGGCGACGAAGGACTTCGCGGCGAACCTGCTGCCCGCGGGACCCGACCGCGCGTTCGTGCAGGACCTCGTGTACACGGTCCTCCGCCGGCTGCGTCCGCTCCGGGCGGCGCTGGGCGGGTTCGTGAAGACCTGGCCGAAGGGCGAGCTGGAGGCGCTGCTCTACGTGGGCGCGGCGCAGGTCCTCTACATGCCGGAGGTGCCGGACTTCGCCGCGGTGAATGAGACGGTCGAGGCGGCGAAGGCGAGTCCGAACCCGAACGTGGCGCGGGTCGTGAACGGAGTCCTGAGGAATTTGGTCCGCAGCCGCGCGGAAGTCGAGGCAAAGCTCGCCGCAGCGCCGCTTGAGGTGCGCGAGGGATATCCGAGCGAGCTCGTCCGGCGCTGGCGCGCGCGATTCGGGGATGACGGCGCGGCGCGGCTCTGCGCGTGGCACAACGAGCCGGCGGAGACCTTTCTCGCCTATCCCGACCGCTTCGAGAAGCTCGCACGCGGCTCGCGCGTCGAGGACGTCCCGGGCTTCGCCGAGGGCGCGTTCGTCGTCCAGGACCCGGCGACGCGCCTCGCGGTCGACCTGGTTGACGCGCATCCAGGCGAGCGCGTGCTCGACCTCTGCGCCGCGCCGGGCGGCAAGACGGTGCAGCTTGCGTGGCGGGGCGCCGCGGTGACCGCCTGCGAGGTGAACCCGGCGCGGCGTCGTCGGCTGGAGGAGAACCTGAAACGTACCGGGCTCGCCGGGCGCGTCGCGGTGGTCGCCGAGCCCGAGACGCTGCGCGACGCGGAAGGGCGGGCAGTCCGCTACGACAAGGTGCTCGTGGACGCGCCATGCTCCAACACCGGCGTCCTCCGCCGCCGGCCCGACGCGCGCTGGAACTGGTCTCCGGCGAAGCTCGCGCAGCTGACGCGGCTGCAGGCGGAGATCCTGGACCGCGCCGCGGCGCTGGTCGCGCCCGGCGGGCTGCTCGTCTACTCGACCTGCTCGAACGAGCCCGAGGAGAACGCGCTCCAGGCCGAGGCGTTTCTTCGCCGCAACCCCGATTTCGCGGCAGTTGACTCAAAGGAGAGCATTCCCTTTGAGACTGGACACGACGGCGCCTTCGCCGCCTCCTTCCGCCGCCGGTGACGCAGCCAAACCCCATGGCCCAAAATATGGTATAATACACTAATTTTACGAAGGAGACCATAGACAACATGAAGATCGCAATCGGTTCGGATCACGGCGGGGTGGAGCTCAAGGCATTCCTCGCGAAGGAGCTCGCGGCGTCGGCGACGGTGTTCGACAAGGGCCCGGCTGGTCGGGAGAGCTGCGACTACCCCGACTACGCGGCGGCGGTGGCCAGGGAGGTCGCCGCCGGCTCGGTGGATTTCGGCATTCTCATCTGCCGCTCGGGCATCGGCATGGCGATGGCGGCCAACCGCTACCAGAACGTGCGCGCGGCGATGTGCGCGACGACCGAGGCGGCGACGCTCACGCGCCAGCACAACGGGGCGAACGTGCTCTGCCTGGGGGCGGACACGGTGTCGGCCCAGTACGCGCTGGAGATCGCGAAGGCGTTCATGGCGACGCCGGTGGACATGGACGAGCGCCACGCGCGCCGGCGCTGGAAGCTCGAGCGCGCCGAGCGCCTCTCCGACTGCTCGGGGCTGATGCGCGACGACCCGGAGGTGTTCGCCGCGATCGAGGCGCAGACCAGGCAGGAGGACGCGGAGATCAACCTGATCGCCTCCGAGAACACGTCGTCGCGTGCCTGCCGCGAGGCGGCGGGGTCGGTGCTGATGAACAAGTACGCCGAGGGATACCCGGGGAAGCGCTGGTACTCCGGCTGCCTGCCGGTCGACGCGGCGGAGGAGCTCGCGCGGCGGCGCGCCTGCGTGCTCTTCGGGGCAGAGCACGCGAATGTGCAGCCGCACTGCGGCTCTGCGGCGAACATGGCGGTCTACTTTGCGACGATCAAGCCCGGCGACACGATCATGTCGATGTCGCTTGACCAGGGCGGCCACCTCTCGCACGGCTCGAGCGTGAACTTCTCGGGCAAGATTTACAACATCGTGCCGTACACGGTCGACCCGCAGACGGAGATGCTGGACTACGACGCGATGGAGCGCCAGGCGATGGAGGTGAGGCCGAAGATCCTGCTGACCGGCGCGTCGGCGTATCCGCGCACGATCGACTTCAGGCGCATCCGCGAGATCTGCGACAAGTGCGGCGCGATCATGATGGTCGACATGGCTCACATCGCGGGGCTGGTCGCCGGCGGCGCGCACCCGTCGCCGGTCCCCTACGCGGACTTCGTGACCACCACGACGCACAAGACGCTGGGCGGCCCGCGCGGCGGCATGGTGCTCTGCAAGGAGAAGTGGGCGAAGGCGCTCGACTCGGCGGTGTTCCCGGGCATGCAGGGCGGCCCGCTGGAGAACATAATCGCGGCGAAGGCGGTGGTGTTCCGCGAGTGGATGTGCGAGGCGAAGAAGGGCTACGCGCAGCAGGTGGTCAAGAACTGCGCGGTGATGTGCAAGACGGTGCAGGACCGCGGCTACCGGATCGTCTCGGGCGGGACCGACAACCACCTCTTCCTTGTGGACGTGAAGAAGTCCAAGGGCATCACCGGCAAGGAGGCCGCGGCGGCGCTCGACGCGGCGGGGATCATCGTGAACAAGAACACGATCCCGTTCGACACCGAAAGCCCGTTCAAGACCTCGGGCATCCGCGTCGGCACGGCGTCCGCCACCACGCGCGGCATGAAGGAGCCGGAGATGATCAAGATCGGCACCTGGATCGCCGACGTGCTGGACAACATCGCCGACGAGTCCGTCCAGGCGCGGGTCAAGGCCGAGGCGGCGAAGCTCGTCGCCGGCTTCCCCGTGCCCTGAGATGGCGAAAGTCGCGACAGTAGGTGTGGTGGGGCGCACGAACGCCGGCAAGTCGACGCTCGTGAACGCCCTGGTGGGCGAGAAGGTGTCGATCGTCTCGCCGGTCGAGCAGACGACCCGCAACACAGTGCGCGGAATCGTCTCCGACGCGCGCGGGCAGCTGGTGCTTTTGGACACGCCCGGCCTCCACAAGGCAGAGGGCGAGCTCGGCCGGCTCCTTAACCGCATGGCGCGGCGGAGCGCGGCGGGGGTGGACGTCGTGTGCGTCGTCTTCGACGCCGGCGACGAGCCGCGGCTCGAGGACGTCGGCTGGATGCAGCGGGTGGCGCGGGAGCGCCCGGAGAAGGTCCTCTTCGTGCTCAACAAGGCGGACCGCGCGCCGTTCTACGAGCAGATGTTCCGCGACGCGTGGGAGGAGGCGAAGTCCGGTGCGCCGGATGGCGAGGGCGGCGCCGCGCCGGAGCCGAGGTGGGTGAAGTGCATCGCCTCCACGCCCGGTGGCGCGAAGGACGTCATGGACGCGCTTTTCGACTTCGCCGAGGAGGGCGAGCTCCTCTTCGACGAGGACACGGTCACCGACTACCCGCGGCGGCTGGCGATCGCGGACTCGATCCGCGAGAAGTACCTCGCGAAGCTTCACCAGGAGCTGCCTCACGAGCTCGGGGTGCTGGTGAAGCGCATTGACGAGTCGGAGCGCGGCGGCCGCAGGACCTGGCAGATCGCGGTCGAGATCCTCGTCAACCGCGCCTCGCAGAAGCCGATCGTGATCGGCCGCGGGGCCGAGACGGTTAAGTACGTGCGCAAGTGCGCGGAGCGCGAGGTGGGCGAGCTCTTCGGGGTCAAGGCCGAGATGGAGCTCTGGGTCAAGGTGGAGCCCGGCTGGATGAAGAACAAGCGCCTGCTTGCCGAGATGGGATACCTCGGCGAACTGGTGTAGGAACCGCGGGCGATATGGTATAATACACTTCCTATGAAAAGGAGGGACTGATGGGAGGATTCTGCGGGGTGGTTGCGAAGGGGGACTGCGTTGGCGATCTCTTCTACGCGACCGACTATCATTCGCATCTGGGGACGCACCGCGGCGGAATGGCGGTGCTGGGGCCGGACGGCTTCAGGCGGTCGATCCACAACATCCAGAACGCGCCGTTCCGCTCGAAGTTCGAGCACGACGTCACGCGGTTCGAGGGCGGCGTGGGGATAGGCGTCATCTCCGACACCGACCCGCAGCCGCTCGTCATGTTCACCCGGACCGGGTCCTTCGCGATCGTCACGGTGGGTCTTCTGGAGAACATCGAGGAGCTCAAGGCGGAGCTCTTCGCCACCAGCTGCGTGCAGCTGCAGTACTCGACGACGAGCAAGATGGTCGGCCCGACCGAGGTCGTCTCGGCGCTGATCGCCACCAAGGACAGCCTGGTCGAGGGCGTCAAGTACGTGCAGAGCCGCATCCGCGGCAGCTGCTCGATGATGATCGTCTCCGGCGACGGGCGGCTCTTCGCCGTGCGCGACCGCTACGGGCGCACGCCGGTGGTGCTGGGGCGCAAGGACGGGGCGATGATCGCGGTCCAGGAGTCGTGCGCTCTCCTCAACCTCGGCTACGAGCACGTGCGGGACCTCGGCCCCGGCGAGATGGCGGAGCTGACGCCGGAGGGCGCGAAGACGCTCATCGAGCCGGGCGTGGAGATGGCGATCTGCTCCTTCCTCTGGGTCTACTACGGCTTCCCGGCCTCGTCCTACGAGGGGCGCAACGTGGAGATGGCCCGCTACCGCTGCGGCTCGGCGCTCGCGAAGCGCGACGAGTTCACGCCCGACGTCGCCTGCGGCATCCCGGACTCCGGCACCTCCCACGCGCTCGGCTACGCGCACGAGAAGGGGGTCAAGTACTCGCGCCCGTTCGTGAAGTACACCCCGACCTGGGCGCGGTCGTTCATGCCCTCGGAGCAGCGCGAGCGCGAGCACGTCGCCTCGATGAAGCTCATCCCGATCCCGGGGCTCATCCGCAACCGCCGGCTCGTCTTCTGCGACGACTCGATCGTGCGCGGAACCCAGCTCGGCAAGCAGGCCGACCGCCTCTACGCCGAGGGCTGCAGCGAGGTAAACGTGCGCATCGCCTGCCCGCCGCTCCTCTTCCCGTGCAGGTTCATCAACTACTCGCGCTCGAAGAACGAGTACGACCTCATAACCCGCCGCTACATCCGCGAAAAGGAGGGCGAGGGGGCGGACGTGTCGAAGTACGTCGACCCCGAGGGCGAGCCGTACAAGGGGATGGTGGAGTACATCCGCAAGGAGCTCAACCTCACCTCGCTCAAGTTCCAGACGGTGGACGACCTCGTCGCCGCGATCGGGCTGCCGCGCGAGAAGCTCTGCACCTACTGCTGGACCGGCGAGGACGTCTCCTGCCGCGGCGGCTGCCCGAACTGCCCGCACCGCGTTGCAGAAAAAGCGGAATAGGGGTATAATTCACACATCGACTTCAACCACAAAGGTCAACGAGGAGGACAAACATGGCATGTGCATGCGGTAAGAAGGGCTGCGGCGACTGCGGCGGCGGGTTCTGCGCGCCGATGGCGGCGCTCTGGCAGGTATACGACGGGATTGCGTCGAAGGACTCGGCGGACCTCGTCTCGGTGGCGTGGGAGCGCGAGGAAGGCAAGGTCTTCCGCTACGACCTGCCGGTGCCGAAGCGGCTCGACCCCGCGGCCGCGAAGTTCGTCTCGCACGTCGTGGAGCGCATCGCCAAGTTCGCGCTCTGGGCGGCCGGCGGCTGGAAGCTCTACCTCTCCGGGCCCGACGCGGTGGTGAAGCCAATCGCCAGGGCATACACCAAGAAGGGCGCGCGCGCGTTCGACTTCGACTTCTTCTCGTCCATCTATGGACGCCCGGTCGAGGCCGTGGTGGTGCCGCAGCGGAGGATGCCGGAGTTCTCCGAGAGGCTCAGCCAGGTGAAGACGGTGGCGGACGGCTGCCGCATCGGCTTCGACCTCGGCGCGAGCGACTTCAAGATCTCCGCTCTCAGGAACGGCAAGGTCGTCTTCTCCAAGGAGTTCCCCTGGGACCCCAGGAACAACGCCGACCCTGAGTACCACTACTCCAAGCTGACCGCGGGGCTCAAGGAGGCCGCGGCGGCGCTGCCGCGCGTCGACGCGATCGGCGGGTCCACCGCCGGCGTGCTGGTGGGCCAGAAGATGGGGCTCGCCTCGCTCTTCCGCGCGGTGAAGGAGAAGAACCCTGCGAAGTTCCCGGAGGCGCAGAACATGTTCTACCGCATCGAGAAGGACTGGGGCGTTCCCTTCGCCGTATACAACGACGGCGACGTGACGGCGCTCGCGGGCATGATCTCGATGGGCAAGAACGGCATCCTCGGCGTGGCGATGGGCTCCTCGGAGGCGGTCGGCTACGTCGACCCGAAGCGCCGGATGACCGGCCGCATCTGCGAGCTCGCGTTCGCGCCGGTGGACTTCAACCCGTGCGCGCCGAAGGACGAGTGGTCCGGCGACTACGGCGTCGGCGCGATGGCGTTCTCGCAGCAGGCGGTCAACTGGCTCGCCGAGAAGTACGGCTTCAAGTTCCCGAAGGCGATGAAGCTCCCGGAGCGGCTCAAGGTGGTGCAGGCGGCGATGGAGAAGGGCGACGCGAAGGCGCTCAAGGTCTACCTCGAGATCGGCCGTTTCCTCGCCCACGCGATGCCGTGGTACAACGAGTTCTTCGACTACGAGAACATGATGATCCTCGGGCGCGTCACCTCCGGGCTGGGCGGCGAAATCATCCTCGAGACCGCGAAGCGGATCCTTGCCGACGTCTATCCGGAGTGGGCGGAGAAGATCGACCTCTTCATGCCCGACGAGAAGGCGCGCCGGCTCGGCCAGTCCGTGGCCGCCGCGCAGATTCCGGTCATCCGCAGGAGGAAGTGACGCGATGGAGGTCTTGGCGACGGAGATACCCGACGTGAAGGTGGTCGTCCCCGACTTCCACCGCGACGCTCGCGGCTATTTCGCCGAGACCTACAACGAGGAGCGTTACGTCCGCGCCGGGATCGCCGCGAAGTTCGTGCAGGACAACGAAAGCCTTTCGTCGCGCGGCGTCCTGCGCGGGCTCCACTGGCAGGCCGGCGAGCACGCGCAGGCGAAGCTCGTCAGGGTCGTCCGCGGCGCGGTGTGGGACGTGGCGGTGGACATCCGCCGCGGCTCGCCGACGTTCGGCCGCCACGTCGCCTGCGAGCTCACGGCGGCGAACGGGCGCCAGTTCTACGTCCCGCGCGGCTTCGCCCACGGTTTCGTGGTGCTCGAGGACGACACGCTCTTCAGCTACAAGTGCGACAACCTCTACTGCAGGGAGTCCGAGCGCGGCATGAGATACGACGACCCGGCCCTGGGCATCAAGTGGCCGGATCTCGGCGTGCCGCCGCTGCTGTCGGAGAAGGACACGCGGCACCCGGGGCTCGCGGAAATCGAGCCCTGGGAGGGCTGAGCCAAGACTGCAAGTGTAAGACAACCAAAACCTAAGGAGGAACAAAAATGACGGTAAAGGGATATGCGAAGTTCCTGCTCATCATGGCGGGGCTCGGAGGGCTGCTCTACGGCGTCGACGTCGGCGTGATCGCCGCGGCGCTGCCGTACATCGAGAGGACCTCGACGTTCAACCAGGCCGAGATCGGCTGGATCGTCGGCATGGCGCTCTGGGGGTCGCTGCCCTCGTCGCTCGTCGCCGGCCTCTTGGCCGAGTGGTTTGGGCGCAAGAAGATGATCGTCGCCTCGGCGTTGCTGTTCCTCATATCCATCCCCGTCATCTGCGCCTCGGGCTTCTTCGAGGGCGGCAACTTCTGGATGATGGTGGGCGGGCGCGCGATGCAGGGCGCGGCGGCGGGCCTTTTCGGCGTCATCGTGCCGATGTACCTCGCCGAATGCCTCGACGCCGACTCGCGCGGCAAGGGTACGGGCATGTTCCAGCTGCTCCTCACGATCGGGCTTGTGTTCGTGGCGGTGATCGGCTTTGTGGTCACCTCGTTCGTTGGCGACTCCGTCAAGGTGGTCGAGGGAAAGGCCGTCGCCAACGGCGTCGAGGCCGCCGCGGTCACCTTCGAGATGATCAAGAGCTGGGTCGAGCCGGCGCAGATCTCCTCGTGGGTCCACGCCTGGCAGATGATCTTCCTCTTCTCGTGCGTCCCGGGCATCATCCTCTTCCTCGGCGCGTTCCGGCTGAAGGAGTCCTCGCGCTGGCTCTACCGCAAGGGCCGCAAGGACGAGGCGCTCGCCTCGCTCGCCGCCAACAACGGCGAGGAGAAGGCGAAGGAGATCCTCGCCGAGATGATCGCGGCGGACGAGGCGGCGGCGGCCGAGAAGGCGAAGAACGCCGCGGCGACCGACTCGCTCCTGCAGAAGAAGTACGTCATCCCGTTCATCCTCGCGGTGGTGATACTCGCCTGCAACCAGACGACGGGCATCAATTCCGTCCTGAACTACACGGTGACGATCTTCCAGAAGACCGGCATGCAGGGCGCGTTCGCGAACGTGTCGGACGTCGCGATCAAGATCATGAACTGCGTGATGACCGTGGTCGCCTGCGCGCTGGTGGACAAGAAGGGCCGCAAGTTCCTGCTCAAGCTGGGCACCAGCGGCATAATCATCGGCCTCTGCGGCGTCGGCGCGATATTCCTCGCCATCTCTAAGCAGTGGGTCATGCCGTCGATGACGACGGGCGTCCTGGCGACGGTGTTCTTCTTCATGTTCATCGGCTTCTACGCGGTGGGGCCGGGCGTGTGCGTGTGGCTGGCCCTGACGGAGCTCATGCCCACGCGCATACGCGCCAACGGCATGGCGATCGCGATGATCATCAACCAGGGCGTCTCGGCCGGAATCGCGACTATCTTCCCGAAGTGGTGCGCGGCTACGAACGACAACGGCACGGTGTTCTTCGTGCTGGCCGGCTTCACCGTCATCTACTTCATAACCGCCGCGTTCTTCCTGCCGGAGACCAAGGGCCGGACCTTGGAGGAAGTGGAGCAGTACTTCACCACCGGCAAGATGCCGGAGAAGAAGTGATTCGTGGTTCGTGGTTCGCGACTCGTGATTGGTGAGAGGTGAAGTTTAGTTTCTTAGGAACCGGGACGAGCGTCGGGGTGCCGCAGATCGGCTGCGGCTGCCCCGTCTGCACTTCCGCGGATCCGCGCGACCGGCGCCGGCGTTGCGGTGCGTACGTCACGGCGGCGGACGGCGCGGCGTTCCTCGTCGACACCCCGCCGGAGCTTCGGCTCGCGTGCGTGGAGCTGGGGGTCTCCAAGGTCGACGCGGTAGTCCTCACCCACGCGCACATGGACCACGTGGCCGGGTTCGACGACCTTCGCCGCTTCAACACGCTGAACGGCGAGAAGGTGCCGTGCGAGCCGGGCGACCCGCTCTACCGCGGGCTGCCCTACCGCATCGTCGGCAAGCCGATGCCCTGCTACGCGATGGTGGAGACGATCGAGCAGATGCACCGGATCTTCCCGTACATCAGCGGGAAGGGCGGCGCGAACGGGCTCTTCCGTCCCCAGATCGAGTTCGACTCCGCCGAGGCGTTCTCGGTCGGCTCTGTCCGCGTCGAGCGGCTCAAGGTCGAGCACGGCTTTCCCTGCTGCGGCTATCTCTTCTCCGAGGGCGGCGCCCGCATCGCCTACATCAGCGACTGCCACGAGCTCAGCGACGAGACGATTGAGCGCGTGAAGGGCGTGGAAGTGATGGTGCTCAACTGCCTCCGGGAGCGCGAGCACCCGACGCACCTGAGCCTCGAGCGGGCGCTTGGGTATCTCGACCGGATCGCGCCGAAGAGGGCGTATTTCGTCCACATGTGCCACGACCTCTCGCACGTCGAATGGCTTTCGCGCCTTGCGGGGACCTGCGCCGAGCCGGCGTACGACGGGCTGGAGGTCGAGGTCGGAAACGGAGGTGGAAGATGAGGAAGGCGATTCTTGCGGTGCTATTGCCGGCGCTCGCGGCGGTCATGTCCGCGGCGGCCGCGTCGATGAGCGAGATCTCGGTGGACCTGAGGATGGACGCCTCGGACTACGTGGTCGGCGAGCGCGTGCGGGCGGTGGTGGACATCGTCAACTCGTCGCCCGACACGATCGGCATCGGCGGCAAGGTGCGGGTCTGGGGCAAAGAGGGCTCGAACCGCGTGGTCAGGGCCGAGTACGACGTCAACGACCGGTTCTTCATCGAGGTCTACCGCACCGGCGACATGTCGCAGCTCGCCAAGATCTCCAAGGGCGCGTTCGTGGCCGACTTCGCGGTTGAGACGGGCGAGGGACAGAAGCTCGAGACCTTCATCGGGGACCATTTTGCGCTCGGCGAGCCGAACCGCTACATGGCCAAGCCGGTGTTCGTGCACGCAGGCGTGCGCTACGAGGGGCAGCCGCGGGTGTTCGACATGGTCGAGGGCGTGCGCGCCGTCGCCGCGATGCAGATGTTCGCCAATCGGAAGTCTCTTCAGCGCGAGTTCTCGCTCGTCTACTGGGCGCGCGGCCGCAGCGAGCACGTCTTTCTGAAGGCGAAGGACTCGAACGGACGGCAGTGGCGCACCACCGACCTGGGCCCGATCCTCCGCATCGACAAGCCGGAGATCAGCGTCTGCGCGGACGGCAAGGTGTTCGTCCTGCACCGCCTCAACCAGGACCAGTTCGTGCGCAGCGAGTTCTGGTCGCTCCCGGACGCGCTGGAGTTCCGCGGGCGCAGCTCGGTGCTCGATCCGGAGACGGCCGGCACCCAGAGCGTGCGCGAGCTCTACCGCGACGGCGGGGTGAAGCCGAAGCAGAACCCCTGGTGGAAGTTCTGGTAGCGGAAGGGGAGCGGCAAGTTGACGGTTCTCGGCATAGAGACGAGCTGCGACGAGACCGCGGCGGCGGTGGTGAGGGACGCGAGGGAGGTCCTCTCCAGCGTCGTCTACACCCAGATCCCGCTGCACAGTCCGTACGGCGGAGTCGTGCCCGAGATCGCCTCGCGCGCCCACGTCGAGAAGATCGGCCAGGTGGCGCGCGCCGCGCTCGACGCGGCCGGCGGCCAGGTGGACGCGGTCGCGGTCACCTACGGACCCGGCCTCGCGCCGGCGCTCATCGTGGGCGTCAACTTCGCGAAGGGGCTCGCGCTTTCGCTCGGCGTGCCGCTCGTTGGCGTCAACCACATCGAGGCGCATCTCCATTCCCCGTTCCTCTTTGATTCGCCGGCGGACGCCACATTCGCCGCGCCGGATCCGCGCAAGCTCGGCCACGCGCTCGGGCTGGTGGTGTCGGGCGGGAACACCCTGCTTGTCGACATGCCGGAGTACGGGCGCTACGAGACGATCGGCGAGACGCTGGACGACGCCGCCGGCGAGGCGTTCGACAAGGCGGCGAAGCTCCTGGGCCTCGGCTATCCCGGCGGGCTCAAGATCGACCGCATCGCCGCCGCCTGGCGCAAGGCGAACCCGGGCGCCGCGCTGGTGCCGTTCCCGAAGGGGCGGCCGCGCGAAGGCGTGGCGGCGCTCTCCGGGCTGCCGGCGGAGCTGTGCGTCTCCTTCTCCGGGCTCAAGACGTCGCTGCTCCGATACGTGCAGGGACATCCCGAGGTGCTTGACGCCGCCGCGCCGGTGCGCGGCTGGGGCGGGTACGAGGTGTCAGACGCCGTCGCGCACGTCGTCGCCAGCTACCAGGAGGCGATCGCCGCGGCAATCGCGGAGCGGGTGCGCGCGGCGCTGCGGCGGAGGCGCTACGCGGCGTTCGTGCTCGGCGGCGGCGTTTCGCTCAACTCGCGCATCCGCGAGACGCTCTCGGAGGAGTGCCGCGCGGCCGGGGTGCCGATGCTGACGGCGCTGCCGAAGTACACCGGCGACAACGGCGCGATGGTCGCCGGGCTCGCCTGCCTGCGGCGCCGCGTGGACGGCGAGGCGGCGATGCGGATGGACGCGGAGCCGTCGCTCGAGGTCGGCGACGGGAACGGGAAGGAGGCTGCGAATGGATGACGGCGAGAACAACGGCGGCGGCCTGAAGGGCGGATTTGTGTTTGCCGCGCTCGCGGTGTTCGCGGCGGCGGTGCTGTCCTTCGCGGCGGTCTGGATGGGCGGGCTCAACCAGGACGAGGGCTGGTACCTCTACGCGGCGAACCTGGTCGCCGAGGGAAAGATGCTCTACCGCGACTTCTTCTACACCCAGGGTCCGCTGATGCCGATCGTCTACTCCGCCTTCACCGCGGTCTGGAAGGGCTTCGGTATCCTCGGCGCGCGAGTCTTCACGCTCTCGCTCGGGTTCGCGGGGGTCGTGCTCGCCTGTGCGCTCGCCGCCCGGCTCGCGCCTCGGGGGCGGAAAGCAGCCGCCGCGCTGACGGTGGCGCTGCTCCTCGGCTCCAACCTCTACCACCTTTATTATATCGCGATCCCCAAGACCTACGCGCTCGCGTCGCTCTTCGTGGTGGTCGGCTTCTTCTTCCTCTCGTTCCTGCCGGCGCGCGCCGGCGGCGGCTCGTGGGCGCGCGCGCTCGCCTTCGGGATCGGCGCGGGACTGAGCCTTGCGCTGGCGGCGGGGACGCGCATCTCGCTCGGCATCCTCCTCTGCACGGCCGGCACCTGGCTGCTCGTCTCCCGCCGCTGGCGCGAGCTCGTCGCATTCTGCGTCGGCGGCTTCGGCGGCCTCGCGCTCGTCTACGGTCCGTTCCTCCTGGACGCCGACGCCTTCGCCGGACTCGTCGCCGCGCAGCGCTACCACGCCGCGCGCGGCGGCTTCGATCCGGTCTGGACGGTGGGCAGCGTCTCGCGCCTGGTGCGCTGGTACTTGCCGGTGCTTGTCGTCCTCGGCATGGGGGTGGCGTTTGCGGCGTCCGGCCGCGCCGGCGGCGACGGGGAGAACGACGAGTCCGCGGCGCCGCGCGCCATTGCGCCGCTGCTCCTGGTCTCTTTTGCCGCGGTCTTCCTGGTGCAGATGCTCGCGCCGTTTCCCTACGAGGACTACCAGGTGCCGGTGATGGGAATCATCGCGGCGTTCGCCGCGGCGAAGTTCGCGCGCGGCGGCGCGGGGACGCAGACCCTGCGGATGGTGCTGGTGCTGGGGCTGGCGTGGGCGTCGACCTTCGGCTCGCCGCTTTTGGAGCGGTGGACGACGAACGGGCAGGACCGCTTCTGGTCGCTCAAGAAGAGCGCCTTCGAGCTGAAGCAGCTCCGCGACGTGGCGCGGCGGATCGAGGCGCTCGACCCGGGCGGCCGCGAGATCTTCACCCAGGACCTGTACCTCGCCGTAGAGACCGGGCGCAAGGTGCCGGCGGGGCTGGAGATGGGACCGTTCTCGATGCTCAGCGACGAGCGCTGGCGCGAGCTCCTCTCGTCCGCCCCCTGCGAAATCGCCGCGTTCTCGGGCTATGCCTTCGCCATCGACCCGCCGAAGTGCGACGAGCGGCCGGTGGAGCGCCAGATCGAGTACTGGGAGGCGCTCAAGCGCAACTACGAGCTGGTCGACCGCGAGGAGGCCTTCGGGCAGAACGCGACGACGCTCCTGGTGTTGCGGCGCAAGGCGTCCGCCGGAAAGGGGACTCCGCAGTGACGCGGTCCGCGCGAGAGATCCGCGAGGAGATAATCGCGACCGTGCTGAGGAACGGCGGACACCTCGCCTCCTCGCTCGGCGCGGTGGAGCTTTCGATGGCGCTCGTCGAGGCGTTCGACCCGGAGCGCGACCGGGTGGTGTGGGACGTCGGCCACCAGGCGTATGCGTGGAAGATCCTGACCGGCCGCGGCGGAAGGTTCGGCTCCATCCGGACGCTTGGCGGGCTTTCGCCGTTCCTGGATCCGGCGGAGAGTCCGGCGGACGCGGCGGTCTCGGGCCACGCCGGCTCGGCGCTCTCGGTGGCGCTCGGCCTCGCCGCCGCGCGCGACCGCCGCGGCGGCAGCGAGCACGTGGTGGCGGTGGTTGGCGACGCGTCGATGGCCAACGGACATTCGCTCGAGGCGCTCAACAACTGCGCGGCCGAGACGAAGAAGCTGATCGTGGTGCTGAACGACAACGAGATGTCCATCTCGCGCTCCGTCGGCAGCCTTTCGCGCGTCCTCGCGCGCCTCACCTCCGGCGTCCGCTACAACCGGGCGAAGAACGCGGTCAAGGCGGCGGGCCGGGCGCTGCGGCTCTCGTTCCTCTACCGGCCGGTCCACGGCCTGAAGCGCATCCTCAAGACGATGGTCCTCGGCGACCTCTGGTTCGAGCAGTTCGGGCTCCACTACCTGGGCCCGGTGGACGGACACGACCCGGCCGCGCTCGCGTCCGCGCTGGCGGCGGCGAAGGCGGAGCCGCGTTCGGTGGTCGTGCACGTCGTGACCCGCAAGGGCAAGGGGTATGCCCCGGCCGAGCAGGACCCGGTGAAGTACCACGGCGTTTCGCCGGTCGCCCCGGTCGCGCCGGGGGAGCGACCGCGGACGTGGTCGGAGGAGTTCGGCGCGGCGCTTTCGGAGCTGGCGCGCAAGGACGAGCGGGTGGTGGCGCTCACGGCGGGCATGCGCGACGGCACCGGGCTCGCCGGCTTCGCGCGCGAGTTTCCGGACCGGTTCTTCGACGTCGGCATCGCCGAGGGCCACCTCGTCGCCTTCGCCGCGGGGCTCGCGGCCGGCGGGCTCCGTCCGTTCGTGGCGGTCTACTCGACCTTCCTCCAGCGCGCGGTCGACCAGGTGATGCACGACGTGTGCATCTCGCGGCTGCCGGTGGTAATCTGCGTGGACCGCGCGGGAATCGTCGGCGCGGACGGCGCGACCCACCAGGGGCTCTACGACTACGCGATGCTCCGGTGCCTGCCCAACCTCGAGATCGTGCAGCCGAAGGACGCGCCCGACCTCGCCGCCGCGCTCGGCGAGGCGCTGGAGCGCGGCGGGCCGACGGTGGTCCGCTATCCGCGCGGCGCGGCGCCGTCCTCGCTCGAGGTGCCGCCGCCGCCGGCCGGGGCGAAGTTCGCGGTCTGGGCGCCGGGCGACGCGCTCGCCAAGGCGATTGCCGTCGCCGGCGAGGTCGGCGGCTGCGAGGTGGTGCACGCGCGCTCGCTCAAGCCGTTCGACGCGGAGCGGCTCGCGCGCCAGCGCGCTGCGGGGATGAAGATCGTGTCGATCGAGAACGGCTCTCTCGCCGGCGGCTTCGGGGAGGCGATCGGCGCCGACCTGCGCTTCGGCTGGCCGGACGTCTTCGTGCCGCACGGGCGGATCGACGAACTGGAACGCAAGTACTCGCTCGACGCCGGCGCCATCGCCGCCGCGCTCGTCGGCGAAAGGGAGAGGGGAGGCTGACGGATGGCCAGTATACACGGAGTCGCGGGCGAGTGGGCCCGGGTGAAGGGGACGGTGCTGGGGCTGTGGCCGCTTTTCGCCGGGGTGTTCGCGGCCGGCTGCTCCGCGGCGTATGCGTTCTGCGACCCGGCGGTCGGCGGCGCGCTGTTCGTGGTCGCCGCGGTCTGGTGCGCGGTGTCGCTTGCGCGCGGGCTCAGGCACGTCGAGCGCTACTTCAAGGGCGCACGCGGCGAGGAGCGCGTCGCCGGCATCCTCCAGCACCTGCCGGACGGCTACCACGTCTTCAACGACTTCGTCGCCTGCGGCCGCCACGTCGATCACGTGGTGGTCGGCTCCGGCGGCGTCTTCGCGGTGGAGACCAAGTTCTGGCTCGGGCGGGTCACGCTCGAGGACGGGCATATCCTGCTCGACGGCCAGCTCACCGACCGCCCGCCGCTCAGGCAGGTGCTGAAGGAGGCGGAGGCGGTAAGGAACGAGCTCGCCAAGCGCGGCTGGAAGGGGGAGGTGACGCCGGTCCTCGCCTTCGCGTCCGACACCTTCGAGGCGAAGATCGCCGAGTCGGGCGGCGTGGTGATAATCAACTCGAACGCGCTGGAGGCGAGCTTCGCGTCGGTGAGGACGGTGCTGCCGCCGGCGGAGCTCGACCGGCTGGTGAGGCTGATGGAGAACGGCTGATGGAGACGAAGACGACAGCAGCGCTTTTCGCGGTCGCGTGCCTGGCGGCGGCCGCCGCGGCGGCGGACCTCGCGCCGCGCAACTACGACGGGCGCATCGCGGAGCGGCTGGTGAACACGCTGACCAAGATGCACGTGCTGCAGCGCGTCGCGGACGACGAGATCTCGCGCCGGGCGTGGACCAACCTCGTCTCCTACTACGACTTCGACCACTCCGTGTTCCTCCAGGAGGACCTCGACCGGCTCGCGCCGCGGCAGACGACGCTCGACGACGAGCTCAAGGCCGGCGATGCCGCCTTCGGCTTCGAGGTCTACAACCTCTACGCCCGCCGGCTCGCCGAGCGCCTCGCCTTCGCCACCAACCTGCTGGCGGCGGCAGAGTTCGACTTCTCCACCAACGAGACGTACCGCGTGCGCCGCAAGGACGCGCCATGGCCGGCGACGACGGCCGAGGCAGAGGACCACTGGCGGCGGCGGATGAAGAACGAGGTGCTGTCGATCCTCGTCAGCCAGGATATCGACGCGGCGAAGAACGCGTCCGCCACCAATGCCGTCTCCGCCACCAACGCCGTCGCCGTCGCCACCAACCGCGTCGGCACGATCGCCGCCGACCTGATCAAGAAGTACCGCCAGTACGCGGTGGTGATGACCGAGCCGGACGAGGAGGCGGTGCTGCAGCGCTACCTCTCGGCGTTCTGCCACGCCTACGACCCGCACACTGACTACATGAGCCCTACGACCCGCGAGGACTTCGACATGGAGATGAACCTCACCCTCTGCGGCATCGGGGCGACGCTGTCGATGGACGACGGGGCGCTGAAGATCGTGGACATCATGCCCGGCAGCCCCTGCGACCGCGACGGGCGGATCAAGCGCGGCGACAAGATCGTCGGGGTGCGGCAGGGCGACGGCGAGATGGAGGACATCATGTGGCAGCCGATGAAGAAGTCCATCAAGAAGATCCGCGGGCCCAAGGGGACGCGCGTCACCCTTGAGATCATCCCCCGCTCCGACCCGACCGGCGCGACGAAGAAGCTGATCGAGCTCGTCCGCGACGAGATCAAGCTCGAGGACCAGGCCGCCACCGGGCGGGTGGAGGTGGTCGCGCTCGGCGGCGTCACCAACCGCCTCGGCTACATCGACCTGCCCGGCTTCTACGGCACCTTCGAGAAGCGTCCGTTCGAGGACGGCTACCGCAGCTGCTCGATGGACGTCGCCAAGCTGATCGCCGACTTCAACGCCGAGGGGGTGGCGGGGCTGGTGCTTGACCTCAGGGGCAACGGCGGCGGCTCGCTGCGCGAGGCGGTGATGCTCTCCGCGCTCTTCGTCCCATCCGGTCCGGTGGTGCAGATCCGCGACGTCCGCCAGACCGGCTGCCTGCCGGTCCCGCCCGGCAACCCGGTCGCGTTCCGGCGTCCGCTGGTGGTGCTGGTCGACCGCGCGAGCGCGAGCGCGTCGGAGATCGTGGCGGGCCACCTGCAGGACACCGGGCGCGCGGTGGTGGTCGGCGACCGGTGCACCCACGGCAAGGGCACGGTGCAGACGGTGAGCGGGCTCGGTCCCGACAAGTACGGCTCCTGCAAGGTGACCACTGCGCGCTTCTACCGCATCGACGGGCGGTCCACCCAGCTCCAGGGCGTCTCCTCCGACATCCACCTGCCCTCGCTCCTCGACTCGCTCGATGTCGGCGAGGACAAGCTGACCTACGCGCTGCCGTTCTCGCAGATCGCCCCGGCCGACTACCGGCTCGCGTGGAACATGCACTCCTATGTGCCGGAACTCAAGCGGCTCTCCGGCCTGCGGCTCGCGGACAACGCGCGCTATCTCCGCCACGTCGAGAGCGTGAAGGGGATGAAGGAGCTCTCCGAGCGCGAGGAGGTGCCGCTCGAGTACGCGGCGCGGCGGAAGATGGCCGAGGCCGACCGTGCGCTTCGTGACCTGGACGACGGCATCGGCGACGTCGACGAGGACGAGGCGGCGGCAGAGGTCGCCGCTGGTGACGGCGCCGACGCTGGGGACGACGAGGAGGACGAGGACCGTCCCGCGCGCCGCCGCCGCGGCGGGCATCCGCGCGACGACGTGGTGCTCGAGGAGGCTTTCAACGTGCTTATGGACGTCGTGCGCATGACGCACGGCGAGGAGATTCCGCAGCCGAAAGGATGGTGGTTCTGATGAAGATGAAGTTCACGAAGATGCATGGGGCCGGCAACGACTTCGTCATGGTCGACGACCGCGACGGCTCCTTCCCCTGCGACGGGCGGCGGATCGCCGCGATCGCGGCGCGGCGGATCGGCGTCGGCTGCGAGGGGGTGATCCTGGTCGGGAAGTCCTCCCGCGCCGACTTCTCGATGCGGTTCTTCAACCCCGACGGCTCCGAGGCGGAGCTGTGCGGCAACGGCGCGCGGTGCGTCGCCGCCTTCGCCCGCGAGATCGGCGCGGCGAAGGGCAAGGTGATGTGCTTCGAGACCGCGGCGGGGCTGGTGGACGCGGAAATTCTCGACGAGAGCCAGGTCAAGGTGTGGATGCCGGACCCGAAGGGGCTCGACGGCGACTTCGTGAACTCGGGCGTTCCGCACTTCATCGTGCCGGTGGAGAGCCTCGCCAAGACCGACGTCGACGGCGAGGGGCGCAGGATAAGGCTTTCGGAGCGGTTTGCGCCGCACGGGACGAACGTGGACTTCGTCGTCTACCGTCCGCCGCACCGGGTCTCGGTGCGCACCTACGAGCGCGGGGTGGAGGCGGAGACGGGCGCGTGCGGCACCGGCGCGGTGGCTGTCGCCTGCGTCGGCGTGGCGGGCCACGGGCTTTCCTTCCCGGTGCAGGTGTCCACCTCCGAGGGCTACGAGCTGGTGGTGGACGGCGAGTTCGACGGCAAGGCGTTCTCGTCCGTCACCCTGACCGGCCCGGTGAAGAAGGTCTTCGAGGGCGTCATCGACCTCGACGAGCTCGACCTCATCGCCGAGTGAAAAATCTTTTTGCGTAGCGCTGAACCACGAACCACGATTATGGTATAATATAGTCTCTATGAGAATCCTTACCGGCATCCAGCCCTCGGGCAAGCTGCACTGGGGCAACTACTTCGGCGCGATGAAGTCCATGTTCGACCTTCAGGCGAAGGGCGAGGACATGTTCATGTTCATCGCGAACTTCCACGCCATGACCACTGTCCGCAACGGCGCCGCGCTCCGCGAGGCGACGCGCGAGGTGGCGCTCGACTACCTCGCCTGCGGGCTCGACCCGGCGAAGACCACCGTCTACCGCCAGAGCGACGTCCCCGAGGTGCAGGAGCTCGCGTGGTACCTCTCGTGCCTGACGCCGATGGGGCTCCTGGAGCGCTGCCACAGCTACAAGGACAAGATGGCGCACGGCTTCGAGGCGACCCACGGGCTCTTCGCGTACCCGGTCCTGATGGCGGCCGACATCCTCATCATGAACGCGGACCTCGTGCCCGTCGGCAAGGACCAGAAGCAGCACCTCGAGGTGACGCGCGACCTCTGCCAGAAGTTCAACAACGCCTTCGGCGAGATCTTCAAGCTCCCCGACGCCTACATCCCCGACTCCGTCGCCACCATCCCCGGCACCGACGGCCAGAAGATGTCCAAGTCGTACCACAACACCATCGAGCTCTTCGACCCGTCCGCGAAGAAGAAGGTGATGGGCATCGTCACCGACTCGACGCCGATGGAGGATCCGAAGGAGCCGGAGGGCAACTCCATCTACGAGCTCTACAAGCTCTTCGCGACGCCGGAGGAGGTCGCCGAGATGGCTGCGGCGTTCCGCGCCGGCGGCTACGGCTACGGCAGCGCGAAGAAGGCGCTCCTCGCCGCCTACCACCGCCTCTTCGACCCGTTCGCCGCGCGCCGCGCCGAGCTCGCGAAGGACCCCGACGCGCTCGAGGACATCCTCCGCGAGGGCGCGAAGAAGGCCCGCGCCGCCGCCGCCGTGCAGATGGAGAAGGTCCGCGCGGCCGTCGGCCTCTGATGCTCCGGCGGCGATGCTCGACTTCCGCGGCATATCGGTCCACTACGGGCACCAGGACGTCCTGACGAACGTCACCTTCCGCGTCAACAAGGGCGACCGCGTCGGCGTGGTGGGCCCGAACGGCTCGGGCAAGTCGACGCTGTTCAAGATCGTCCTCGGCGAGATGTCCACCGACACCGGCGAGCTGGTGGTCGAGGGCAGCCCCCGCATCGGCTGGACGCGCCAGAGCCCCGAGCCGGACTCGCCGGAGGAGACGCTCCTGGAGTACTCGCTCCGCGGCATCCCCGGCCTCGCCGAGATGGAGGCGGAGATGCGCGAGCTCGAGGACGACCTCGCCGACCCCGCGAAGATGCGCCGCTACGGCGAGCTCCAGTCCTCGTTCGAGCACCTCGGCGGCTACGACATCGAGACCCGGGTGAAGATCGCCCTCGGCGGCCTCGGCTTCGCGACGGACGACTTCGCGCGCCCGTTCGCCTCCTTCTCCGGCGGGTGGCGGATGCGCGCCGAGCTCTCGCGCGTGCTCGCCTCGCGGCCGGACCTGCTGCTCCTCGACGAGCCGTCCAACTACCTCGACCTCCCCGCCGTCGACTGGCTGCAGAAGTTCCTCAAGGCGTACGACGGCACCTTGATGCTCATCTCCCACGACCGCTATCTCCTGCGGACGCTCACCAGCGTCATCGTCGAGGTCGACGCCGGCACCGCCACCCGCTACGAGGGCTCGCTCGACTACTACCTCGCCGAGCGGGACGTCCGCTACCAGCATCTCAAGGCCGCCAAGGAGAACCAGGACCACCGCCGGGAGCAACTGCAGCGCTTCGTGGACCGCTTCCGCGCCCAGGCCACCAAGGCGGCGCAGGCCCAGAGCCGCCAGAAGCTGATCGACAAGATCGACGAGGAGCGCATCGTGCTGCCGAAGCGCTACACCAATTCCGGGCGACTGCGCCTCGCCGAGCCGCCGCCGAGTGGCGTGGAGATGTTCCGCTGCGAGAAGCTCGGCTTCGCCTACGAGCTGCCGAAGTTCGTCTTCCGCGGCGTCAGCTACAACGTTGCCCGCGGCGACAAGGTGGCGCTCATCGGCTACAATGGCCTCGGCAAGACGACGCTGATGCGCATCATGGCCGGCGTGAGGGAGCCGACCGAGGGCAAGGCGGTGATCGGCCACAACGTCGTCCCCGGCTACCTGAGCCAGGAGTTCGCCGAGACGATTCCACCGGACCTCTCCGTCTACCGCGTCGCCAAGAACGCTTGGGACGCGCGCGGCGGCGGCCCCGAGAAGGTCTTCCGAAACCAGCTTGGCGCCTTCGGGTTCGACGAGAACGACGTCGAGAAGCCGTCCGGCGTCCTCTCCGGCGGCGAGAAGATCCGCCTCGCGTTCCTCCGGCTTTTCATCTCGTCGCCGAACTTCCTGCTCCTCGACGAGCCGACCACCCACCTTGACCTCGACGGGCGCCGTCTCCTGCAGGACGCGCTCAAGAAGTACCGCGGCACGCTCTTCCTCGTCTCGCACGACATCGACTTCGTGCGCGAGGTGGCGACCTCGGTCGTCGAGATAACCCGCGAGGGCGTGTTCCAGTACCCCGGCGGCTACGACTACTACTGCGAGAAGAAGGCCGAGCGCGAGGCGCGCGGGGCCGCCGCCACCGGGAAGGCCGCCGAGCCGCGTGCACAGAGGCCGGCCGGCGGCGAGGGCGGCGCGCGCCTCTCGCCGAAGGAGCTCCGCCGCCAGCGCGCGGCGGAACGGGCGAAGATCGCCCCGAAGGTGAAGGAGCTCAAGCGGCGGATGGAGGCGGCGGAGCGCAAGATCGACGAGCTCCAGCAGGCGCTCGACGAGGCGAGCGCGGAGCTCTTCAACCCCACTCCGACCACGGACTTCGCCGAGAAGAACCGCCAGGTGCGCACGCTCCAGTTCGAGATCGACCGCTACACCGCCGACTGGGAGGCGGCTGGCACCGAGCTCGAGCAGCTCGGCCGCGACGACGCGGAGGGGGAGGGAGCGACATGAAGACGCGGCAGTTCTGGTATCCGCTTCCTGAGCGGCTAATCGCCCAGCACCCCGCCGAACGGCGCGGCACCGAGCGGATGATGGTGCTGCACCGCGACACCGGGGTCATCGAGCACCGCCACATCGCGGACATCGTGGAGTACATGACGCCGGACGACCTCCTGGTCGTCAACGACACCAAGGTCTTCCCGGCGCGGATCATCGGCGAATGGCCCGACACCCACGGCGCAGTCGAGGTGCTGATGGTCAACGCTGCGCCGATGGACGCCGAGACGGACATCCCGGACATGGCGGCGGACTCCGGCTCGCTCCGGTGGAACTGCATGATCGGCTCGGGGCGGAAGTGCCGCGAGGGCCAGGTGGCGGTGTTCGGCCCCAGGGGCGAGCTGAAGGCGCGGCTTATCAAGCCGCTCGGCGGCATCGGCATGTGGAAGGTCGAGTTCGAGTGCGAGCGTCCGCTGATGGAGCTCCTGGACGAGTTCGGGCGCACCCCAGTGCCGCCCTACGTGAAGCGCGAGGGGACGCGGGAGGAGGAGCTCGAGGACCGCGAGCGCTACCAGACGATCTATGCGCGCGAGGTGGGGTCGGTCGCCGCGCCGACGGCCGGGCTCCACTTCACGCCGGAGATCTTCGCCGCGCTGGAGGCGAAGGGGGTGCGGCGCGTCGCGGTGACGCTCCACGTCGGCCCCGGGACGTTCCGTCCGGTGAAGGCCGAGGACATCGAGGACCACCACATGGACTTCGAGGCGTTCACGGTGCCGCCGGAGACGGCGGCGGCGGTCAACGAGTGCAAGGCGCGCGGCGGCAGGGTGTTCTGCGTCGGCTCCACCACGGTGCGCACGCTCGAGACGGTGGCGGCGGCGGTGGCGGCGGACGGCGGCGAGGGCGTGGTGGCGGCGGGGAGCGGCGCGAGCGACATCTTCATCCACCCGCCCTACCGGTTCCGCGTCTGCGACGCGATGCTGACCAACTTCCACCTGCCGCAGTCGACGCTGCTGATGATGGTCTCGGCGCTCGCCGGACGCGAAAGGGTCCTCTGCGCCTACGCGATGGCGGTCCGGGCGGGGTACATGTTTTTTTCCTATGGTGATTGCATGCTCATAGTCTGATTTGGTATAATCCACAATATGTCACTCTTTGTACCCAAAGACCGCCGCTCGCTTTTCCGCCAGTTTCTGACGGGAATGTACGACGCCGTAATCATCGCCGACCCCAACGGGCACATCCTCGACGTAAACCCGCGGGCGGTCGAGCACTTCGGCCGCGACCTCGACGAGGTCCTCGACCAGCCGGTCTCGACGCTCATCCCGGGGCTGCGTCCCGAGGTGGTGCAGCGCATCCGCCACGGCATCGAGGGCGACCACCGCGTGATGGTGAACGCCTACGGCGTCAACAAGGCCGGCGCCAAGTTCGCCTGCGAGGTGACGGTGTCGGTGATCGACCTCATGAACCCCGGCGACCTCGTCTTCACCGTGCGCAATATCGAGCGCCGGCGCGAGATCATGACTTCCTACAAGACGCGCTCGAACGCCTTCGAGCTTTCGCAGGCCGCGCTCTTCGCCTGCGACGCCGACGGCAGGATCCTCGAGGTCAACCAGGCTTTCCTCGACATGTTCGACCTTGCGGACGAGGAGGCGGCGAAGACGAAGTCGTTCTCCGACTTCATGAACGACGACCCGCTGCCCGAGAACTTCCGCAAGGCGCTCGCCGGCGAGCGCACGGTGACGGGAATCGTCGCCGAGGGCGACGACGGCTCCGAGGAGGAGGTCGAGGTGGTCCTGGCGCCCAACCTGGTCGCGCGCAAGGTCATCGGCGTGGTGGGGAGCCTGCTCAAGGCATGAGGGTCGGTCCCGGAGACCCCCGGCGGCTGCAGGACTTTCTCGCGGCGAAGCTGAAGCTTTCGCGCCGCGCGGCGAAGGACCTGGTGGACCGCCGCCTCGTCTGGGTCAACCGCAAGTGCGTCTGGATCGCAGGCTACGCGCTGAACGGCGGCGACGAGGTTGAGACCGCGAAGGCGGTCCCCAAGGCGCCGGTCAAGTTCCACGTGCGCGTTCTGTGGTCCGACGCGAACTACCTCGTCTGCGACAAGCCGGCGGGCGTCCTCACCTGCGGCGACGAGCTGTCGGCGGAGGCGATCCTACGCGCCCAGGAGTCGCTTCCCGGCCTCGCGGCGGTGCACCGGCTCGACCGCGACACCACCGGCTGCGTGCTTTTCGCGAAGACCGAGGCGGCGCGCGAGGCGGCGGTGGAGATGTTCAAGACGCGGCGGGTGTCCAAGACCTACCACGCGATCGGCGCGGGCGAGTTCAAATACCAGCACCAGAAGATCGACGCGGAGCTGGACGGCGAGAGCGCGGTCTCCTACGTGACGCGCGAGATGCAGGGCGACGGCGCCTGCTTCCTCAGGGTGCGCATCGAGACCGGGCGCACCAACCAGATCCGCCGCCATCTCGCCTCGGTGCGCTGCCCGGTGGTGGGCGACCGGGTCTTCGGGATCAAGCGCGCGCGCGACCCGCGCCTCATGCAGGTGCCGCGCCAGATGCTGCACGCTTCCACGCTTTCGCTGCCGAACCCGCTCGACCCGCACACCGAGATCAGCGTCCATTCGCCGCTGCCGGCCGACTTCCGCGCCGCGCTCGGGCTTTTCGGGATGGGAAGGGGCAAGGCGCCCAGGAGAACAAGGAAATCGAAGCCGGCCGCGTCCGGCGGAAAGGGGAGAAGATGAGGAAACTGGTGTTTGCTGCGGCTATCGCCGCGTGTGCGTCCATGGCGTCCGCCGAGTACGAGGCGAAGTGGGAGTCGCTCGACTCCCGTCCGGTGCCGCAGTGGTGGCAGGACGCGAAGTTCGGCATCTTCATCCACTGGGGCCCGTACGCGGTTCCGGCGTACGCGCCGGTCGCCGAGAACGGCAAGTTCCACTGGGACGGCTATTCCGAGTGGTACCAGGGCTTTATGCTCAATGGCAAGAAGCCGTTTCTCGACCACCACCAGAAACTCTACCACGACGCGCCATACGGCAACTTCGCCGCGCAGTTCCGGGCGGAGAACTTCGACGCTAAGGCATGGGCGAAGCTCTTCCGCCGCGCCGGCGCGAAGTACGTGGTGCTCACCTCGAAGCACCACGACGGCTTCGCGCTGTGGCCGAGCCCCGAGTCGCCGTACTACAACGCGGTGGCGATGGGCCCCGGGCGCGACCTCGCCCGCGAGTACTGCGACGCGATGGCGGCGGAGGGACTGAAGCGCGGCTTCTACTTCTCGATGCTCGAATACGCGAACCCGCTCTATCCCGCGAAGCGCGACGGCGCCGCCGGCGAAGGCGCGCTTTCGATCGGCGAGTGGAACCGCAGGGTGAACATGCCCCAGCTCAGGGAGCTCGCCGAGAAGTACCGCGCCGACATCATCTGGCCCGACGGCGAGTGGGACTACACCTCGGCCGAGCACGGCAGCGAGGCGTTCCTCGCCTGGCTCTACAACGAGTCGCCGGTGAAGGACACGGTGGTCGCGAACGACCGCTGGGGCAAGGACTGCCGCGGAAAGCACGGCGGCCACTACACCACCGAGTACCTGCTCGAGGGCGGCGACGCGTCCGGCGACTCGGCGGTGCATCCCTGGGAGGAGTGCCGCGGCATCGGCAGCTCGTTCGGCTACAACCGCTACGAGACGCCCGACCACTACATGAGCCGCGAGAAGTGCGTCGAGACGCTCGTCAACTGCGTCTCGCGCGGCGGCAACCTGCTCCTGAACGTGGGGCCGACGGCCGACGGCCGCATCCCGGCGATCATGCAGGACCGCCTGCTTGCGATGGGCCGCTGGCTGGAGGTGAACGGCGAGGCGATCTACGCGACGGTGAAATGGGACGAGGCGCCGAAGGGCCTCAAGAGCGTCTACTTCACCCGCAAGGGCGGCGACCTCTATCTCATCTCCTTCCTCGCCGGCCGCGCGCCGCTGTCGGTGAAGACGGGCGCGGTGAAGTCGGTCACGGTCCTCGGCGCGCCGTCGGCCAAGGTCGACTGGTCGGTGAAGGACGGCGTCCTTACCGTCGTGCCGCCTGCGTTCGCCGCCGGCGAATGCCCGTGCGAGTTCGCGCCGGTCCTCAAGATTGTCCGCTGATTGTGATTTTGAATTGAAACTCCGATGGTTGGGGTTCTCGCGGCCTTCGGCTGTCTCGCTTCGCTCGGCTGTCCCGCTTCACTGCTTCGCATCTGACAACCGCAATCCATTGTCACCTTGGGATAGTCTTATATCTGGGGGCGTGCCCCCAGACCCCCACGAGTGACTGCGGCGAAGCCGCAGATATAAAATGAGGTAAGATTGTCCGTGCAAGACGAATGTTGCGCGCGAAGCATTGTCCATTCTGCGGAGCGGTAGCGAGAGCCCCACGGATCGGAGTTTTCTATGCTACGCTGCTAAGGCTTCTACAAAATTCAGAAATCATAATACACCCTATTGACAAGCGGGCAAAGAAAAGAGTATACTACGCACCAACTTGACAAAAAGACGAAAAGTGTCTAATTGTCGCAACACCTAAAAAAGGATACTCAATGAAAAGCAAAGTTCTGTCGCTCGCCCTGGCATGTTCGGTCAGTTCCCTTGCCTTTGGCAGCGGCTTTGGGCTTTATCAGCCCTCCACGGTTTCGCACGCGATGGGCGGTGCGCTGGTGGGCAAGGCGATGGATGCTTCCGCCAACTTCAACAACCCCGCGACGCTCACCGACCTCACCAACATCCAGGTCACGGTCGGCTTTGTCACCGAGCATCCGCGCGGGCGGGTCGATGCGCGCAAGTGGGGGACGCCGTACAGCGAGTATCCGATGGACCCCGGGATGTTCATGCTGCCGCACTTCCAGCTGGCGGTGCCGCTGCCGCACGGATTCTCGTTCGGCTTCGGCATGGAGCCGGACTACGGCCTCGGCACGGCGTATGACGAGGGCTGGCTCCTGAACTTCAGCGCCAAGGAGACGACGATTCAGAGCTTCGTCCTCACGCCCAACATCGCCTATGAGATTCTCGACGGCTGGTCGGTGGGCGTGGGTCTGAGGTGGACCTACTTCGAGTTCGAGCAGTTCTCCACGCCGCAGGTCGCGTCCAGCGGCTACGAGCTCGGGCGCTTCTCCAACCGGCTGCGCGGCGACAACAAGATGAAGGACTTCGGCTTCCAGATCGGCACCAAGTACGACATCACCGACACCTTCTCGGTCGGTCTCGTCTACAAGTCGCCGATCGAGGTGCATGTGAAGGGCAAGACCTCGAACGACGTCCTCTACATGAACGACGCCGGCGTCAGGGCGGCCGCGCGCGGGGCGACGTACCAGCAGATGCTGGAGCAGGGGCTCACGCCCGCGCAGATCGCCGGGATTCCCTCGAGCATGTTCGAGCAGTATGTGAGCAAGGCGGACGCGACGATCCGCCAGACGGTCTCGTCGACGGCGCGGTCGCGCACGGGCGCGGCGGCGGCGGACATCACGCTGCCGCAGTCGATCACCGGCGGCTTCAACTGGGACGTCTTTCCCACCTGGCACGTCGGCGCGGCGGTTTCGTGGACGCAGTGGTCGAAGTTCGACGTCCTCCACTTCGACCTCCAGGGCGGCAACAAGGACACGCGCCTCGACTGGCGCGACACCTGGCGCGCGTCGTTCGGCTCGTGCTGGGACTTCGCCGAGGACTGGAAGTGGATGGTGTCGTACACCTACGACATGGACTGCACGCAGGCGACGCAGCAGTCGGTGATGCTGCCGCCGGCGAACCGCCACATCCTCGCCACCGGCTTCACCTGGAACTGCTGGAAGGGGCTGGAGCTTTCCATCTCCTACGCGTGCATCTTCATGGACGGCCGCGACATGCATATAATGGATGCCAACGGCGCGATGTACGACCTGGAGACAGACTGGGGATTCTGCCACGCCGGCGGCTTCTCCGTCACCTACCGCTTCTGATCCTTCCGTTGCCTTTCGCTGCCATTGATTCTCGCAGGGAAATTTTGCTATAATACGCGGCATGGAGCAGATACAGGCTATCATACACAAGTGTGAAGCGCCGGAGACTGGGTACTGGGCTGAAGTCCCGTCCCTGCCTGGATGCGTCACACAGGGCGAGACTCTTGACGAGGTGCGCGCTATGATCCGTGACGCCGTGAACGGTTGGTTCGAGGCGGCGTGGGCGCTTGCCATGCGAGGGCGTCGGCGCAAGCTCGCGAAGACGGACATCATGGAGCCGGTGTTTGCGTGAAGCCGAGGACATACGCGCAGGTCGTCGCGGTGCTGCGCAAACATGGGTTCGAGTACGTTCGTTCGTCTGGATCGCATCGGCAGTTCCATATGCCTGGCCGAGTCCTGATTGTGACCGTGCCGTACCATGGGCGCAATTCGATGATAAAAGTTGGCATCTTGAAGAGTGTCGCCAGACAGTCTGGCATTCCCGAGTCGGAGTTCTGAAGAGCGAGAATCCAGCTCCGCCGCACCACGCGGCTCTTTGCGCGGCTTCTGGCGGGGAGCTCGCCCCGCCGAACACTCTGCCTCCTAAAGTGTCTCGCTCGGGATTCTTGACACTGACCGCACTGCATGAAGAAGTGTGACTGCTGGTCTCGGTATTTTGAGGTCAAGGGTTCGTCGTGGCCAATGGCCGTGCATTCCCTTGGCTTCAACCGAATTCCGCCCAATGCAGGGAACGTCATGCTGCAGCATCCGTATCACCATTGGATGGACGAAAAGCAATGGCGTGTCCTTGAGACGCTGACGATGGTCCATGTCGTCCGCGGCTGGTGGAACTTCAAGTCGAAGGAGTCCGGGAACATGGAGGTCCCGCCTGGTTCGCTGATCTTCGTGTTTCCCAAAGTCCGCCACTGGTATCATTGCCGGAAGAGCGCGGGAGGGGACGACGAATGGGTCGAGATCGAGGCGTCCGACGGCTTGCTGTCGGCTCTCGGGCAAGCTGGTGTTTCCCCGGCGTCCCCAGTTGTGCAGATCGGCGATTCTCCGTTTATGCTGCGCCAGTTCCGCCGACTTTTCGACCTCGGTCGCAACGGCGCTGGCCAAGTCATCCTCGCCGCCCGTGCCTACGAGACGGTGGCGATGGCGTTCGACGAACTGGCGGCGGATGGGCGTCCCAGGGCTGCTGTCAAGAAGATGCAGATGGCATTGGGTGGCGGCGCTTCCGCAGGAGTCGGTTCCGTCGCCTCGGCGGTCGCGGCGACGCAGCGAAGCGCATCGTGGATGCGGACGGTGTTCCGCCGGGCAACCGGGCTTTCTCCGAAGCGGTACCAGCTTACTCAGCGCCTGGCCCGCGCGGCGGAAATGCTCCAGTCGACGGACCGTCCGGTCACGGAGATCGCGCTTCAGTCCGGCTTCTGCTCGCTGTCGGCCTTCTCGAACAGCTTTGCCCGCGAATACGGGTGCGCGCCTTCGGTTTTTCGCAACAGGCGATAATTGCAAATTCATAGTCTTATTTGCAAGCCGTGCGTGGTGGATTATGCTATAATTCCGCCACAATGATGAGACTATGGAGGTAAATCAAGATGAGCATTGTGAGTAAACTCGTGGGCAGCGTAGGCTGCGCATTTGCCGCGGCGGTTGCGTCGGCGGCAACATTACCTGACGGCTATACGGAGGTCGCGTGCATCACCGTGACCGACCAGGAGCAATACATCAACACCGGCTTTACGCCTTATTGGATGACCGACATCGAGGCGCATTTCTCGGTGCCGAACTTCAGCGGCCAGAATATTCTTTACTGGACACGAAATTCAGGTTCTTTCGCCTTCATAACGAAGGCCAATACATCCGACCCGACCAAGACGAACAAAGTCCGGGCGTATCGGTCGTCTGACGGCAGCGGCTCGGTCGAGACCGAGCTTCCCGACTATCTGACATCGACCGACATCTTTTACTCGACTAAATTCGTGGACAACAAGACGGACAACACTTTCACGGTCAATGGACAGAAGGTTAATTTCGTAGCTGCGACAGGGACTGGGCGCATGCCGAACATGTTCCTATTCCGACTGAATAACAACGGCAGTCTCTACTCCGGCGTCAAGGCCGTCGTCGGCATGAAACTCTACTCGTTCAAGATCATCGAGAGCGGCGCCATCGTGGCGGACTTCGTGCCGTGCTTGAATCCCGATTCCGTTGCCGGGCTTTACGATACGGTTAGGAAGGCTTTCTACCCCAACGCCGGCTCAGGCGGAAGCTTTGGCTACGAGACGCTGGCAACCACACTTGACGTGACAGGTTCGCCAGACGCGGCGGGGACACCTTCGCCGGCATACGGCAGGGTCTATGGACTTGCCGCGGGTCAGACGAAATCCGTCTCATGCGGCGAGACACAGTGTACGAACGCGGCCGAAACGGTTGTCTATTCCTGTGCGGGTTGGAAGCTCTACAGCATTGACGGCGACATTGTTTCGCAGGGCGCGGGAACGTCATTCGACTACACGCACCCAGATCCGGCAGCGTATCGTCGGCTCGAGTGGCAGTGGGAGACGAGTAAGGTGAAGGGCACGGTTGACGCCGATGCCGGCGGCTCGGTTTCGCCGTCCGGCACCGCCTGGTATGCGATTGACACGCCGCTCACCGTGACGGCGACGCCAGACTCCGGCAAGGAGTTTGTCGACTGGACCGGAACGCTGCCATCCGGCATCTCCGCTGCGTCAGCGTCTGTCACCTTCACGCCGACCGCGCCGTTTGAGATGACGGCCAACTTTGGCACATGCTTCAGCGTCGCGACGACCGGCGACGACGACAACCCAGGCACCGAGGTGGAGCCGTTCGCCACGATTTCAAATGCAATCGAAAAGGCGGATGCAGCCATCGCGGGCGGCGCGCAGAGCGTGAAAATCAATGTCGCGGATGGATCCTATCCCGAAAACGGCCTCGTGGTCACGAATGCGATTGTCATCTCGGGCAATGCGGCAGACCGCACTGCTGTCAAGGTCGGCACGTCTGGCGCGCGTGTCTTCCGCATTGCCCATGCCGACGCGGTGCTCAGAAATCTCACTGTCCAGAACGGAACGGTGACGGCAGTAGACGTGGCCTACGCCGGCGGCAATGTCCGTCTGGAGGCGGGAACAGTGGCGAACTGCGTCTTGACGGGAGGCGGAAAAGCCTCGCTTACGGACTACAGGGGCGGAAATCTTTACATCAGCAGCGGCAGCGTTGTTGATTGCCTTATGACGAGCCCATTAGCAGGCCCGGGCATGTATGGCGCAAACGCCTACATCGCCGGCGGCGTAGTTTCGCGCTGCATCCTCGAAAACGCGCCGAAGACTTCCTCGTGGACGGCGATTGGCGCCGGCGCGTGCCTGATCGGTGGCGTCATCGAGAACTGCCTTCTTCGCGGCAACTACGCAGGACGCGGCACCATCGCCCTATACAACTCCGCCAAGGCCATAAACTGCACCATCGTCAACAATATTCCCGAGTCCTTCCAAGGCGGCGGCATCGCTGGCGTCATGATTACTGGCAGTAACGCTTCGGTCATCAACTGCGTCATCTTCGACAATGGTGGCACGGCGACCTCCGAGTGGGCGAACCAGTCTGGCGCGCGCTTCTTCAACTGCGTTTCGACAGTTGACAACGCCAACGGCGTAAACTGGATCAAGCTGCCGCTCACCAACCGGTCGTCCTACTTCGCGGACGACGAATACTGGACGCCGTTGCTCGGATCCCCAATGGTCGACGGCGGTGACGACTCGCGCTATCCGTCCATCAGTTCCCAGACTGACATTGCCGGGAATGCACGCATTTCCGGTAGCCACATCGACATCGGGTGCAGCGAGCTCGACCAGAACAGCTTCAACGTCGCTGCCACGGTGGAGTCCCATCCGTCGGTGTTGAAGGGTGCCACGGTTGACTTTGTCTGCTACGCTGCCGGCGCTATGGATGTGGTGACGTATGAACTTGACTTTGGGGATGGCTCCGCCCATCTCGTGACGACCGATTCCCAGATTTCCCGCCGATTCGACGTCGCGGGCTTCTTCAACGTGAGGATAAGGGGCAGGGAAGGAAGCGGTGAATACGGCGACTGGGTTGCCGTGAGTGTACCCATCTGCGTGGCGGAAGCCGACATCTACGTGTCGCCCGAAGGCAACGACGCGAATGCCGGCACTGCCGCCGCGCCGTTCCTTACGGTCGCCCACGCCCTTGCCACGCTCACGAACGTGAGCTCTTCGTGCGCAACCGACGTTGACGGGGTCACGGTCCACGTCGCCGCCGGGACATACGCGGAAAACAATCTTCCTGCCATCGGTTCTGGGGTGACGGTCGAGGGCATTGCCTCTGACCGCACCGCCGTCAAGATCGGCAAGTCGGGGGCGCGAATCTTCCGTCTCGCCGACGAGGAGGCGGTGCTCAGGAACCTCACCGTCCAGAACGGGACGGTGACGACCAAAAACGAGGTAGACGCCGGCGGCAACGTCCGGCTGGAAAATGGAACCGTGACGAACTGCGTCTTGACGGGAGGCGGAAACTCCTCGCTTACGGACGACAAGGGCGGGAACCTCTACATCGGCGGCGGCATGGTCGTTGACAGCCTGCTGACCAGCCCATTGGTGGGAAATGGGTCGTTCGGCCCGGGCGCGTACATCGCGGGCGGCGTCGTTTCGCGCTGCATCATCGAAAAGGCGCCAGTGAAGGGAGGTACCTATACGCCGCTTGGCGCCGGCGCGTACCTGAAGGGCGGCGTCATCGAGAATTGCCTCGTTCGCGGCAACAAAGCTGGAAGGGGCGCGATCTATCTGGACGCCGCTTCCGCCAGGGCCGTCAACTGTACCATTGTCGGCAACACGCCCGTTAGTGGCTCCGGCGCCGGCGTTGGCGGCGTCTATGTGAACAGCGCGTCGGCGCTCGTCGTGAACTGCGTCGTCTACGGCAACGGCGGCTCGGCCTTGGCAGAATGGGCCAACAAGAACGCGCCGACGTTCTACAGCTGCGCATTCGCGGCGGACGCCGCCTTCACCGGTGCCAACACCACGGTGACGAACCTCACGGACGCGGCCTTTAAGAGCGTCGCGGCCGGCGACTACCGCCCGAGATGCAGAGGCGTGCTCTTCAATGCGGGCGACAACGAGCGCTACGCGTCGTCTGCAACTTCGGCACTCGACCTCGACGGCAATCCGCGCATCCAGGGCAAAATCATCGACATCGGCTGCTATGAGGCCGCGACCGGCATCGGGTCGGTCTACTACCTCCGGTAATGGGTAATCATTGCTGGGGACTGTCCCCATATGATTTAGCGCGGAAGGCGACAAAGTCACCCGCGACGAGACCGAACACCCGCTCCCCGCTGAGCCGCGACACCACAATTTTTGGTATAATACGCACAAATGGACGAGAAGCTGGTCATAGATGTAGCGCGGCTCGACCCCGAAGGCGAGGACTTCGAGGGCGAGGTCGCCTGCGTTGACCTCGACGAGAGCTTTGTGAAGGCCTTCGGCGGCGTGCGCTACCGGCTGCGGGCGCAGGCCTTCGGCACCGAGCTCCTGGTGCGGGGCTCGCTGGAGCAGGACTTCGACCTCGTCTGCTCGCGCTGCGGCCGCGACTTCGACGACACGGTGAAGGTGGAGGACTTCACGACTTCGGTCGAAATCGGCGAAAAGACGACCGAGGTCGATTTGACTAACGAGCTCAGAGAGAGTATAATACTCGCCCTACCGACTTACCCGGTCTGTTCCGAGACCTGCCCGGGGGTCGTCCTGAAGACGCAAGAGCTTCCGGACGAGAGATGGAATGTCTTGGAAAAGCTAAAAGAAGCAAAGAAGCAAGGAGAATAGAGCCATGGCCAGTCCCAAGAACCGTGTGTCCAAGCGCCGCAAACGCGAACGCGTAGCTTCGCTCGAGAAGCCCATCATCGCGCAGGTCGGCACCTGCCCCGCGTGCGGCGCGGCGGTCCGCTCGCACCGCGCGTGCCCGAAGTGCGGCACCTACCGCGGCCGCAAGGTCGTCGCGGCGAAGGCGTAACCCGCCGGGGCAGGGGCATGACGCGGATAGCGCTTGACGCCATGGGCGGCGACAACGCCCCCGGCGAAATCGTGGTCGGCGCGGTGGAGTCCGCCGCCGGCCTTCCCGATGTCAAGATCCTCCTGGTGGGGCAGCTCGCCCCGATCCAGGAGGAGCTTGCGCGCCTGCCTCCGAAGCTGAAGGCCGCGTCGCAGGCGGCGATCGAGAACGGCACGCTGGAGATCGTGCACGCGCCCGACGTGGCGGAGATGGACGAGTCGCCGGTGGAGTCGGTCAAGAAGAAGAAGGACTGCTCGATCAACGTCGCGATGCGCCTCGTCAAGGAGGGGCGGGCCGACGCGTTCGTCTCGGCCGGCAACTCCGGCGCGGTGGCGACGAGCGCAATCCTCATCCTCGGGCGCGTCCCGGGCGTGAAGCGCCCGGCCATCGCCACGGTGATGCCCAACCGCAACCCTAAGCGCCCGCTGCTGGTCCTGGACGCCGGCGCGAACATGGACTGCCACCCCGAGTGGCTGGTGCAGTTCGCAATCATGGGCAACGCCTATTCGAAGGCGGTGCTCGGCCGCGGCGTCCCGGCGGTCGGGCTCGTCTCGATCGGCACTGAGGACTGCAAGGGCAACGAGATGACGAAGGCGACCTTCCCGCTCCTGAAGGACGTGAAGGACATCAACTTCGTCGGCAACATCGAGGGCAAGGACCTCTACAAGGGCCACATCGACGTCGCCGTGTGCGACGGCTTCGTCGGCAACGTCATCCTCAAGACCACCGAGTCGATCGCCAAGGCGATCGTGTACTGGCTCAAGAAGGAATGCTTCAAGGGCCCGCTCCGCTTCCTCGGCGCGCTGCTCCTGAGAGGGGCCTTCCACTCCCTCAAGCACCAGCTCGACCCCGAGATCTACGGCGGCGCGCCGCTCCTGGGCGTCTCCGGTGCGGTGATCATCGGCCACGGCAGCTCGAGCCACAAGGCGATCTACTACGCAGTCAAGGCCGGCGTCGCGGCGGCGACCAACGACGTCACCGGCCTCATCGCCAAGGCAATCGCCGAGAACGCCGAGGACCAGAAGCAGAAATGAGCGAATACAATTTCTCCGCCATCGAGCGGAAGTGGCAGAAGTACTGGCTCGAGCACAAGACCTTCAAGACCGCGGACGACGGTGCCGGTCCGAAGTTCTACTGCCTCGACATGTTCCCGTATCCGTCGGGCGCGGGGCTCCACGTCGGCCATCCCGAGGGATATACCGCGACCGACATCCTCTGCCGCTACAAGCGGATGAAGGGGTTCAACGTCCTCCACCCGATGGGCTGGGACGCGTTCGGGCTTCCGGCCGAGCAGTACGCCGTCGAGACCGGCACGCACCCCGCGGTCACCACGAAGAAGAACGTGGACCGCTTCCGCGAGCAGATCCGCTCGCTCGGCTTTTCCTACGACTGGGACCGCGAGGTGAACACCACCGACCCCAAGTACTACCGCTGGACGCAGTGGATCTTCGAGCAGCTCTACAAGAAGGGCCTCGCCTACGTCGCCGAGGTGCCGGTCAACTGGTGTCCGGCGCTGGGCACGGTGCTCGCGAACGAGGAGGTGATCGACGGCAGGTCCGAGCGCGGCAACCATCCGGTGGTCAGAAAGCCGATGCGCCAGTGGATGCTGAAGATCACCGAGTATGCCGAACGGCTCCTCAAGGACCTCGACACGCTCGACTGGCCCGAGGGCATCAAGGAGATGCAGCGCAACTGGATCGGCAAGTCGACAGGCGCGCTGGTAGACTTCGCCGTGGCGCTCGACGGCGAACCACGAACCACGAATCACGAACCACGAGCCACGATCACCGTCTACACCACCCGCTGCGACACGCTTTTTGGCGCCACCTATATGGTGATGAGCCCCGAGCACGAGCTGGTCGCGAAGTGGCTCGAAGACGGCACGGTCAAGAACGCCGACGAGGTGAAGGCCTACCAGAAGAAGGCCGCCTCGAAGAGCGACCTCGAGCGCACCGAGCTCAACAAGGAGAAGACGGGCGTGCGGCTCGAGGGCGTCGCGGGCGTCAACCCCGTGAACGGCGACAGGCTGCCCATCTACATTTCCGACTACGTGCTTGCGAGCTACGGGACGGGCGCGATCATGGCCGTGCCTGCGCACGACGAGCGCGACTTCGATTTCGCCAAGGTGTTCAATCTCCCGATCTACCAGGTGGTCGCGCCGGCCGGGGAAATCAACTCCGATGAGTCCGATGGCTCCGCTAACGCTTCGCCTTCTGGAAATGTAGACAGCCGTGTGCCTTATACCGGCTCCGAGGCGTTTACCGACATCGCGACTGGCGTGATGGTGAACTCCGGCTTCCTCAACGGCCTCTCCGTCGAGGAGGCTCGCCCCGCGATGATCAAGTGGCTCGAGGAAAAGGGCGTGGGCAAGGCGAAGACGCAGTACAAGCTCCGCGACTGGCTCTTCTCCCGCCAGCGCTACTGGGGCGAGCCGTTCCCGGTCATCCACTGGGAGGACGGCACCAACACGCTCGTCCCCGAGGAGGACCTGCCGCTCACGCTCCCCGAACTCGCCGACTACAAGCCGACCGGCACCGGCGAGCCGCCGCTCGCGAAGGCGACGGAGTGGGTGAACGTGACGCGCGCCGACGGCGTGAAGGGCGTCCGCGAGACGAACACGATGCCGCAGTGGGCGGGTTCGTGCTGGTACTACCTAAGGTACATCGATCCGCACAACGACAAGTGCTTTGCCGATCCGGAGCTCTTGAAGAAGTGGCTTCCCGTCGACCTCTACGTCGGCGGCGCGGAGCATGCTGTCCTGCACCTCCTCTACGCGCGCTTCTGGCACAAGGTGCTCTTCGACCTCGGGCTCGTCCCGACGCCGGAGCCGTTCCAGAAGCTGGTCAACCAGGGGATGATCCTCGGCCTCGCCTACAAGACGAAGCGCGGGGTGCTGGTGCCGATGGACAAGATCGAGTGGCGCGACGGCAAGCCCTTTGGAGCCGAGGAGGGCGGCGAGATGGAGGAGCTCACGGAGTTCCCCGCGAAGATGTCGAAGTCGCTGAAGAACGTGGTCAACCCCGACGACGTCATCCGCGACTACGGTGCCGATTCGCTTCGCCTCTACGAGATGTTCATGGGCCCGCTGCAGGTGGTGAAGCCGTGGCAGACCTCGGGCGTCAAGGGCGTCCACAACTTCCTCCGCCGCGCCAACCGCCTCGTCACCGAAACTCCGGTCGCCGACCGCGCGATGACCGCGGCGGAGGCGAAGAGCCTCGCGGCGATGGTGAAGAAGGTCGGCGAGGACCTGGAGACGATGGCGTTCAACACGGCGATTTCCGCGATGATGGTGTTCGTGAACGAGGCGGAGGCGTTTGCCAAGGCCGGCGGACTGCCGCGCGAGATGCTGGAGAAGTTCGTCCTCTGCCTCGCCCCGTTCGCTCCGCATCTCGGCGAGGAGCTGTGGCAGTTCCTCGGCCACGCGGACACGCTCGCCTACGAGCCGTGGCCGGAGTACGACGCCAAGGCGCTCGTCGAAAGCGAGATCGAGATCCCGGTGCAGGTGCTGGGCAAGCTGCGCGGGCGCATCAAGGTTCCCGTCGCGGCAACCCCCGCCGAGATGGAGGCGGCGGCGAAGGCGAATGCCGACGTCGCCAGGTTCCTCGAGGGCAAGACGATCGTCAAGGTCATCGCGGTCCCGAAGCGCATGGTCAATTTCGTCGTGCGGTAGGCCGCGGCAGGAATGGCAGATGGAGACTACGAGCGACGAGATGCAAGAGTGGCTGAAATCAAGCGACTCGAGGGAATACTTCGAGCTCGTGGCGTTTCCGACCGTCGCGGCGGATCCGGCCCGGCTGCGGGACTGCGTGGCGTGCGCGACGTGGTTGAAAAAATGGCTGAAAGGGATCGGGGCTGAGGCGGAGCTGGTGCTGCCGCCGCAGCGCGGCGTCTCCGAGGAGAAGGCCGCGGCGCTTTCGGTGCCGGTGGTGTTCGCCGAGCTGAAGGGGACCGAAGGTGCGCCGACGCTCCTGTTCTACGGCCACTACGACGTGCAGCCGGCGGACCCGCTGGAGCAGTGGGAGACGCCGCCGTTCGAGCCGACGCCGCGGGACGGCCGCGTCTATGCCCGCGGCGCGCAGGACGACAAGGGACAGTTCTTCGCCTTCCTCTGCGGATTGAGGGAGTTCTGGCGCGAGGCCGGCGCGGCTGGGCGCGCACGGCCCAATGTGAAGATTCTTCTCGAGGGACAGGAGGAGTCGGGCTCGACCGGCCTCTTTCGTCTCCTCGGCGAGCCGGAGTTCCGCCGGCGGATCGCGGCGGACGTGATGCTGGTGTGCGACACTTCCGCCGCATCGGACCTGCGGCCCGCGATTGTCGCGGGGATGCGCGGGGTGTGCCATTTCACGGTGCGGCTAGAGGCCGCGTCGCGCGACCTCCACTCCGGCGAATTTGGCGGGGTGGCTCCGAACGCGGCGCAGGGGATGTGCGAGCTTCTCGCCTCGCTCCACGATGCCCGGGGCGCGATCGCGGTCGCGGGTTTCCGCGACGGCGCCGTCGAGCCGACGGCGGAGGAGCTCGAGGCCGCGACGGCCGGGGCTGCGTCCGCGGCGGAGATTGCGAGCGAGATCGGCACCGATCCGTGCGGCGGCGAGCGCGGGGTGGAGCCGGTGCGCCGCGGCGGGTTCGATCCGACGATCGAGGTGAACGGCGTTCATTCCGGCTACGGCGGCCCCGGCTCGAAGACGGTGATTCCGTGCGAGGCGGTGGCGAAGCTTTCGATGCGGCTGGTGCCGGGGCAGAATCCGCAGCGCTGCTTCGAGCTCGTCAAGGAGCACCTGCGTGCGCGCTGCCCGGGCGGGATGCGCATCTCGTTCCCCGAGGACAGCGGTCTTTCGTCGGCGCTCAAGCTGCCGCTCGGCTCGCCGGCGATGCACCTGGCGGAGGAGGTGCTATCGGAGATGGATGTGCGCGGGCCGGTGTTCCGCTGGGAAGGTGCGTCCATCCCGGTCGTCGCGGCGCTCAAGGAGACGAGCGGGGCGGCGCCGATCCTGGTCGGCTGGGGGCAGTCCGGCGACCGCATCCACTCGCCGAACGAGTCGTTCTCCGTGCGACAGTTCCTTCTGGCGAAGAAGTGGGGCGCGAGCATCGTTTCGCGCTTGGCGTAACTCTGCATAAGCCGTCGGGCTGGCTTTCAGCACATCTCGCGGCGTCGGGCTGGGGCGCTCGCCCCGCCCTCCGCCGCACCGCGCGGCGCGACCGCCACTTTTGGTATAGGTAAAATTCGCACCGTGAGATTGAGCAACACTGGCAGCGTGAAACAATCGCCTAACCACGGGCTGATTTTTTCGTATAATATTATGCATGGGAATAGTGTCGAATATCCGGGCCGAATTGGAACTGTCGGCCACTGAGCTTCTGGAGGAGTACAGTGGCCGGCTGATGGCCGAGGCCATGCGCCTGTGCCGGGACGAATCTGCCGCGGAAGACCTGGTCATGCGCACGTTTGAGCGCTATTTCTCCAGGCGCCCCAGCTACGATCCCCAACGCGGCAGTCTGCTTGCCTGGCTTCGTTCGGTGATGCGCAACCTGCATACGGATTCGCTGCGCAAGCGGAGGGTCGAAGAGGTCTTGATGTCGCCAGACGAGATCGAGCGGGTGGTGGACGGACAGAACGCGGCAGTGCCGGACGAGGACCCCGAGCAGAAGGCGCGGGAGGAGCGGCTTATAGTAGAGGCGGTGGACTCTCTCTCGCCCAAGCTCCGTGCAGCGGTCGTGCTGCATTATTTCGAGTGCCTGCCGTTGATGGAGGTTGCAAGGTCGCTATGCATCTCGGAGAATTCGGTCAAGCAGCGCCTCTACTATGCCCGCAAGGTGCTGGCCAATCGGCTCGCCAAGGCGCTGGGCCGCACCACGCTCGCTATTGCCGCGCTCATCTTTGGCGGCACGCTGCTCTACGCCGCTGCAGTCGCCACCGGTCTCGCGCCATCGCCATTCGTCGCGGCAGAGCCTGCGGCAGAAGATGTGGTTGTTTTTAACACAAAGAGCACAGAGGACACAGAGAGCTCTTTGGAAGTGTTTGAGGGTTTGGATGAAGAGTGTTTGAGTTTGGGTGCAGACCCAACGAACCACGAATCACGAACCACGAACCACGAAACCAATGGGGACAGTCCCCAGGGATTTGAGGCGATAACTGCCAATTCTGAAACCAACAACGAGGAAACCACCATGAACACCCAGATGGTCAAATCTGTCGCGGTCAAGGCGATGGCGGCGGGCGCGATGCTCGCTGCGTCAGCAGCTCTGACGAAGAGCGCACAGGCGGATGGAATTCCAGACGGCTATACCGAAGTCGAATACATCCAGGGCAACGGCTCGAACGCCCGGATAGTCACCGACTACATTCCAAAGCCGAACCTTGACAAGATCGAGGCGGTAGTAGAGTTCCCTTCGTCGACGCTCGGCGCGAACCAGGTGATCTGGTGCGCGCGCTATGGTGCACAGGATACAACGTGGACGCTTTTCGTCCGCAATGACAGCAAGTACCGGTTTGACTACGGTTCGCCAAGTTCCTTAAGCGACACGCTTTCACCTGCGCTTACCGAGGGGGTGAAATACACGGTCACGGCCGAAGGCAACGAGTTTCGCTCGTTTGACGCGAACGGCCAGACGCATTCCTTCTCCCCCGCCGAAGTCGCGGACTTCACCGCCGGAGGCCCGCTGGAGCTGTTCGTCTCCTACAACAACGGCAATCCCAACAACAACCTATCCAGCTACGGCAAGCATAGGCTCTACTCTTTCAAGGTATGGCGCTCGGGCAAGCTGCTCCACTACTTCGTTCCTTGTATAAGGACATCTGACAGCAAGGCGATGCTTGTGGACGTCTATGACAATACCACGCAGCTTACGGTCGCCGGTACCTTTTCGGCGGGTGAAGCAGGCCACTATTACGATGACGCGCTTGTTAGCAACGCCAAGAAGGGGCGGTGGCCGAACAACTACACCGAAGTAGAATACATCCAGGGCAACGGCACGGACGCTCGCTTCATCACCGACTACACGCCGACACCGAACGCCGACAAGATCGAGGCGGTGATTGAATTCCCGTCGGAGACGCTCGGCGCGAACCAGGTGGTCTGGTGTGCGCGTTATAATGCGCAGAATACAACCTGGACTCTTTTCGTCCGCGACGACAGTCAATACCGTTTCGACTACGGCTCTCCAAGTGCTGTAAGCGCCACGCTTTCACCCGCTCTTGTCGAGGGGGTGAAATACACGGTCACGGCCGAGGGCAATGAGTTCCGCTCGTCCGGCACGAACGGCCAGACCCATGCCACTTCTCCAGACAAGGTCGCGGACTTCACTGCCGGCGGCCCGCTGGTTCTGTTCTCCGCCTACGACAAAGGCTTGCCAAGCTATACCCCGACGAGCTGGGGCAAGTTCAGGCTCTATTCCTTCAAGGTCTGGTACTCGGGCAAGCTCGTTCACTACTTCGTGCCGTGCATAAAGGCATCCAACGGCAAGGCGACGATGGTGGACATCTGCGACGATCCGGCGACGCTGACCAGAGAAGGCACCTTCACCGCCGGGCCCGAGGGGCACTACTACGACGATATGCTCTTCAGACCGGCGGGTACGGTGTACTACATCCTATAGCCACCGTTTTGGGCTGCCAGGGTAAACCAGGCCAGTTGTCCTAAGCGCGGAAGGCGACAAAGTCACCCGTGACGAGACCGAGCACCAGCTCCCCCGCGAGCCGCGTCTGCGTCTCACCCCCGTTGCCCGATTCCGCGAATTAGTGTATAATTCGCACTTATGAAAACAGATACCCCTGTCGTTCCGAAGAAATACCTCGCCGTGTTCATCATGCTCACGAGCTGCTTTGCGCTCTGGGGGCTCCTGAACAACATGACGGACAACCTCGTGCCGTCCTTCCAGAAGATCTTCATGACCAGCCAGTCGACCGCCGGGTTCGTGCAGATCTCGTTCTACGGCGCGTACTCGGTGATCGCCATCTTCGCCTCGCTGCTGATCCAGAAGGCCGGCTACCGGGTGGGGGTGCTGTTCGGGCTCGGGGTGTACGTGATCGGCGCGCTCCTCTACGTGCCGGCGTGCGTGCTGCAGAGCTTCTGGACGTACATCGTGGGGATCTTCGTGGTGGCGGGCGGGTGCGCCGTCCTCGAGACCACCTGCAACCCGTACGTGCTTGCGCTGGGCGACGAGGAGACTGCGGTTAGGCGCCTCAACTTCGCGCAGATGTTCAATCCGCTCGGCTCGCTCGCGGGCATCGTCCTCGCGCAGCAGCTCATCCTCGCCAACCTCAATCCCGCGACGACCGAGGAGCGCATGGCGATGCCGGCCGAGGAGCTGACCGCGATCGTCCACCACGAGCTCTTCTGGGTGTGCGTGCCGTACGTGGGGCTCTGCGCAATCGCCGCGGCGATCTGGTTCTTCTTCTTCTTCCGCAAGCCGACGGAGATTGACCACGTGGCGGCGGAGAAGTCCAACCTCGGCGAGATCCTCTCCATCCTCGCGCACTCCCCGAAGTGGTACTGCGGCGTGGTGGCGCAGGTGTTCTACGTGGGCGTGCAGATTGCGGCGTGGACGTGGATGAACGTCTACTGCCAGAAGGAGCTCGGGGTCACGCCGGCGCAGGGCGCGTCCTACTACCTCATCGCGCTCAGCCTCTTCATCGCCTGCCGCTGGCTCTGCACCTTCCTCATGAAGTACTTCGAGCCGGCGAAGATGATGGCCCTCTTCGCCTTCGGCGCGATCCTTTCGAGCTTCGGGGTGATGTACCTCAGGAGCGACGTCGTCTTCACCGTCGGCTCGCTGCCGTTCAGCTGGAACGTGATCGCGCTCTGCTCGATGAGCGGCTTCATGTCGCTCATGTTCCCCACCATCTACGGCATCGGACTGGGCGGCATCGACCCGCGCGCACACAAGCTCGGCGCGGCCGGCCTCATCATGGCGATCGTCGGCGGCGCGCTGCTGACGCCTTGGATGGCGTCGATCATCGACGCGCCCGGCTTCTGGGCGAAGCTGGTGCCGATGTTCGACGCGGCGGTCGACACCAACCTCCACGCATCCTCGCAGTCGCTTCGCGCGAGCTTCATCGTGCCCGTGATCTGCTTCGCCGTCGTCCTCGCCTACGCGCTCGCGTTCCGCCGGAAGGCGAAGCCGGGGGCGGATCGGTGAATCGGCGGGAGTTCATCGCGTCCTGCGCGGCGGCGGCCTCTGCCGCCGCCCTGTCCGGCTGCGCGTTGCGTCCGCGGCGCGACGGGCTTTTCTGGTACAACGCCTCCACCGGGTTGCACATCCCCTGCGGGGGGCTGGAGCGCCCGCTCCGCGTCTGGCTGGTGAGCGACTCGCACCTCAACCTGCGGGACTCGCGGGACGACGAATACAAGGACTTCTACGCGCGCATGGGCGGGGAGTGGAACCCCGGGCTTACCGCGCGCGAGGCGTTCGAGCGCATCCTCGAGAAGGCCAAGGGCGAGCGTCCCGACCTTCTGCTCGTCACCGGCGACCTCATTTCGTTCCCGACGCTGAAGAACGTTGAGTTCGCGGTCGAGCGGCTCGACGCGTGCGGGGTGCCGTGGCTCTACACCGCTGGCAACCACGACTGGCACTTCGAGGGCGACTCGGGGTCGGACGCGGAGCAGCGCGAGCGGTGGATCGAGAAGCGGCTGCTGCCGCTCTACAAAGGCGAGGACCCGATGGCGTACGCGAAGACGATCGGCGGCGTCAAGTTCCTGATGATCGACAACTCCACCTACAACGTGGACGAACGGCAGCTTGAGTTCTTTCGCGCGGAGACGGCGAAGGGCGGTCCCTGTGTCCTGGCGATGCACATTCCCTTCTGGCACCGGGGGTGGGGGGTGTTTACCTGCGCCTGCCCCGACTGGGGGGCGGATACCGACAAGTACTGGCAGATCGAGCGGCGGCAACGCTGGGCCGAACGCCAGGATGACACCACTTTCGAGTTCCGGCGTGCGACGGACGAGGCGGAAGGCCTCGTTGCGGTGCTCGCGGGGCATCTCCACAAGCTCGACGTGGTGTCGGACGGTGGACTCGCGCACGCGACGGCGCCGCTCGCCGCCGTGGGGGACGTTTTAAAGGTGACAATCGGATAAAGGCCGTGGGGCCGGAAAGGAACGAAATGAACTTGGACAAGGCGAATACGGGAATGGCGGCGCTTGCGGTTGCGTGCGCGGCGGTCGTGTCGGCAACGGCGCTTTCGGCGGCGGAGGAAGGGTACAAGCGGCGCTATCCGGAGCTGCCGGAAAGGATCACGGCGGAGACCCCGGCCCAGAAGGAGGCGCGGATGGCGTGGTGGCGCGACGCCCGCTTCGGCATGTTCATCCACTTCGGCCTCTACGCCGCGCCGGCCCGCCACGAGTGGGTGAGGTCCGTGGAGGGGATCGACAACGAGACCTACGACTCGAAGTACCTGCCGCGGTTCAACCCCGACCTCTTCGACGCGGACGAGTGGGCGGCGCAGGCCAAGCGCGCCGGGATGAAGTACATCGTGCTCACCACCAAGCACCACGAGGGCTTCTGCATGTGGGACACGAAGACCACCGACTACAAGATCACCAAGACCGCGTTCGGGCGCGACCTCGTGCGCGAGTACGTCGACGCCTGCCGCCGCGCCGGGCTCGGGGTCGGGTTCTACTTCTCGATCATGGACTGGCACCACCCCGACTACACGGTGGACAACCCGCATCCGCTGATGAAGAAGCTCAGGAACGAGGGCAAGAAGGACAAGGAGCTCGAGGACGCCGTCGCCGCGCTCAACGCGACGCGGAACATGGACCGCTACCGCGAGTATATGCACGCGCAGATCCGCGAGCTCTTGACCGAGTACGGCAAGATTGACATCATCTGGTACGACTTCACCCCCGTCGCCGAGAAGTTCGGCAAGACGTACAAGGACTGGGACGCGGTCAAGGTCGTGAAGATGACGCGCGAGCTGCAGCCCGGCGCGATCATCAACAACCGCCTCGACCTCATGGAGACCGAGGACGGCTGGGACTTCATCTGCCCCGAGCAGTTCAAGGTGCAGATCTGGCCGACGGTGCGCGGCCGGCGCGTGCCCTGGGAGACGTGCCAGACGTTCTCCGGCAGCTGGGGCTACAGCCGCGACGAGACGACGTGGAAGGGCGTGCACCAGCTCGTCGAGCTGCTGGTCCACTCCGTCTCCAAGGGCGGCAACCTGATCATGAACGTCGGCCCCACCGCCCGCGGCACCTTCGACGACCGCGCGCTGGAGCGGCTCGACGGCTTCGCGAAGTGGATGAAGGTGAACTCGCGCTCCATCTACGGCTGCACGATGGCGCCGGACGGCTTCGCCGCGCCCGACGGCGCCGCGCTCACCTGGAACGAGAAGACTGGCCGGCTCTACATCCACCTCTTCGACTACCCGATGGGCTACCTGCCCGTCGCCTTCATCGACAAGGTGGAGTACGCGCAGTTCCTGCACGACGGCTCGGAGATCAAGTTCCGCGCCAAGCCGCCGCTCGCGGAGGCCGCGGACGGCGAGCAGTTCGGGGTCATGGGCGGCATGGAGCTCCCCGTCGTCAAGCCGGCGGTGGAGATTCCGGTGATCGAGTGCTGGCTCAAGCAGTGACAAGGCGGGGTTGAGATGTCCATGTCTCCGTCCTGCTGCATTGCGATGTGCTTCGCCGCGGTCGTTGCGGCGGGTGCCGAGGTCAACGTCGGCGACTGGGCGCTTGGCGGCGCCGCCGCCGTCAGGTGCGACAGCCCCGGCGGCTGGAAGCTGACCGCGGCGGCGGTTCCGTCCGGCGAGGATGGCGTCTCGCTGGTGCGCGTCTCCGCCAAGTCGGAGAGCCCGGCGAAGAAGCCCGTGTTCTCGGTCAAGGTGCGGATCCCCGGCGGCGAGGCGCGTTCGCTCTGGCGGCCTTCGTGCGGCTTCCGCAGGCACGACAAGGCAGGTGTGATGCCATACGAGTCGCATGCCAGGTTCATGAGCTGCGGCGCACAGTGGATGCCGCTCTACGCCTTCTTGGACGCCGAGGACGTGAACATCCTGACGCTCGCGTCGTCGGAGTCACGCGACCGCGTCGTCTTCCGCGGCGGAACCGAGGAGGGCCCGAACACGCTCGTCGCCGAGTTCACCTTCAACACGATGGACTGCGAGACGCCAACGAACCGCGCCGAGGTGACGGTGAGGTTCGACACGCGCCGGCTCGCCGCCGACCGCGTCCTTCCCGCGGCGTCCGCCTGGATGCGTGCGGCGGACCCGGCGCCGGAGCGCCCCGTGCCCGACCTTGCGTTCGAGCCGGTCTGGTCGTCCTGGTGCGCGTACCATTCGAGCATCACTGGGGAGATCGTCGAGCGTGAGGCGGCTGTCGCCCGATCGGTCGGGCTGAACGCGATCATCATAGACGACGGCTGGCAGGTGCCGGAGGGACTCCCGTTCTGCGACGGCGAGAACCTCCCGTCCCAGCGCTACTCGAAGGACTTCGCCGCGCACGTGCGGCGGCTCCACGACGCAGGGACGAAGGTGGTGCTGTGGTATCCGGTCACGCTGGTCACGGACAACGCGCCGAATATCGCCGATTACGACGGGCAGATGCTCTACCGGCGCTCCTGGGGGCCGCAGATATGGGATCCTCGGTTCCCCGCCCGCCGCGCGTTCTTCCACGGACGGATCGCCGCGGCGATGCGCGACTGGAAGGTAGACGGCCTCAAGCTCGATTTCGTCGATTCCTGGAGCCCGGACTACGATCCGTTCACGCTGCCCGACGTTTCGCAGGGTTTGGGCGGACGAGACATCCGCGACCTGATGCCGGCGGTGGAGAAGACGATGACCGAGGCAAGGGAGATCGTCTCGGGGTTCCGCCCCGACGCGGCCATCGAGTTCCGCCAGTGCTACATCGGCCCGCGGATGCTCAAGTGCTGCACGCAGGTGCGCGTGCAGGACTGTCCCGGTTCGCTCGCCGAGATGCGCATCGGCATTGCCAATCTGCGCCTCACCTGCGGGCCGAACGCCGTCCACTCCGACCCGATCCAGTGGGCGCGCGACGCGACCGCGGAGCAGGTGGCCGAGTCCGTGCTCGCCTCGATCTTCGGCATCGGTCAGTATTCGGTCCGTCTGACCAAGGCTCCGCCGGAGCATCTCCGGGTCCTGAAGCACTGGGTGGCCTTCACCCGCGAGCATTCCGCCGCGCTCTACCGCGGCGATTTCCGCGTGCAGGGGCTTTCCTCCGATGCGCCGGTGCTTGTCGGCGAGACGGCGGAGGAGCGGGTCGTCGGCGCGTACAAGCCGGGGTTCGTGGCGGACTGCGGCGCGCCTGACCGGCGGGTGTTCGTCCTGAACTGCACGGGGACGCCGCGCGTCGCGGTGCGCTTCGCGGCGGCGGCGAAGGGCGTGGTCTACGGGCCGGACGGCTCGCGCCGCGGCGACGTGGAGATTCCCGCCGGGCTTGCCGAGATCCAGGTTCCGCGCGGCGGGTTCGTCGAGGTCGCCCGGTAGTCGGGAAGAATCGTGAGGGAGTGTTAACACACGGATTTGTTCGCGACTACGTCGCTCACAGATGGCGAAGGTCGTAGACCTGAGCAAATCCGTTTGTTATAACTATTCACGAACCACGAGCCACGAGCCACGAACCACGAACCACGAATATGGTATAATTCACGTACATGATGAAGAACGAATCAGAGATGCAGCACTATTTCGGCAGGATATCGGACACCGCGGAGCTGGAGAAGGTTCATCCGCGGCTGAAGGCCGCTTTCGACTTCCTGAGGCGGAAGGGCCTCGCCACGCTTGCCTGCGGCACCTACGAGCTCGAGGGCGGCGCGCCGGGCGAGAAGGCCGCGGTGTTCGCGATGGTGCAGGAGGTCGATTTGAAGGCGGTGGTGCCGGGGCCGCAGCGCCTCGAGGCCCACGGCAGGTACATCGACGTCCAGGCTCCGCTTTCCGGCGAGGAGACGTTCGGCGTGGCCGAGCTCGACCCCGCGCGGCCGGACTTCGCCTTCGACGAGGAGAAGGACGCCGGCTTCGTCGACATGGACTGCGAGCTCAGGACCCTGCGGCCCGGCGATTTCGCGGTCTTCATGCCGCCGCGCGGCGCACATGCGCCGTGTCTTTCGCTGGACGGACCACGGCGGATCCGCAAGGTGGTGGTGAAGGTGCTTGCCGACTGACCTAACGATGAAAATCCGCTTCTACGCCAATCTCGAGAAACCTGAGGCCGCCGAGTGCGCTGCCGCGCTCTCGACGCGCGCCCGCGAGCTCGGGCTAAAGCCGGTTGAACGCGGCGCGGCGGATGCGGTGGTGGCGCTTGGCGGCGACGGCACCATCCTCCGCGCGGTGCACGAGTTCCCGGAGACTCCTGTCCTCGGGTTCAACCTCGGCGGGCTCGGCTATCTCGCCGCGGTCGGCCGGGACGACTTCGAGTCGGCGCTCGCGGCGCTGGCCGCGGGGCGCTACTCCGTCGCCGAGCGGCGGATGCTCAAGGTGGTGAAGGCAGGCGCTTCCGCCGCGGTGGCGCTCAACGACGTGGTGCTTTCGCGCGAGATGAGCGGCCGGTCGGTGCGTATTGATCTTTCCGCCGACGGGCGCGAGGTCACGAGCTATCTCGCCGACGGACTCATTTTCGCCACCCCGACCGGCTCCACCGCTTATTCGCTTTCTGCCGGCGGACCGGTGCTGCTGCCCGACTCCTCGTGCCTTGTCGTCACCCCGATGAACCCGCACGCGCTCGGCGTGCGGCCGATCGTAATCCGCGACGATGTGCGCTTTGTCGCCGTCGCCCGCGCGCGCACGCCTGGCAACCCGGTGCGCATCGGCGTCTACGCCGACGGCGCGCTCGCGATGGAGATGGGCGAGGGCGATTCGGTTTCGGTTTCGCGCGCCGATGTGTCGGCGCGGTTCGTCGAGCTCGAGGGGTACGATCCGTACGACGTTCTCGCGCGCAAGCTCGGCTGGTCTGGGAGCAGCGTAAAATGACGGCAGGGGAACTTAATTCGCACATCGAGGACGGGACGATCGACGAGGTCATCCGCGTCGCCGAGGCGCGCCAGTGCAAGGTGCTTTCGCGGATAGCCGACGACATCTGCGCGCGTCAGGGGGTCAGGCTGGTGCTGCTCGCGGGCGGGTCGTCGTCAGGCAAGACGACCACCGCCTCGCGCATCTGCACCCAGCTGATGGTGGACGACCGCGCTGCGGTCAGGCTCTCGACCGACGACTATTTTGTCGGCGACGAGGACACTCCCCGCAATCCCGACGGCTCGCTCGACTACGAACACATCGAGTGCGTGGACATCGCCGCGTTGACCGCCGACATCACCGCGCTCATCCGCGGTGACAGCATCCTGCGCCGCAGGTTCGACTTCGTGAACCACCAGCCGGTGCACCCAGGCGACTGGTTCCTGCTGCCGCCAGGCGGCGTGCTGGTTCTCGAAGGCATCCACGCGCTCAATCCACGGCTTACCGAACTGATCGACGACGCGGTCAAGTACCGCATCTACATATCTCCGCAGCCGTCGGTGGAACTCTTTCTCGACCTCAGGCCGTCGGCGGAGGACGCGCGGCTGCTGCGGCGGCTCGTCAGGGACAACCAGTTCCGCAAGGTGAGTCCGGCCAACACCATTCTGCGCTGGCCGAGCGTAATCGCCGGCGAAAAGAAGTGGATCGAGCCGTTCCGCGGCAATGCCGACGCGACCTTCGACTCCTACCTCGTCTACGAGATGCCGGTTCTGAAGAACTACGTCGGCGGACTGCTCGAGCGCGCCCGCAAGGAGCTCGGTGATACGCAGCAGATCGTCAATCTGCGACGGATGCTCTCGGTGGTCATGCCCGTGGATCCGACCATGGTGCCTGGCGACTCGATCCTACGCGAGACGATAGGCGGCAGTCTGCTGGAGTATTGAGAGAGGAGTGGAAGACGATGCTGGAAGTCACTATCTTGAGCGTGCTGCAGGGAGTCGCCGAGTTTCTGCCGATTTCGAGCTCGGGGCATCTCGTGCTCGGCAAGTCGCTGCTCGGGCTCGGAGACGTCGGCATCCGGCTCGACATCTTCCTTCACGTCGGCACGCTTTTCGCGGTCTGCGCGTTCTACTGGCGCATCATCCGCCGGATCGCGCTCGGCGCGTTCGGGCTCGGCGGCGAGTCGCCGCGCGAGGCGTGGCTCTACTGCGCGAAGATCGTCGTGAGCGCGGTGCCTGCGGCGGTGGTTGGGATTTTGCTCAAGGACCGGATCGAGGAGGCCTTTGCCTCGCCGAAGCTGGTGGGCGCGGCGCTCGTCTTCACGGGACTTGTGCTCACCACGACCCGCTTTCTGTCGCGCGGCAAGGACGGCGTCGGGTTCTTCCACGCGGTCGTGATGGGCATTGCGCAGGCGATTGCCATCCTGCCCGGCGTGTCGCGCTCGGGGATGACGCTCGCGGCGGCGCGCGCGTCGAAGGTGGAGCCGGAGAAGGCGGCGGAGTTCTCCTTCCTCATGTCCGTTCCGCCGATCGCCGGCGCGGCGCTTTTGGAGATCGTCAAGTCGCTGAAGGAATCGGCGCCGGCCGTCGCCGAGGTTTCGTGGGGACTTACCATCTACGGCGCGGCGCTGGCGGCGGTGGTCGGGTACTTCGCGCTGGCGCTGCTCTTGCGGTCGCTCCGGAGCGACAAGTTCTGGCTGTTCGGTCCCTACTGCGTCGTCGCGGGAATCGTTACGATTTTCGTCGCGAAATAGGCGGAATAGTGCAAGGCCAGGATTTTCACTTTTGCCGCGGATGAAGCGCGCCGCGAAGCGGGCGCTATGCTGGGTGCGTGCAGCTCGGGCGCAGGCATCAAAACGAATCCCGTCGATCATGGACCGATGTCGCTGGGGTTGACAAAGCGGGTGGGGATGTGCTAGGTGACTTGTAAAGGGGGTGGGCCAGCAAAAACGCCTTAAGCCACCTTGGCCATACGTGAATCGTAAGCATATGCGGTTTCTCCGTTGAGTGATTCCCT
>CACWVU010000005.1 GCA_902764415.1 uncultured bacterium | reverse complement strand
AGGAAGGAATGATGGGAAATATCCTGCCTTTCAATCCCACCCCGTATTCTCAAGGACTAAACGCAAGAGAAACTTGCATTTGCTTCTGGACATAACAGTTCTTTGAAGAACCACAAATACTGACGCTCGCTCATGCCCGAAACCTCGGAATTATGCTATAATACGCCATATGAAAGTTCTAGTAACCGGCGGTTCCGGGTTTCTCGGAATCAATCTGATAAGGTTCCTGCGCGCGAAGGGCGTGGAGGAGATACGGGTGCTCGACATCGCGGACTTCGACTACCCCGAGAAGTCCGAGCCGTGGCTCAAGTTCACGCTCGGCGACGTGCGCGACCAGGCGGCGGTTGACCGCACGGTCGAGGGCTGCGACGTCGTGGTCCACTGCGCGGCTGCGCTGCCGCTCTACAGCGAGAAGGACATCTTCACCACCGAGGTCGACGGCTGCCGCAACGTGCTCGGCGCCTGCCGCCGCTTCAAGGCGGACCGCATGATCCAGATCTCCTCGACCGCCGTCTACGGCGTGCCGAAGAAGCACCCGATCTACGAGACCGACCCGCTGGTCGGCGTCGGCCCCTACGGCCAGGCGAAGATCGACGCCGAGGAGGTCTGCCGCGCCGCGATCAAGGAGGGCTACTGCGTCTCGATCATCCGCCCGAAGAGCTTCATCGGCCCCGAGCGGCTCGGCGTGTTCGCGCTCTTCTACGACTGGGCCTACACCGGCCACGGCTTCCCGATGATCGGCTCCGGCGACAACCGCTACCAGCTGATGGACGTCGATGACCTCTGCGCGGCGATCTGGAGCTCGATGACCTACCCCAAGGACGTGGTGGCCACCGAGTTCAACATCGGCGCGAAGGAGTTCACCACGATGAGGGAGGACTACCAGGCGGTGCTCGACCGCGCCGGCCACGGCAAGAAGATCCGCGGCATGCCGGTGAAGCCGGTCGTCTTCATCCTGCGCATCCTGGAGAAGCTCCACCTCTCGCCGCTCTACCCGTGGGTCTACGAGACGGCGTCGACCGACTCCTTCGTCTCGGTCGAGAAGGCCGAGAGGCTCCTCGGCTTCTCCCCGAAGTACTCCAACAAGCAGGCGCTGGTGAGGAACTACGACTGGTATGTCGAGCACCTCTCCGAGTTCGCCGGCAAGAGCGGCGTATCCCACCGCGTCCCCTGGAAGCAGGGCCTGCTCGCCTGCGCCAAGTGGTTCTTCTGATCCGTCAAGCCAAGGGGGCAAATCCATGGAAAAGCACTATCTCTCCGCCGACGACTACCTCCGCGACCAGTGGCGCCTCGCCGAGCTCGTGCGCGGCGGCGGCTGGCGGCCGGACTTCCTCGTCGGCCTCTGGCGCGGCGGCGCGCCGGTGGCGATCGCCGTGCACGAGTTCCTCAAGTGCACCGGCTGGAACGTCCGCCACATCCCGCTCAAGTGCGCCTCCTACACCGGCATCGGCCAGAACGAGGGCAAGGTGGTGTTCACCTTCGGGGACGAGATCTTCGGCCTCTTCCGCGCCGGCGACAAGGTGCTCTTCATCGACGACGTCTTCGACACCGGCAAGACCGCCGCGGCGGTGATGGACCGGATGCACAAGGTCGGCGCCGACGCGAAGATCGCCTGCGTCTACTGGAAGCCCGAGAAGAACAAGACCCACATCAAGCCCGACTACATCGCCAAGGACATCGGCAACGACTGGATCGTCTTCCCCCACGAGATCGAGGGCCTCTCGCCCGCCGAAGTGCGCGTGAAGGACCCCGCGCTTGCGGCGATTATGGAGCGCTTCGCGTGAAGCGCGCGCTCGACGTGGCGCTGACGCTGTGCGCCGCGCCCGTCGCGCTCGTCCTCGCGGCGGCGGTCGCGCTCGCCGTCCGCCTCGCGCTCGGCCGACCGGTCCTCTTCCGCCAGGAGCGTGCCGGCCTCGGCGGCAGGCCGTTCTCCATCCTCAAGTTCCGCACCATGCGTGATGGCCCGGGCACCGACGCCGAGCGCCTCGGCCGCTTCGGCCGCTTCCTGCGCGCGGCGTCGCTCGACGAGCTGCCCGAGCTCTGGAACGTCCTTAAGGGCGACATGTCGCTCGTCGGCCCGCGCCCGCTGCCGACCCGGTACCTCGCCCGCTACACGCCGGAGCAGGCGCGCCGCCACGAGGTGCGCCCGGGCATCACCGGCTGGGCGCAGATCCACGGGCGCAACGCGCTCGGCTGGGAGGAGAAGTTCCGCTACGACGTCGAGTACGTGGACCGCCGCTCGCTCGCGCTCGACCTCTGGATCCTCGCGGCGACCGCCTTCCAGGTCGTCTTCCCCCGCCACATCGCCCACGACGGCGAAGCCACCATGCCCGAGTTCACGGGGGTGTCCGACGCACGCGTCGGAAGTGTCTCAGTGTCCAGCAGCCAGCAGCCAGTAACCAGTAAAGCGGAAGAGCCCTCCTTATTCCACTGACCGCTGAACACTGGTTGCCGGTTGCTGAAACACTTCCAACGCGCATTCGCTGGCCAAAATTCACCGTCTCCTCGCGATGACATTTTTGGTATAATACTCCTACTTATGGCCCAGGAGCAGCTTTTCGCAGACGACTACAAGGTGAACCTCGACGTGTTCGAGGGTCCCCTCGACTTGCTGCTGTACCTGATCCGCCGCGAGGAGCTCGACATCTACGACATCCCGATCGAGCACGTCACCGCCGAGTACATGCGCTTCATCGAGGACGCGCGCAGGCTCAACCTCGACATCGCCGGCGAGTTCATCGTCATGGCCGCCACGCTGATGGTCATCAAGTCCCGGATGCTCCTGCCCGTCACCCGCCGCGCCGCCGAGGACGGCGAGGACGAGGAATGGGTCGACCCGCGCCTCGACCTCGTCCGCCAGCTCATCGAGTACAAGAAGTTCAAGGACGCCGCCGGCCGCCTCGAGCGCATGGAGGCACTGCAGGCGAACAGCTTCGACTACGGTGGCGGCCGCCCCAAGTTCGAGAAGACCGCCGCGGACGCGCGCGGCGCGCTCGCCAACCTCGACCTCTACGACCTGCTGACCGCGTTTCAGGAAGTGCTTGCCCGCGCCAACGAGATCCCGCACGAGGAGCTCAAGGGAATCCGTTACTCGGTGCCGGACAAGATGGACGAGATCCTCGACCGGACGCGCCGCGAGGGGCAGTTCTCCTTCCTCTCCCTCTTCGACCCCGAGCGCTCACCGAAGGGCGTGATCATCGTCACCTTCCTCGCGCTCCTCGAGCTCCTGCGCCAGCACCGGGTGATCGTCTACCAGAACGCCGCGTTCCACGAAATCACCATCCTGGCCTCCCGCGAGGAGCCGGACGACAAACCGCTTGAAAGGCCCGACGACTATGAGTGAAGAAGTCAAGATCCCCCTGCCGCACTCCCTGCAGGAGATTGTCGGCGCGCTGCTCTTCGCGAGCGAGACGCCGCTTACCGCCGCCGAGCTGCGCGAATGCGTGCGCGCCGTCGGCGCCGAGGAGGGCGAGAACGCGGAGATCATGGACGTCTACCGCACCTGCACCTCGAAGGAGGTCGACGAGGCGCTCCGCGGGCTCGAGAAGGCGCTGGAGGTCGGCGGCACCGGCTTCCGCCTCGTCTGCGCCGGCGGCGCCTACCGCCTGCAGACCGAGCCGAGCTGCGGCCGCTACGTCCGCGCGATGCTGAAGATGGACCGTCCAAGCCGCCTCGGCCGCGCCTCGCTGGAGACGCTCGCGATCATCGCCTACCGCCAGCCGCTCACCAAGAGCGAGATCGAGGAGATCCGCGGCGTGGACGTCTCCGCGAACATCAAGACGCTGATGGACATGCAGCTCATCCGCCTCGTCGGCAAGTCCGAGCTGCCCGGCCACCCGTTCCTCTACGGCACCACCGCCGCGTTCCTCGAGCACTTCGGCCTCTCCTCGCTGCAGCAGCTCAACGAGCTCGACCCCACGCTCCAGCGCTCGAACCCGAAGAAGAAGGCCGAGGCCTACAAGCGCAAGGACGACAAGAAGGACGCCCAGCCGGAGCTTCCCGTCGCATCGGAGGAGCAGCCGCCCGCTGCCGAGGAGGAGAAGCAGGCGCCGGCCGCAGACGAGGACGATTTCTTCATCGACGACACTCCCGACGAGTTCGACGACGAAGACGAGGACGACGAAGAGTTCGAGGACGACGAAGAAGGGGAGGGCGAAGATGATGAATAAGGTTCTGTTCGCCGCGCTGCTCGCGGCGCTCGTCTCCGCCTGCGACTACGTCGGCGGCAGGGCGCAGTCCAGCCAGCGCACCGACGCCGCCTACCGCGCGGCGATGGAGGACTACCGCGCCGGACGCCTCGACCAGGCCATCGCCGGCTTCCGCAAGGTCTGCCGCGACGACCCCTCCAACTCCTCCGCCCGCTTCCAGCTCGCCTGCCTGCTGCTCGACGCCTCGCGCGACCACGCCGGCGCCTACTGCGCGTTCAGGGAATACCTGCTCCAGCAGCCGGGCAGCGACAAGGAGCGCCTCGCGCGCGACCGCCTCGCCGCCTGCGAGAAGGAGCTCGCCCGCGAGCTCGCCGCCAAGCACGGCCTCGCCGACTCCGGCGCCGAGGCGTCCGCGGCGATTGCGTCGCTCAAGGAGAAGCTCGCCGCCTCCGAGAAGGATCGCGAGGCCCAGCGCAAGGAGCTCGCCGAGGCCCAGAAGGCAATCGCCGCCCTCACCGCCCAGGTGAAGCACCTGAAGTCGCTGGTCAGCGACTCGCCCGACGCCGAAGAGTCATCCCGCGACGTCCGTGACGTCAAGGCGCTCCTCGCCGGCGATGATGACGACGCCTCCGCGCCGGCGCCGAACGCGGGACGCGACGTGCTGGCGGAGGACGACCCCGACCTCGTCGCCGCCGCGCCGATCGCCCAGCCCAAGGACGCCAAGGAGCAGCGCGCCGCGGCGAAGGAGGAGGCGGAGAAGCAGGCCGCCGCCCAGGCCGCCGCGCTCAAGGCGATGCGCGACAGGATTCCCGACGAGTACGTCGTCGAGGAGGGCGACACCCTCTACAAGATCGCCACGAAGTTCTACGGCAAGGCGTCCGCCTGGAAGCTCATCCGCGACGCCAACCGCGCCATCATCTCCACCGACGGCCGCGTCAAGACCGGCCAGAAGCTGAAGCTGCCGAAATGAGCGAGACGATCCCCACGTCGATGGTGGGCCCCGCCCACGGATACACGCGCGAGAAGTCGCCGTGGATCATCGACGCCCCCGGCGCGTTCGGCAGCCGCCTCGTGCGCTACCTCGCCGGCGGCGGCCTGCACACCTTCGGGCGCACGATCTCCCAGGAGATGGCGCACGCGAAGCACCGCCGGTTCCTCCTCGTCGCCGCGGCGATTGCCGCGTGCTGGCTGGCCCTCTACATATTCTGAAAGGATGCAAAAATGAAAACAACACTGGTGTTGGCGGCGGCGTTGTCCGCCGGAATCGCCTTCGCCCAGCAGGGCGGACAGGACGCCTTCCTCAAGCAGCAGGCGTACGCCGAGATGCAGCGCGTGCTCGGCCAGATTGATGTGCTGCAGTCGAACTTCGAGGACCTCTCCTCGCGCGTGCGCCGGATCGAGGGCTCCGATGGCTCCAGCGGCCTCAAGGCAGAGATCGACTCGCTGCGCGCGCAGATAGCCGACCTGAAGCGCGACATGGCGGCGATGCGCGGCGAGATCGTCAAGGACCTCACCGCCAAGATCGTGCAGATCCAAAAGGCCCAGACCCCGGCCACGCCGCCGCCCGCGCCGTCGAAGCCGAAGGTCATCGGCCCCCACCTCGAGTACGAAGTGGTGGCGGGCGACAACCTCTCGCTCATCGCCCACGCCTTCGGCACCACGGTCGACAAGATCAAGGAGATGAATTCCCTCAAGAGCGACAACCTGCGCATCGGCCAGAAGCTGATGGTGCCGAAGAAGTAGAGGAGGCGGACGGATGAAGATTCTCGTAGTCGGCAGCGGCGGACGCGAACACGCGATTGCCTGGCGTCTGGCGCAGGACGCCGAAGGGCATGAACTCTACTGCGCGCCGGGCAACGCCGGCACCGCGGCGGTGGCGGCGAACCTGCCGCTCAAGGCGGACGACACCGCCGGCATCGTCGCCTGGGCGAAGGCCGAGCGGCCAGACCTCGTCGTCGTCGGACCCGAGGCGCCGCTCGTCGCCGGACTCGTCGACGCGCTCTCCGCCGCTGGAATCGCCGCGTTCGGCCCCGTCGCCGCCGGTGCTCGCATCGAGGGCTCCAAGCGCTTCGCCAAGGAAGTCATGGACGCCGCCGGCGTCCCCACCGGCAAGGCCGAGACCTTCACCGACGCCGCCAAGGCCAAGGCCGCGCTCCCGTCGTTCGGGCTCCCCGTCGTGATCAAGGCGGACGGTCTCGCCGCCGGCAAGGGCGTCGTCGTCGCCGAGACCCTCGCCCAGGCCGAGCAGGCAATCGACGACATGCTCGTCGGCAACCGCTTCGGCGCCGCCGGCGCGGAAGTGCTCGTCGAGGAGTTCCTCCACGGCGAGGAATGCTCCATCCTGGCGGTGGTGGACGGCGAACGCGCCGTGCTGCTGCCGTCCTCCCAGGACCACAAGCGCGTCTTCGACGGCGACAAGGGACCCAACACCGGCGGCATGGGCGCCTACTCGCCCGCGCCGGTGGTCACGGACGCGATGCTCCCCGAGATCCGCGACCGCATCATCCTGCCGGTCCTCCGCGAGCTGAAGCGCCGCGGCATCGTCTACCGCGGCGTCCTCTACGCCGGACTGATGGTTAACAACGCGAACTCGAATCCCCGCGGCCCGCTCGCGAAGAGCGGCTCCGAGGTCAACGTCGTCGAGTTCAACGCCCGCTTCGGCGACCCCGAGACCGAGGCCGTGCTGCCGCGCCTCGGCGGCAGCTTCGCCCAGCTCCTCCTGAACGCCGCCTCCGGCTCTCTCTCCGAAGCCGACCTGGTGGTGAAGGACGACGTCGCCGCCACCGTGATCGTCGCCTCCGGCGGCTACCCCGGCGACTACGAGAAGGGCAAGGAGATCTCCGGCCTCGCCGCAGCCGAACCCGGCGCCATCGTCTTCCACTGCGGCACGAAGGAGGCCGACGGCAAGACCCTCACCTCCGGCGGACGCGTCCTTAGCGTCACCGGCCTCGGCGCGACGCTGCGCGAGGCGGTCGACCGCGCCTACGCGCGCATCGCCGGCATCTCCTTCGACAAGATGTTCTTCCGCCGCGACATCGCCCACCGCGCCTTCGAGCGGGAGAGCGCGCGGCAATGAGGATCGTCTCGCTCGCGAGCGGGTCGAAGGGCAACGCCTACGTCGTCGAGCAGGACGGCGAGGCGCTGCTCGTCGATTGCGGGCTCGCCGGCCGGACGCTGACCGCGCGGCTCAAGTCCGTCTTCCCCGAGTCGCCGCGCTTCGCCGGGGTGCTGCTCACCCACTCCCACTCCGACCACTACGCCGGCCTCGCAGTGTTCGTCGGCCGCCACCCCGACGTCCCCGTCTACGCCAACTCGATGACCGCTGAGGCCGTGGCCCACGAGACCGGCGTGGACGAATCGGCCTTCGCCTGCTTCGAGAACGGACAGCCTTTCGCCGTCGGTCCGTTCGAGGTCTCGCCGTTCTCGGTGCCGCACGACGCCAGCGACCCCGTGGGCTACCTGATCCGCGGCGACGAGACGTATTTCCACGTCACCGACCTCGGCTCGCCGCTCGACTCGGTCGGCGTCAAGCTCGCCCAGGCCGACGCGGCGACGGTGGAGTCCAACCACGACGAGGTACTGCTCCGCACCAGCCAGCGCCCGCCCGCGCTCATCCAGCGCATCCTCGGCCCGCGCGGCCACCTCTCCAACTACCAGGCGTGCGACCTCGTCCGCCGCTTCGCGCCCACGCGCCTGAAGCGCCTCGCGCTCGCCCACCTCTCGCAGGACTGCAACGTGCCGCACGTCGCCGCGAACGCAATGCGCGACACGCTGCGCGAAATGGGGCGCACCGACGTCGCGCTCCGCATACTGGAGCAGGATGAAGTGGTCGAGCTTTAGCCTGGCCGCCCTCTGCTGCCTTGCCCTGGCCGGCTGCCGCCGCCCCGTCGAGCGCATCGAGTGGCCGGTAATGGGCACCGTCGCCGCGGTGCAGGTGCGCGGCGGCGGCGGACTCCCCGCGTCCAGCTACCGCCAGAGCGCCGCGGACGCCTTCGCCGAAGTCGAGCGGCTTTTGAACGCCCACGATCCCGATTCGGAACTGAGCCGCCTCGCGCCGCTCGGCGACGCCGCGGTCCTGGCGCGGTGCGACGCGCGGATGCGCCCGTGCTACGCCGCGGCGTTCGCGCTCGAGCGGCTCTCCGGCGGCGCGTTCAGTCCGCGCTGGCGCGGGACGAACACCCTCGACCTCGGCGCAATCGCCAAGGGCTTCGCGGTCGACCTTGCCGCGGAGCTGACCTACGTCGACGGCAACGACGCGCTCCTCGACCTCGGCGGCAACCTCAAGGCGCTCAAGGGCGAAGGCGGCTCGCACCGGCCGTGGCGCACCGGCGTCCGCGACCCCGGCGGCGACGGATTCGCCGCGGAGGTTGACCTGCGCGAAGGGGAGGCGCTGGCGACGAGCGCCACCTACTTCCGCGGCAGTCACATCCGCGACGCGCGCACCGGCGCAACGGTCTCCAACGGCGTCGCGTCGGTCACCGTGCTTGCACGCTCGGCGATGTGGGCGGACGGACTCTCCACCGCGCTTTTCGTGCTGGGTCCGGACGCCGGCGCGGCGCTGCTTAATACCGCGGCAGAGAAGTTCCCCGAGGCTGGCGTCGCCGCCGCGCTGTGGCTCCTTTCCGACGGTACCTCCCGCCTCTCCGGCCCTTCCTCCTCCCGCTTTCACCGCCGCTGACGCGGCGGAAGTGTTTCAGTGTCCAGCAACCAGTAACCAGCAGCCAGTAAAGCGGAAGAACCCTCCTTATTCCACTGACCACTGACTGCGGGCTGCTGATCACTGAATTACTTCCAACTGGCCCCCTGTTTGACACGCGGCCGTCCGTTTTGGTATACTACGCGACAAATGCACCCGTGGTGAAATTGGCATACACGCCAGATTCAGGTTCTGGTGCCGCAAGGTGTGTGGGTTCAAATCCCACCGGGTGCACCAAGAAGCTGGCCCCTTCGTCTATCGGCTAGGACATCTGGTTCTCATCCAGGTAAGAGGAGTTCGACTCTCCTAGGGGCTGCCAACAGGCACAATGGCAAAATCGGAAAGGACGATATGAAAGTGGTGAAAAAGCTGCTGTCGCTCCTTCTGAAAACGCTTTTGTGGCTGTCGCTGGCGCTCGTCGTCCTGTTCGCCTCGCTCTTCTTCCGCTCCCAGCGCCTCCCCGCCTCGCTGCTCACCCGTGTGGCCGCGGCATTCCTCCCCAAGAACCTTGTCCTCCATTTTGAACGCGCCTCGTTCGGCTTCATGGACGGCTTCGTCGTGCGTGACCTGAGGCTCTACGACCGCACGCGCGCGAACAGCGTCGAGCCGCTCGTTTCCGCCGACGAAATCGCGGTCATGCCCGTCCAGCGCCGCATCGTGGCGAAGCGGTTCGTCATCAAGCACCTGCACGACGGCTACTACGAGCCGGGCAACCAGGAGCGCGACGAGCCGGTCGCCTTCTCCATCCCCGACATCCCCCACTTCGCGCTCCTGCTGGACCGGCCCGACATCCTCTCCGTCGCTCCCTCGCGCGTCACCGCCGATGTCTACGCCGTCGGCAACCGGCTCTGCGTGGACAACGCCCGCATCGACTGGCTGGGAGCCGGCGAAACCGCCGCGCTCGACGGCCGGCTGGTGGTGGACCTCGCCGTGCAGGAGATCTCCGGCGAAGTCCACGGCACCGCGCGCCAGCGGCACATCCGCCCGCTCCTCGTCACGATAGACATACCCTCCGCCCTGCCATACATCGACGCCTTCACCGACGTCCAGGGCGCGGTGCCGTCGTCGTGCTCCTGGAAGGTCAATCTCGTCAACAACGACCTCGACCTGGAGCTCGACCTCCACCCGAAGCTCGGCGAGTACAACGGCGTCCCCCTCCAGCGCGCCGACGGCAAGCTCCGCCTCCACGTCTACACCCGCGGCGACTGCCTCAACTACTCCCACACCTTCGGCCCCATCACCGCCCTCGGCATCGCCGACCGCACCCTCGGCGGCACCGTCGAGGTCGAGGGCACCAACGGCTTCAACACCGTGCGCGTCACCGCCAAGAGCGCGCTCCCCGTCGCCGACCTCCTCCGCATCGGCGGCTTCGAGGGCGACTACCTCGACCGCGACGTCTACGGCGACTCCGAGTGCAGCCTCGTCTTCCGCTTCCCCCGCGACATGGGCGACGACAAGTCGAAGCTCAACGGCGAGGGACACCTCTCCATCCGCAACGGCCAGCTCATGCGCCTCAAGGGCTTCGCCGGACTCCTCGAGCTGCTGGCGGAGAAGGTGCCGGGCTTCTCGCTCATCACCGACTCTACCCAGGCCTCCTGCGACTACCGCATCGAGAACGGCATCGTCAAGAGCGACAACGTCTACATCGAGGGCTCCGTCTTCTCGATCAAGATGTACGGCTACTTCGACTCCGTCAACGAGCGGCTCGACTACACCGCCCGGGTGCAGTTCTCCAAGAAGGACTCGGTGATGGGCAAGATCCTCCACCCGCTCACCTGGCCGTTCACCAAGTTGCTCCTGGAGTTCCGCCTCCGCGGCACCAGCGACGATCCGAAGTGGGAGTACATCAGCGTCATCGACCGTGTGATGGGGGACGACTGAAGATGAACTTGACGAGTCCCTCCCAGGTCCGCGAATGGTGCCTCGCCAACGGCTTCCGCCCCAACCGCACGATGGGGCAGAACTTCCTCGTCGACCTCAACGTGCTCAAGGCCATCGTCGACGCCGGCCTCGCGCCCTGCGCCGGCAAGGAGTCCCCGGCGGTCCTCGAGATCGGCCCCGGCCTCGGCGTCATGACCGAGGAGCTGCTTGCCCGCGGCTGCCGCGTGACCGCGGTCGAGAAGGACCCCGCGCTCGCCGCGCGCCTCGCCGCGGCGCTGGGCAGCCCCGCCGGCCTCGCCGTCGTCGAGGGCGACGCGCTGGACGTCGTCGCCGGCCGCGGCGCCTTCGCCGCCTTCGACCCCGCCGCCTTCGACTGCATGGTCTCCAACCTCCCCTACCAGGCCGGCACCCGCATCCTCCTCGAGCTCGTCGAGCGCCGCGCCCCGGCCGCGATGACCGCGCTGATGCAGACCGAGGTCGCTGACCGGCTCGCGGCGAAGGAAGGCTCGCGCGCCCGCGGCCTCGCCGGAGTGCTCGCCCAGCTCGACTACGACGTCGAGGTCGTGCGCAAGGTTTCCGCCTCCTGCTTCTGGCCGCGGCCGGAGGTGGGGTCGGCGGTGGTGCGGCTCGTCCGCCACGACCGCGCCGCGGCGATGTCGTCCGAGGAGCGCCGCATGTTCAGGCGCATCGTCAAGCGCGGCTTCGAGCACCGGCGCAAGCAGCTCGGCGGCGTCTTCCGCGGGCTCCTCGAGTCCACCGCCCGCGCCGAGGAGCTCTCGGTCGAGGACTGGAAGGGGCTTGCCGCGGCGTTCGTGCGCGGCGGCGCGGAGATCTGAAACAGGCAACAGTCAAGGAGAAAGCAAAATGGCAGGAGAATACCAGTTCAGCCTCGTGGACGTCACCAAGCAGCAGGGGACCAAGACCATCCTCAAGGACGTCAACCTCTCGTTCTTCTACGGCGCGCACATCGGCGTCATCGGCGCCAACGGCGCCGGCAAGTCGTCCCTCCTCAAGATCCTCGCCGGGCTCGACACCGACCTCATGGGCACGGTGCAGGTGGCGAAGGGCACCAAGGTCGGCTACCTCCCGCAGGAGCCGGAGCTCGACGACTCCAAGACCGTGCTCGAGACGGTGATGGAGGGCGTCGCCGACGCCCAGGCGATGGTGACGCGCTACGAGGACCTCTGCTGCGAGCTCGACGACCCCAAGGCCGCGTCGGAGATGGAGAGGCTCCAGGAGATCATCGACGCCAACGACTACTGGAACCTCGAGAACCTCGTCGAGCGGCGCATGGCCGACCTCAACTGCCCGCCCGGCGACCGCAAGGTCGCGGTGCTCTCCGGCGGCGAGCGCCGCCGCGTCGCGATCGCGCGCCTGCTCCTCTCGAACCCGGACGTCCTCCTCCTCGACGAGCCCACAAACCACCTCGACGCCGAGACCACCTTCCGGCTCGAGGAGTACCTCAAGGACTTCAAGGGTACGCTCATCGTCGTCACCCACGACCGCTACTTCCTCTCCGACGTCACCGAGTGGATCCTCGAGATCGACCGCGGCATCTGCTACCCCTACAAGGGCAACTACGAGGAGTGGCTCAAGCAGAAGGAGGCGATGCTCCAGCGCGAGGCGAAGGTCGAGAAGTCCCGCCAGAAGCTGCTGGAGAACGAGCTCAAGTGGATCCAGACCAACCCCTCGGGACGCCATGCCAAGGCCAAGGCCCGCGTCGAGCGCTACGAAGAGCTGCAGAAGAAGGAGGTCTCCACCCGCGAGGACGACCTCGTCATCCGCATCCCGCCCGGGCCGCGCCTCGGCGACCTGGTCGTCCGCGCCGAGCACGTCAAGATGGGCTTCGACGGCGACGTCCTCTACGAAGACCTAAACTTCGACCTGCCGCGCGGCGGCATCGTGGGCGTCATCGGCGCGAACGGCGCCGGCAAGACCACGCTCTTCAAGCTCATCACCGGGCAGCTCCAGCCGCTCTCCGGCTCCTTCAAGGTCGGCGACACGGTGAAGATCGCCTACGTCGACCAGACGCGCAGCGAGCTCAAGCCGGACGAGACCGTCTACGAGGCGATCACCGGCGGCGGCGAGTTCGTGAAGCTCGCCGGCACCACGATGATGAACGGCCGCGCCTACTGCTCGCGCTTCAACTTCCGCGGGCCGGAGCAGCAGAAGAAGGTCGGCGTCCTCTCCGGCGGCGAGCGCAACCGCGTGCACCTGGCGAAGCTGCTCGCCTCGGGCGGCAACCTGCTGCTTCTCGACGAACCCACCAACGACCTCGACGTCGCGACGCTCCGCTCGCTGGAGGAGGGCCTGCAGGAGTTCGGCGGCTGCGTGATGGTGGTCTCGCACGACCGCTGGTTCCTCGACCGCATCGCGACCCACATCCTCGCCTTCGAGGGCAAGGGCCGCACCACCTGGTTCGAGGGCAGCTGCTCGGAATACCACGAGGCGCTTTCGCGCCGGAAGTAATACCACGAACCACGAGTCACGAACCACGCCTCATAGTTCTCCGAGGATGCGGGAGCGGGCGGCGGCGTACTCCGTCTCGTTGACAAGGCCCTGGGCGAGGAGTCGCTTCAGGGCCTTGAGCCGCTGCGCCGGCGTGGTCGGCCGCGCTGATGTCGCGGCGGTTTGCGCGGCAGGCGCCGCGGGCGCGCCGATGGCGGGGATGGCTTCGACTGCGCGGCGGAGCGCGTCCTCGTTCTCGTGGTAGTAGTGGCGGGTCATCGCCGTCGAGGTGTGGCCGACGATGGCCTGCACCGCCGCGAGCGGCACGCCGGCGTTGGCCGAGAGCGAGACGAAGGTGTGGCGAAGGCTGTGGAATGAGGCGACGACGCTGCGGCGGCTGCGCCCCGCCATGCGCACGTTCATGGCGATGTTCGCGCGCCTGAAGATGCGCCGCAGGCGGTCGTCGAGCTCCCAGTTGCGGTTGAGGTAGAGTTCGGCGACGGCGGGGTTGACGTAGTCCTGTCCGCGGCGTTTTGCGTCGGCGGCGAGCGCCTTGAGCTCGGCGAGGAGCCGGGGGTGGATGGGGATCGTCACCGGGCGCCCGTGCGCGTGGCGCCGGGTCTTCTCCGGGATGACTTGGATGGTCTGCCGGGCGAGGTCGACGTTCGCCCAGGCGAGGCGGCAGCAGTCGCCGAGGCGGAGCCCGGTGTAGAGTCCGGTGGCGAAGAGGAGCCGCCACTCCGGCCCGGCCTCCGCGGCGGCGGCGTGAAGGCGCTCCAGCTCTTCGAGCGAAAGCTCGCGGCGGCTGACGGAGTCGTCGGCGCGCAGGCGGACGGCGGCCCAGGGGTCGAAGGCGGCGTCGGGTCCGGCGAGCAGGCGGAACATCTCGCGCAGGGTGCAGACGTGGTTGTTGTAGGTGGTGGCGGAGTGGCGGCAGCGGAGTTCGGCGAGGTACTCGGCGACGGCCTCCTCGGTGACTTCGGAGAGGCAGCCGGCCTCGAGGTGGTTCGCCTCCATCCAGCGCGCGAAGCGCATCCAGGTGGAGCGCTTGGACTTCATGGTGGCTCGGGCGACGTCGCGGCGGTTCGGCGACATTTCGTAGCGGTGCCAGGCCTCGGCGAGCGGGAGTCGGGTGCGTCCGAGTCCAAGCGGGCGGAGAATTCGCTCCAGGAACCGCTCGGCCAGGGCGCGGTCGGCGGTGCCGGTGGAGCGGCAGATGCGCCGTCCGTTGACGCCGACGCGGGCGGTCCAGAGGCCGTTCCGTTCCTGCTGCAGGTTGCCGGTTCCCTTGTGTCTTGCCATTCTCGTGTTCCTTTCTATTTGGTATTTTGGGCGCGGATTTTACCAACTGCGGCCTTCGGGGCGCAACCCGCCGCGGCGAATATGGTATAATTCGCACATGCCGGAGATGAAGAGAGACGGGGCGTGCAGGCCGGAGATACTTTCTCCGGCGGGCGACTTTACCTGCCTCCAGGCCGCGCTCGACGCCGGGGCGGACGCGGTCTACTTCGGGCTCGGCACCTTCAACATGCGCGCGCGGAGCGGGGTGAACTTCCGCGAGGAGGACCTGCCGGAGATCGCCCGCCGCTGCCGCGCGCGCGGCGCGAAGGCGTACCTTGCGCTCAACGCGATCATGTTCGAGGGCGAGACCGCGGAAGTCGCGCGCGTCCTCGATGCGGCGAAGCCCTACGTCGACGCGGCGATCGTCTCGGACTGGGGCGTGATCGCGCTCTGCCGGGAGCGCGGGGTGCCGTTCCACGTCTCGACGCAGATGTCGGTGTCCAACTCCGAGGCGGTGCGCTTCCTCGCGGAGCACGGCGCGTCGCGGGTGGTGCTGGCGCGCGAGTGCACGCTCGGCGAGGTGAAGGCGATTGCCGCGGCGGTGGCGCCGACGGAGATCGAATGCTTCGTCCACGGCGCGCAGTGCGTGGCGGAGTCGGGGCGGTGCTTCATGAGCCACGACGCCTTCGGCGCGAGCGCGTGCCGCGGCGAGTGCCGCCAGCCGTGCCGGCGGCGGTTCGAGGTGAAGGCGGTGGACCTCTACGAGGACGAAAACGGGAAGCCGGTGCACGAGTCGGACACGGCCTTCGTAGTGGAGCCGCGTACGATCCTCTCCGCCAAGGACCTCTGCTCGCTCGCCTTCCTCGACCGGCTCGTAGACGCCGGGGTGGCGAGCTTCAAGATCGAGGGGCGTGCGCGCAACGCCGAGTACGTGCACACGGTGACGGCGGCATATAGACGCGCCGTCGACGCGATCGCCGCGGGCGAGTATACGAAGGAGCTCGTCGCCGAGCTGGAGGCGGAGGTCGCCAAGGTCTTCCACCGCGAGTTTTCGCGCGGGCTCTACTTCGGGCGGCCTGGGGTGGACCAGTTCGCCGACTCGCAGGACTCGCTCTCGACGCTCGTCAAGCGCCACGCCGGGGTCGTGGTCGACTACTTCCTCAAGGCCGGCATTGCGCAGGTGCAGATCCAGGACCATCCGCTCGCCGTTGGCGACACGGTGCAGATCCACGGACCCACGACCGGGGTGGTGGAGGTTGTGGTCGACGAGCTGCGGCGCGACGACGAGCGGCTCGAGTCGGCCGGGAAGGGCGAGTGGGCGACTTTCCGCGCGCCGCGCTGCCGCGTCGGCGACAAGGTGTTCTTCATGGAGGATAGAAAATCGGGGAAGCCCCGGAGATGACGCCGCCATAGGCATTGCCTATGGCGTAAGGGAATATATTCCGATTACCCTATGTCGCTCGAAAAATGAGATAATACACGCCGTTGACCACCACAGGAAAGGAGCAACGGCAATGAGCGACAGAAAGTACCACATCGAGACGCTGGCGGTGCACGCCGGGCAGGACGCATTCGGCGACCCCGCGACCAAGGCGAGGGCGGTGCCGGTCTACCGGACCACCGCCTACAACTTCCGCGACTCCAAGCACGGGGCGGACCTCTTCGGCCTCCGGGAGCTCGGCAACATCTACGCGCGGCTCATGAACCCGACGAACGACGTGCTCGCCAAGCGCATCGCGGCGCTCGAGGGCGGCGCGGCGGCGCAGACGCTCTCCAGCGGCACGGCGGCGATCTACTTCACGATCACCAACATCGCCCGCGCGGGCGACGAGGTGGTGGCGGCGTCGAACCTCTACGGCGGCACCTTCAGCCAGTTCGACGCGATTCTCCCCAATGCCGGAATCAAGGTGAACTTCACGCCCGTCAACGACTTCGGGGCCGTCGAAGCGGCGATAAACGAGAAGACCAGGCTTCTCTTCATCGAGGCGGTCGGCAACCCCGCCCTTGACATCGCGGACATCGAAGGCTATGCCGAGGTCGCGCACCGCCACGGCCTGCCGCTCGTCGTCGACGCGACGTTTACGCCGCCGCCGCTCCTGAGGGCGCTCGACCACGGCGCGGACTTCGTCATCCACTCGCTTTCGAAGTGGATCGGCGGGCACGGCGCGGGCATCGGCGGCGTCGTGGTGGAGAAAGGCGGGTTCGACTGGACTAACCCCAGGTTCGCGCTCTACAACGAGCCGGACGCGGGCTACCACGGGCTCCGCTTCGCGCACGACCTCCCGGAGCCGCTCAAGCCGGTGGCGTTCTCGATCCGGCTGCTCACGGTCGGCATCCGCAACCAGGGCCCGACGCTCGCGCCGGACGCGGCGTGGGTGTTCCTGCAGGGAGTGGAGTCGCTGCCGCTCAGGATCGCCCGCCACAGCGAGAACGCGCTCGCGGTCGCGAAGCACCTCGAGCAGCACCCGAAGGTGGCGTGGGTGAAGTATCCTTCGCTCACCCAGCCGGAGCTCGCCAGGAAGTACCTGCCGAACGGCGCGGGCGGGATGGTTGTCATCGGCGTCAAGGGCGGTGCGGAGAAGGCCCGATGTTTCGCGGACGCGCTCAACGGCGAGATCTTTTCGCTCCTCGCCAACGTCGGCGACGCCAAGAGCCTCGTCATCCACCCGGCCTCGACGACCCACTCGCAGCTCTCCGACGAGGACCTGCGCAAGGGCGGAGTCCTGCCGGAGCTGATCCGCCTCTCCATCGGACTCGAGCACATCGACGACATCGTCGCGGAGCTCGACCGGGCGCTGGAGACGATCTAATCCCCCCGGTCCGTCCGGGATGGTCCCGGACGGACCATTTATAAGAAAACAAACAGAAACACCAAACAAGGAGCATAAAAAATGAACAACAACATCAACAGGAAATTCGTCCGCACCGTAATCTCATCCGTTGTGGTCGCGGCGGCTTCGACACTCACGGCGGGAGTCCCGCTCAACAACCTGCAGGGCACCGGAGGCATTGCCTTCAACCCGCTTGCGTATACCGCAGGCCGACCATGGGACGGCGGCGAGACTAACGTCCTGAACGGAATCGTCTCGAAGCCGCAGGTCGGCGGATGGTACGTCAACCTGACCGACGCGGAAATCAACTGGTTCTCGCTCGGCGCGGCAGTGACGTTCTTCGACAGGCTGGAGATATCCGGCGGGTACGAGTTCGTCAACGCCAAGAACTACGGCGACAACAACATCAACAAGTACAACGTCGGCGCGAAGCTGCGCTTCCTCGACGAGAATGCGTTTGACACGTCCTGGGTCCCGGCGCTCGCCGTCGGCGGCGTGTACAAGTACACCGACTCCGAGACGGTCGACGCGCTCGGCCTGAAGCACCACGGCTTCGACGGATACGTCGTCGCCTCGAAGCTCATCAAGGAGTCTCCGATTCCAGTGCTCGTCTCTGTCGGCGGACTGCTCTCGGACGAAGTCGTGAATGGCGTGGTCGGCCACAACAAGTACGGCGCCGCCGTCTTCGCGAACATCGACCTCATCCCAGTCGAGCAGATCGCGATCGGATTCGAGTACAAGCAAGGCGTCCACGTCGGCGACGGCATCACCAACCACGACTACTTCGACGGACATGTCGCGTGGTTCGTGACGGACTCGCTGACGCTGGTCGGCGCATACGCCTACACGGGCGACAAGGACCGCTTCTACCGCGACGGACGGACGGACCGCCTCGGCGTCGGCGGCGGCTTCGTCCTCAGCGTGCAGTACCAGTTCTGACGCTGAAAACCCACCTGAAAAATGGTATAATAATCACAACCGAAAGGAAAAGACAATGAGCAACACGGCAAAGAACATCTTGGCGAAAGTCGGCGACACGCCGCTCGTCGAGATCTCGAGCAAACTTAACAAGGGCGGGGCGAAGGTGCTCGCGAAGGTCGAGTACTTCAACCCCGGCGGCAGCGTCAAGGACCGCATCGCCCTTTCGATGGTGGAGGCAGCCGAGAAGTCGGGCGTCCTCAAGCCGGGCGCGACGATCATCGAGCCCACGAGCGGCAACACCGGCGTCGGCCTCGCGCTCGTCTCGGCGGTAAAGGGCTACCACCTCATCCTCACCATGCCCGAGACGATGAGCATCGAGCGCCGCAAGCTTGCAGCCGCCTACGGTGCGGAAATCGTCCTCACTCCAGGCGCGGAGGGCATGAAGGGAGCGATCGCCAAGGCGAACGAACTCCGCGACTCCACGCCCGGCGCGGTGATCCTGCAGCAGTTCGAGAACCCGGCGAACCCGGACTTCCACTACCGCACCACCGGTCCCGAGGTCTGGGCGGACACGGACGGCGAAGTCGCCGCGTTCGTCGCCGGCGTCGGCACGGGCGGCACGATCACCGGAACCGGCAAGTACCTGAAGGAGAAAAACCCGAGCGTGAAGCTCTTCGCGGTGGAACCCGACACCTCGCCTGTCCTTTCCGGCGGCAAGCCCGGGCCCCACAAGATCCAGGGCATCGGCGCGGGCTTTGTTCCGAAGGTGCTCGACACGTCGCTCCTCACCGAAGTCATCAAGGCCTCCGCGGAGAACGCGGGCGCGACGGCGCGCGCAGCTGCGGCGCAGGAGGGACTGCTCGTAGGCATCTCGTCCGGCGCGGCGCTCTGGGCGGCGCTGGAGCTCTCGAAGCGGACCGAGTTCGCCGGCAAGACGATCGTCGCGCTTCTGCCCGACACGGGCGAGCGCTATCTCTCGACCTGGCTGTTTGAATGAGGGACGGCCTCGTGAAGATAGTCTACCAGGGCAAGGAGACGGAAACCGCCCCGACTTCGGTCGGGGGGTTTCTTGCTTCTGTCGGCGTCGCCGCGGACAAGGTCATCATCGAGTACAAGGGCGACATACTTTCCGCCGCTGCCGCGGCGTCTGCGCCGCTTGAGGAGGGCGCGGAGCTGAATGCGTTCAAGGTCGTTGCCGGAGGGTGAGGATTTGAGCGCAAACACCTATCTGACCGAGCGCGAGCGGCGCATCCTCGAGTCAGCCTGGGTCGGCATCGCCGGCGCGGGCGGGCTCGGCTCCAACGTGGCCATGCTGCTGGTCCGGGCGGGGATAAGGAAGTTCGTGATCGCGGACTTCGACGAGGTGAACGAGTCGAACCTGAACCGCCAGTTCTTCTTCCGCGGCCAGATCGGGGAGAAGAAGGTCGAGGCGCTCGCGCGGAACCTGCGCCTGGTGGAGCCGGACCTGGAACTGGAACTCCATGATGCGCGGCTGACCGGCGGGAACGTGGCCGAGGTGTTTGCCGGCTGCGACGTCGTCGTCGAGGCGTTCGACGCGGCGGAGTCGAAGACGATGCTCTTGGACGCGCTGCTGCCGTCGGGTCGGCCGGTAGTCGCGGCGACTGGGCTGGCGGGCTGGGGGCGGTCGAACGAGATCAAGACGCGCAAGGTGGGGCGGAACCTCGTCCTTGTCGGCGACCAGTCTCGCGACGTGCGCGACGGCTTTGCGCCGGTCGGGACACGCGTGATGATCGCCGCCGCGCACCAGGCCAACGCAGTCTGCGCCCTGCTGCTGGGCGAGGAGCTGTAAAGGCGCAGGGCTGCTGCGGCCTCACTTCTCCAGCGCGGACTTCACTTCGCGGAGGACGCGCGGGGCGGTGCCGATGGCGAAGCGGTCGGCGACCATGAGGAGGTCGTCGTCGGTTATCTTCGACTGCTTGCCGTTGACGGAGAGCTGGTGGCATCCGCCGTGGGCCGACCACGGGTCTTCCGAGGGGAACTTCGACCCCGTAAGGTCGTACGCAGGCGCTAGCGCCCACTCGCCGCCTTCCTTCAGCATGAACGAGAAGTTCTTGGTGTGGTCGTCGCATTCGTCTATTGCAATGTTGAAGGCAATGCGGCGGAATGCCTCCTCCATCGCCTCGTATCCGAGATGAAGCGCGTCCACCGTCGCAAGATACTGCTCGTATGTCCTGAACTCGGCTGGCACCGACATCGGGAAGTGCGCCATTGCGGACAGCGTCTGGACATGGTGGTGACGCATGCCGTCGCGGTCGAAGCGCCTTGTCATGAAATGCCCGAGTCCGTCCAGCTCGTAGAGGACCGACTCGCTGATGTCGATGCCGGCGGCGCGCGCACGCTTGTAGATTTCGTATTCCGTCGGGCCGCGCCACGGGTATTCCTTCGGCGTAAACTTGATTATCCAATGTTCGAAGCCGTCGGGGAGGTCGCGGTCGCCGAACAGGAACTGATTCGTTTCGCGGTTCCAGCCGATCAGGGCCTTCGCCTGTGCGCCGCCGACCGAGGAACCTATCCGCAGAATCGCTCGAAGCGCCTCGGCACCGTCCAGATTGGCGAGTTCCCCGTTCGCCGCCTTGCGCGCCGCCTCCACGAGCTTGCGCATCTCGAATGCGGCGGGGCGCCCGCCTGGTCCATGGTCCGGCTCGTAGGTAAGGGCGCCGGTCGCGCGGCGTCCGATGTACGCGAGGCGGTCGAGCGCGGTGATCTCCGACCGCACATATCCTTTCTCCTCAAGCCAGCGGTCTATGAGCCCGCGCCCGAACGCGTCCGGCAGCGAGTCCGAGAACGCCGGCGGCAGCCCCGCATATTCGCTTCGCGGCAGATCCGCAAAGACGTACGGCTCCTTGCGAAGCGGCATCATGAGCGGAGAAATCTCTATCCCCGAGCGGAGGAACTTGCGGTCGTACTGAAACGCATAAGTCTCGCCTCTTGTTCCTGTCGGGACAATTGTACCGACTCGCTGTCCCCACAGCGAAACCATGATGCGCTTCACGTGCCTGAGCTCAGACATGGCGCGCCTCCTTGCTGGAACGGCCAGCCCGTTGGCGTTTCTTCGTCGTGTCCCGTCTTTCGAAAAGCGAAGCATCCACTTCTGGCGGAGCGAGCGACATCAGCCAGTCGGTTTTCCTGATGGTGCGGCAGTACGAGAGGAGCGAGAGCGTAGACGAGTTTTCGCCCGCCTCAAGATTGCGGACTGCCTTCAGCGAGATGCCGCTCCGATCCGCTACCGTTTGCTGAGAAATGTTCTCGGCAAGTCTTGCAGACCTCAGATTTTCTCCGAGTACTTTCAGCATTTCATCTCTAGTTTGGTATATCATAACACATCTTATAAGGGTGTTTGGCGGCTGTAGTATATCATTATTTGCCTTATGAGGTCAATAGTGATGCAATCGTAAATGTGGATTTACGGCCGCATGGTGAGTCGGAACACAGATGCCATAATGCCACAAAATTGTCCATAGGGGCAGTCTATAGATGCACGCAGAAACAACCTATTACCAATAGCCAATGTCGCTGTGGTAGAATATCCTGCGTCTAAACAAACAAGGAGGAGACATGGCAGACAGACAGGAACTTAACCGCAACCTTGCGCAGATGCTCAAGGGCGGGGTGATAATGGACGTGACGACGCCCGAGCAGGCGAAGATCGCGGAGGCCGCCGGAGCGTGCGCGGTGATGGCGTTGGAGCGCATACCGGCGGACATCCGCGCAGCGGGCGGCGTCGCGCGCATGAGCGACCCCGCGATGATCAAGGGCATTCAGAACGCCGTCTCGATTCCCGTCATGGCGAAGTGCCGCATCGGCCACATCGCCGAGGCGCGGATTCTGGAGGCCATTGAGATCGACTATATCGACGAGTCGGAAGTGCTGTCGCCGGCGGACGACGTGCGGCACATCGACAAGACCAAGTTCGCGGTGCCGTTCGTCTGCGGCGCGCGTGACCTTGGCGAGGCGCTGCGCAGGATCGGCGAAGGCGCGACGATGATCCGCACCAAGGGCGAGCCGGGGACCGGCGACGTGGTGCAGGCCGTCCGCCACATGCGCAAGATGCAGGGCGAGATCCGCCGCGTCGCGTCGCTCCGAGAGGACGAGCTCTACGAGGCGGCAAAGGAACTTGCGGCCCCCCTCGACCTCGTCAAGTTCGTGCACGCGAACGGCAAGCTGCCGGTAGTCAACTTCGCCGCGGGCGGCGTCGCGACGCCGGCGGACGCCGCGCTGATGATGGAGCTTGGCGCGGAGGGGGTGTTCGTGGGATCGGGCATCTTCAAGTCCGGCGACCCCGCGAAGCGCGCGGCGGCGATCGTGCAGGCGGTCACCAACTGGCAGGACTCGAAGCTTCTCGCGAAGCTCTCGGAGAACCTCGGTCCCGCGATGGTCGGCATAAACGCCGACGAGATCGAGACGATCATGGAAGAACGAGGTAAATAATTTTTTTAGCCACAGAGAACACAAAGAACACATAGTTGCTTTGTGGCCTTTGTGGTCTTTGTGGCAAAAAAATGATGGGGAAGCTGGGAAGATGAAGGTAGGTGTGCTTGCAGTACAGGGGGCGTTTGCCGAAATGGAGGCGTACTGGCGCGCGCAGGGCGCGGACGTCTTCGAGATCCGCCAGCGCGCCGACCTTGAGCGCGGCATGGACCTCCTTGCGCTGCCAGGCGGCGAGTCGACGGTGCAGGGCAAGCTCCTCAACGACCTTGGGCTATTCGCGCCGATCAAGGAGCGCATCGTCGGCGGGCTTCAGGTCTTCGCGACCTGCGCGGGGCTGATACTGCTGGCGGAGAAGATCGACGACCCTGGCGCGCGCGGCGGAACGCGTCCTGAGAGGTGGTTTGGCGTACTTCCTGTCGCGGTCAGGCGCAATGCCTATGGGCGGCAGCTCGGCAGCTTCAGGACCGTGGGGACGTTCGACGGGAAACCAGGCGTCCCGATGACCTTCATCCGCGCCCCGGCGATCGCCTCCGTCCTGTCGCCGGAAGTCGAGGTCCTCTCGACCTTCGACGGCTCGCCGACGGCGGTCCGCTGGCGGAACGTCACCGCATTCACCTGGCACCCCGAGCTGGGGTAGGCGGAAATATGGTATAATACCGCCATGACACTTCAGCAGCTCAAGTATGCCGACGCGGTGGCGACGTACGGCTCGATCAGCGAGGCGGCCCGCAGGTGCTTCGTCACCCAGCCGACGCTCACCGAGGCGGTGAGGCTCCTGGAGGAGGAGCTGCGCATCGCGGTGTTCACGCGCTCGCCGAAGGGCGTCAGCATGACCCGCGAGGGCGAGGAGTTCCTCGCCTCGGCGCGGCAGATCCTTGACGACGCCGCGCGCATCTCGGAGAAGTACACCGGCAAGGCCGTGCGGCGTCCGCAGTTCGCCGTCTCGTGCCAGCACTTCGCGTTCGCCGCCGAGGCGTTCATGGAGGTCGTGAAGGCGAACGGCGCGGAGTCCTACGACTTCACCCTGCGCGAGACCGTCACCAGCGAAATCATCGACGACGTCGCGCGGCACCGCAGCGAGATCGGCATCCTCTACCTCTCACGCCGCAACGAAAGGGCGGTCGGCAAGATTCTCAGGAAAGAGGAGCTGAAGTTCGACGAGCTCTTCGCCGCGAGGCCGCACGTGTTCGTCGGCAGGGGCCATCCGCTGGCGAGGCGCAGGTCGATCCGCCCCGCCGAGCTCGACGCCTACCCCTACCTCACCTACGAGCAGGGGGTGGAGAACGCGCTCTACTTCGCCGAGGAGGTCATGCCGGCCATCGACCGGCGGAAGAACATCCGCGTCCGCGACCGCGCCACGATGACCAACCTTCTCCTGGGGCTCAACGGGTTCACCGTCGCTTCCGGGGCGCACGCGAAGGCGTACAATCCCGCGATCGTGTCGGTGCCGCTCGAGCTTGACGACAAGATCCGCGTCGGCATCGTAAGCCGCGCCGGGATACCGTTCTCCCCGTCGGCGGCGGCGTTCGTCGCCGCCGTGCGCAGGATCATCGCCGGCAAATGACGCGGTGACAGATTCCGGGAATCTGTCTAAGCGCGGGAATCTTGCGGATTTTCGCCAGTTGTTGCTATTTGCGGCGAATCTGCGGTTGATTCTGGCCGCCGGAAATGGTATAATACGCGCTAATTTCAGTAGTGGAAGAGGAATCCTGAAAGAAAGAAGGTAGAGGGAAGGTCTGCAGGAGATTGCAAAAATGACGGGGCATGTGGAAACAATGCCGAAGATTCTCGTGGTCGACGACGAGAAGCTGATTCGGCTCACGATGAGCGCGCGCCTGAAGCGCGTGGGGTACGAGCCGGTCGCGGTCGGGACGGTGGAGGAGGCGGTGGCGGTCCTGAAGAAGGACCACAAGCACTTCGGCGCGATCATCTCCGACATCGTGATGGGCGAGATGGACGGCTTTGTGTTCCGCGACATCGTGCGCGGCATCGACCGGTCGATGCCGATCTTCTTCTTGACGGCGCTCGATCCGGAGGAGGGGAGCGGGTTCCTGAAGAAGATCGTCTCCGAGCCGCTGAGCTACTACCTGCCGAAGTCGGTCGACACCGACGTCCTCCTCCAGCGTGTGCAGCGCACCATCGCCTCGCGCCGGATCGAGCAGTTCATCGAGCGGCAGATCGAGGAGCAGAAGCAGTCGATGGCGCTCGCCGCGCAGATCCAGAGCAGCATGCTGCCGGTGCGCGCGGTGATGACGGAGCGCGGCTTCTACACGGCGTTCTGGAAGGCGAAGGACATGGTCAGCGGCGACCTCTACGAGGCGATGCCGTTCGGCGAGGGGTGCTACCTCTACCTGCTCGGCGACATCCAGGGCCACGGCACCAGCGCGGCGCTCGCGATGACGGCGGTGCAGACGTTCATCAAGCAGCTCTCCAACCGCAAGCTGCAGAGCTCGGTGCAGATCTACGACATCGCGAACCGCCTGCAACGCTTCTTCCGGAACAACCTGGCGGAGGTCTCCTACATGACCGCGCTCCTCTGCCTGCACCGTCCGCTTCGGAACGACGTCGTCTGGCTCAACTGCGGCGCGCCGGATCCGGTGGTGGTGTCCGACGGCGTGGTGTGCGAGGTCAATCCCGAGAAGCGCGGCGGGCTGCCGATCGGGCTGATGGCCGACACGGTGTACTCCGAGAAGGACGTGGTGACGACTCCGCTCTTCGACGACTCGGTGGTGGTGGCCTACACCGACGGGCTCCTCGACATGTCGCGCGACAAGGAGGGCATGGAGCAGATGCCGGCGGCGATGGTGGCCAAGCTGCGCAACGAGCTCATCACCGATGGCCGCGCGGACGGCTCGATCATGGTCGAGCCCTACAAGTTCATGCGCGCGGCGGCGGAGATCGGCTACGGCACCCTGCACGACGACGTGACCATCCTCGTCTTCGGCAAGCGCGCGAACCTGCCCGGCGTCTTCGAGGCGACCTCGCCGGTCTCGCCGGCGGAGGTGGACCAGATGGCGCAGGAGATGGCGGCCTGGTGCGCCGGCGAGGGCTGGGACCAGTCGCTCGTCGACCGCATCCAGCTCGTCCTCGAGGAGAAGCTGATGAACATCCACGACCACGGCCTCTCCGACCGCGAGCGACTGCACGAGGTGGTGAGCATCCGGCTCCGGCTGGTGAACAAGACGGCGGAGCTGACGGTGTGGGACTGCGGCTCGCCCGAGCCGAGCCTCGCGGTCGCCGCGGGCTCGACCGACACCGGCTTCGAGCTCGCCAACCGCGAGATGAGCGGGCGCGGGCGCGGGCGGATGATGGTGCGCGAGCTCTGCGACGGCATCGAGCGCAACCGCTATGGCGAGTTGAACGAGACCATCTACCACATCCCCCTGAACCTTGAGGCGGTCGGGGGGCAAACCAACTTCAAGGGGGAAGTCAAATGAAGGAATGCTGCGCAACATACCTTAACGAGCAGTTCGGCGGGGACGCCGACATCATCAACGAAATTTACGCCGAGTACGCCTCGTCCGCGAAGGCGAAGACCGGCGAGGCAGAGGCCGCGCTCGCGGCCGGCGATTGGGATGCGCTGGACAAGATCGCGCACACGGTGAAGGGGAATGCGCTGGCGGCGGGCGACAACGAGACGGCGGAGGTGGGGATTGCGCTCCGCCAGGCGGCGAAGCTCCACGACGCCGGCGAGTCGGGCCGGCTGATCGCGCAGATGAAGGAGCTGACGGCGGCGCTCTAAATGGCGGAGGCGAAGCCAGAGGAACTGGACGAACTCGTCCACGAGCTCGCCGCGCGCACACGCGGCGTGCGGCGGCGGAGCCTGCGGCTGATGGCGTGGCGCTTCACGGTGCTGCTCTCCTACGCGACGAAGCGGCTCATCGACATCGTCGGCAGCGGCGTCGGCATGCTCGTCCTCTCGCCCGTCTTCCTGGGGATCGCGGCGGCGGTGAAGCTCTCGAGCCCGGGGCCGGTGTTCTTCAGCCAGACGCGCGTCGGGCGCTACGGGCGCCACTTCCGCTTCTGGAAGTTCCGCAGCATGCGGACAGACGCCGAGGCGTGCAAGGCGGCGCTGATGGCGCAGAACGAGTCGAAGGACGGCGTGATCTTCAAGATGAAGGACGATCCGCGCATCACCAGGGTGGGGCGGTTCCTGCGGCGCACGAGCCTCGACGAGTTGCCGCAGCTCTGGAACGTGTTCATCGGCGACATGAGCCTGGTGGGGCCGCGTCCGCCGGTGCCTTCCGAGGTGGCGCAGTACACGCTCGAGGACCGCAAGCGGCTGGACGTGATCCCCGGCATCACCTGCCTCTGGCAGATCAAGGGCAGGAGCGAGATCCCGTTCCACGAGCAGGTGCGGCTCGACAAGGAGTACATTATGGCGGGCGGGTTCTGGAAGGACGTCGCGATCCTCATGAAGACGGTCCCCGCGATCATCGGCGGGAAGGGGGCGTACTGATGGACAGCGTGGTGTTCGTCCCCTCGGTCGCCTCCACGGAGTGGCTTTCCGGCCTTTTCCCGGACTACAGCCTCGCGGAGCTGCCGGTTGCCGGCCGGCGCATCGTGGACTACGGCCTCGAGGTCGCGCAGAAGTCTGGCGCCATGCTGGTGGAGGTGCTGGACTGGCACTACACGAAGCGGCTCGAGGAATATTTCAACGACCCGACGCGGACGGGCAGCGCCGTCTTCTACAGCCGCGCCGAAGGCAATCTGCCGCGGGGCCTCGACGACCTCGCGGGCCAGCCGTCCTCGCCGCTCACGCAGTCGCTGTCCGACGGCCTGGTGGTGGCGTGGGGCCCGTGCCTCGCGCTGAAGCTCGAGGAGTGCGGGGCCGAGGAGGTGTCGGCCGCCGACCGCGCCGAGACGCCGCTGGGGGTCTACCGCCGGGCCGGCGGCGGCTGGGAGCGGCTCAAGGCGCCGACGCGCCAGGTGGACAGCCTCCGGAGCTGGCACCGGATGAACTTCGAGGTTCTGCACGACCCCGGCGAATTCACGCTCCCCGGCTACTCGGCGGAGAGCGGCGTCTACCTGGGGCGGAACGTGATCATCGAGCACGGCTCGGAGGTCAAGGCGCCGGTGCTGCTGAACGACAACACCTGGTTCGCGCGGAACGTGCGCCTCGAGGGCGACGTGATCGTCGGCAGCGGCTCGTTCGTGAGCGAGGGCGCGCGGCTCTCGCGCACCGTGGTGGGCGAGAACACCTTCATCGGGCCGGGGCTGGAGCTCGAGGACAAGATCGTGATCGGCCAGCGCGTCATCGACGTGGAGACCGGCGCGTGGGTGGACATCGAGGAGCCGGGCGTGGCGCGGCGGCTCGGCGCGGTCGGCGGGGTGCTGCGCTCGTTCTGGCATTTCCTGCGCGGCAGGTCGTACGGGAGGCGCGGGTGATGGGACGGTTCGTGGCGGGAGAGTGCCCGGAGCTGGACCAGGCGGTGGAGTCGGCCCTGCGCGAGCTGGGCGGCGAGATAGAGCGCGCGCGCATCCCGCGTCTCGCCGGCGTGGTGCTCGGCGGCGGCTACGGCCGCGGCGAAGGCGGCGCACTGCTCGGCGGCGGGGCGCCGCGGCTCTACAACGACCTCGACTTCTTCGCCATCACCGAGGACGGCGTGCCGGAGGCGGAGACTGTCGCCGCCATCGGCAAGGCATTGCACCCCATCGCCGAGAAGTGGACGCAGCAGCTGGGCGTGGACGTGGATTTTGCGGTGAAGACGCCGTGGCGGATCAAGCATGACGAGGACCGGCTGATGATCCAGGAGCTGGTCCACGGCTATGTCGACGTGGCGCTCGCGAAGGGCGAGAGGCTCTTCGCCGGGGTGCGCGCCCTGAAGCCGGGCGAGCTGCCGTGGATGGAGGCGGCGCGGCTCTTGATGAACCGGGGGATGGGGCTGCTCATGGCGGACGAGTCCGGCGACCGGGGGTTCGTCGCGCGCAACCTCAACAAGTGCGTGCTCGGCGCGGGCGACGCGCGGCTCATCGCCGGCGGGCGCTACGCGTGGCGGGCGGACGAGCGCGCGGACCGGCTCGGCGACGGGCTCTATTCCGCCGCGGTGGCGTGGAAGTTCCGCCCGCAGGCCGAGCCGGTCGCGAACTGGGAGCGGGCGCGGGAGGCGTGGCTCGAGGCGTACGACGAGGTGTCGGCGCTCTCCGACGCCTCGCGGAGCCTCTTCAGCGCGCTGCGCTGGGTGGCGCGGCGGAGGACGGTGGGTGAGCTTTCGACCTTTGCGCTGCCGCCGGAGGTGCGGGTGCTGCGGCGCATCGCCGCGGAGATCCGCGCCAAGGGTGCGGTCACGCCGGATCTGAGGCGCGACTGGCAGGTATTTAACTAAAACAACAAGAAGGAGAACGGAAAGATGGGCTGGGAAATCAAGGAAGAGGGAAACGTCGTCAAGGTTGCGGTCGACGGCCGTCTGGTCGCGGCGGTCGCGCCGGCGCTGCGCGAGGAGGTCATGGGCAGGATGACGGAGGGCTCGAACGTGCTCTTCGACCTCTCGAACATGGTGCACATCGACTCGAGCGGGCTCGGCGTGCTGGTGCAGGTGCTGCAGAAGGCGAAGGCCGGCGGCGGCAAGGTGGTGCTGGCGGCGCTCCAGCCCGGACCGAAAATCGTCTTCGACATCACCAAGGTGAGCCGCGTCTTCGAGATCGTGCCCACGGTGGCAGACGCGAAGTTCAGCTAAGACTTAGGCCAGAAAGAACAATGATGAAGAAAGTTTCTATGGCTTCTAGGGCGGCAAGTCTTGTCTTTGCGCTGCTTGCGGCGTTCGCGGCCACGGCCGAGACGGTGAAGGTGGCGGACTGCGAGCGCGACCCCAAGCTCGACTTCTGGGCTGCCGCCGACAACGACTTCTGCGTGTCGATAATGAACGACGTGTTCCAGACCGCCGGCGTCGAGACCGAGAACATCGGGTTCGGTGACGACCACCTGGCCGACGTCACCAACGCGGACGTCATCTGCTCCGCATTCCGCACGAAGAAGCTGCTGGAGAACTTCGACTTCCCCCAGCAGCCGCTCGGGCGTATGCATTTCGCCCTCTACGCGACGCCATCGCGCGCGATGGAGCTCATGTCCACCAAGATCACCGAGTGGCCGCGGATGCGCATCGGCTACTCTCCGGTGTCGCAGGGACAGATATCCAACAACGACCGCACCAGGTACTTCGAGCATGCGCGTCTTTCGCCGACCTACGTCGAGATACCGACGAGCGTCGGCGCCGTGCAGGCGCTGCACGACGGCGAAATCGACGCGCTTTTCCTCTACACTCCGTTCGGCAAGCGGCCGGAGGGTGTCGTGGAGGTGGTGCCGATCGGCTCGCGCAACGTCTACTTCGCGGTCAACAAGCGGAAGCCGCAGCTCTTGAAGAAGCTCGCCAAGGCCTACCGCGAGTGCTACATCACGCACATCGACAAGTACGACGAATGGCGCGAGAAGTTCCTCGGCGTCTCGAAGCCGCAGAAGCGCGTGCGCGTCGCCGCGTACAGCCGCGGCGACCTCTTCGAGGTGACGCCGGACGGCGACCGCTCCGGCGCGCTCGAGGTGTGGATGAAGTCGATCGTCGGCCACACCCACTGGACGGTAGACTATGTCTACGGCGACTACGACGAGAGCCTCGCTGACGTGATGAACGGCCGTCTCGACATCGTGGGCGGCATCGGCTTCACCGCGCAGCGGCGCGACAAGTTCCTCTACCCGCACACGCCGATGGGCATGCTGCGCGTGTACCTCTGGGCGCGTCCCAACAGCCCCTACATGCCCGGCGAGCCCGAGACCTGGCACGGCATGAAGGTGGGTCTTCTCGCCAGCACCATCAGCTCGCAGCGCGCCCGCCGACAGTTCGACGGCGACGAGTCGATCTCCTGCGTCGAGTTCTCGTCCGACCGCGACATGCTCTCTGCCTATTTCCGCGGCGACGTGGACGCGGTGGTGGACGTCGAAATGCCTGAACTCAAGGACGAGAAGGCGCTGCACCTCTACGCCTCGCACCCGATGTACATCTGCACCTCGCTCGGGCGAAAGGATCTCTTCGAGGAGCTGGAGCAGGCGATGGACGAGATCTGCGACGACTTCCCGAAGTACCTCCGCATGATCAGCGAGCACCACTACGGCAGGCGCAGCGACATGGCCGCGCTCTCGATGGAGGAGTCGCGCTGGCTCAACCGCCGCCTGAAGAACGACAGCCCGGTGATGATCGACTTCTCGCCGTGGCCGTTCCCGCTCTTCGATGTCGACGGCAAGCCGACCGGGTTCGTCGCCGACCTGCTGCGGGAGATCCACGAGCGCACGGGGCTCACGCTTTCCGTCCAGCCGCAGACCGACATCAACACCGCCGAGGCCAAGTTCCTGCGCGGCGACACCGACCTGTGGATACCCTATCCGGTGAAGGCGTCCGCCGCGACCTACGGCGCGAAGTCCGTGTTTGCGATCCCCGTCCCGCAGAGCGTCGCGCAGGAGATCGGTGCCGAAGACCTCTACCAGGAGTTCGAGATGTTCGCGCGCCCGAACGTCCCCAAGGAGCTTGTCTCGATCCTCAACAAGGTGATGACCGGCATCGACCAGACCCAGCTCCAGGAGATGTTCATGGCCGACGCCGCCGAACGCCAGGTCGTCCACCGCGTGTTCGGGCTGACGCGGGAGGAGCTGATCCGCAGAATCGCCGCCACGGTGTTCGTGATCCTGCTGGTCGCCGTCATATTCGGCGCCGTCATGATAGCGCTCCTCGTCAAGCAGACGAAGCGCGCGAACAGGGCGGCCGCGATCGCCGAGGACCATGCGCAGGCCAAGACCAGGTTCCTCGCGATGATGTCTCACGAGCTCAGGACCCCGCTCAACGCGGTCATCGGCTTCGCCGAGTTCATGTCCGCTCCCGATCTCGACGAAGCCAAGCGCAAGGATTACATCGATGGCATCCTCCTCAGCTCCAACGCGCTCCTTGACCTCATCAACGACATCCTCGACCTCTCCAAGCTCGAGGCCGGTGCGATGCAGATGCGCTCCGGCGTCTGCGACATCGGCCAGCTCCTCAGGGAACTGCCGGCGATATTCGGCTACCGCGTCCGCCGCCACGGCGTGAAGCTGCGCATCGAGGCCCCGCCGGCCGACCAGCTGCCGATCGTCGAACTGGCGCAGCAGGGTGTCCGCCAGATCCTCATCAACCTCGTCGGCAACGCCGCGAAGTTCACCGACCACGGCGAGATCGTTGTCCGGGCGGCGTGGGACGGCGCGAGGTGCAACCTCCACCTCGAGGTCAGCGACACCGGCTGCGGCATCTCGCAGGACAAGATGGACCGGCTCTTCGACCCGTTCATCCAGGACATCCGCAGCCGCATGCAGTCGAGCGCCGGCGAGATCAAGGGCACCGGGCTCGGGCTGCCGATCGTCAAGCGCATGGTCGACAACGCCGGCGGCACGATCACGGCGAGAAGCGAGCTCGGCAAGGGCACGACCTTCGTTATCGACATCCCCGACCTCGTGCTCGTCCAGAACATCTCCATGATACCGCGCGCCGCCGAGCAGACGATCCGCGCCGTCATGCCCGACCGGGTGCTTGTCGTCGACGACATGACGATGAACCGCAAGATCCTCGGCATCCACCTCGGCAACCTGAAGATCAAGGACATCCGCTACGCCGAGAACGGCGAGCGCGCCCTCGAGGTGATGAGCGAGTGGATACCCGACCTCGTGCTGACCGATATGTGGATGCCGAAGATGGACGGCACCCAGCTCGCCGAGGCGATGCGCAAGGACCGCCGGCTCGCCGAGATCCCGGTCGTCGCCGTGACCGCCGACGTCGACGTCGGCTCCACCTACGACATGAGCCTCTTCGCGAAGATCATCTCCAAGCCGGTCACCGGCGACAAGCTGCGCGCCCTCTTCGGGGAGGTGGCGGCATCGTGAGACTGCTCGTCTCATGCGTCCCCTACGACGGCGGCAAGAGCGGCATTTCGGTCTACGTGCGCGAGGTTGTCGCCGCCCTCGCCGCGCAGGGGCACGAACTGACGCTCCTTTGCGAACCGGGAGAAGAACTCCGTCTTGGGCGTGAGACGTTAGACGATAGACGCGGGAAAACCTCTCGTCTCGCGTCTGATGTCCCATGTCAGATACCATCGATTTCCGCCCCGCGCTGGACGCGGCGTCCGGCGCTGTCGATGCTCTGGCACCTCTTCGTGCTGCCGTTCTGGATCCGCCGGCACCGCGGCGACTTCGACGGCTTCTTCATCTGCGCCGCCAACCGCCGCGTCTGCGCGTTCTACCCGCTGCCGACGGCGGCGACGGTGCATGACCTCGCGAATTTCCACATCCCCGGCAAGTACTCGCGCCTCAGGATGTTCTATCTCGCGCATGTCCTCCCCCACTACGCGAAGAAGGCGCAGCACCTCGTCGCGGTGAGCGGCGCCACCAGGGACGACATGGTGAAGTACTGGCACTGCCGCGAAGACCAGGTTGCGGTGCTGTACAATGGACTCGTGGCTCGTGATTCGCCACGAACCACGAACCACGAGCCACGAACCACGAGCCACGAATCACGAACCACGAACTCCGCCATCCTCTACATCTCCCGCATCGAGCATCCGGGCAAGAACCACGTGCGGCTCATCGAGGCGTATTCGCGCCTGCCGCGCGAAACCGCCGCGGCGCATCCGCTCGTCATCGCCGGCTCCGACTGGAAGGATGCCGAAATCGTGCACGAGGCGGCGAAGAGGTCGCCGAACGCCGCGTTCATCCGATTCACCGGTTTCGTCACCGGCGAGAAACTCGCCGAGGTCTGGGCCGAGGCGGGGTTTTATGTCTTCCCCAGCCTCTTCGAGGGCTTCGGGCTTTCGCTCGTCGAGGCGATGGCGCGGGGAGTTCCCTGCGCCTGCTCGAACAACGGCTCCCTGGGCGAGATCGCGGGGGATGTCGCGCTCACCTTCGACCCCGGGAGCGTCGACGAAATCGCCGCGGCGCTTGCGCGGCTCCTCGATGAATCCGCCGCGGAGCGCGAGGCGCGGATAAAACGCGGGTTCGAGTGGATTAAGCGCTTCTCCTGGGAAGACCATGCGAAGGGAATCGTGGAGCTGATAGGAGGGACTTTGAGGCATGAGACAATGGACAAGGGACGAGGGCAACCAGCACGTCTCGCGTCTCGCGTCTCATGTCAAGAAGTCTCTCGTCTCTTCGGAATTTCGGTCGCGAAGGTGACCCAGTCCGAGGCCGTCGAGAGAATCGTCGAGTTTGCCAAGAGGCGACAGGGTGCTGCGTTCGTCGCCACCCTGAACGTGGACTTCGTCGCCAACGCGGTGAGCGGCTGGCCGTTCGGCGGCAACGACGAGCTCTGGGGCTACCTGAAGGACGCCGACCTCGTCACCGCCGACGGCATGCCGATCGTCGCGCTCTCGCGGCTTCTGCGCCAGCCGCTGCCGGAGCGCGTCACCGGGGCGGACATGGTGCCGGCGATTCTGCGCCGATGCGCGGAGGAGGGGTTGTCGGTGTATGTGCTGGGCGGCGACAGGGACGCGGTCGAAGAGGCGTTAGAGAAGTCGGGATGCCTTGGACGCGAGATGTCAGATGGGAGACGTGAAGAATCCTCGCGTCCCGCGTCTGACGTCTCAAGTCTGAAACAGCCGCTCCGCATCGCCGGCATCGACCCGGCCTTCGTGAAGCTGGACGAGCCACAGCCCGAGATCGTCGAGCGCATCAACGCCGCGAAGCCAGACATCCTCTTCGTCGCGCTCGGCAACCCCAAGCAGGAACTGTGGATGGGCCGCAACAAGGCGAAGCTTGACGTCGGCGCGATGATTGGCGTCGGCGGCACGTTCAACTTTCTCGCCGGCCGCGTGAAGCGCGCGCCGAGATGGATGCAGAAGTCGGGCCTCGAGTGGGTGTACCGCATCGTCCAGGAGCCTGGCCGTCTGTGGCGTCGCTACGCCTACGGCCTCGTGAAATACTCGTGGCTGTCGTTTCGTTCTTTGATAGGAGGCTACAGGTAAATGAACAACAGGAGTTGTCTTGCCCATTTCTCCGCGCTGGGGGCATGGGCGGTTGCGTTCGGGTGCGCCGTGGGCTGGGACGTGCTTTCCCTGCCTTTGACGGGGTTTCTGCCCAAGGCCGGTCCCGCCGGAACGGTTCTGGGGCTTGCCGTCGCCGCGCTCGCCATGGTGGTGATCGCGTGGAATTTCCATTACATGATGGTGAAGTGTCCCGGTCCCGGCGGGGTGTATTCCTACGCGAAAAAGGCGTTCGGGCACGACCACGGATACATCTGCGGATGGTTTCTGTGCCTCGCCTACGCGGCGATAGTCTGGGCCGATGCGGAGATGCTTACCGTCATCGTCCGCTATCTGCTCGGGGAAAATCCGCTTCATTTTGGATTCAAGTACCATGTCGCCGGGTTCAGGGTCTGCCTTGGCGACATAGCCATGGTAACGGTGGCCATGGGCATCGTCGCCGCGCTCATCGCCAGGCGGCGGGTCGCGGCGGCGGTGCAGATCGCGGCAGCCCTGGTCTTGGCTGCGGGGCTGGTCGCCTGCTTCGGAGCCGCAGTGGCGTGCAACGAGGGGGGGCTCGCGTCGATGCGTCCGTTCTTCTCCCCCTCCGGCGGCCCGCCCCTTGTCCAGATCCTCGGCATACTCATGATCTCCCCCTGGCTTTTCGTGGGGATCGAATCCATATCCTGCATATCCGCGGAGTTCCGGTTTCCGGTCCGGAGGTCCTTCTGGATAATGGTGGCGGCAATCGCCGCGTCCGTCGCCGCGTATGTCATGGCCATGCTGATCCCGGTTCTGGCGGCGGGTGGCGACGGCGCTGGATGGTCCGCCGCGGTCTCGCAGTCCGGCAACGCGAACTTCCGCGCCTTCGACATGGTCAAGGGCGTCCTCGGCGGAGCGGGACCGGCGGTGCTCGCGATTACGCTTCTTTGCTCCCTGTTCACCAATCTCCTGGGGAACACTATCGTCGCCAGCAGGCTTCTCGCGGCGATGGCGGACGACGGGGCGATGCCGCTCTGGCTCGGCAGGGAGAAGGGTGCGCTTTCAGCGAGGAACGCCGGGTTCGTCATTGCCGCCGTCGCCGTCGCATCGTCTGCCCTTGGCCTGACCGTGGTCGACATCATAGTCGACGTCGCGCTCGTCGGCACGGCGGTGGCGTACGCCTACACGTCCGCCGCCGCCTTCAAGCTGGCGAAAGGCGAAGGCGACCGCTTCTCTGCGGCCACCGGGATAGTCGGACTTCTCTTCTCCGCCGCGATAGCGGTACTTTTCCTCCTTCCCGCCTTTTCGGTTTCGATGGGGACGGTTTCGTATCTCGCGCTGGTGCTGTTGTGCATCGCGGGACTCGTGTTCTTCCTGTTCGCGTTCCACCGGGACGAATCGCATCGGTTCGGGCGTTCCTCGGTCGTGTGGGTCTCGCTTTTCCTGGTGATCGTGGCGCTTTCGCACGTCTGGGCGCGCCAGACGGCGGGCGAGACCGTGCGCCAGGCGTACTGTGGCATCGTGGAAAGCCACGGCGAGGTCTTCCGCCGGGCCGGCGCAGAAGACGAGGTCGGGATCGCCCGCGAGAAGTCTTGGCACGGCCGCCTCCGCCGCGACCTGCAGATCGTCCGCGAGACGATAATCCGGAACAGCGACGTGCAGAGCGTCCTTACCGTCCTTGCGCTCGCGCTGATGATCGCCGTATACATGCTTCTACGCCGGCGCGAGCTCGATATGGAGAAGGAGAAGGCGAAGGCCAAGAGCTATTTCTTCTCGACCGTGAGCCACGACATCAGGACGCCGCTCAACGCGATAATCGGGTTCTCCGAGATGCTGAAGTCGGGCTTCAGCACCGAGGCGGAGCGCGTCCAGGCGGAAGACGCCATCATCGCCAGCGGCAAGACTCTCCTCGGGCTCGTCAACGATGTCCTGGATCTTTCCAAGCTCGAGTCCGGCAAGATGGAGATACTGCCGGAGCCGACTGACTGCACGAAGCTGCTGCGCGAGGTGACCGACGCCTTTAAGGTTGCGAGCGGGAAAGCCGGAATCGAAGTCCGGTGCCGTGTCGACGAGATGCCCCCGATGATGGTCGATCCGCAGCGAATCCGACAGATGTTGTTCAACCTCGTCGGCAATGCCCTCAAGTTCACCCACGAGGGCTACGTCGAGATACGCGCGTCGTTCATGAGGGCGGACGAGCAGTCGGGCACGTTGCGCATCGAGGTGGCGGACACTGGATGCGGCATAAGCAAGGAGGACCTCGCGCGCATCGGCTCAGCCTACGTCCAGGTCGGCTCCAAGCTGTCGCGCAACGGGGGGACGGGGCTCGGCCTTGCGATCTGCAAGCAGCTTTCCGCGGCGATGGGCGGGAGGCTCAACGTCGAATCGGAACTCGGGAAGGGCTCGACGTTCTCGGTAACGATACCGGGGGTGAAGACGTGCGAGGCCGAAGGGCTGAAGGCCGAGAGACTGCCCGCACATGTCGCGCCGCCCCATCCGGCATCCGAGTCGGGCTCCCCCCGCCGCATCCTGATCGTGGACGACTCGAAGATGAACATCATGGTCCTCAAGGCGCAGCTCAAGAACCTCGGGAAGTTCGATGTCGTCTCGGCCGGGGATGGACAGGAGGCGCTCGAGACCCTCAGGTCGCCGGGGGCGGGACGGTTCGACCTGGTGCTCACGGACATGTGGATGCCGCGGCTCGACGGTTCGGGGCTCGTAAAGGCCATCCGGGCCGATCCCGCGCTCTCGGATATGCGCGTCGTCGTCGTCACGGCGGATGTGGAGTTCCGGGCGAAGTTCGCGGAGATCGGGTTTGACAGCCTTCTCCTCAAGCCGATAACAAAAGCCAGCCTTGCCGAGGCGCTGGAAATGGAGGGGAGATGAGAATAGCGCACGTCCTGAGGCGCCTTTCGTTCGACGACTGGGGCGGAACCGAGCAGGTGGTGTGGAACCTCGCGAAGGCGCAGAAGGCCGCGGGGCACGATGTGCGGCTCTTCGCAACGACCGCGCTGTGGAAAGATTTCAACACAAAGAACACAAAGGGCACAAAGGGCTTTTTGGGGGCTTTGCGTTCTCTGCGTTCTTTGTGCTCTTTGTGTTGGAAAAACAAACAATTCATAGAGACGGTTGATGGCATTGAGATATACCGGTTCAGGCCGGTCTATCCCTGGTGGCCGATGCCGAAGTCGCTCGTCGCCGAACTGGACCGCAAGGGCGGCAATCCCTTCGTGCCCGGGCTCGAAAGGGCGCTCCGTGAATGGCGGCCCGACGTAATCCACTGCCACGCGATGGCGCGCATAGCGGAACTGTGCCTTAGGGTTGCCCACTCAACCACCCAACCACCCAACTACCAAACTACCGAACCCAAAACCGTCATCTCCCTCCACGGCGGCGGCGCGAATGTGCCGATGGTCGAGGCGAAGAGCCTCAAGGCGCCGACGCGCGGACGTCTTCCGTGGGGAAAGCTGCTCGACTATGCGTTTGGATGGACGCGCCGCGTCCCCGAGGATTTCGGCGGCATCGTCTGTGTTGGCGAAGACGAGTACGAGCGCTACCGCGCGAAGCATCCTCATGTGATGTTCCTGCCCAACGGAGTGGACACGGCGCTGTTCGGAGGGCAAGTGGCTACGGCGGACAAGCCTAACCACCTAACCATACTCTGCGTGGCGCGGATCGACCGCCAGAAGAACCAGATGGCGCTTGTCGAGCATCTGTCGCGCCATCCCGGGCGAAAGCTCCGTCTGGTAGGTCCAGTCACCCAGCCCGACTACCGCGAGGAGCTCGAGCGCCGCGCCGCCGAGCTGGGTGTTGCCGACCGCGTCGCGTTCGTCGGCGCGCTGAAGCCGGGCAGCCCAGAGCTGCTCGCCGAGTACCGTGCCGCCGACATTTTCGTGCTGCCGAGCCGCCACGAGCCGTTCGGCATCGTCGTCCTCGAGGCCTGGGCGGCGGGGCTGCCGGTGGCGGCAAGCGATGTCGGCGGGCTGGGGAGGCTCTGCGCGGCGCATCCGCGCGCGGCGGCGGTGTTCGCACCCGGCGACTCCGCCGCGCTCGACGCGGCGGTCGACAAGGCTTTCGCGGAGCGCGCGGAGATGTCCGCTGCCGGGGTTGCCGCCGCGCATGAGTACGACTGGGCGGTCCTCGCTGCCCGGCTGGTTGATTTCTACGCCGATATATGCTAAAATGCACCAAATCATAAGGACATGCCACGCCCTTGAGCGAAGAACTGACAGAGACCGAACGCGAACAGATGCAGCGGCTGATGACGCTGCAGAAGGTGGTGTTTGTCATCGTGCTCAAGTGGGCGTGGCTGTTCGCGCTGCTTTTCGTCTTTCTCTTCGGCGCTTTTGCCGCGTATCTTACCTTCAGGGGGGCTAAAAGCGTCGGCCGCTTCACGGCGACCACGCGGCTCCTCTACAATCCACGGAAAGTGGCGGACATCGACACCATCAATGACAAGCAGATTATGTCGATCCTCGACCGCGCGTCGCTCAAGCGCGGCATCGCCAACAAGGTCGAAATGCCGCTGGCGGAGAAGGAGTGCCTTGCCTTTGACATCGCGATCAAGCAGGAGAAGAAGCCGACCAATCTCTTCACCCTGACCGCCGCGTCGCAGTCGTGGAAGGGGGCGGTCAAGAAGGTGAACGCCTACGCCGAGGCGCTGATCAACGAATACGCGGCATACCGCGCGAAAGACCTCGAGGCCTGGGGCGCGTCGATCCGGGACCGCAAGGCGAAGCTCCTGGAGGAGCTTTCCGAGATCGATGCCGCCGAGACCAAGCTCAAGGCGAAGACGAGCGTCATGGCTCCGCAGGACGCCCTTGTCGCCATCAACGCGCTCATGTCCGACCAGCGCAAGAACGCTTCTGCCATCGGCGTGGAGCTGGCGAACGAGGAGCTGAAGAAGAAGCGGCTGGAGCAGATCGTCGGCACGGCCGGGACCGTGATCACCGAGAATGCGCAGGCGATTCGCAAGCGCGCGGAGGCGATAGCGGCGGTCGAAAAGGAGCTGAAGTCGCTGCGCGAGAAGTACACCGACATCAACCCGAAGGTGGCGGGAAAGCTGGAGGAGCGCGAGCAGTACGTCAGGGAGATGCAGGAGTTCCTGAAGGCCAAGGGCGTGGAGGACCTGAACCTCGACGATCTCGACCAGCTGGAGAAGTCTGCCGGCGAGCTCGCCGAATGCCTTACGCGCATGTCGGCGCTCGGCGAAAAGCGCCGCGCGGTGGAGCAGGAGCTTTCCGACAACGACAAGCGCGCGTCGGAGCTGGCGGCGATGATCCCCGAGTTCGAGCGGCTTCAGACGCACCGGTCGGACGTCTCAACGTCGATCCGCGAGCTGGAGGAGAAGCTCAGCAACATCACCTACCTCTCCGGCGCGCTCAAGAACGACCTCAGGCAGATTGAGCACGCCGGCGGATCGAACGACAAGGGGCCGTTCGGCACGAAGCAGCTCATAGTCTCCCTCGGCGCCGCCGCGGTGTGCCTGTTCGTCGCCATGCTGTGGGTCGTCGCGCTGGAGCTGGTGTTCGGCAAGGTGCGCGGCGGACGGGAGATCGAGGCGTATCCCGCCATTTCGTTCCTTGGCTCGCTGCCGATTCCCGGAGCCATGCCGGAGGACGAGGACCGCGAGGTTATGGGCGTGGTGGCGCTGAAGATGCTCCTTTCCGCCGAAAAGACCCCCGTCGTGCTTGTGTGCCGGCTGCCCGGCGTGGAAATCCGCGAGGACTTCTCGCACATCGTGGACTCCACCGCGCTGATGTCGGGCGTGAACTCCTTCATGCTCGACGTCGTCTCCAGCGCTAACTTCGACCCGCCCAAGGACGCCGAGCAGATGATCGGCGTCATGCGCAGCGGCGCGCACGGCTGGTTCCCGACGGCCAACCGGTTTGCGATGGCTCCGACGGAGCTGCAGATACTGCAGGCGGACCTCGCGGAGCTGAAGAACTCCTACGGCAACATCTTCGTCAGGATGGAAGGCGGCGTCCGCATCGGCGGCACCTTCTTCGACCAGCTGCTCGGGCTCTGCGACGCCGTCATCCTCCACGTCGGCGCCGGCCAGACGCCGCGCTCGGTGTTCGGCTACGTGCGCCGGCACGTCGCCAAGTCGGGCAAGGCGATCATGGCGATGGCCTCCGGCGGCGACGTCAAGACCGTCAGGATGGAAATGGAGGCCAGGCTGTGAGGCGCATCGCCGCAATCCTCGCCGCCGCGCTGCTGGCGGGATGCTACTTCGACCGGCTGACCTCGAAGTTCGGCGACATGCCGGAACTGGGCAACATCGAGGACGACGCGGTCATCGCCGAGGCGACCACGAACGACGCGGACGCCGCCCGCATCCGCATGCGCCTGATGGAGCTGGAGATGGAGGAGGACCCCTCCTACCGCATGAACGCCGGCGACCAGATCGAGATCCGCGTCTACGACCACCCCGACCTCAGCATGACGACCCGCATCGGGCCGGACGGCATGATCGGCTTCGCGTTCATCGGCCAGGTGAAGCTGAGCGGGCAGACCATCGCGCAGGGCGCGGAGTGCATCCGCGAGGGCCTCGTCCCCTACGTCAAGAACCCGGTCGTCAGCATCACCATCCTCGAGGTGCAGAGCGAGACGGCGACGATCGCCGGCTCGTGCGCGAAGCCCGGCGTCTACGGCATCTCCAACTCGACGCGCCTCGCCGACTTCTACGCGATGGCCGGCTCGAGCGCGAACCGCCTCTTCAACGGCGTCAACGTCGACGTAGCCGACCTCGAGCACTCGATCCTCGTCCGGCACGGGGAGATCCTGCCGGTCGACTTCCGCAAGGCGATCGACTCGGGCGACATCCTCAACAACGTGCGCATCCGCAAGGGCGACTACGTCTTCATCGCCCAGCGCATGGAGGCCTCTGTCATCGTCTGCGGAGAGGTGAAGAACCCCCACAAGCGCCTGTACGAGCCCGGCATGGGCCTTGTCGAGACGCTCACCGCCGCAGGCTGGGTCACCGAGACGCACTGGAGCCACGTCATCATCATCCGCGGCGGCCTTGCGAACCCGCATTACTACAAGGTCAACATCGACGGCATCATGTCCGGCAGGTGCCACAACGTGAAGCTGAAGGCGGGGGACATCGTCTACGTGCCGAAGGACAACCTCTCCGAATACAACGTGTTCGTGAGGAAGCTGCTGCCGACGGCGCAGCTGGTCGGGCTCATCGCGCAGCCTTACTCTACGCTCAACAGGCTCGACTGACGGCATGAAGTACGCGGTTTTCGCCATAGCCATGATGGGCGTGCCGCCGCTCGCCTTCATCATCTCGCTCAACCGCTCATGGATGAAGTACGCGGTCTGGGCGATGATCGCCGCGCTCGCGGTCTACCAGGCGACGTCGATAAACTTCTTCTCGCACGAAGAGTACCGCGGCACTTCGCGCGGCATGGAGGTGAGCGTAGTCTACCTTTTCGCCGCGGCGATGCTGATGACGGCCGCGATCAAGCATCGGCTGCCGAAGCTCGTCCCCTCCGTCGGCGCGGCGCTTTTCGTCGTCTACTTCCTCCTCTGCCTGCCGTCCTGGTCGACCGCCGAGAGCAAGCTCTTCGCGTGGATGGAGATCTGGAAGATGATCATGCTCTACATGACCTATCTTTCCGTCCGGGCGTATCTCGGCCTCACGGACGACGTCAAGGCGCTGATGAAGGGCCTTGCCGTGTTCGCGGTCTTCAACTTCCTGCTGATCGTCAAGGACCATTTCTCCGGCGTCTACCAGCCGCACGGCGTCTTTCCCCACCAGAACGGCCTGGCGATGGGGATGCACCTCTTCGCCAACCTCTTCTTCGCCTGCTTCCTCGCCCGGGGCTGGCGCGGTCCGGTGCTGAACACTTTCGCGTTCATAGCGGCGTCCGCCTGCATCGTGAGGACGTATTCCCGCGGCGCGCTCGCGATGATCCCCCCGTCGTTCGCGTTCACCTTCGCGCTCATGTTCTTCGCCGGGCTCGATGTCCCGAAGCGCCGCGTCTTCATGCGCATACTGCCGATCGCCGCCGTCGGTCTCCTCGGGCTCGCCGCCATGCTGCCGCGCATCATCGAGCGCTTCGAAAGCGCGCCGGAGGCGTCAAAGAACACGCGAATCGAACTGGCCCTCTGCGCCAAGGAGATGATCGACGACGAGCCGTGGCGCGGAGTGGGCATCAACAACTGGGGCATCAAGATCAACCCGCCCTACGAATACGCCGAGCGCGCCGGCCGCAACACCAACCGCGACGAGGAATTCCGCGACGGCATCGTCGAGACCGTCTACCTGCTTGTCGGCGCCGAGTGCGGCATCCCCGCGCTCGCGGCGATGCTCGTGTGGTTCTTCTACTACCTCCTCGTCGCGTGCCGGCTGGTGAAGAAGCTTAAGGGCACGCCATACGCCGCGATACCGGCGGGGCTTGCGGGCGGCCTTGTCGCCTGCTACCTGCAAAGCTGCCTCGAATGGGTGCTCAGGCAGCAGATGAACCTCATCCTCCTCATGATCTTCTTCGCCGTTCTCGACCACCTGAACAAGAACGCCGCGCGAATCGCGGCCGAAGCGCGGGGAGGCGGCCATGCATAGCCTCGCAGTCCTCGTCGCCGCGTCGATGCTGCGCTTCCTCGACCCGTATACGTCGCTCTACCAGACCGACGACGACCGCGAGGGGCGCGCGCTTGCCGCGGAGCCGGGGTTCTGGAAGTCAGCGAACGGACAGAAGGACCCGCTCGCGAAAAATCCCGAGGCGAGGATAATGTACAACGTGTTCCGCACGAGCGAAAAGCCGTTCCCGGGCTACGATCCGCAGAGTCCGAGTCCGCTGTTCAAGCTGAACCAGGTCGGCTACGCCCCGGACCAGCCGAAGTTCGCCTACATGGGCGCATGGCTCGGCCCGAAGCTCGGCGCGTGGAAGCCGAGATGGGGGAACGGGGAGACGGGAACGGTGAACGGCGGGTGGAAGGTCGTCGACGCGAAGACGGGCGATGTCGCGCTCGTCTCGCCAGCCCCGCCAGTCCATCGCGTAGACGACGGCTTTACGAAGGAAGGAACGCCTTTCACCGGCGAGTACACCTACGAGATGGACTTTTCGTCGGTTACGAACGAGGGCGTGTACTATGTCCAAGTCGACGGGGTGGGCAGAAGTGCCGACTTCCGCATCTCAAGCGGCGCGGTCGAGGACGCTTTCCGCGTCCACATGGGCGGGCTTTACCAGAAGCGCTGCGGCATCGCCAAGACCGAGCCCTATACCCACTGGACCTCCGGCGCGTGCCACACTAGCGTCGTGCGCGGCTATTTTGCGCCGGAGGAGGGAAAGCTCCCCAAGGACGTCCGCTGGTTCGACATCATCGCGCAGAACACGGACTGGACCCACGGCGAGCGCATCGCGGTCTCCGGCGGATGGCACGACGCGGCAGACTTCGACCGTCGCCCCGCGCACCTCGCGATCGTGAACGACCTATGCGCCGTCTATCTGATGAAGCCGGACAATTTCCGCGACGGACAGCTCGCGATCCCTGAGAACGCGAACGGCATCCCCGACATTCTCGACGAGGCGGAGTGGGGGCTTCGGCACCTCCTCGCCGTCCAGTGGAAGGACGGCCGCGTCGGCACCTGGATCGAGACGACGCGCCATCCGCGCCCCGGCGAGTCCGCCGAGGACGATGCGCTCCAGTATGCCGTCTCGTGCGCGACGCGCTCGGGCTCCCTCGCCTACGCCGCGCATGCCGCGCTGCTGGCGCGCTGCCACGAGTCGTTTAAGGAGAAGTACCTCGAATCCGCAAAGCGTGCGTGGGACTACGTCATGCGAACACCGCCGTCGAACGAGACGTTCTACCTGACGAGGAAGAAGGGCCTGTTCTCCAACGAAAACCGCACCGTCGAATGGGAGGAGCCGAAGACGCTGCCGGCGAACATGCTCGTCAAGGCGGCGGTGAATCTTGCCGCGCTCACCGGCGAGAAGTCGTATCTCGACGAGCTCGCGCGGCGGCAGCAGGAGGCGCTGGCGGATTTCAAAAAGAACGAATGGAAGTGGGGTGCGCTTTCCTTCTCCGGCGAGATGGCGCTGGGGCTGCCGTCCGAGGCCGAGTGGCTGGCGAAGGAGTGGAAGCGCAAGGTTGAGAACCGCGCCAACGACATGGTGAAGGAAGTGGAGGGCGCCTACGCCTACCGGTGTCCGTGGTACTTTCCCGGAAAAGGCTGGTGCCACGCGATGAGCTGGGGACAGAGCCATCCGCTCCGCCGCGCCCAGGTGCTCGTCGCCGCGCATGCGCTTTCGGGGAAGGCGAAATACCTTGACGCCGCCTTTGCCGCGCTCGACTTCCACAACGGATGCAATCCGCAGGGGACGACGCTGACGAGCGGACTCGGCCGCGTCTATCCCGTCGCGTTCCTCGACCTGCCGTCGTACGTCGACGGAATCGCCGAGTATGTACCGGGCATCACGCCGTACCGCTGGAACTACGGCATGCCGGCGAAGGCGGTGGAAATGGTGTACGGCGGCGACAAGGCGCTCGCGACGAAGTGCCCGATCTGGCGCCGCTGGGGCAATCTCGAGAACCAGACGGTCGCCGCGAGCGAGTATACCGTCTGGGAGACGATCGCGCCGGCGGCGTCGGTGTGCGGCTACCTGCTTTCCGCCACCGGAACGCCGCCGCCCGTGCGTCCCGCGCCGGCGGACGACGTGAGGAAGCTTCCCGGCTACTGGACGATGCCGTAGCTATGTGGATGTCGGCCGTTGAATGTCAAAGGCAAAGAACAACATGGACAAAGCAATCAATACAACAGTGGTTACTGCGGGCGACCGGGCGTTTGCCTGGGGTTCGCTGCTGCTCGTGGCGAGCATGCGCAGAAACGGCATGATGCACCCGGTCATTGTCGGCACGACCGGCTGGACCGACGACCAGAAGTCCCGTGTCGCCTCGCTCGGCGGCGTCTCGCTCAGGGAGCTGCCGCCGTCGCGGCAGTGCGTCACATGCCAGAAGCCGATGCTGATGAACCTCGACGAGATCGGGACCGACTGGGTCTGCTGGGCCGACTCGGACGGCGCGTTCGTGGGCGACTGCTCCGAATGGCTCGTCGGCGACGATCCCGACGAGATTGTGATACGGAAATACGACCCGCCGCCGGACGACTTCACTCCCGACACCCTTTCGACGTGGAAGCGCGACGTCGAACGTTTCTGCGGCAGGGCTTTGCCGGAAAGCCGCCACCAGACGCGCATGAATGCGCCGTTCATAGTGCTGCACCGCAAATGGCGTCCGTTCCTGGCTCGCTGGCAGAGGCAAATCGAAAAAGTTCTTCCGCCGGATGTCGCAATCATAATGAAGCACGGCTCGCCGTATTTTCAGACGGACGAGAGCGTGCTGGGAAGTCTGCTGTGCTTCGACCCGGACGCGCCGGAGGTCGCGGAATGCTACAAGGCCAACGGCAGCGCTGACAAAAGCCGGTACTTCGCGCACTTTGCATACAACCCGAAGCCATGGCAAATGTGGAACGCATATTCTCTGAAATGGCGCGACGTGGTTTTCCCGACGGTCGCATGGATCGTCGAAAACGGGATAGCGAAGCCCGGCGAGCTGCCAGTGCCGCTGCGGAAGGGCTGGTGGCCGCTTTGCCGCGCCGCTGCGCCGCTGGCGCCGTGGGTCTGGCGCGCCATCAAGCTCAAAAGGAAGCTGTTCAAGGCATGAAGCTCGACTTCAAGAAGAATGTAAAAAGGAACATGGCGGCGAATGCGCTTTCGAGCGGAATCCGCCTCCTCTTCCCGTTCCTCAACCGCACGCTCTTCCTCTGGCTCCTCGGGCCGGCGTATCTTGGTCTGAACGGGCTCTTCGGCTCGATCCTCGGCGTCCTCATGCTCGCCGAGCTCGGATTCGGCACTGCCGTCGTCTGCTCGATGTACAAGCCGGTCGCGGACGACGACCGCGAGCTTTTGTGCGCGTACCTGAAGTTCTACCGCTCCGTCTACCGCTGGGTCGGCACTGTCATCTTCGTCGGCGGGCTCGCGCTTCTTCCGTTCCTCGGCAGCCTCGTCCACGGCAGCGTCCCGCCGGACATCGACCTGAGGGTCCTCTACGTCATCCACCTCGTCAACACGGCGGCGAGCTACTTCCTCTTCGCGTACCGCGGCGTCGTGCTTGGCGCCCACCACCGCAACGACGTCATCACCAACATCCGCACCGGCGTCTCGGTCGCCCAGTACGTCGCGGTGTTCCTGATCCTGCTCGTCACGCGCAACTACTACCACTACGTCCTCGCCACCGTCGTCTTCACCGTCCTGCAGAACGTGCTGCTCGTGAAGGCCTCGCGCCGGCTCTTCCCCGACATCGAGCCGCGCGGGCGGCTTTCGCCGGAGCTCCGCCGCCGCGTCGTCTCGGACGTGAAGTCCATCTTCATGCACAAGGTCGGCGGCGTCATCACCCATTCGACCGACAACCTCGTCGTCTCCGCGTTCCTCGGCCTTGTCGCCGTCGCCGCCTACGGCAACTACTACTACGTGGTCACGGCGGTCACCGGACTCGTGTCGGTGGTCTACTCCTCCATGACCGGCGGGTTCGGCAACAAGATCCACACCGAGTCGAAGGAGGAGAACTTCCGCCTCTTCATGAAGATGAACCGGCTCTCCCTGGCGGTCGTCGTCCTGTGCTCGGCGGCGATGGCCGGACTATACCAGCCGTTCATGCGCGTCTGGACGAAGAACGACCCCGTCTTGGTGCGCCACGCGCTGACTCCCATCCTGATGGTGCTCTACTTCTACGTCATGGAGTCGCGTCAGGTGCTGCTCTCGTTCAAGTCCGCCGCCGCCATCTGGCGCCAGGACCGCTGGAAGCCGATTGTTGCCGGCGCCGTCAACCTCGCGACGAACATCCTCTTCGTCGTCTTCCTGCCCGACGCGTACAAGCTCGACGGCGTCATCCTCTCCACCATCATCGGCTTCGTGCTCATCCAGATCCCGTGGGAGTCGCACGTCGTCTTCACGGTTTTCTTCGGCAGGAGCGAGTCCCGCGCCTACTGGCGCCAGCAGGCCGCGTTTGCCGCGCTCGCGTTCGCGCTCTGCACGGCGGCGTGGTATGTCTGCCGCGCCGTTCTGTCGGCATTTTTGGTATAATAGAAGACAATGAGCGACGAAAAGAAGATAGACTTCGTGCTGCCGTGGGTCGACGGCTCCGACCCCGTGTGGTTCGCCGAGAAGCGCCGGTACGAAAGCGGCGGCGCGGCCGTGCCGTGCGCCGGCGGCGAGGCCAACGCCGAATGCCGCTACCGCGACAGCGGGCTGCTGAAGTACTGGTTCCGCGCCGTGGAGAGGTTCGCGCCGTGGGTGAACCGCGTGTTCTTCGTCACCTGCGGACAGAAGCCGGACTGGCTGGACGAATCCAACCCGAAGCTGCGGCTCGTGAACCATGCCGAATACATCCCCGCGGAATACCTGCCGACGTTCCATTCCGACACCATCGAGCTCAATCTGCACCGCATACCCGACCTCTCCGAGCGGTTCGTGCTCTTCAACGACGACACTTTCCTGCTGCGCCCGGTCGCCCCAGGCTTCTTCTTCAGGAAGGGTCTGCCGGTGATCCCCTGCGACCTCGGGATTCCGCGCTGGATCGGCTGTAGCAACATCAGCCGCGTCGTGGTCAACAACGCCGGCGTGCTGAAGCGGGGACTGGACGTGGAGCGGCTTGTGCGGAAGAACCTCTGGAAGTTCGCCAACGTGCGCGCCCTTGGCCTCGCCCGTGCGGTCAAGAACGTGGCTTCGTTCGCGGTCAACCGGGTGTGGATCCCCGGCACCTTCGGGCACCTGCCGATGCCGCACCTCAAGTCGACGTTCGAGGAGATCTGGCGCTCGCAGCCCCGGGTCATGGACAGGACCTCGCGCAGCCGCTTCCGCATCGACGACGGCGTGAACCACTGGCTGGCAAGCGCGTGGAACGTGGTGTCCGGGCGGTTCTGTCCGGCCAACGAGAAGCGTCGCGGCGAGTTCGTTTCCTTCGACGAAAAGACGCTGGCCGGCGTGTGCGGAATCGTGCGCAGGCAGGGCTGTCCGCAGCTCTGCCTCAACGACCGCGGCGACGACGTCACCCCCGAGCGTTGCTTCGCGGAGATCGCCAGCGCCTTCGAGTCCGTCCTCCCCGAGAAGTCGTCCTTTGAAAAGCCGAAAGGCTGAAACCTTTCAACCTTTCAACTTTTTCAACTTTTCAACCTTTCAACTTTTCAACCTATTTGCCAAGTGCGTCCCTCGCGCTCGTGAGCGGGTTGTAGACGCACAGGAAGAAGGCGTCGGCGAGCCACGCCAGCGATGGATGCCGCGCGAAGAGCTTCACGAACCGCGCGGCAACGCGGCGCGGACGCGACGCGGCGCGGACGAGCGCGTCGAAGTCTCCGGTGCCGTCCGCGAATACCTTCCCGAGCGTCTCGCACCTGGACGAGCGCGGCGCCCCGCGCATGGCGCGCGGAGAGAACCAGTAGTAGAATATCCACGTCAGCCAGTGGCGGGCCCAGTATGCCGAGATGCGCCGGTCGAAGCCGGGCTCCGCCGACACCTTGGCATGGAACGCCAGGAGCGACTTCAGGATGGCGGCATAGTCCTTCAGGAAGTAGTCCGTCTTCTTCGCGAGCGTCGACACCGACCCGGTCCTGATCCGGTAGAGGTAGAACGGCTCGTGGATCGGCACGACGCGCTTCGCGAGGTAGAGCGCGCGCGGCGCGAACTCGCTGTCCTGCCGCTTCATGCCGTACAGGCACTTGAGGTCGTTGACGACCAGGTGCTCCCGCCGGAACACCGAGAGCTGGAGCATCGGACACGGTTCGCGGTGGGCGGCGTAGATCTTCAGCGTCGCCTCGGGACCGGTCAGCTCTTCCGAGAAGCCGGCCGGGTAGTTGTCCCTGAGCGGCGCCTCGCCGCCGTGCACTTCGTCGATGACCGGCATTGCGCAGGGGTAGATGTCGGCGCCGGGGCGATTGGCAATCATGTCGTGTAGGCGCTGGAGCGAGCCTTCGGCAATCGTGTCATCGCCGTCGAGGAAGATGATGTATTCGCCTATCGCCATGTCGATGCCGGTGTTGCGCGATGCCGAGCACGACCCCGAACGCGGCCCCGTGAAGACCTTGAAGCGCGGATCTTTCGCCGCGTATTCGCGGGCAATCTCCTCGGTGTTGTCCTTAGACTCCTCCACGCCGAGGATGCATTCCCAGTCCTTGAACGGCTGGTTCGTAACCGAGTCAAGGCATTCGCGCAGATACGGCGCGACGTCGCAGCAGGGGACGATGATGGAGAAGAACGGATTCATAGTCCGTGATACTCCTTGTACCACTTCGCAAAGACGGGGATGCCTTCGCGGATTGTAGTCTTCGGTTCGTATCCGACGGCCTTGTCGAGCTTTTCAATGCTCGCATACGTCGCATAGACGTCGCCTGGCTGCATCGGGAGCATCTCCATCTTCGGCTCCACGCCGAGCGATTCCGCGAGGACGTTGATGACGTCGAGGAGCTTTTCGCTTCTGTGGTTGCCGATGTTGAAGATTTCGTATGTTGGAAGGGCCTTCGATTCCACTACGCGGACGATTCCGTCCACTATGTCGTCTACGAACGTGAAGTCGCGCATCATGTCGCCGTGGTTGAACACCTTGATCGGCCTGCCGTGCAGCATGGCGTCCGCGAAGAGCGAGAGCGCCATGTCCGGACGATACCACGCGCCGTATACGGTGAAGAACCTTAAGCCTATCGTCTGCATCCCATAGAGGTGCGAGTAGGTGTGCGCCATCAGCTCGTTTGCCTTCTTCGTCGCGGCGTACAGGCTCACGGGATTGTCTACCTTGTCGGACTCCTCGAAGGGCATCTTCTTGTTACCGCCGTATACCGACGACGACGAGGCGTAGACGAGTTTCGGAACCTTGGCCGCGTGGCGGCAGCACTCGAGGATGTTCAGGAATCCCTCCAGATTCGTCTTTTCGTAGACGAAGGGATGGTCAATTGAATAGCGTACGCCAGGCTGCGCGGCCAGGTTGAGAACGACGTCCGGCGCTTCCGCGGCAAAAACGCCGCGCAGGCCATCGAGATCGCAGATGTCGAGTTCGCGGGCGGAAAAGCCCGGCTGCCCCTCAAGCAACGCCGCGCGGTCGCGCTTGAGCTTCACGCTGTAGTAGTCGCAGAAGTTGTCAATACCGATGACTTCCCACCCGCGCCGAAGGAATTCCTGCGCCGCGTGGAAGCCGATGAAACCAGCAAAGCCTGTGATTAGCACTTTCATTTGGATAATATTATATCATTTTTTTGGCGGACTTTTCCACACTCCATTTTTGGGCGGGAAGCTGCTTTCATGAAGGAAGCGGGGTATACCATCTTTGCGCGGAATGTGGTATAATCCACCAATATGAAAGCCAAGACAGCCTTTGTCGGATTAGCGGTATCCGCGCTATGGTGCATTGCGCAGGCCCAGGGGCCTACGTCGGACAGCGTCCGCGAAAGCGGCACGGTCAGAGTGGTGACGCTTCCGGGCGGCGCGACCATGGAGATGATCTGGTGCGCCCCGGGTACCTTCGAGATGGGCAGTCCCGTCGGCGAGGACGGCCGTTTCGAGAACGAGGTTCCCCACCAGGTCACGCTCACCCGCGGCTTCTGGCTGGGCAAGCACGAGGTCACCCAGCGGCAGTGGGAGAGCGTCATGCGCAGCAACCACTCCCGCTTCCGCAACCCCGACAGCCCGGTGGAGAACATCTCGTGGCACGACTGCGCGACGTTCCTCAAGCGCGTCAACGCGGCGCTGGGCGGCGCGGCGCGCTTCCCGACCGAGGCGGAGTGGGAGTACGCCTGCCGCGCCGGCAGCGACGCGCCCGTCGCCGGCAGCGGAGTCCTCGCCGACATGGCCTGGTACGAGCAGAACAGCGACAGCGTCACGCACGAGGCGGGCGCGAAGAAGCCCAACGCCTGGGGCTTCCACGACATGCAGGGCAACGTCCTGGAATGGTGCAACGACTGGTTCTCGACGCTGTCGGCCGAGCCCGCCGTCGACCCCAAGGGCCCGCCTTCCGGGTCGTTCAAGGTGCTCAAGGGCGGCTGCTGGTTCTTCTACGGGCGCGACTGCCGCTGCGCCTACCGTCTCCGGCGCGAGCCGAGCCTCAAGAACTGCATTTTCGGCTTCCGCATGGCGTGCTCCGACTTCCCCGGGAATGACGCAACACCACCCAAGGGCAAGTAGTCCTCGCAACGTAACCGGGGAATTGTCGTGATCGAGTTTCTGAAAAAGGCAAAGCGGGCCCTGGTGGCGTGGCGCGTGCGCGTGAAGACGCGGCGCGAGGCCTCGCGCGCGTTCCGCTACGACCGGGCGCAGTTCATGGCGAACGCGGGGGCGTTGCACCTCGATCGCAAGTCCGCCGCGCGCGCCGAGATCGTCATGGGCTACCATGTGCTGGAGAAGGGGCTCACGATGCCGCGCCGCCGCCTCGGCTTCGGCAAGGGCGCGGTCGTCCACCTGGTCAACCTCGTCGACTCGTTCGAGCGGCGCTTCGGCGCTGACGACCCGCAGGTCACGCACGCCGTCGCGGTGCTCCGCGCCTACCGCGAGCTCCATCGCGACTGGCCGGAGCCGATGCCGCGGCTCGACGCATTCCTCGCCGCGCGGCCGGATGTTCCCGCGGCGCGCGAGCCGCATGTCCGCAGAGCCGACTTCTTCGCCGCGAAGGACGCGCCGTTCCCGCAGTTCGCCGCATCCCGCCACGTCTGCCGCCACTTCGCCGGGCCTGTCCCCCGGGAGACGGTCGAGTCCGCCATTGCGCTCGCGACGACTGCGCCGAGTGCCTGCAACCGCCAGCACGCGCGCGTCCACGTCGTCGACTCGCCCGCGCTGCGCGACCGGCTTTTTGCGCTGCAGGGCGGCACCCGCGGCTTCGGGCAGGACGCGGACAAGGTCCTGGTGGTGACGTCCGACCTCTCCGCCGTCCGCTGGGGCTGGGAGCGCCACGACGCCTACACGAACGGCGGCATCTTCGTGATGAACCTCTGCTACGCGCTCCACTACCACGGCGTTGCGCACTGCATTCTCCACTGGAGCGTCGCGCCAGAGGTCGACCGTGCCGCGCACGGGCTGCTCGGGATTCCGGCGAACGAGGCGATCGTCCAGCTGATCGCCTGCGGAATGCCGCCGGAGGAGTTCGACGTCGCCGCGTCGCCGCGGCTCGCGGCGGCGGATGTGCTCACCTGGCACGGAGGCGGGGAATGAGGGTTCTGCTCGGTGGCATTCCGCTTGGCTGCGACAACATCGGCGACGAGGCGATAATCGCAGGCGTCGTCAAGATGCTGAAGGAGTCCGTACCCGGCGTGGAGCTGACCGTCGCGACGAACGATCCCGCGACGGCGCAGCTTCTCGGTGTCGAGGTCGTGCCGCCGTTCGGCTTCCTCGACGTCGGCTTCGAAGGCTTTGCGGCCGTGGCCAGACGGCACGACGCCTACGTCTGGTGCGGCGCGACCGGTCTTTCGGACTATCCTGATGCTGCGCTAACGTTGTTGGAGCTGGCGCAGAAGGAGGGCGTCGCGACGTTCGTCTGGGGCGTCGGCATGGACGACGAGCTCAACCCGGTTTTCTTCAAGGTCCACGGCAAGCGCCGCCTGCTGCTCGGCTGCCTTGGGCTCGTCGGCTGGTACGAGCGGCGTCTTCGCGGGAAACTGCGCCGCCGCATCGCGGCGATTCTGCCGCGCTGCCGCGGCGCGTGGCTGCGCGACCCCGAGAGCGCGGCGATGCTGGCGACAATGGGGTTCGCCGGCGCCAAGGTCGCCGCCGACTCGGCGATACTGCTGGATGAATCCACGAACCACGAGCCACGAACCACGAACCACGAACCACGAACCCTCGGTCTCTGCATCTCGACTCAAAGACAGGTCGCCGACCTCGCTGGACTAAAGGGGCTTCTTTCGGACGTGCGCTCGGCGGGCTGGAAGATTGTCGGAATCCCGATGAACCCCAAGACCGACCGCGCGCTGCTGGGGAAGCTCGGCGTAGAGTGCATTCCCGGTTCGACGCCCGAGGCGGTCATGGCCGCGGCCGCGGAATGCGACGTTGTCCTCTCGAGTCGGCTCCATCTCCTCATCCTCGCCGCCAACGCCGGCACGCCCGGGCTGGGCATCGCGCGCGGATCCAAGCTCGCCAACTGGCTCGCCAACTTCGGCCGTTCCGTCGAGGGGAGCGTGTACGACTGCAAATGGGACAAGGTGGCGGAGCATGTCTTCGCCGCGCCGAATGACCGCGGCGGCTGGGAAGCCGTCCGGGCGAAGGCGTATGCCGCGCTGCACGGGAGGCTCGAGGCCGCGCGGAGGGAACTGGTCCTGGGACTGGAGGGCTGCAATGGAAAGTAGCCTTCCCTTTGTCAGCATACTCATGCGCGCGCGCAACGACGAAGCGCTGATCGGGCGCGCGCTGAAGGCGGTCTTCGCGCAGAAGACGGATCTCAAGTTCGAGGTGGTCGTCTGCGACGACGCCTCGACCGACGGAACGCGGGAAGTCGCCGCGAGGTTTCCGGTGCGGTTCTTCGAGCGCCCCGCCGGGCCGTACAGACCCGGCAGAACGCTGAACCCGCTCGTCCGCGCCGCCAAGGGCGACATCGTGGTGTTCAACAACTCGGACGCCGTGCCGCTCGACGAGCGTTGGCTCGACGAGCTGGTGAAGCCGCTTCTCGCCGGCTCGCGGCACGTGTTCGCGTTCGCCAACCAGCTACCGCGCGCCGACGCGCAGGAGCTGGTGCGCAAGGACAACGAGCGCGCCTTCGGCGACGGCAAGGTGCAGGCGACGTGGAGGTTTTTCTTCTCGCTCGCCAGCTCCGCGACCTGGCGGCAGAACCTGCTGGAGGTCCCGTTCGACGAGGACATCCAGTATTCCGAGGACGTCGCCTGGGCGTGGCGCAACTCGCGGCGCGAAGTCGATCCCGTGAAGATCGTGTACTGCCCCGACGCCCGCGTCGAGCATTCGCACAACTACACGCTCAAAGAGTTGGCGAAGCGCTTCCGGGGCGAGGGCGCGGCGGACCGCGTCATCTTCGGGGACCGGCCCTCGCTGCTGCGCGAGCTTGTCGGCGCGGCGCGCGAGACCCTGCGCGACTGGGCCTATCTCGCCGTGCGGCCGCGGGGATGGCCTGAGATGCCCGTCGCGCCGGTGAGGCGTCTGGTGCAGCGGGTGTCGCACTGGAGCGGGACGAGGACATGAAGATCCTAGTCTATGTCGAAAAGGCCGCAGTCCGCGGCGGAATCGAAGTCTTCGCCGAGCGGCACGTCGCGGAGCTGAAGGCCGCCGGGCACGAGGTTAGCGTCGAATCTCTCATTCCGTCGCCATCTGCGCTCGACCAGTTCGACGAGATCATCGTCCACAAGTGCTCGGACGTAAAGACGCTCGCTGCGTTCCCGCCCGAGAAGACCGTCTACTACGTCCACGACCACGAGCCGATCTGCCCCAGGACCTACGCTTACACCCCGCTTGGCCACAACTGCACACGCCCCGGCGGCGTGTGGCCGTGCATCTTCTGCGCGCCCGCGTGCCGCAACTGGAGGCCTGCGCTTGCGCGGGTCTTTGCCCAGGGCAGGCGCAGGCGCATCATGGCTCGCTTCAGGAAGATCGTCGTCATTTCCGAGTTCATGAAGTCGCGGCTCGTGGCCAACGGCATCGATTCCGGCAAGATCGAGGTAAGGCCGCCGGTGATCGCGCCCGCCGCCGTCACCGCCGGCTCCGCCGGTCCCGCCGTCGACCTCCTCTACGTCGGACAGCTCATCCGCGGGAAGGGCGTCCAGCTGCTCCTTCGGGCAATGGCCCTGCTCGGGACGCCGCGCACGCTCGACGTCGTCGGCACCGGCAACATGGAGCCCAGGCTCAAGGCGCTTGCCGCGCGCCTCGTGCTTGCAGACCGCGTGAGGTTCAACGGCTTCCAGCCCAATCCGCAGGACTGGATGCGCCGCGCCGCCTGCGTGGTGGTGCCGAGCTTCTGGCAGGAGCCGTATGGACTTGTCGCGGCCGAGGCAGTCGCGCTCGGCCGTCCGGTCGTCGCCTTCGCGGTCGGCGGCCTTCCCGAGGCGTGCGGCGGCCGCGGCCGGCTCGTCCCTCCCGGCGACGTCAAGGCGCTGGCGGCAGCATTGGAGGAGTCCAAATGAACAGTCTGGTAAAGGTCTTTGTCTTCGTCGACGCCCTTGGCTGGGAGCAGGTCGAGAAATACGATTTCCTCCGCGACCTGCTGCCGAATCGCCGCCGGATTGAGATGCAGTTCGGCTACAGCTGCACCGCGATCCCGACGATCCTCTCCGGGAAGCGCCCGTCCGAGCACGGGCACCTCGCGTTCTACGACTACGCGCCGGCGAAAAGCCCCTTCAGGATGATGCGCTATCTCGCGCCGCTGCTGCGGCCGCGCTCGTTCTGGCGCCGCGGACGCGTCCGCCACCAGCTCTCGAAGCTCATCAAGCGGCTCTACGGCTTTACCGGCTACTTCCAGCTCTACGGCGTGCCGGTGGAGCGGCTCCCGAAGCTCGACTACTGCGAAAAGACCGACCTCTTCGTCCCGGGCGGGCTCGGGCCCGTGAAGAACCTCGCGGACGTCTGGGGCGAGCAGGGGCTCAAGTACCACATCTCGAACTGGCGGCTCACGGAAGCGGAGAACTTCCGCATCGCCGCGGACCTCTTCCGCCGCGGCGCCGTGGACCGCGCGTTCGTCTATTCTGCCGCGTTCGACGCGCTGCAGCACGACAACGTCGGGCGCGACGACGTCCTCCGGCCGAAGGTGGAGAAGTACGCCGAGTCGATCCGGGCTCTCCACGCCGCGCTCGTCGAGGGCGGCCGCCCCTTCGAGCTCACCGTCTTCTCCGACCACGGCATGACGCCGCTCCGCGGCACTGCCGACGTCCCCGCCGCGCTGGAGGGGACCGGGCTCAAGTGGGGCGAGGACTACGCCAGCGCCATCGACTCGACGATGGCGCGGTTCTGGTGGCTGAAGCCGGGCGCGGACGGGAAGGTGAAGGCGGCCCTGGCCGGGCTCCCCGGCCGCTGGCTCTCCGAGGACGAGATGCGCTACCACGGCATCTGGCGCGACGACGCCAAGTTCGGCGACGCGATCTTCCTCGCCGACGCCGGCGTGCAGTTCGTCCCGAGCGACATGGGGGTGAAGCCCCTCAACGGCATGCACGGCTTCGACCCCGCCGACCGCGACTCCGCCGCCGCATGGCTTTCGACGGTGCCCGTTCCCGCGTCGGTTTCGCGCGTATGCGACTACTTCGCGGTGATGGTCGATACGACCGCTGTGCCGCTGGTTGCTGGTCGCTGAGACACTTCCAACGCATAGCGTTGGTGTAACATGGTCGGCTGACCCCCTTGCGCGCCGGTGCCGGTTTTTGGTATACTACGCTCCTCCGCGCCCAAAGACGGGGCGGACGCGGCTGAAAACCGCGATCACAGGCAAACCCAAAAGTACAGAAAAGTATTATGGCAATCAGGAAACCCACGCCTCCCCAGGCGAAGAGCGCCGCGATGGCGGAGATGCTCTCGGCCGCGGTGGATGAGGCGAAGTTCAAGACCGGTTCGGTGGTCGAGGGGACCGTCACGGCGCTCAAGGGCGACGACGTGTTCGTCGACATCGGCTACAAGTCCGCTGGCGCGGTGCCGCTCGCGGAGTTCGGCGAAGGCGCCGATCCGAAGGTCGGCGACAAGACGACGGTGATGATCGTGAAGCTCGAGGACGACAAGACGGGCATGATCGAGCTCTCCAAGCGCCGCGCCGACGAGAAGATCCGCTGGGAGAAGATCCTCGACCGCTACGTCGAGGGATGCGTCGTCACCGGCACCATCAAGAGCGCGGTCCGCGGCGGCCTCATCGTGCAGGTCGACGACGTCGAGGCGTTCCTCCCCGGCTCGCAGGTCGAGATCACCCCGGTCAAGGAGCTCGAGCCCTACGTCGGTCAGACCTTCGAGTTCAAGGTCATCAAGATCTCCAACGAGCGCCGCAACCTCATCGTCTCGCGGCGCGAGCTCATCGAGGGCACGCTCGCCGAGAAGCGGGCGGAGCTGCTGGCGACGCTCCAGAAGGGCGAGCTGCGCAAGGGCCGCGTGAAGAACATCACCGACTTCGGCGCGTTCGTCGACCTCGACGGCATCGACGGCCTCCTCCACATCACCGACATGAGCTGGGGCCGCATCAAGCATCCGAGCGAGCTCCTCAAGGTCGGCCAGGAGGTCGAGGTCATGGTCCTCGACGTCGACCGCGACCGCGAGCGCATCTCGCTCGGCCTCAAGCAGACCACGCAGAACCCCTGGGACACGATCCAGGAGCGCTTCCCGGTCGGCGCGCGCGTGCAGGGCAAGGTGGTCAACCTCGCCGCGTACGGCGCGTTCGTCGAGATCGCCCCCGGCATCGAGGGCCTCGTCCACATCAGCGAGTTCAGCTGGACGAAGCGCGTCGCCCGCGCGAGCGACATGCTCGCGGTCGGCGACGAGGTGCAGGTCGTCGTCCTTTCCGTGGACGTCGAGAACCAGAAGATCGCCCTCGGCATCCGCCAGACCCAGGACAATCCGTGGGACACGGTGCAGGAGCGCTTCCCGGTCGGCTCGCGCATCCGCGGCAAGGTGCGCAACTTCACGGCCTACGGCGCGTTCGTGGAGCTCGAGGAGGGCATCGACGGCATGATCCACGTCAGCGACATGAGCTGGACGCGCAAGATCAATCACCCGTCGGAGTGCCTGCAGAAGGGCCAGGAGGTCGAGGCGGTCGTCCTCGACGTCAACCCGAAGGAGCAGCGCATCTCGCTCGGCCTCAAGCAGGCGCAGCAGGATCCGTGGGACGACATCGCGAAGAAGTTTCCGGTCGGCTCGGTCGTCAAGGGCAAGGTCTCGAAGATCGCGTCCTTCGGCGCGTTCGTCGAGCTCGAGGACGGCGTGGACGGGCTCGTCCACATCTCGCAGATCTCCGACCAGCGCGTCGAGAAGGTCAAGGACGCCCTCGAGGTCGGCCAGGAGGTCGAGGCCCGCGTGGTCAAGGTCGACCGCGGCGAGCGCCGCATCGGCCTGTCGATCCGCGCGATGGGCATGACCGAGGACGAGGTCCAGGGCCTGGTGGCCGAGGCGGCCGGCGAGGAGAAGGCTCCCGTCAACGCCGCAACCACCGGCAGCGAAAGCCTCGGCGGACTCTCCGCCGCGTTCGACAACGCCTTTGCGAACGTCGAATGGCAGCCCGGAGAGGCGAACTAAGGGAACTCAGACGAAAGGAACGGAACAATGTCCAGAGTTTGCGAAATCTGCGGCAAGGGCCCGGCGACGGGCAACGTCATCGTCCGCAAGGGCTCGCCCAAGTACAAGGGCGGCATCGGCCTGCACACCACCGGCATCACGAAGCGTCGCTTCCTGCCCAACCTGCGCTCGGTGCGCGTCGCCGACGGCAAGGGCAACGTCAAGCGCATGCGCGTCTGCGCGGCGTGCATCAGGTCCGGCAAGGTCACCAAGGCCTGATCCGCACCTCCGGCTCCCACGCCGGCACGGCGCGGCGGTTCCGTCCCCACGGAACCGCCGCTCTGTTTTTCTCCCCCGCGCCGCGGTCCTAGCCGGTTAGTTGCATATTGCCAGCGGAATTTGGTAAAATACACGCACACCGACCGAAGTGGCTACGGCGGTGCCGCGGGTCACCGCGTCGTTCTTTGAATTCGGCTGGCCGCCAATCTGACCAGTCTGCCGGGCCGAGCGCGCAAGCGCGAGACCAGAACCCCGCGTGCCGTGCATCAAGGCGGCTGGCGGGGACTGCAGAGTCCCAAGCGGGACTGCAGGACGTACGCAACAGCGTATGACGCTTCAAGAAGAAATCGCCAATTTCAAGACAGAAAGCGGAGTACGAAGGTTGCGCTGCGTGGTCAATCCATGTGGCGTGTCTTCATATCATGTTTTCTGTCGGGCGTTTGGCGATGCCTTTCTTGAAACGTGAGTATGCAAGGCACGCCACTCTTCTTTGCCGTCGAAGTGTTGTGCCCATCTGGAAGACGGCAATAAGGCGTTGCAATAGACAAATTCGGGCCATACCGCATCGAGGCGGAATGTGGGCGAGGAGGGATGTCGGTGGTTTATGCCGCAGTACACGACTCGCTCAGGACACGTCATGCCGTAAAGGTGTTTGACGTGTCTGGTTGTACAAATGCCGAAACGCTGCGCGGCAAGTTCCTGGCCGAAGCTCGTGTCCTTGCGACGCTGCGCCATCCAAACATAGTGCGCGTCACCGATTTCGGCACTACTACAGACGGAAAACCGTGGCTTGCGATGGATCTGGTCGAAGGCGACACTCTGGCCGCAAAACTGTCGAGCAGTAGGCCGCCAACGCCGAATGAAGCGGTGTCCATATATTGCGATTTGCGGGATGCGCTCGCATATTGTCATTCGCTTGGAATCGTCCACGGCGACCTTAAGGCCGAGAATGTCCTGTTGCGTAGTGACGGCCACGCGGTTCTTTCCGACTTTGGCATTGCCCGCATCGTGAATCCCCAGATGCGCGAACGACTGGAACTTACCGGCTCGTGCGAGGCCGGAGGCTTCGGCACTGCGTATGCCATTGCTCCAGAATGCCGCGATGGCACTCCGGCCACGCCGCGTTCCGACGTCTATTCCTTTGGCGTCGTTATGTTCAAGGTCGTAACCGGCATCTGGTATGAGGGATCGCCGCGTCTCATTGCGCAGTTGAGAACGTTTGCGCCACAGTGGGCGAAGACCCTTTCTCAGATGCTTGAGCAAGATCCGAAGAAGCGCCCGGGGAATGCCGGGCAGTTGCCGGAGACGCCGTTGCAGAAACCAAGTACTCGCTGGCACGCAAGGCTGGCCGCCATAGCGGCGTGCGTAGCAGTATGCCTGCTTGGCTGCGGTTTGTTTCTGGGTATGGGGTTTGCGTCAACACATCAGACGGTTTCTTCTGGCGAAGTTGTTTCGCTGCGGCCTGGTATGGCTGCCATGAGCGGAGCCGTGCACATTGGGCGGCTTGTGCTGCCTGATGCCGACGGCATTGCGGAAATCGCGGTGCCGGAGGATTTCAGCGGTGTTCTCATTTCGGCTGACGAAGTAGTAGGCGACATGCGCGACCAGATTAAAGTCGTTCCGCAGCCCGGGATGCGCGTCTTGTATCGCGGCAACAGGAAGGTAGTCATAAAACGGCAATGAGCGTGATACCTGACACCCCCAAGACACTGCTAAAGCAGATTGCCGAGCGCGGCGACCTGGATGACGCGAAGTGGTTTGAGTTCGACAGGCTTTATCGTCCCGTGATTCGCTTTTTTATGCGCCAGAAGTTCTTTTCCCTCGTGAGCGACTATGACGACATTGTGCAGGACGTGATGGTAAGGCTTGTGCGAGAGTTGCGTTCGAAGAAGTACGACGCCTCTCGCGCCAGGTTCAGGACGTATCTCTATGCGATAGTCTACAACATGGCGGTGGACTATCTGCGCGAGCGCAAGGCTGCGGAGGGCGTGACGCTTGAAAAGATAGACTGGTTACGGCGTGAAACGCCGACCGGATACGAAGTCATGGAACGGCAGTGGAGGGAGTCGTGTTATGAGGCGGCGCGAAAGCATGTCCTTGACCATATGCCGTTGCCGAATGGATACAGGGAAATCTATCTGGACGTCGAAAAGGGCGACAAGCCATCTGAGATCGCCGCTTTGCGCGGGGTCACCCCAGCGCTTGTCCGTCAGGTCAAGCACCGCGTAACGGAGATGATAAGGGAGTATATGAAGCTCCTGGAGTAGAAACCTTGTCACAAACCAACAGCTTATCCGTATAAACCCAATGAAAGGAAATGCAGGATGAAACGAATGATAGCAGTTGTCGTAGCCATGGCAATGCTTGCCGCGTTTGCCGACGACGTCGAAATCGTAAAGGTCAAGGGGCAGGGTGTAGGCGCCGACAAGGCCGAAGCGCTTAAAGATGCATACCGCGACGCGGTGGAACGTGCCGTCGGGTTGTATGTCGACGCCGAGCAAATGATGAAGAACGAGAAACTGGTTACTGATCAGATTCTCACCCAGTCCAACGCCTACATCGAGAAATACAACATAGTTGTCGAGGCAAAAAAGCCAAATGGACTTGTTGCAATTACGATTCTTGCCAATGTCCGCAAACGCGACCTTGCGAAGAAGATAAATGATGTCATGTCGTCGCAGAGTAAGGACGTTGCGGCGGAGAACCAGAATCTTCACGCCCAGATAGTAACCGACTTCAAAGCGAACGAAGACGCACTTTCAATTGTCAAGAACGAGCTCAAAGACTTCTCGCCGGTGAAACAGTTGATGAAGGCATCCTTGGACAGCGTCAAGCCATCTGTCGAGAAAGTCGATGAGGATCCTTCGCTTGTTAGGCTTTGGTACCCAATCAAGGTTGAAGTCGATAAAGACAAATACTACAAGGAATTTGTGCCGCGCTGGTCGCGCATTCTTGACCAGATAAAGACATTGCCGACCAAGCGCCTTGATCTGCGGAACAATTTGAAGTATGTGCAGGCGTACAACAACTGCCTAAACAAAAAGTTTGGCACGACGCGGAAGAATAGGTCTGGAATTATGACGCGTAGTGATGAAAAGAGGGATCTCAGTATTGGTGTTTGGGTTGATGAATTAATGGAATGGGGTGTAGCGTTGAATGAGGAATATCATGGGATGACATTTTTTGATACCCAAGTGTTCGGCAGGCAGTACTTGTTTAGCGGTTTGGAAGAACGTGCCTATTATGTGCTTGGTGATTTGGTGAAAAATGATTTTGGCGGGGTAATAAGGAGATACCATAACGAGCGCTTTGGTTCCTACAACAATGACTTTGCAATGCCAGAAGATTGTTTATTTGGGATAGGGCTTGTTGTTGCTGAGAAGGGCACAACGTTGAGCGGACGCTTATACAAAATCCCATACGAATGTGTCAAGGAAATTGTCGCTTGGCAAAAAAGACTGGTTGGTGAAGGGAAAGACAATAATTGGTATAGAGATGCTGCAACAACGTCATTTGAATTAAATTTTACCGATGCTTCAGGAGAAGAGGTTGCCGGAGGCTCGTTTATGGTGCGCAATTATGATGTTCTGAATTTTGGTTGCGTACTGTTGGAGGATCCTGATCACAATGGCAATGGCGGCAAACGACTTTTGCTGATAACGCCGCTTGTCGGTGGATTCGCAAAAAGCTATGTCAAATGGATCAGCGTTGACGTGCCAAAGGACGATGTGGCAAAGATTGCCACGGCAATTGTCTCGGTAGAGGAATAAGAGGAGGAAAGCACAATGAATAAATTAATGGTTGTGGCAGCCGGTTTGCTTGCCGCTTCGTTCGCGATAGCACAGGATGTTGAAATCGTAAAGGTCAAGGGGCGGGGCATCGGTACCGACAAGACCGAGGCGCTGAAGGACGCATACCGCGACGCGGTTGAACGCGCCGTCGGGCTGTATGTCGATGCAGAGCAGATGATGGAGAACGAGGAACTGGTCAAGGATCAGATTCTCACGCAGTCTAACGCCTACATCGAGAAGTATGACGTGGCGAAGGAGACGACGAAGCCGAACGGCCTCGTCGAAATTCAGATTCTCGCAGAAGTCCGCAAAACTGCGCTAACGAAGAAAATCTCTGACGTGATGCCGACGAAGACGTTTCGGCTTGGCAATGGACTTAAAAACGCCCATGCCAAGATGGCAACGGAAGCGAAGCGCAATATGGATGGTGCTGCGCTGCTGAAGAAAGCCCTTGAAGGCTTGAATCCGATGCTTGAGATTATGGACTGCGAGCTGGCCTGCCCAGACGGCTTCATACGTGAGAAGCGGGAGGGATGGCATCCCCAACACACAGTATCAGTAAGTTATCTTTTCAAGACATCCATCAATCAGAAGCGCCTATTTGAAAACGTAGTCCCAAAATTGAAGAGTGTATTGGATCAGATTTCGTTAGCAGAACCGCGAAGCGTAACAATCCCTATCCGCATGGGCGATCAAATTGATGTTAATGCGATGATAGAGAAACGGCGCAAGAATCCCAATTCTAATCCTGATGGGAAGTCCTGCCGTTCACGAGATCCGTTTCTTTATGCTCAAGAGATCATTGGCTTGCCTGTAAACAGCGACACATCTGAATTCTTTGTTCTTCCCATGAACGTTAACGAACATAATACGATATGCAGCGGTGTATTGTATGAACTTGACGATGCGTCTGCAAAAATAATTAATAATTGGGGTGGTCATATTACAGATGGCAGAGATATCTTGTTCAATGTATCGTTTGTGGATAAGAAAAATGATGTTGTTTGCTGTTATAAGATTACGCCATGGAAGTGGGCAAGATGTTTTGCCAGTGGATCAGTACGGATAAGTCGAAATAGTTACAGGGAGATGTCGTATAGAGCCATTGTGCCATGGACTATTGCCGGGGGAAACGAGGTGGAGTTTAATAAATATTCTTGGCATGAGTTTGACATCCCGAAAGACGCAATGCCAGAGATCGAGAATCTTAAAATTGAAATCGTAAAGTAAGCGCTTAATAAAGAAGGGATGAATGCGCAATGAAGAAGATGATTGCAGTGTTTGTGCTTGCCGCAGCTGCCGTGGCGGACGCCGAGGACCCGAAGCCTGGCGAGACGTGGCGTGTCTCGACCGAGACGCTGACGCTGCGCGAGAAGCCAGACGGGCTCTCGACCGCAGTTGTGTCGCTAAAGTACAACGACGCGGCGGAGGTCGTTACGACGTGCCGCTTCGCCGTGCCGTTCAACGGCGACAAGGACAAGTTCCCGGATACGCTTCTGCCGCTCTGGGTCAAAGTGAAGGTCGACGGCAAGACAGGATATTTGCCGTTTCCGTCCATCGCCAGCGAATGGTTGATGGAGAACCAGAATCCGAACGAGACGATTTCGGCGGACGGAACACTCGCAGCGAAGCGCGGCTTTTCGGAGTCAGAGAACGATGGCGCTCTCGCGTCCATGCGCGGGTTCTCCGAATCGGAAAATGGCGAAATGGCCGCGATGCGCGGAGCGGCGGGGAGTGGAAAAGCTGCGGCAAAGGCCGACCCTGCTGCGGTGACGAAGGTGCTTGCTGAACGTAAGGCCGTTTCCGATGCGGAAGTCGCCACCTTCATCTCGGCGGGCGAGCTCGCCAAGTCCGATTCGCGCAAGTTGAAAGAAGAGAAGGTCGAGGAAGAAGGCTTCTTTGGTGGATTTATGAAGACTACGCGCAAAGCGAGCGCGAGCGGACTTGGCTTCGCGTCAAAACTTGCGGGTGCGGTCGCCGGCGAGGACAAGCTGATCGGCGCGGCGGCTTCTGCCGGAAAGGTGACGAGCGGACTCATCTACAGCGAAGTCGGACCTGTTCAGGAATATCAGCTCGGCTGCGTTGTCGCTTCGCGCATCCTGCCGCTGTACCCCGTATTGCCGCAGGACGATCCGAAAAGCGTGTACGTGCGCACTATAGGCGCGACGCTAGCCGCCGCGTCAAACGACCCGATGCCGTATCACGGGTACATGTTCCTCACGGTGCAGTCTGACGAGGTCAATGCATTCGCCGTCCCCGGCGGATTCGTCTTCGTCACGACTGGGATGCTCAAGTTCCTGAAGGACGAAGATGAACTTGCCGCGATCCTCGGACACGAAATGGGGCACATGGAGCTTCGCCACGGCATGAAGTCCGTCGGCAAGGAGAGCGTGTTGAAGCTCTTCTCTCTCATGAAGGAAGTCGCGACCATGTCCGGCGATTCCGGCGACAGTACTCAGACCGCTGCGCGGCAGCAGCTTGTCGCTCTCGCCGACGAGTTGTTTGGCAAGCTCACGACGTCAATCCGAAATGGCTACGGCATCGAAATGGAGAGCCAGGCAGACTGGCGCTCGATCCAGTTCGCCAAGACGCTCGGCTACGAGACGAAAGCGCTGTACGATGTTTTGGAGCGGTTCAAGGCGGAGAAGGGGACGTACGGCGGTGCGAGCTATCCGGCGGAACGTGGTGCGGATGTGCTGAAGTACCGCGAAGGTTTCGGCTGCAAGGACGGCGATGGGGAGTCCGGTCGCGCCGCAAGAGCCGCGCGGTACAGGAGTGCTGTGGGGGATTAATATGTTTAACGCAGAGGCGCAGAGAGGCAGAGACGATTTTGCGAAAACAAAACATCCTATCCTCTGCGACTCTGCGTCTCTGCGTTAAAAACAAAACAAACTGGAAACGAAGATGATATCCGAACACGACAAGGTGCAGGACAGGCGGATCGCAGCGAACGCCAAGGCGATCGAAAGCCTCGTCAAGTACATGCGCGAGGTGCGTGACCACTTCGAGCCTATCTACGGGCTTGCGGAGAAGGTGCCGGAAAAATGGACCAAGACGGTCATAAAACTGCGCACCTTAGCAAAGCTCGGCGTTGTCTTCGTGATTCTCGCCAAAATCGGCGGATGGTACTTCAACAAGCAGACGCTGCACAAGATGGCCGACCGCTATGCGGAAGTCGCCAGACGACTTTACTACACCGAGAACAACCCCGACGTCGCCCTGCCGTTTGTCGACAAGGCGCTTGAAATCGAGAAGGAGAGTCCAGAATATATCTTCTTCAAGGCGTACATCAATGGCATGGCTGCGACGCGAGACCTTCTGAACCTTGGGCGACCCTTCAACAAGGCGGAACTCGACCGTGCGCATCAGGCGTATGCCGAGGCCGTGTTTCTGCAGGGACTGGAGCCGAAAAGACCGGAGCCGTACATTCTGCAAGGCCAGATTCTCGCGGCGCTGAAAGAGACGGCGCGCGCGAAGGAGGTGATACAGAAGGCAGTGGAGCTCGATTCAAATAGCGATTTCGCGCTTATACGTCTGGCGATGGTGCAGCTCGACGAGAAGGACATCGCGGGCGCTGAAGCTTCGCTTGCAAAGGCTCTGGAGCTGAATCCGAAGTCGAAGTGGGCATGGCTTTGGAAGGGCGTTGTCGCGATGGACTTCAAGAAAGATCCGAAGGCGGCGCGTGACTGCTGCGACAAGGCGCTGGAGATCGATCCCAAGTTCGACCTCGCGATCTACAATCGCGGTTGGACGTATGCGACAGGAAAAGAAAAACGCTACGACCTTGCGCGCGAGGAGATGAAGAAGGCACTGGCGGTCAATCCCGACTACAAGGAGGCCTGCTATGCGATGGGGATGTTCTACGGGTACGAGGACAACTACACTGTCGCCAAGGTGTGGATGGACAAGGCAATCGCGATGGACGCCAACTTCCTCCTCGCCCACAAATGGCGGGGCATCATCTGCGGCGAAATGGCGCAGTACGAGGAGGCGGTCAAAAGCTTCGGCGCGGCGATTCTGCTAGATCCGATGAACGCAGACCTCTACGTGCGCCGTGCAAAGATGTCCGTCGCCCTTGGCAAGCTTGACGATGCATTGCGAGATTTGAATTTCGCGTACGAACTCGATCCCAAGGCCAAGCGCACGCTCCTTTATCTCGGTGACGTCTATCGGAAGGCGAACAATGATGAAAAGGCGTTGTCGTTCTATGACAAGGCCATTGCGGCGGACGAGAAATACGACGACGCCTATTCACACAAGGCTACATTGCTTGCGAAGCTGAACAGATCGGAAGAGGCCGTTGCTGCAATCGACCTTGCCATAAAGGTGTCAACATACAAGCCGGAGCGCTTCTGGCTGCAGAAGGGCGACACCATCGAAGCGTCTGGAAAGTCTGAGTCTGCGGTGGAATGCTACGCGAAGGCCAGGACACTTGCGCCGCGTTTTGCCGAGGCATGGAAGAAGGAGGCGATGGTGCTCAAGAGGATTGGCAGGGCGGATGATGCAAAGGCTGCGGCCAAGGTCTATCTTGAACTCGTCCCTACTGACATGAAGTTCAGGGGCGAAGGTTTTTGATGCAAGAATGAAGACAAGCCTAAAGAGTTTGCGCAAGGCGGTATTTATGGTGATCCAGCCGGATTCGGCGGGATACTGGCCGAGCATTGTATTTGACTTGGCGATAACCGCGTTGATTTTTCTCAGCGTCGCGTCCGTCTTCATCGTGACACTTGACCTCTCCGTCGCTGTCCGTGGCGTGCTCGTTGGTTTTGAAGCTATAGCGTCAATTGTGTTCACCATTGAATACGTACTTCGCATTTGGACAGCGCCGGAGCTCGATCCCGAACGGGATCCATGGCTGATGCGTGGGCGCTATGTCGTTTCCGGCATGGCAATCGTTGATTTGTTGGCGATCCTTCCGTTCTGGCTGCCAATGTTTTTGCCGGGAGGCATGTTGGGGATGCGGGCATTCCGTCTTGTGCGACTTCTTAGGATATTCAAGCTGAACCGCTATTTTGACGCGCTTGCCATGGTCGGGTGCGTCGTAAGAGAGAAAAGACGGGAACTTGTCGGTTCAATGCTTTTCGTGCTTGTCTTGATGCTTGTCTCGTCGCTTCTCGTCTATGCGGCGGAACACGATGCGCAGCCGGATGCGTTCCGCAATGCGTTTTCGGGGCTGTGGTGGGCGGTTGCTACGCTCACGACGGTAGGATATGGCGACATATATCCCATCACTCCGGTTGGACGTATCCTCGGCGCGCTCATTGCGCTTCTGGGCATCGGTATGGTCGCAATACCTACGAGCATACTTTCGTCGGGGTTTCTTGAATATATGGCGAAGAAACGCGAGGCGTCAAAGGCGGCAGGTGGAAATCAAGCGCCAAAGCTCTGCCCGCACTGCGGGAAACCGATCTTGTCACAAAACAACAATTCAACCGTATAAACCAAATGAAAGGACAATAATGAATGCATCAATAAAGAAATTCGTCATGGCAGCAAGCCTGCTGGCTGCGGCATGCACATTCGCCGACACCGCCGAGATTGTGAATGTCGAAGGGCGCGGCGTTGGCGCAAACAAGGCCGAGGCGTTGAAAGACGCATACCGCGACGCGGTGGAACGCGCCGTCGGCATGTATGTTGACGCCGAGCAGAAGATGAAGAACGAGGAGCTGGTAGAGGATCAGATTCTCACGCAGTCCAATGCCTATATCGAGAAATACGATGTCGTGAAAGAAAAGACTAAGCCGAACGGTCTTGTCGAAATAAGGATAAACGCCGAGGTCAAGAAGTCTGCGCTTACGAAGAAACTTTCGGACATGATGCCGAAGCAGACATTCGCCCTTGGAGACGACGCACAGAACATCCATTCCCGCGTCGTAACGAAGGAAAAGCGCAACGGAGACGCGGCAGCGCTGTTGGAGAATGTCATTGGCGAATTGAATCCGGTAAAGCAGTTGATGAACCTGTCGCTTTCGCCGGCGAAGCCAATTCAGGCTGTTGACAATGATGGCAAGCAGAAGTTGTATTATCGATTTAAGTTCACAGTTAACGACCGCAAGTACTATGATGAGTTTCTTCCGCCTTTGCTAAAGGTGCTCGATCAGATCGCACTCAAGCAACCAAAGGATGTACGCCTTCGCGCAGTGGATCCATCGGAAGGAGGTTTTGATGCTTCGAACCTTGCAGAACACAAGAAGGAATACATAGGCGGTAAATGGGAGAAGTTTGACGCGGCAAAAGACGGACACACAAAGTTTTCCAGTCGATATTATGAAGGAGAGGCAACAGGAGTTTATGTTGACGACATTGGCCTTGCCGACGGCAAAGGGAATTCATGGTGTGTTTCGATGAAAAACGCGCAGTGTGGGGAGGCAAAAGAGTATTACGGTAATTCGGCAACATGCAAATTGGTGGACGACGGAGTGTTTCATGCGATGGTAATAACGAAAATGAATGAGTCGCGTTCGGTAGTAAAGGCGCGTGAATATGCGCTTCCTCCTGAATGTGCCGATGTTGTGCTGAAATGGTATCAGAGGGTGGTTACGGCGGAAGCCACTGTTCGCTATTCAGAGCGGAATCCCTGCAAGACGACATACAATATCGTATTTTTAGACAAAAGCGGAGAGGAAGTCTCGGCGATGCCGGTGTCGTTTGAGAATAGAGCAGTCGCAAATGTATTTCTTGGGCATATGCCGTACCTCCCGAAAGGAGCGGATTGCAATCATCAAGTCGCGCTATTTGTGTCGCCTATGGTGCATTGTGACGCGGCAAGTCTTGAAGAGTGGATAGGCTTTAACATCCCTCGTGACGAACTGCCAAACATCAAGTCGGTGACGGTGGAGCTGGCAGAATGATTTTGTGGTCCAAAAAAACAAAACAAAGAAAGGTAAAATCAAATGAAGGAACTAATGGTTAAGATGGCGCTGGCCGCTACAGTTGCGGTCGGAGCCGGTATGGCGTTCGCCCAGGAGGCGGCGCAGGAAACGGCAGCCCAGCCAGAGGTCGTGAACGACGGCGGTGTCGAGGCCGTGCGTGAGGCGCAGGCCGCCGCGCCAGCGGAACCGCCCAAGAAGATATCCAACGCCAAGGACGAAGTGGCGGCCTGGGTGAAGGGTAAGAAATGGCGGCCGGGTTGGGACGCCAAGAAGAAGCGGTTTGTCTGCGTGGAGATGGCACAGTTCGACTGTGATGATCCTGCGAAAGCGCAGAACGTGATGGTCCAGCGCGATATGGCGGTCAAGCGCGCTGTCCTTCAGGCGAAGATGGAAATCATTGAATCCGTGAAGACGGTGATTGATGCCACCGACTACATGGAGATGTCGGGCGGGAATCCGTCCGTGGCGACAGAAGAGGCCAAGACGTTTGCGGCGAAACGCGTCCAGGAATTGAGGCAGTACTCAACTGCGAAGTTCATGGCCGAGATGCCGCTCTTCGGCGCGACATGCGTGAGGCAATCGGAGTCGTGGAACAAGGGCAAGTACCAGGTGGCGATTGCGCTTGTCTGGTCTCCTGCGCTTGAGCGTTCCGCGAGGGCCATTATCACCGGCAACAAGGTCGTCTGCAAACCGAAGGAGAACGGAAAGAGCGTTGAAGAGTGGCTGGAGGCCGTCAACCCGGCGTTCATGTCCGGACCGATCCAGTTCGTTGACGCGGATGGCGTTCGCTGGTTCCTCGGCATCTCGGCTGGCGCGGTGGACGAAGACCTTGACGCGCTCACCATGAAGACCAACCGCCGCATTGCCGATCTTTCGGCCAAGCAGATGCTGGCGTTCTCACTCTGGGGCGACGTGAAGGCGGCGGAGACGATGAAGCAGGAACTTGCGACGAGGACCGTTGACGGCAAATCAACGACAGAGGTCGCACAGTGGCTTGAGTCGAAGGTCTCTCAGTCGATCAAGGGGCTTCCACTGCGCGGCATGGCGCAGCTGCTTTCAGAAGAGGTCGATCATCCTGTTACGGGCGGGCGCATCTACGTGTCGATCTACGGCATCAACCAGAACGCGGCGGAGGACATGCTGAAGGTTGAGGCGGTGAACTTCGCGACTCGTGCGGAGCTTGAGCGGGCCAAAACAGTCGAGCGTGGCAGAGCGGCGGCAAACGCGGCGCACGTCGAGAACGCCAAGAACGACCCCAACGACTTCAACAAGGGCTACAATGCGCAGAGCGGTGCCATCCAGAATGAGGTGCAGTCGCGCAAAGGCAAGCAGCAGGTTCAGCAGAAGGAAGCTGCGCAGAAGCGCGACAAGCAGTCGCAGGCTGGCGTCTTCAACAGCGGCGCAGAAGCTGACGACGACGACCTGTAAGAGGACGGATTAATGCGAATCGCAATGATGATCGCATCGGCGGCAATGTCGGCGGCCTCGGGCTGCGCGACATTGCCGCCGCCACCTGAGACAAATGGCGATTGCATGGCGGTGGCGCCGTTGCAGGTGTCGGACACCAACGCCCAGCCGCTAGTTGCGGCCACAAACGCATTCCAAACACCGGAAAATAGGTCAGACCTAAATTCCAATGTTTGGAATACGGTGAATGACAAGATTGCATATCCAGATGTTCCCTCTGATGAATTGTCAGTGGATGATTGGGCGGAGGAGCTGGCCGGGAAAGGCGAGCAGGGGGTTCATATAAGGAACGGACAGGTTTTGGTGGTTGCGAGGATTCCTGCTGTCGAAGGAGAATTCGAGAACCTAACCAAGTCGAGGGCGAAGTTTCGTGCCATTGAGATATTGCGCAGTCATTACCAAGACTTGCAAAAAGAATTCTCGGTCTCCTGTCGCATCTTGGTTTGTGAGCAAAACGATTCCGATGACGATTGCGTTGCAGTGTTGGTATTTAAGGAGGATGAACTAAATAGATGCAGGGTGGTGCCATGAGAACTTTTGCGACAATTGCGTTGTTGGTGGCCTGCGCGTTGGCATTTGCTGCTGAAATAAAAATATATGAATGCCGTAAATGCTCGGTTGAGCTGCGCGCCGCATCAATACCGTCTGCCGGTAAGTGTGAAAAGGGAGCTGGACATAGCTGGTGCAGAATTGCAGATGCCGGTTTTGTTAATTATCAATGTCGTAAGTGCGATCGGTTGCTAAAGCGAGCAAATCAACCCCAGCCTGGAAAATGTCCTATGCAGGGCGGTCACCAGTGGTTTCGCCATTCAGACGCCGGATACAATAACTATCAGTGCGGGAAGTGCAATTTTGTCCTTCGCGGAGCGGACAATCCACAGCTTGGAAAATGCCCCAAGGGCGGTGGTCATAGTTGGCGAAAGCTATAAGCGCCAGTTCTGTCCGCAATGGCGGGATGGGGACTATTCGACAGAGTTCAATTCCGACATTGCGTTGTCGTCGAGAAGCATACTGCACCGCCGGACCGTGACGATGTAGCACACCTCGTCGGTCTTGCGATAGATGAGACGAAAGTTCTTGCGGACGAGCAATTCAAGATACGGCGCGTTCGGAAATTCGGGCAGCCGATGTCCTATGTTTGGAAAGTCGGCCAATCTGTCCGCCTCGGCAAATATGTCGTTCGCCCAGTTCCATGCGATTTCGGCTGAACACGACTGCTCGGCGATATATCGAGCCTGTTCCCGCATGCGCTCCAGCGCATGATCCGACCATTTAACCATTGCCATCAGATAGGCACTCCAAGGTCGGCGGCGATGGCTCGGCGGACATCATCAGTGGAATGGACATGTCCTGCGGCGATATCCTGTTCGCCCTTATGGATGTCCATCAACAAGTCGAGTTTGTCGATGAGTTTCTGGTAGTCTCCGACATCAAGAAAGACATTGGCTGCTCGTCCGTTCTGCGTCACGACGATTGGCCGGTGCGTCTGCCGCGTCTGCGACATAAGGCGCGTCACGTTAGAACGAAACGAAGAAAGTGGTACGATGTCCTCGGCATAATTGACTGGTGGCATAATGCTCCTTTGATTGTTTGGCGAATAGTTTACCAAATTCTGTAATGAAAATCAATGTGGAAAGTGTAATATATCCAGTTCGCTCTATGAATTCACCTTTGTATCACCGCTGGGGTTTATCACCGCTGGGGTCTGTCCCCGTACATGTGACAGTCCCCCGTGTTTTTGGGGACAGACCACCCTGTTTTATGGGGACTGTCCCCGTTGCCCAGGCGTGATTCCAGTCTGGTCCAGGGTTTTTGTCGCCCTGCGAACCTTAATGGAGTCTTAATTGAATCTAAAGATGAATTTAGATTCGCTTAAGGTTCCATTAAGGTTCGATTTTTTGGAATATGCTATTATTCTCCTGTTCCGAAGGGGTCTGGTCGCCGCGCACGGTGCGCGGCATGCCCCGCCGGGACGACGAATACGACAAAGGAGAACACACAATGGCAAGGAAGAACAGGGTTACGGTCCCGGACGGGATCTACCACGTGACCGCGCGCATTGCGCACCGCGCAATGCTGCTGATGGACGGGCGGATGAAGGACCGCGTCTGCGGCTGGATCCGCGACGTGGCGCGCTTCAGCGGCGTGGAGGTGTACGCATACTGCGTGATGGACAACCACCTCCACCTGCTCGTCCATGTCCCGCGCGTGCCCGAGCGCTACTGGCTCGCGCCCGGCGAGGAGCCGGCTGCCCACGCC
>CACWVU010000004.1 GCA_902764415.1 uncultured bacterium | reverse complement strand
GGCGAACACGCAGATGCTGCGCGACAACAACATGATGGACAAGTACGACGACATGATCGCCGAGATGTACGACTGCGTGCGCCTCGGCGGCTTCGGCACCTCCGTCACCCCCGTCTCGCAGTTCTACGCCCAGCAGGCGATCCAGAACGTCATGTTCGGCAAGTTCAAGAAGTTCGCCCCCGGCTACGCCAAGATGGTGCTCGGCTACTTCGGCAAGACCCCCGTCCCGCCGGACCCCGAGATCGTCAAGAAGGCGAGCGAGTTCATGGCGTCGAGCGACCTCAACAAGGCGTACTCGGAGCCGACCACCAAGACCGTCCTCGAGATGAACGACGCCGACCCCAAGAAGGGCGGCAAGGTGGCGCGGAAGATGCTCGAGGACGCGGGGCTCCCCGTCACCGACGAGAACATCTTCATCGCCGCGTCGTGCAAGGAGAAGGGCATCCTCTTCCTCAAGGACCCGTCCAAGGCGCCGATGGGGTGTCGGTTCGCAGAGAGCGCCGCCACGGGGGGCGGCGCGCAAAACAAGGGCGGCCCCGTTACCGTCACCATCAACGGCAAGGCGTATGGCGTCGAGATCAAGGGCGACGGCAAGGCGGTCGTGAACGGCAAGGAAGTGGCGTTCAAGAGCGAGGCTGGCATCAAGGCCGCCGCGCCTGCCGCGGCCGCGCCCGCCGGCGGGCAAGAGGTCAAGGCACCTGTTCCCGGAACGATTCTCCGCGTCACCGCGTCGAGCGGCACCAAGGTCGCGAAGGGCGACGAGATCCTCGTCATGGACGTCATGAAGATGGAGACCCCCGTCACCGCGCCGTGCGACGGCACGGTCACCGTCGTCGTCAACGCGACCGACAAGGTCGCGACCGGCGACACGCTCGCGACGATCGGCTGACCCCTAGGATTCTAGGATCCTAGAATTCTAGGCTAGGCTCCCAGGCACCCAGAAAGGACACTACGAAATGAAACGCTTTTTACTGGCCCTTGCCGTTGCCGCCTGCGCCGTCGGCGCGCAGGCCGCCGACGCCGACGCCGCGGCCCCGGCCTGGGAGCAGACGCTCACCAAGGTGAAAAACCTCTCCGGCGACACCGGCGTCTCCGGCTTCATGAAGAAGTCCGCCCCGGCCTACATCACCGGCGACTTCGCCGAGGCCGACCGTCCCGAGGCGAAGCCTCTCTCGGCCAACCGGAACGGCTACTACGACGCCGAGCTCAAGTGGCACGGCGGCTACTTCGACGAGAACGGCGCGTTCGTGAAGGGCCACGAGGTCAAGACGCTCTTCGGCATGCCCTACGGTGTCGGCCAGCTCATCATGATCCCGCTCTGCCTCGTCATGATGTACCTCGCCATCGTCAAGGGCTTCGAGCCGCTCCTCCTCCTGCCGATCGGCTTCGGCGGACTCCTCGCCAACTGCCCGCTCGCGGGCGTGACCGCCCCCGCGATGATGCACGACGGCGTCATCTCGTTCCTCGCGTCCGGCATTCCCGTGATGTCCGGCGGCATCGTCGAGCCCGGCGGGTTCCTCTACTACTTCTTCAAGTTCGGCATCGACACCGGCGTCTTCCCGATCATGATCTTCATGGGCGTCGGCGCGATGACGGACTTCGGTCCCCTGATCGCCAACCCCAAGATGGCGCTCCTCGGCGGCGCGGCGCAGTTCGGCATCTTCTTCGCGCTCTTCGGCGCGCTCGGCCTCGCCTCGCTCTTCGGCGCGGACTTTTTCGGCGGTGTCTCCCCGGTCAAGGCCGCCGCCTCGATCGGCATCATCGGCGGCGCGGACGGCCCGACCGCGATCTGGCTCACCTCGCGCCTTGCGCCCGACCTTCTCGGCGCAATCGCGGTCGCTGCCTACAGCTACATGGCGCTCGTCCCGATCATCCAGCCGCCGATCATGAACGCGCTCACCACCAAGAAGGAGCGCCTCATCAAGATGCCGCCGCTCAGGGAGGTCAAGAAGATCGAGAAGATCTGCTTCCCGCTGGTGGTGCTGCTCCTCTGCGCCGTCCTGCTGCCGAGCGCGGTGCCGCTCATCGGCGCGCTAATGCTCGGCAACCTCGCCAAGGAGGCTGGCACCTCCGTCTCTCGCATCGCCGACACCATGTCCAACGCGCTCATCAACATCGTGACGATCATGCTCGGGCTCTCGGTGGGCTCGAAGCTCGCCTGCGAGAAGTTCCTCTCCGGGACGACCCTCGGCATCCTCGCGCTCGGCCTCTGCGCGTTCTGCGTCGGCACCGCGGCGGGCGTCGTCATGGCGAAGATCATGAACCTCTTCTCGAAGACGAAGATCAATCCTCTCATCGGCTCGGCGGGCGTCTCCGCCGTTCCGATGGCCGCCCGCGTCTCCAACAAGGTTTCGCTCCAGAACGACCCGACGAACTTCGTCCTCATGCAGGCGATGGGCCCGAACGTTTCGGGCGTGATCGGCTCGGCCGTCGTCGCCGGCGTCCTCTACACCCTCTGCAGGTAGCCGCCATGAAGAACCCCGCCCGCCTCGCGCTCGCCATTTCCCTCGCGCTCTCCGCCGCCGCCGCGCAGTCCGCGCCGCTGGCCAAGGGGAACATCCTCGCCGCCAACGGCATCCCGAAGGGCGAGGCACCGGCCAGCTCGCTGCCCGCGCTGAAGGCCGCGCTGAACGGCGGCTGGGGGCTGGCGGCAAACGTCACCCTCACCAAGGACGGGCGGATGTACCTCGTGGCCGCCGGGACCGTCTCGCGGATCCTCAAGGGCGGCGACGCCTCCAAGCTCACGCCGGAAGAGATGCGCGGCGTCAACCTCAACCAGCGCGAGGGCGACCTGGACTTCGGGGACGACGAGGTGGTCGACTACCACTCGCCCGTCGAGCTGGAGAAGGTCGCGCCGCTCATCCCCAAGGCCGGCACCGTGTTCCTGCACCTTTCCAACGTGCCTGGGTCCACTGAGGCGGTCGCGGCGATGGTCAAGAAGCGGTTCTCCGAGGTGTTCAAGGAGGGGACGCCGACCAATCTGGTCGTAGTCTCCAACCGCGGCAACCTGCTCATCGACCTCGGCCGCGAGATGCCCGGCCTGAAGCGGTTCCACTACGTCGTGCCGCGGGGGCACAACAAGGTGAAGGGGGACTTCCTCGTCGAGGCACCCTCGGTCATCTACTCGGCGCAGGGGTACAAGGCCGACGGAATCATGGTGGAGTACATCGCCGGGCACATCACGCCTGCGTACGTCGACAAGCTTAAGAAGGCCGGGTTCGAGGTCGTGCTTGGCGCCGTCGGATGCGGGGCCATGCCTTCGGCGGACGCAGTCGCCGCGTCCGCGCCGGAATACGCCCTTGCCAAGGACCCCGCGGCGCTCTACAAGGCGCTCGGCGGCAAATGACCTGCGGCAGTTTTGCCGCGCCCCGCCTCTGAGTGGTGGGCCTCCGCGCCCGCCATATCCCTTTCGTCCTTTCTGTCCCTTTCGTCCCTTTAGTCCCTTCTCCCCCGCGCCGCCGCGCCCCACACAATTTTGGTATAATACACGCCAGTGAGACCGAGCAACACCATGCGCTCTACTGCGCCGTTCGCCGTTTCCGCCGCGCCGGCGGAGGCAGGGCATGGGTGTAGATGGAACATATGAGTGGGGGGGGGGGGCAAATGACCAAGACGAAAAACTTTCTGTTGGCCGTTGCATGGTGCTGGGTGTCGGCGTTTATATCTATGTTAATAATGGCAGACAGTGGATCGTTCGTTTTTGCAGATTTGCCGGTTTATTTTGATATGGCGACATGGGGTGTGTTTCTCGGCCCATTGTTCATTGGCCCCGGATTGCTCGGCAACGGCACACCGCTGGTTTTCCCGGTCTCTCTGATCGCATACATTGTGTATATTGCGTTGCTCTGGATGTCGGTTTGCTCCAAGAACCCATGGACTCGTTATATCTGTTTGAGCATCATAACGATTGGTGCATTCATCGGATGGCAAGGCTTGAGGAACTCAATCTAACCAGAGCAGAGGACTGGCACCTGCAGTAGTTTGCGCGGCAGGTGTGCAGATTTGGTATAATACGCATTAGCAGAAGCGATTAATGCGGCCAATCTGCTGGTATTTGATGGGATAGGAGGCCTTTAATAAAATGGCGGTGAAAAAGAGCGAGTTCAAGGATTGCGACATCTACGCGGCGCGGATTGCCGCGTTGAGGCCGTTCCCCAAAGAGACGCTGAAATCACTGCGCGACTACTATCGCGTCGGATTGACCTACACCAGCAATGCGCTTGAAGGCAATTCGCTCACAGAGAGCGAGACCAAGGTCGTAATAGAGGATGGCCTTGCCATCGGCGGCAAGCCGCTCAAGGATGTATATGAAGCGACAGGCCACGCGAAGGCATACGACTTCCTTAGCCATTGACGGTGATAGAGTAAATGACAAAGGGGATGATAGAGTAAATGATAGAGTAAACTGCATGGTTGCGAAAGCCGTTCTTGAAACCATAGCCAAGCGCCCTGGTGTTCGGACGAATGAAATCGCAACTCACATTGGCAAAAGCATCCCCACGGTTTCGCGATATATCAAGTCGTTGAAAGAATCCGGCGAGATTGAATATCGAGGCGCTCCCAAAAACGGCGGCTACTATGTGAGGCCAGGGGATTAGAGAGGATCCCGCGACAGTTTGCGCATATCCCCCAGCCGTAGGCTGTCCGCGAAGCGGATGCACTAGCAGGGGTGCACTTTGCGACCTTTGCGTTCTTCTTGACCACCGCAGCCTTGGCGAAGGCGGTTGCGGCTAAAAGAAAACCACTTGCGCCGCCGTTGCGCGCAGAACCGGGATTTGCTATACTATACTCATTACGACATTTTTCAAAAACAAAAAAGGAGAACAAATGAACGCAAAGACTATCGCCGCCGTGCTGGTCCTGGCCTGCGCCGGGCCGTCCATGGCGGACTTCAAGATCGACCTCGACCTCTCGGGGAAGCCGGTCAAGGACGTAAGGAAATCGACCTGCGGACCGATCATCGGCTACGCCGGCTGCCGCTTCTATGGCTACGGACTGCCGGCCGACCCCGACACCTACTGGTTCCAGGACCACGGGCTCGAGACCGCGCAGGCGATGAAGGACGCCGGCGCCTGGTTCCAGCGCATGTGGAGCGCCAACGCCTGGTTCGAGGAGCGCAACAAGAAGGACAAGGAGGGCAAGCCGCTCTCCAACCCCGACGCCGCGTTCAGGTTCTGGAAGGCGAACGGCATCAAGGTCGTCTTCACCCTCGAGTGCTGGGGCGACAAGCAGAAGCCCGGCATCTACGAGTTCGTCCAGTGGATCGTCGACAACGACTACAAGGACGTCGTCGCCGGCTTCGAGCTCGGCAACGAGACCTACTACAGCCCCAGTTACCCGAAACTCGCCCCGCACTGGGCCGAGGTCGTGGAGAAGCTCGTCAAGATCTGGCCCGGCATCAAGCTCGGCATCAACGTCGCCGAGCTCTTCGAGCTCAACCCCGACATCACCCAGGTCCGCAACCGCATGCTCAGCGAGGGCAAGATCGAGCGCAACACCTACTTCGCCGCGGCCGACTTCAACCGCTACTCGGCGCAGTTCGTGACGAAGATGTCCGAGCTCGGCGCGCTCAAGCACATCACCCACGTGATCTGGCACGCCTATGGCGCGGAGTCGCCCTACAGCTGCTCTTATTACGGCATCAAGCGCTTCCGCGCGTTCTGCGAGGCGTTCCCGGAGCTCAAGGGCAAGCAGTACTGGCTAACCGAGATCCGTCCGCGCTCCGACGAGGACAACCGTTGCCAGCGCATGTTCCGCGAGTCGCTGGTGATGGGCCACTACGCGCTCTCGATGATCATGCAGCCCGAGGTGGACGGCTACAACCACCACCAGATCCTGGCGATCTCCGGCGGCATCTACCAGTCCACCGGCAAGAACTGGGCGATCCAGTGGCGCGACGCCGGCGGTGAATACCGCGACATGCGCTCGCCGTACAACCGTCCGCGCCTCGACATCGGCGGCATGGGCGCCGTCTACCGCATTCTCACCGAGGGCATCAAGGAGCATCCGCTCCTCTTCCACCACGGCACCTCGAAGGCGACCGACGTCGAGGACACGTTCTACACCTCCTCGCGGGTGATGGACCAGGTTTACGCCCGCCGCCGCGCGCTCAAGGAGGGCGGCGTCGACGGACGCAGGAAGGCCCCCAAGGTCGACGGCGAGGTCGAGTGGGTGGCGGCGACGAGCGACAACCTCGGCGAGCTCTGCCTCATGATGGTCAACACCAAGCAGACGCCGGAGACCGTCCGCGTCACCGTCGCCGGCAAGCTGCTCGCGGCGCCCACCTACCGCACCGTGAGCTGCCCCGAGCAGTTCCTCGACTGCCGCGAGGTGCCGGGCGACGCCAAGCCCTGGCGCCAGCTCTCCTGGGAGGACACGCAGTGGGGCTATGACGGCGTGGCGATGGAGAAGTACGAGGGCATGAAGCCAGACGCCCGCGCGATCGACATCGTCATCGAGCCGAACACCGTGCAGACCGTCACCATGTGCATGCGCAACGCGAAGTGACATGGCGGCGGAAGTGAAGTTCGAGGACAGTCTCAAGAAGCTTGAGGCGCTGGTCTCCAGGATGGAGTCCGGCGAGATGGGGCTGGACGAGATGATCGCCGCGTTCGAGGACGGCAGGAAGCTCGTCGCCGAATGCCAGAAAAGCCTCGAGGCGATCCGCCTGCGGATCGAGAAAGTGACCAAGTCCGGCGCGGTCGAGCCGATGGAGGCGTAGGCGCGGCAGTTCGGCCGCGCCGCCAGGCCACGAGGAGCGAAACCAGAACATGAGCAAGCAGATATACGTCCAGGCCCAGGCCGACCACATCGAGTCGCTCTTCAAGGGCACGCCGCTCTCGGCGGTCGAGGAGCTCGTCTGGAACGCGCTCGACGCAGACGCGAACGAGGTCAAGGTCGATGTCCTCACCAACCCGCTCGGTGGAGTGGAGGCGGTGAGGGTAGTCGACGACGGCACCGGCATCGACGTCCTCAAGGCCGACTCCACCTTCGGCAACCTCGGCGGCAGCTGGAAGCGCGAGGGCGGCAACACGCCGGCGGCGGGACGACGCCTCCACGGGCGGCACGGGCGCGGGCGCTTCCGCGCGTTCGCGCTCGGCCTCCACGCCGAGTGGCGCACCACGATGCGCGTCGGCAAGGAGCTGATGTCCTACCGCATCGTCGGCGAGGCGGACCGTCCCGGCGTCTTCGACCTCGACGCCGCGGAGATCGGTCCCGCGACCGGCACCGAGGTGTACATCACCGGCGTCCGCGCCGTCTGCGACTCGCTGCTTGACGCGGGCGAGGCGGTGCGCAGCCTTGCCGCGCGTTTCGCGCTCTACCTCAAGAGCTACCCGCACGTGCGCATCTACTTCAACGGACTGCCGGTCACCCCGGTGATCGTCCAGAAGCGCGCCACCGACTACAAGCTCACCGTCGAGGGCGGGCAGGAGGCCAAGCTCGAGGTGATCGAGTGGAAGCGCAAGTTCGCCGGGTCCGGCAAGCTCATCCTCGCCGGACCCGACGGCTTCCAGCTCCACGAGCTGCCCGCCGGCGTCCGCACCGGCGTCGGCGCGAGCTTCACCGCCTACCTCGTCTCGCCGCGATTCCCCGCGCTCCACGCCGAGAACGCGCTGGTGATGGACGAGCTCAACCCCGAGGTCCGCCGCCACCTCGACGCCGCCCGCAAGGTGCTCAAGGCGCACTTCCTCTCCTTCGCCGAGGAGAAGGGCGAGTTCGAGTCCGAGTGGGAGCCGCGGATCGCCGCGCTCTCGGTCGACGACCGTCGCCGGCTGCTGGCGATCCTCAAGCGCTCGCTCAAGGCGAAGTAGGACGGCGCCGATGACGGACGGAGCGAAGAGAAGCGTGGCCCTCGTCGCCCCCTACGCGGCCTGGATGGCGCTGATGGTCACGCTGCCCGCGACCGCCTGGGCGTATGCCGTCCGCGGCGCCGTTACCGCCGCGTTGCTCATCGCATTTCTCCCCACGAACCGCGAACCACGAACCACGAGTCACGAACCACGAACCACGAACCACGAACCACGAACCACGAATCACGCCCTCTCCGTTCTCGCCGGCCTTCTCGTCTTCGTCGTCTGGATCGCGCCCGAGCTCTGGCTCGGCTCGTTCCCCGGCGTCCCCGCCGCCGCGCCGCTTTCCGCGGCGGATTCGCCGTATTCGCCCGAGGTCTGCGGCTGGGCGCTGACGCTTGCGAAGCTGGCGGCGAGTGCGTTCGTCATTTCCGCCGCGGAGGAGCTTTTCTTCCGCCGGTGGCTGGTGGATTTCGCCGGATTCTGGTGGATGGTGGCGCTCTTCGCCGTCGAGCATGGCGATCGCTGGGCGGTGGGCGCGGTGGCCGGCGTCGTCTACGGACTCGTCGCGCGGCGGTTCGGTCTTTTCGCCGCGATCGTCGCCCACGCCGTCACCAACCTCGCCCTCGGCCTCCTCGTCGTTTTCGCCGACCACTGGGAGTTCTGGTGATATTTATGGTATAATACGCCCACATGGTGGAAGAAAAGAGTGTTGGCGGGCAGGATCGTCCGCGCCGGTCTGGCGCGAACGGGCTTGCGGTGCTGGCGACGGTGGCGCTGCTGACGTTCGCCGCGTTCGTGGCTTGGTTCCTGCTCCGGGCGCTCGCGTTTGCCTCGCCGGCGCTGGTGCCGGTGCTCCTGGGGTTCTTCCTCGCGCTCTTCTTCCGCCCCTACTACCACTGGTGGCGGCGGCTTGTGCACAACCCGACGCTGGCGCTCGTCGTCATGTGCGCCACGATCTTCGTGCCGGTCGGCTTCGCGGTGTGGTACGCCGGCGCGGTGGTGGTGGACCAGCTCTCCAACCTCATCTCCCAGGGGCCTCACCTCGCCGCGCAGGTGACGGCGTGGTTCCGCGAGACCTTCCCGCGCCTCCACTCGCTGCTGGTGCAGATGGGCGTCCCCTACGAGAGCCTCGGCGACTTCTACACCCAATACGGCGCGACGGCGCTCAAGGCCGGCACCGGCGCGCTGAAGCTCCTCGGCGGACTCATCTCCGCGCTGGTGACGGTGATCTTCTTCGTCTTCTTCCTCACCACGCGCGAGCGCCGCGGCAGCGAGATCGTGGAGGAGCTCGCGTTCCTCAAGCCCGAGACGCGCGCGTTCGTGGCGGAGCAGTTCGACGCGTTCACCGGCATCCTGGTCTCCTTCTTCCAGCGCCAGGCGGTGATCTGCCTCGTGGAAGGCGTGCTCTACGGCGTCGGCTTCACGCTCGTCGGCCTCCCATACGGATTCCTCGTCGGCTTCGCGCTCGGCACGATCAACCTGGTGCCGTTCCTCGGCTCGCTCGTCTGCCTGCCGGTCGCGCTGCCGCTCGCCTACTTCGGCGCGGGCGGCTCCTCGCTGCGGCTGGTGGCGGTGCTCGCGGTGTGGCTTGCGGGGCAGCTGCTCGACGGCTACTTCATCACTCCGAAGATCCAGGGCGGCCGTACCGGGCTCGGCTACGCCGGGGTGATCTTTTCGTTCTTCCTCTGGTCGACGCTCCTCGGTCCGCTCCTCGGGATGCTGCTGGCGATTCCGCTGTCGGCGTTCTGCGTCGTTCTCTGGCGGGCGCTCAAGTCGAAGTACATCCGTCCCGTAGTCTGACCACCGCACAAGGAATCCCACCGCAATGTCCGAAAGCTCCTCACTGGCCACGCTGATCCTGAAGTCGACGGGCGTCTACTCCGACGAGGCCATCGAGCGCATCGTCTCGCAGCGCGCCGCGAACCCTGGCATGGGGCTCGCCGAGGCGGCGGTCAAGTTCGGCGGCGTGAAGGAGGCGGAGTTCCTCGCCGCCGTCGGGCGCGCGCTCGGCCTCGAGACCGTCGACCTCTCGCGCCAGAACCCGTCCCCCGAGGCGTTGCAGAAACTGACCGCCGCGGCGGTGAACCAGTTCACCGTGCTGCCGTTCCGGCTCGACGGCAACGCGCTCACCATCGTCGCCTCCGACCCGTTCGACACCGCGGCGGCGGATGGCGCGCGGCTCGCGGCCGGGGTGGCGGTGAAGGTGGCGCTCGCGCCGAAGGAGGAGGTCGAGAAGGCCGTCAAGAAGTTCTACGGCGTCGGCGCCGAGGCGATCGAGAAGATGCTCGAGGACGGCCGCTACGAGGTCGGCGACGACATCGGCACGATGACGAAGATCGACGTCAACGAGATGGGCGAGGAGGCGTCGATCGTCCGTTTCGTGAACCAGATCATCGCCGAGGCCGACCGCCAGGGAGCGACCGACATCCACATCGAGCCGCAGGAGACGGAGCTCAGGATCCGCTACCGCATCGACGGCATGCTCCACAAGGTGGACGTCCCCCCGCAGCTCAACCGCCTCAAGAACGCGATCATCTCGCGCATCAAGGTGATGGCCAACCTCGACATCGCCGAGAAGCGCCTGCCGATGGACGGCCGCATCGGCATCCGCATCGCCGGGCAGGACATCGACATCCGCGTCTCCACGATGCCGGCTGCCTACGGCGAGTCGATCTCGCTCCGACTCCTCGCGAAGTCCGGCTCGTTCGTGAAGATGGACGACCTCGGCTTCAACGAGCGCGACTACGAGGTGGTGAACAAGATCATCCACCGCCCGAACGGCATCTTCCTCGTGACCGGCCCGACCGGCTCCGGCAAGTCGACCTCGCTCTACTCCTTCCTCTCGGAAGTCAACAAGATCGACGTCCGCATCATGACCGCCGAGGACCCGATCGAGTACCACATGGCCGGCATCAACCAGGTGCAGATGCAGTCCGAGATCGGCATGACCTTCGCGCGCGCGCTCCGCGCGTTCCTGCGCCAGGACCCGGACATCATCATGGTCGGCGAAATCCGCGACCGCGAGACGGCCGAGATCGCCATCAACGCCTCGCTCACCGGCCACATGGTGTTCTCGACCCTGCACACCAACGACGCCGCCGGCGCGTTCCCGCGCCTCATCGACATGGGCGTCGAGCCGTTCCTCATCGCCTCCGCCGTCGCGGGCGTGATGGGCCAGCGCCTCTGCCGCCGCCTCTGCCCGAAGTGCCGCCGCGAGGTTCCGCTCGACATGAAGTACTACAACCTCGACACGCCGCCGCCGCAGAACACCGTGTTCGAGCCGGACGGCTGCGACGCCTGCACCCGCACTGGCTACAAGGGCCGCCGCGCGCTCTTCGAGGTGCTGGAGGTGGACGAGGACATCGAGGGCGCGATCGTCCGCCGCGAGAACGCCACCCAGATCCGCAACCTCTCGCTCTCGAAGGGCATGAAGACGCTGCGCGAAGACGGCTGGGCCAAGGTGTTCGCCGGGGTGACGAGCGTCAAGGAGATTCTGCGCGTGACGGAGGAGCAGTGAAGCGCCTCCGCCTCAACCCCGACTACCTGCGCCGCCACCTTTTCGCCGCGGTGGTCATGGCCGCGCTCGGCTGCTGGTTCGGCTACGACGGCGCGGTGCGCTATCCGCGCATGGCGCCGGACGAGCTCTACCGCTCGATCGAGCAGGCGGAGCCGCCGGCCGGCGCCGACCTCGAGGCGTTCAAGCACCAGAAGACGAACGCCCAGCTCGGGCTTGCGCTCGTCCTCCTCGTCGCCGCCGGCGTGGTGGGGCTGAGGCTGTTCCTCTCCTCGCGGCTCGACTTCGCCTGGGACGAAGCCGGCTTTTCCGTCGCTGGCCGTAGGCACTCGCCCGCCGATGTCGCGCAGCTCGACCGCTCGCGCTGGGAGGCGAAGGGCATCCTTAAGTTGAAGCTGGCGGACGGCGGCTCGGTCGTCCTCGACGCCTGGCATCATCTCGGCGTGCGCGAGGCGGCGGCGGAGCTTTTCCCGCCGGCGGACGAAGCGAAGGGGGATTCCTGACATGGCGGCGGTGGATATGCGCGTCGACCTGGGCGGGCTTAAGATGCGCACGCCCGTCGCCACGGCGAGCGGTACCTTCGGCTACGGCTTCGAATACTTCGGCGCGGTCGACTACCCCAAGCTCGGCGCGGTGACGGCGAAGGGAATCCGCGTCGAGCCGTGGCCCGGCAACCCGATGCCGCGCCATTGCGAAGTCCCGGGCGGGCTGGTGAACGCGATCGGGCTGCAGGGAACCGGGGTGGACCATTTCCTCGAGATCACGCTGCCGCGCTATCGCGCGACGGTGCCGGACGCGCCGCCGGTGATCGCCAACATCTGGGGCGGGTCGGTGGAAGGCTACGCCGAGGTCGCGCGGCGGATCGGCGACGCGGTGGCGGCGATCGAGATGAACGTCTCCTGCCCCAACGTGAAGGAGGGCGGCCACACCTTCGGACAGGACCCCAAGGTGCTCTTCGAGGTGGTCTCGGCCGTGCGCGCGGCGACGAAGCTGCCGCTTTTCGTGAAGCTCGCGCCGAACGTGCCGTCGATCGTCCCCTACGTGCGCGCGTGCGAAGACGCGGGCGCGGACGCGCTTTCGCTCATCAACACGATTCCGGCGATGGTGATCGACGTCGAGCGGCGGCGTCCAGTCATCGCCAACGGCTCTGGCGGGCTCTCCGGCCGCGCGGTGCATCCGGTGGCGGTCAAGGTGGTGCACGACGCGCGTGCGGCGACGAAGTTGCCGATTCTCGCGATGGGTGGCGTCTACGAGGCGAAGGACGCGGTCGAATTCCTGCTCGCCGGCGCAAACGCCGTCGCCGTCGGCACCGCGCTTTTCTCCGACCCCGGCGTTGTAGCGGCGGTCCACGACGGCATCGCCGACTACTGCGCGCGCCACGGCTTCGCCTCCGTCGCCGCGCTCACCGCCGAAGGACTGCAATTATGAGATACTCCTCCGTAACCCTGGCGCTGTGCCTTGCGGCTGGCGCCGCGGCCGCCGACCGCGTCGTCTGGGTCGACGATCTGCCGCTGGACGGAATGGACGTCGGCTCGCTTCCGGTGCCAAAGGCGCGCGAAAGCTATCAGAGCACGCCCGAGGAGCCGGCCCCGCTCAGGATCGGCGCGCGCACGTTCAGCCGCGGCGTCGGCTCCCATGCGCCCTCGGCCTCGGTCTACGAGTTTCCCAACGGCGGCGCCAAGTCCTTCGAGGCCGTGGTGGGCGTCGACGCCTGGGTCGCCGAGCACGCGGCGCTCTGGAAGATGCATGACGACGCCAAGGTGCGCTTCCGCGTCGTGGCGGACGGCAAGGTCGTCGCCGAGTCGCCGGAGATGGTGTCCGCGACGCCGGCTTTCGCGCTGAAGGCCGATCTCACGGGGGCGAAGCTCGTGCGGCTCGAAATCGACGAACTCGGCTCGCAGAGCTGGGACATCTCGGTCTGGGGCGATGCGCGCTTCACGCTCGAGGACGGCGCCGCGGTCGAGGCGTGGTCGGGTCTCGAAGGCCAGCTCGGCATCCTGACGCCGCCGCCGGGCGAGGCGCCGCGCATCAACGGCGCGCGCGTGTTCGGCGTCCGCCCCGGCCATCCGATCCTCTGGCGGCTTCCGGTCACCGGCGCGCGCCCGATGCGGTTCGCCGCGGCGAACCTGCCGGCCGGCGCGGCGTTCGACGCGGCGACTGGTCTCCTCTCCGGCAACGTCGCCGCGCCCGGCGAGTACCGGATCTCCTTCACGGCCGAAAACGCCGCGGGCAAGGCCGCGTCGACGCTCCGGCTCGTCGTCGGCGACCGGCTCGCGCTCACGCCGCCGATGGGCTGGAACAGCTGGAACGTCTTCGGCTCCTTCGTGACCGACGCCGACATGCGCGCCGCCGCAGACGCGATGATCGCTACCGGCCTCGCCGACCACGGCTGGAGCTACGTCAACCTCGACGACTACTGGCAGAACAGCGTCGACTCCACCGACGAACCGACGCTCAAGGGGCCGCTGCGCGCCGCCGACGGCACGGTCGTGCCGAACGTCAAGTTCCCGGACATGAAGGCGCTCGCCGACTACATCCACTCCAAGGGCCTGCTGGCCGGACTCTACTCCTCGCCCGCGGCGAAGACCTGCGGCGGCTGCGAGGGGTCGTGGGGCCACGAGTGGAAGGACGCCGAGACCTACGCGAAGTGGGGCTACGACTACCTCAAGTACGACGGCTGCAGCTACGCGAAGCACCTCGTTGGCGAGGGCACCACCGGCCACGTCATGCCGTTCCTGGTCATGGCCGAGGCGCTGAAGGCCCAGGACCGGGACATCGTCTTCTCGATCAACCCCTACGGCGCCGGTTCGCACACGCCTCTCCTCGCCGGCGCGGCGGCGATCGCCGGCGCCAACAGCTGGCGCACCACCGACGACATCAACGACTCCTGGTACAAGGTGCGCAGGATGGTCGACGGTCAGCGTCACCGCTGGCTCTTCGCGCGCCCCGGCGCCTGGAACGATTCCGACATGCTCGTCGTCGGCGTCATCGGCGGCCCATGGAAGTTCCGCCGCCCGACGCGCCTCACCCAGAACATGCAGTACACCCACATCTCGCTCTGGTGCATGCTCTGCTCGCCGCTCCTGATCGGCTGCGACCTGACTAAGCTCGACGACTTCACGCTCTCCCTGCTGACCAACGACGAGGTCATCGAGACCAACCAGGACGAGCTCGGCGCCCAGGCCGAGGTCGTCGCGTCCGGTCCTCGCGCCGAGATCTGGGCGAAGCCGATGAGCGACGGCTCCTTCGCGCTCGCGCTCGTCAACACGGTGCGCAAGGCGACCACGGTCACCGCCGACTTCGCGTCGCTCGGGCTGGAGGGCAAGTGGCGCGTGCGCGACCTCTGGCGCCAGCGCGACCTCGGCACTTTCGCCGCGGAATACTCCTGCGACGTCCCGCCGCTCGCGACGCAGCTCGTGCGGCTGTATCCGGTGGACGGCGCGGGTCTCAGGAAGGGGCTCACGGACATCCGCATGAACGGCTTCTACCGCGTCCTGGAGACCAGCCGCCCCGTCGGCCGCCCCGGCTACGAGCCGCCGAAGTCCTGGCCCTGCAGGGAGTGCCCGCGGCAGCGTTAGCTCCCGCGAGCCGCGAGCCACGAACCACGATTCTGGTATAATATACGCCAAAGCGAAAGGAAAATGAACATGAAGAAACTTATGGTTGCGGTTGCGGCGGTTGCGGTTGCGTTCGCGGCGGCTGCGGAGGACGGGCTGCTCGTCAAGAGCGGCGACACGCTGGCGTTCCTCGGCGACTCGATCACCCAGCAGGGTCAGGAAAACCCCGACGGATACGTCAACCTCGTCCTGCGCTCGCTCGCCGTCGAGGGCGTGTACGTTAAGCCCGTCAAGGCCGGCGTGAGCGGCCACAAGTCCAACGACATGCTCGCGCGGCTCGACCGCGACGTGCTCGTGAAGAAGCCGAAGGTGATGACGCTTTCCTGCGGCGTCAACGATGTCTGGCACCAGGACAACAACCGCGGCGTTTCGCTCGAGGACTACCAGAAGAACATCTCGGCGATATTCGACAAGTGCGCGGCGTCGAACTGCCAGGTGGTCGTGCTGACCGCTACGATGTTCGAGGAGCGCGAGATGGACAAGTCCAAGCACAACGTTACCCTCGCGCCGTACAACGAGTGGCTCCGCGCCGAGGCGAAGCGCCGCGGCTATCCAGTCGCCGACCTCAACGCCGACATGTGGAAGGCCCACGCCGCCGATCCGTCCGTGAGGCTCACGCGCGACAACGTGCACATGAACCCGGCCGGCAACCGCCTGATGGCCCGCGGAGTCCTGCGCGCGCTCGGCATGGCGGAGGACCGCGTCGCGGCGCTCGGTTGGGAGAGCTGGAAGCCGGTCTGGGTGCTCTGCCGCTTTGACCTCAAGCAGGACGCCGGCCGCGCAGCGTACCTGGCGAAGACCAAGGCCGTGATGGCGGCGGTCCGCGCCGAGCCTGGCTGCTGCGAGTACCGGCTCCTCGGCGACGCCGAGACCGACTGGGACAAGCCCCAGCGCTTCGGAGATCGCACCTTCTGGATGCTCGAGAAGTGGCGCTCGCTCCCGGAGCTGAAGGCCCACCTCGCCGCGCCGCACATGAAGGACTTCGGCCCGTCGGTCGCCCCGATGCGCGCCGGCTCCACCTTCCACGTGCTGGAGGATGTTTTGCCCTGATTTTGTATGAAACTCCGATGGTTGGGGCTCTCACTACCGTTCCGCCGCTTCGCATCTCGCAACCCCAATCCAGTACCATGTCATTTGTCTATAACGCAGAGAGCACAAAGGGCACATAGTTTTTTATCTGGGGGCGCTACCCCCAGACCCCCGAACTATATCCCCTGCGGCGAAGCCGCAGATATAAAACATGGCAAAAGTGGCTGTGTATTGACGAATATCAAATGCGAAGCATAGCCTATTCTGCGGAGCGGTAGCGAGAGCCCCACAGATCGGAGTTAAAAAACCTCTGTGTCTCTGTGTGAGAAAAATCAGCCGCGAGAACCCCACACCCGATTTGCGCCACGGCCACGGTTTTTGGTATAATTCACCAGTTATGGCGGATAATAAGAAATGGTTGAGGGCCCAGGCGGAGAAGGTACGGGCGGTTGACTACATCGACCCGTCCCTCTACCGCAAGTACGGGGTCAAGCGGGGTTTGCGCGACGACAACGGCATCGGCGTGCTGGTGGGGCTTACCACCATCGGCAACGTGCACGGCTACGTGATGGACGAAGGCGAGCGCCGCGCGGTGCCGGGCGAGCTGTACTACCGCGGCATCAACGTGCGCGACATCGTGCAGGCCGACCGCCGCGAGCACCGTTTCGGCTACGAGGAGACGGCCTACCTGCTGCTCTTCGGCGAACTGCCGACGCCGCGCGAGCTCGTCGATTGGAAGAACCGCATCGGCGCCCACCGCAAGCTCTCCGACGGCTTCAAGGAGAACGCGATCATGAAGCATCCGCCGAAGGACCTCATGAACGCGCTCGCCCGCGCGGTGCTCTTCGCCTACGCCTACGACTCCAGCGCCTCGCCCGACGACCTTTCGCTCGAGACGTGCCTCGCGCAGTCGATAGACCTCATCGGCGCGATGCCGACCATCGCGGCCTACGCCTACCAGGCCAAGGCCCACTACCACGACGGCGGCTCGCTGATGATCCGCAATCCGGCCCCGGACAAGTCCACGGCCGAGAACGTCCTCATGCTCACGCGCGAGGACGGGCGCTACACCAGGCTCGAGGCGGAGACGCTGGACCTGGCGCTGATCCTGCACGCCGAGCACGGCGGCGGCAACAACTCGTCCTTCACCACCCATGTCGTCACCTCCGCCCACTCCGACCTCTACTCGTCGGTCGCGGCGTCGATCCTGTCCTTGAAGGGCTCGCGGCACGGCGGCGCCAACCTCCGGGTCATGCGGCAGATGGACGAGATCAAGTCCAACGTGAAGGACTGGCGCAACGGCGACGCGGTGGCGAAGTACCTCGAGCGCATCGCCGACCGCAAGGCCGGGGACGGCTCGGGCCTCATCTACGGCCTCGGCCACGCGGTCTACACAGTGTCCGACCCGCGCGCGCAGATGCTCAAGGCGAAGGCCGAGGCGCTGGCGAGGGAGAAGCGGCGGACGGACGAGATGAAGCTCTTCGAGGCGATCGAGGAGCTGGGTCCGGCGATCGTGCGCAAGCGCCATCCGCGCGCCGAGGACGTGTGCGCCAACGTCGACCTCTACTCCGGCTTCGTCTATGACATGCTCGGCATCCCGAAGGACCTCTACACGCCGCTTTTCGCGGTCGCCCGCTGCGTCTCGTGGTGCGCGCACCGGATGGAGGAGCTGGTGAACGCGGGGCCGATCATCCGTCCGGCCTACAAGCCGATCTTCCGTCCCCGCACCTACGTCCCGCTCAAGGACCGGCGGTAGCCGGGCGCGCGCGATGCCGATCTACGTCTACGAGGCAAGGGACGCCAAGCGCGCGTGCGGACGCTGCCGCGGCGGCTTCGAGGTTTCGCAGTCGATCCACGACGCGAAGCTGGAGAGCTGCCCGGACTGCGGCGCGCCGGTCTTCAGGGTGATCCAGGCGCCGGGGCTCGGCCGTTCGCAGACCGACCTCAACTACCGCGCCAAGCGCGCCGGCTTCCACTCGCTCAAGCGCGTCGGCCGCGGCGAATACGAGAAGATGTACTGAACGAAAACAAGAAGGAGGAAACGGAGATGAACCTCGCGGAGGCTAAGAAGCGGCTCGCGGCATGCGGCCAGGAGCATGTGCTCGAATACTGGAAGGGCCTTTCGAAGGCGGAGCGCTCCGCGCTGCTCGCCCAGGTCGCGGCGATCGACCCGAAGAGCGTCAAGGCCTGCGCGGCCGCGCTCAAGGGCGGCGTCGCGGCGGCGGTCGACACCTCGCGCGGGCTCGCCCCGAAGGTGGCCGAGCTGAAGGGCGCGGCGCTTGCGCGCGCGGTCGCGGCGGGCGAGCGGGAGCTCAAGGCCGGGCGCGTCGCGGCGCTGCTCGTCGCCGGCGGCCAGGGCTCGCGCCTCGGCTACGACGGCCCCAAGGGCTGCTACTCGATCGGCCCCGTCACCGGCGCGCCGCTCTTCCACTTCCACGCGCGCAAGATCCTCGCGCGCTCGCGCCGCTACGGCCGGCCGATCCCGTTCTACGTGATGACGAGCGAGGCCAACAACGCGGCGACGGTGGAGTGCTTCCGCACGAACGGCTACTTCGGCCTCGACCCCAAGGACGTCTTCTTCTTCACCCAGGGCATGTGGCCGGGGATGACCAAGGACGGCAAGATCATCCTCGACGCGCCCGGCCACGTCTTCATGAGCCCGGACGGCCACGGCGGGCTCCTCGCCGCGCTGAAGCGCTCCGGCGCGCTCGACGACATGAAGCGCCGCGGCATCAAGTCGGTGTTCTTCTTCCAGGTCGACAACCCGCTTGTCGAGATCGCCGACCCGGCGTTCGTCGGCTACCACGTGCTCGAGCGGAGCGAGTACTCGCTCAAGCTCTGCGCCAAGCGCGACCCGTTCGAGAAGGTTGGCATGCCGATGCTCGTCGGCGGACGCTACCGCATGGTCGAGTACACCGAGATGACCAAGGAGCAGTGCCTGCGCAAGAAGGGCGGCAAGCTCTACTACCTCTACGGCTCGCCGGCGATCCACGTCTTCGACCGCGCGTTCCTGGCGCGCGAGGCGGCGAAGTCGATGCCGCTCCACCTGGCGTTCAAGAAGATCCCCTGCGTGGTCGGCGGCAAGGTGGTGAAGCCCACCGAGCCCAACGGCTACAAGTTCGAGAAGTTCATCTTCGACATCCTACCCAACGCGCGCCGTGCGGCGTTCCTCGCCTTCGACCAGAAGGACGAGTTCTCGCCGGTGAAGAACGCCGAGGGCAACGACTCGCCGGCGACCTGCCGCGCCGACCTGCGTGCGAAGTGGGCGAAGATGCTCGCCGCCGCCGGGGTGAAGGCGCCGGCGTCGATGCCGCTCGAGATCGACCCCGCCTACGCACTCGACGCCGCCGACCTCGTCCGCCGCGGCCTGGTGCTGGGCTGAGGGCGTCAAAGCGGCGGCGCGCCATTTTTGGTATAATACGCGTCAAACCAACGGGGCGTTGCACAGCCTGGTAGTGCGTCTGCTTTGGGAGCAGAATGTCGGAGGTTCAAATCCTCTCGCCCCGACCAATTTTTTTGTCAGATTCTGTGGACAGTCCCGCCTTACCCACTGTTGCAGGGCGAATAGACCTTGCCGGTAACTTAAGAAAGGAGAACAGAAATGAACAAGAAACTCATAGTTGCGGTTGGCACTGCCGTCCTCGCAATCGGCGCGTTTGCAGGTCCCCACGGCTTCCACGGTGGGCATGGCGGCTTCCGGGGCGGGCCTCGTCCTGGCGGTTTCCACCACGGTCCGCGTCCGGTGATGCACCACGGCTTCCACCACGGGCCGCACCACTACCACAGCGGCTGGGGCCGTGGCGGGCGTCATTTCTGGCCGGGCTTCGTCGGCGGGGTTGTTGGCGGGCTTGTCTACAACTCGATCAGGCCTGTCACCTACGTGACGACTCCGACGGTGGTCACGACTCCGACGGTGGTCACCACGCCGACGGTGGTCACCACCCCGGTGGTCACCGCGCCCGCGGCGACGGTGCAGAACGTCTGGGTCGAGGGGCGGTACGTCGACCAGGTCCAGGCGAACGGCACCGTGATCCGCGTCTGGCAGCCCGGCCACTACGAGCAGCGCGAGGTGCTGCTGCAGTAGAGTTGTAGCAGTAACCAGCAACCAGCAGCCAGTACCCAGCAGCCAGCAACATCCCTGGCCGCTGGTTGTTGGTTGCTTTCAACCCTCCCGTCCTACCTGTCCTAGAAATCTAGAAGCCTAGAATCCTAGCCCCGCCCCACGAGCCCCGCCCCACGAGCCACGAACCACGAGCCCCGCCCCACGAGCCACGAACCACGAGCCACGAACCACGAGCCACGAACCACGAGCCACGAACCACGAACCACGAACCCCAAAAAGTGGTATAATACGCACCCATCACCATGGCAGACTGTTCAGGCATAAGAAAATTCAAGGACGCGGACGACTACCGCAGGAACTTCGTCGTGCGCGGGGAGGTGGAGCGCTACCTCCCCGGCGGACGGCATTTCATCGACGAGGCTCGGATTTCGCGCTGCATCGACGAGATCGCGGCGAAGCCGGCGGACCCGGCGCGCGTCAGGGAGATCATCGCCAAGGCGGAGGCGTCCTGCGAGACGCTTCAGCCCGAGGAGACGGCCGCGCTGATGGCGGCGTCGGCCGACCCCGCGCTCTTCGAGGAGATGCGCGCGGCGGCGGACCGCATCAAGCACAAGGTCTACGACAACCGCATCGTCGTCTTCGCTCCGCTCTACATGTCCAACCTCTGCGTCAATGGCTGCCGCTACTGCGGCTTCCGCGAGGGCAACGGCGAGCAGAAGCGCCGCGTCCTCACGATGGACGAGCTCAAGGAGGAGATCGACGTCCTCGCCGGGCGCATCGGCCACAAGCGGCTCATCGCCGTCTACGGCGAGCACCCGACCACCTCCACCGAGTACATCGCCGAGACGATCGAGACCTGCTACCGCCACCAGGTCAGGGCGCCGAAGACAGGCGCGCCGGTGGGCATCCGGCGCGTCAACGTGAACGCAGCGCCGCTGCCCGTGGCCGACCTCAAGGTGCTGCGGTCGGTGGGCATCGGCACTTTCCAGGTGTTTCAGGAGACGTACAACCGGCGGCTCTACGAGTCGATGCACCCGAAGTGGAGCGTGAAGGGCGACTACGACTGGCGCGTCACCTGCTTCCACCGCTGCCTCGAGGCGGGCGTGGACGACGTCGGCTTCGGCGTCCTCTACGGCCTCTGCGACTGGCGGTTCGAGCTCCTCGCGACGGTGATGCACGCACGCGACCTCGAGCGCTGGTTCAACATCGGCCCGCACACCCTCTCGTTCCCGCGCCTCGAGCCGGCGAGCGGCACGAAGGTGCCGGAGGAGTCGCCGTGGCTGATCGACGACGAGACCTTCGCGCGCATCGTCGTCATCGCGCGCCTCTCCGTCCCCTACACCGGCATCATCATCACCGCGCGCGAGAGCCCGGAGTCGCGCAACCGCGTCCTCGGCTGCGGCATGACCCAGCTCGACTGCTCCTCCAACATCGCGATCAAGGGCTACAGCGACTTCGCGAACGAGGCGCAGCAGGACAAGGACCGCCAGCAGTTCATGCTCGGCGACAACCGCTCGCTCGACGAGATGGTGCGCTACCTCGCCTCGCGCGGCATCATCACCTCGTTCTGCACCGCCGGCTACCGCTGCGGACGGACGGGCGGCTGCATCATGGACGCGCTGAAGACCGGGCGGGAGGGGAAGTTCTGCAAGATCAACGCGGTGCTGACCTTCCGGGAATGGCTGGACGACTTCGCGTCCGACGAGACGCGCCGCCTTGGCGACGCGCTGATCGAAAAGGAGCTCGCCGGCATCAAGGAGTGGGTGCCGAAGTTCTACCCGGCGGTGATGAAGCAGTACGAGGCCACCTGCCGCGGCGAACGCGACCTGTTCTTCTAAATCACTGGTTGCTGAATACTGGTTGTTGGCTGTTGAACACTAATGTAGCAGCCAGCAGCCAGCAACCAGCAGCCAGTGATCAGCTTCCAGTGGGATGAGGACGATTCATCCTTATTACTGGTTGCTGAATACTGGCTGCTGGCTGCTGAATACTAACCACGCTCCCCCCGAATATGCTATAATACACACCTATTGCACCCAGCAGGGTGCCCAAGGACAGAAACACATGACACTCTCGGAACTAGAGTCGGCCAAGGCCGGCAGCCTCGCGGAGATCGCGGCGGCGGCGGACGCCGCGGCGGTCGAGGCGCTGCGCGTGAAGTACGTCGGGCGCAACGGCTCCATCCCCGCGCTCATCAAGGCGATGAAGGACGTCCCCAAGGAGGAGCGCCCCGCCTTCGGCAAGGCCGTGCAGGCCTGGCGCGCCGAGGTCGAGTCCGCGCTCGCCGCCAAGGGCGCCGGCGCGTCCGGCGCCAAGGCGTTCGACGGCGACCTCTCCCAGCCCGGGCGCTGGCGCGCCCTCGGCGTCAAGCACCCGCTCACCCGCGTGATCGAGGAGACCGCGCGCATCTTCGGCCACCTCGGCTTCACCGTCGCCGACGGCCCCGAGCTCGAGAACCGCTTCAACAACTTCACCGCGCTCAACACGCCGCCGCACCACCCGTCGCAGGACCGCACCGACACCTTCTGGTTCAACGACGACTGCCTGCTGCGCACCCAGACCTCGCCGGTGCAGATCCGCACGATGCTCGCGAACAAGCCGCCGGTCAGGGTGATCTGCCCCGGGCGCACCTTCCGCCGCGACACTACCGACGCCACCCATTCGGCGAACTTCCACCAGATCGAGGGGCTGTACGTGGACGAGACGGCGACGAAGCCGGTCTCGCTCGCGGATCTCAAGTCCGTGCTCGCCTACTTCGCCCGCGAGATGATGGGCGACGGCGTCACCGTGCGCTTCCGACCCCACTTCTTCCCGTTCACCGAGCCCTCGGTCGAGGTCGACTTCTCCTGCCACGTCTGCAAGGGCAAGGGCTGCGGCGTGTGCAAGCAGTCCGGCTGGATCGAGGTCGCCGGCGCGGGAATGGTCGACCCGCGCGTCTTCAAGCATGTCGGCTACGATCCGGAGAAGTACTCCGGCTACGCCTTCGGCTTTGGCGTCGAGCGAATCGCGATGATCAAGTACGGCATCCCCGACATCCGCTGGCTCTACGAAAACGACCTGCGGTTCCTGCGCCAGCTCGGCTGAGGCCGCGGCACCGATCCCCACCAATCTCTCCGGAAAGGAACACCCGAAATGATCGACATCAAGAAACTGAGGGACGACTTCGACGCCACCGCCGCCGCGCTCGCGCGCCGCGGGGTGGAGAAGGAAAGGCTCGCGAAGGCGCGCGACCTCGACGCGAAGCGCCGCGAGCTCATCGCCGAGACCGAGACCCTGAAGGCGAAGCGCAACGCCGCCTCGAAGGAGATCGGCAAGGTCGCCAAGGAGGGCGGCGACATCGCCGCGGCGAAGGAGGAGATGCGCAAGGTCGGCGACCGCATCGCCGAGATCGACCGCGAGCTCGCGCAGGTCGACGTCGACCTCCGCGAGACGCTGCTGATGATCCCCAACATCCCGGCGGAGGAGATTCCCACCGGACCCGACAGCTCCACCAACAAGGTCGTCCGCATGGTCGGCGAGTGGAAGGACCCGGACTTCAAGATCCCCACCCACATCGAGATCGGCGAGAAGCTCGGCATCTTCGACTTCCCGCGCGGCGTCAAGCTCACCGGCACCGGCTTCCCGATCATCCTCGGCCAGGGCGCGAAGCTCCAGCGCGCGCTCATCCAGTACATGCTCGACCTCCACTGCCAGAAGCAGGGCTACACCGAGATGCTGCCGCCGTTCGTCGTCAACTCCGAGTCGATGACCGGCACCGGCCAGCTCCCGAAGTTCGCGGAGGACCTCTACCACTGCCAGATCGACGACTTCTGGCTCATCCCGACCGCCGAGGTGCCGGTCACCAACTACTACCGCGACGACATCTTCGACGGAGTGAGCCTGCCGAAGATCACGCCCGAGAGCCCCGTCAAGCTAACCGCCTACACGCCGTGCTTCCGTCGCGAGGCCGGGTCCGCCGGCAAGATGACCCGCGGCATGCTGCGCGTCCACCAGTTCGACAAGGTCGAGATGGTGAACTTCGTCCACCCGTCCAGCTCCTTCCAGCAGCTCGAGACGCTGGTCAAGGAGGCGGAGGAGGTGCTTACGGGCCTCGGCCTCGCGTTCCGCGTCATCATGCTTTCCTCGGGCGACATGGGCTTCTCGGCGGCGAAGTGCTACGACCTCGAGCTCTGGGCGCCGGGCGAGCAGCAGTGGCTGGAGGTCTCCAGCTGCTCGTGCTTCACCGACTACCAGGCGCGCCGCCTCAACTGCCGTTTCAAGGACTCGGACGGCAAGACCAAGCTCGTCCACACCCTCAACGGCTCGGGCGTGGCGCTGCCGCGCCTCCTCGTGGCGCTCCTCGAGCAGCACCTCAACGCCGACGGCTCGGTGACCATCCCCGAGGCGCTCCGGCCCTACATGGGAGGCGCCGTGCGCCTCGACCCCGTAAAATGAAAACGCAATCCGCCCTCGCCGTCGCGGCGCTTGCCGCGGCGCTTGCCGCGACCGCGCGCGGCGAATTCGAATTCGACCTCGGGGCCGACCTGAGGATCCGCCAGGAGCTGATGAAGAACGTCCCCGGCCTGCCCGGCGGCGGCTGGCTGAGCACCGCCAAGAGCGGACCTTTCCGCAACCAGTTGAGGTTCCGTCCCGACGTCTGGTTCGAGCTCAAGGCGTCTTCAGAGACGATGGGCGAGTGGCGCATATTCACGAAGCTCACGGACGAGTTCCGCTGGAATCCCGAGCCGAAGGTCGACACCACCACCTTCCCGTGCGAACTCATCCTCGACAACCTCTTCATCGAGGGCAAGGGCGTGTTCGACGGCTTCCTCGATCTCAGAATCGGCCGCCAAAACCTCTACAACTACTGCGGGCTCGACCACATCTTCGTGGACGGCACGCCCGGCGACGGCTCGCGCACGTGCTACGCCGACATGGCCGCGTTTACTTTCCATTTCACCGAGGACTCCAAGCTCGATCTATTCGCGCTTTACAACACCGACGACTGCGACGTCCGCTGGGGCACCGACCGCAGCCGCCACACCCACCTCACCGGACTCGGCCGCGGCGGCGATCGCGACGAGTGGGGCTACGGCGCGATCTGGAGCTCGAAGCTCTCGGACAACCTCCCCTACCAGATCTTCGCGATGGAGAAGGGGTCCACCACGTTCTGGGTGGACGACGTGAGGTACCCCTGGACCCGCCGCGCGCTCCTCGGCGCCAGGATCGATCCGCGCCTCGACGAGGAATGGTCGCTCCAGCTCGAGGCGATGGGCCAGTGCGGGCGCGACGGCGACGGCCACACCCTCTGCGGCGGCTTCGGCTACGCGGCGGTGAAGTGGAAGAGCGCGCGCGAGGGGATCCGCCCCTTCGGCTCGCTCGGCCTCATGTTCATGAGCGGCGACGACGAGGTCAAGTCCGCGCCCGCCGGCTGCACCGCCTGGGACCCGATGTGGTACCGCGGCGCCAACGACTCCGAGATCTTCCTCTACGGCACCCACTACGCCGTCGGCTGGTGGAGCAACATGTACCACCTCAAGCTCGCCGCCGGACTGGACATCTCGCGCGGCCACAACTTCCTCGCCTACACCGGACCCGTCTTCGCCGCGGCGCAGGACGGCCTCGGCGGCGGCGACGGCATGTTCAAGGGCCTTCTGAGCGTGCTTCGGTACGAGTTCCCGATCCTGCTCGCCGACCGCGACAAGGGCGAGCGGCTGGAGATCTTCGGCCACCTCTACGCCGAGTTCTTCAACCCCGGCGACTACTACGAGACCTCCCGGCCGGCGTGGTTCCTCCGCTGGCAGATCATGTTCAAGTTCTGATCCTGCCGCGCGGCGATGGCGTTTCCCGTCGAAGAGAAGATCGGCGAGATCGCCGCGGCCCTGGCGGCGAACCGCTGCGTCGTCCTCACTGCTCCCCCCGGTAGCGGCAAGACGACCTGCGTCGCGCCGGCCCTCCTCGACGCGCCCTGGCTCGCCGGCCGCAAGATCGTCATGCTCGAGCCGCGGCGCCTCGCCGCGCGCGGCTGCGCCGCCTACATCGCCCGCCGCCGCGGCGAGGAGCTGGGCGAGACCGTCGGCTACCAGGTGCGGCTCGAGCGCAAGGTCTCCGCGCGCACCCGGCTGGAGATCGTGACCGAGGGCCTGCTCGCGCAGCGCATCCTCTCTGACCCGGAGCTTTCCGACACCGGGCTCGTCATCTTCGACGAGTTCCACGAACGGTCGCTCGCCTGCGACCTCGCCTTCGCGCTCGCGCTCGAGGTGCGCCGCGCGCTCAGGCCGGACCTCAGAATCCTCGTCATGTCCGCCACGCTCGACGCGGAGTCCGTCGCCGCCCATCTCGGCGACGCGGCGATGGTGCGCGCCGAGGGGCGGATGTATCCGGTCGACGTGCGCTACCTCGGCGCGGTGTCGGTGGCCGCCGCGGTCGGCCGTGCGCTCGCGGAGACCGACGGCGACGTCCTCTGCTTCCTGCCCGGCGAAGGCGAGATCCGCCGCGCCATGGAATCCGTCCGCGCCGTCGCGCCGTCCGCCGCGGTGCTGCCGCTCCACGGCTCGCTGCCGAAGGAGGAGCAGGACCGCGTCTTCGCGCGCGGCGGTCCGCGCAAGGTGGTGCTCTCGACTTCCATCGCCGAGACCTCGCTCACGCTCGAGGGCGTGACGGCGGTGGTCGACTCCGGGCTTATGCGCGTACCCCGCTTCTCGCCCGGCACCGGCATGACCGGCCTCGTCACCCTGAGCGTCACCCGCGACCGCGCCGAACAGCGCCGCGGGCGCGCCGGCCGCGTCCGCGCCGGCGTCTGCTACCGGCTCTGGACTGAGGCGGAGAACCCGTCGCATCCCGAGAAGGCGATGCCGGAGATCCTCGACGCCGACCTCGCGCCGCTCGTCATGTCCTCGGTTTCCTGGGGTGCGCTGCGCCGCGAAGACCTCCCCTGGATGACGCCTCCGCCCGCGGCGGCGTGGGACTCTGCGATGGCGCTTTTGAGGCAGCTCGGCGCCGTCGGCGCGGACGGACGCCTCACCGCCAAGGGCGAGCGGATGGCGCGCCTCGCCATGCACCCGCGCCTCGCGTCGATGGCGGTCGAGTGCGGCGGGGACGACACAGCCTGCGTCCTCGCGGCGATCGTCGAGGAAGGCGCGCGCACGCGCGAGACCGACATCCGCCGGGTGATGGACGAAGTGCGCGAGACGCCGAAGCTTCCCTATTCTCGTCGCGTCCTTGAGCTGGCGCGGCGCTTCGCCTCGGCCTGCCGCGGCCGTGGCGCCTCCGGACGGACGCTTTCCGAGGGCGCGATGCTCGCCTTCGCCTATCCCGACCGCGTCGCGCGCGGCCGCGGCAACGGCGGCTTCAGGATGGTCTCCGGCCGCGGCGCTTTCCTCGACGACGGCGACCCGCTCGCCCGCGAGCCGTTCCTCGTCTGCTGCGAGCTTGACGACCGTCCCGGCGACGCCAAGGTGTTTCTCGCCTGCCCGATTTCCGAAACCGAGGTCGAGGAGCTGTTCGCGGACTCGATCGTCGAGGCGCCGTGCTGCGAATGGGACCGCCGCGCGGAAAGGGTGCGGTGTGTGGTCCAGCGCCGCCTCGGCGCGGTCACGCTCGGCGAGCGCCAGGTGGCGGACGCCGATCCGGAAAAGGTCGCCGCCGCGCTGGTCGAGGGCGTGCGGCAGAAGGGCGTCGGCAACCTGCCGGCGTGGACACGCGAGAGCCGCGCGCTCCGCGCCCGCGCGAACTTCCTCGCGCGGACGATGCCCGCGGATAACGGCTGGCCGGAAATCACCGACGCGGCGATCCTCGCCGCGCTGCCCGGGTTTGTCGGCGGAATGACGAAGTGGCAGGACCTCGAGCGGCTCGACCTCGCCGCGGTGGTGGAGTCGGTCCTCGCCGCGGCCGGACGCTCGCGACGGGAGATCGACCGCCTCGCACCGGCGCGGATGGAGGTGCCGAGCGGCTCGAAGGTGGCGATTGACTACGAGGGCGACGAGCCGACGGCCTCGGTGAAGCTGCAGGAGTGCTTCGGGCTGATGGCGACGCCGCGGGTGGCGGACGGAAGGGTGCCGGTGGTGATGACGCTCTTGAGCCCGGCGATGCGTCCGATTCAGGTCACCAAGGACCTCGCCGGCTTCTGGACCGGCGCCTACCAACTCGTCCGCAAGGACATGCGCGGCCGCTACCCCAAGCACAACTGGCCCGAGGATCCGCTCTCCGCCGTCGCCTCCCGCCGTACGCTGAAGTCCTGAATTCTTCCGCCGCCGCCGCGAAATTTTGGTATAATACCGCCCATGAGCTACTATCTGATGATTCTCGTTGGCGCCGTGCTGGTGAACAACTTCGTCCTCAGCCGGTTTCTTGGGTGCTGCCCCTTCCTCGGGGTCTCGAAGAAGACCGAGACCGCGCTGGGCATGTCGGGCGCGGTGGTGTTCGTGATGACGGCGGCCTCGGCTGTTGCCTGGGCGATCGACCACTGGCTGCTGCAGCCGTTCGGCCTCGGCTACATCCACACCCTCGCGTTCATCCTGGTGATCGCCTCGCTGGTGCAGTTCATCGACATTGCGATGAAGCGCTTCCTGCCGCCGCTCCACGCGGCGCTCGGCATCTTCCTGCCGCTCATCACCACCAACTGCGCCGTCCTCGGCGCGGCGGAGATCAACTGCAAGCAGGGGACAGGCTTCTTCGAGTCGGTCTTCTTCTCCTTCTCCGCCGCCGTCGGCTTCGGCTTCGCGCTCGTCATCTTCTCCGGCATCCGCGAGAAGCTCGCCTACGCCGATCCGCCGCGGTGCTTCCGCGGCATGGCGATCGCGCTCGTCACCGGCGGTCTCCTGAGCCTCGCGTTCATGGGCTTCTCTGGCCTCGTGAAGCTCCCCTACTAAAATCCCAGTCTCCTAGAAACCTAGGATCCTAGACACCTCGAAAAGGACAAACAGCCATATGACCATCGCAATTGCAGTCATCGCCGGAGTGGGGCTGGTCGCGGCCGTCGCGCTCGCCGTGGCGGACCGTTACCTCAGCGTCAAGGAGGACCCGCGCATCGGCATGGTGACCGCCGCGCTCCCCGGCGCGAACTGCGGCGGCTGCGGCTTCCCCGGCTGCGACGGCTACGCGCGCGCTCTCGTCGCGGGGACAGCGCCCAACGGCGCCTGCGCGGCCGGCGGCGACGCCTGCGCGAAGGAGATCGCGAAGATCCTCGGCGTGGAGGCGACGGCGACCGAACGTCGCGTCGCGCTCGTCAAGTGCTGCGGCACGCGTTCGGAGGCGATCCGCGTCGGCGACTACAACGGCATCTGCGACTGCGGCGTCGCCGCGATGACGGCGGGCGGCGACAAGGGCTGCACCTACGGCTGCCTCGGCTACGGCGCGTGCGCGAACGTGTGTCCCAAGGGCGCGATCTCGATCCACGACGGCCTCGCCAAGGTGGACAAGCGCCTCTGCATCGGCTGCGGCAAGTGCGTGACCGCGTGCCCGAAGCACATCATCGAGCTCGTCCCCGCGTCGGCGACGATCCACGTCCTCTGCAACAATCCCGACAAGGGCCCGGCGGTGCGCAAGGTCTGCGGCGTCGGCTGCATGGGCTGCCACCTCTGCGAGAAGAACTCCGGCGGCAAGGAGGCCGGGCACTTCGAGTTCCAGGGCTTCCTCGCCAAGGTCAACTACGCGAACCCGCCGGACGACGAGCAGATAGTCGCCAAATGCCCGGCCAAGTGCATGTCGGTCGACCCCCACTTCGAAACCGGACACTGAGAATGAGTGGTTTGACACGAGTGGCGCTGGCCTTGGCGACGACTCTTGCGTGCGCAGGTGCGCGCGGGGTCGCGGTCGAGACGCGCTACTTGGCGAACGCCGGCGACGACGCGGCGGACGGGCGGACGCCGGCAACGGCGTGGCGCACCTTGGCGAAGGCCTCCGCGGAGCTGCCGGGGGGCGCGACATTGTGTCTGAAGAGCGGGGACGTCTTCTACGGACAGCTGCGTCCGGCAGCGGGACTGGATGCGCGGCGTCCGACTGTGGTGACGAGCTGGGGAGAGGGGCCGAAGCCCGTCATTTCCGCGACGAAGAACCTGCGGAGCGATCCGTCCGCCTGGGAGGATCTGTCGCACTGCTTCTGGCGGATCGACCTTTCCAACCCTTCGAATTACGATGGCCTCGTCTCGATGGACTGCAATCCAGGCTTCCTGCTGGTGGATGGCGCGCTGAAGCCGTGGCGTCGGTATTGCCGCGCTGATCTCGTCTCGCCGTGGGATTTCTGTGGCACGGATGGCTGGCTGTACGTGCATGCGGACGAGAATCCGGCGAAGCTGGCGAAGGACATCCGCGTGGCGCTGCGCGTATACTGCGTCCAGTTCGGCTCGTTCACCGTCATCAGCAACATCGCGGTCCGCGCGACGGGTGCGCACGGCATGCATGCCGGCTGGGGCCATTCGGTTCGCGACGTCCGCATCGCGGACTGCGATCTCGAGAACATCGGCGGATCGGAGCTGCCGGGGTACGAGAAGGAACGGGGATTCCGCGTTCGCTTCGGCAACGGCGTCGAACTGGGCGGCGACGCCGAGAACGTCATCATCGAGCGCTGTTCCTTCCGCGGCGTCTACGACGTGGCCTTTACGATGCAGGGCTATCCGAAGAAGGGCTGGCGGAACGTCCTGTGCCGCGATTGCACGATGACGGACTGCAGCCAGGCGTTTGAGGTCTGGTGCCGGAAGGCTCCGAAGGGCGTGGGTTTCGCGAACTGTTCCTTTACGGGAAACCGCACCCTGCGAGTTGGCGGCGGTTGGGGCGAGACGGCCCGTCCGTGCCGGAAGGCGGCGACGCCGCTCCTCGTCTACGCCATGGAGACCGATTCGGTTGACATTGACGTTTCGGGCAATGTCTTCGAGGAGGCGCCCCACGGGCTCGTCTATTGCAATGCGCATAATGGCCAAGGGCAGTCGCTGCCAGACGGATATCGCATCCATGACAACGTCTGCAAGAAGATCGGCCTCGGGAAGGAGAAGACAAGATGAAGACGGTCAAAAGTCCGTTTAAGTTCAAGGGCGGGGTTCACCCCGACTACAACAAGGAACTCGCGCGCGGCAAGGCGATCGAGCGGATGCCGGTGCCGGCGGAGCTGGTCGTCTCGATGAGCCAGCACCTCGGCGCGCCGGCGAAGTGCATCGTCAAGGCCGGGGACTTCGTGACGCGCGGCCAGCTCATCGGCGAGAAGAACGGCTTCATCTCCGTCCTCGTGCGTGCGCCGGCGGACGGCCTCGTCAAGGCGGTGGAGAAGCGTCCGGGACCGACCGGCGCCAAGGCCGACGCGGTGATTCTGGACACGACGGCAGAGGCGCCGGAGGGCGCGGTTCCGGGCGTTTCGCCCGTTCTTGCGCCGCTCGACTGGAAGACGGCCTCGAGGGAGGAATTGCTGAAGCGCGTCGAGGAGGCTGGCATCTGCGGCATGGGCGGCGCCGGCTTCCCGACCGCCGTCAAGCTCAATCCGCCGCCGAACAAGCGCTGCGAGTACCTGGTCCTGAACGGCGCGGAGTGCGAGCCGTACCTGACCGCGGACTTCCGCGTCATGCTTGAGCGCGCCGACCGCATCTGCGTCGGCGTGGAGATCATGCGCAAGATCCTCGGCGGCCCGGCGGTGAGGATTGCCATCGAGGCGAACAAGCCGGAGGCGATCGCGGCGATGGAGAAGGCGTTTGCGGACATCGAGGGCAACGTCGAGATCGTGGTTCTCCCCGTCCTCTATCCACAGGGAAGCGAAAAGCACCAGATCTACGCGACGGTCGGGCGCGTAGTCCCAGAGCCGCCGGCGCTGCCGATCGACGTCGGCTGCGTGGTCGAGAACGTCGGCACCGTCGCGGCGATAGCCGACGCGGTGGAGAAGGGCGAGCCGCTCCTCGAGCGCGTGACGACGGTCTCGGGCGACGCCGTGGCGGAGCCGAAGAACGTGCTGGCGCCGAGCGGCACCAAGTACTCCGACCTGGTCGCGTTCTGCGGCGGCGAGAAGGAGCCGCCGGCCAAGGTGATCTCCGGCGGCACGATGATGGGCTTCGCCGTCTCGACGCTGGAGATCGGCACCACCAAGACGACCTCGGGGCTGCTGCTCCTCTCGAAGAAGCGCGTCTTCCAGTACGCGTCGGGCGCGTGCATCGGCTGCGGTCGGTGCGTCCGCGCCTGCCCGATGAACCTCAACCCCGCGCTCATCTCGCGGGTCGTGGACGCCAACGACGTCAAGGCGGCGGAGGACGCGCACGTGATGGACTGCATCGAATGCGGCGCGTGCAGCTTCGGCTGCCCGGCCTACCGCACCATCACCCAGAGCTGCCGCCGCGCCAAGGCGTCCATCCGCGCGCGCGTCGCCGCAGAGAAGGCCAAGGCCGCCGCCGCGGCCGCAAAGGAGGCTAAATGAAACCGAAGGAAACAGCGGAACACTACATACTGAGCTCGTCGCCGCACGCGCACGGGCGTGCGAGCGTGTCGCGCATCATGCTCGACGTGATCATCGCGCTGCTGCCGACGACAGCCGCGGGCATCTGGTTCTTCGGGATGCCGGCGGTCTGGACGATCGCGACCTGCGTCTCGACCTGCATCGTCACGGAGGCGCTGTGCCGGCTCGCGATGAAGCGCGAGAACACCATCGGCGACCTCTCGGCCGTCGTGACTGGACTCCTCCTCGCGCTCAACCTGCCGGCGGGGCTGCCGCTCTGGATGGCGGTCGTCGGCTCGGTGTTCGCGATCGGCGTCGCCAAGCAGGTGTTCGGCGGACTAGGCATGAACCCTTTCAACCCCGCGCTCGCCGCGCGCGCGTTCATGCTCATCAGCTTCACCGGACCGATGACCACCTGGCTCAAGCCGTTCTGGTGGAAGACGCCCGAGGCGATGACGACCGCGACGCCGCTCGCCGTGATGAAGACCTGGTTCGGCGCCGAGGCGATGTCGTCGGCGACGCCGCACGGGCTCTGCAACGCCGCCTGCAAGGGCGTGCCCGGCCTCTGGGACATGGCGATCGGCAACATCCCCGGCTGCATCGGCGAGGTGTCGGCGATTGCAATCGCGGTCGGCGCGGCGTACCTCCTCTTCCGCAAGGTCATCACCTGGCACATCCCGGTCGCCTTCATCGCGACGGTGTTCGTCTATTCGCTGATCGCGGGCGGTGCGCCGGCGACGATGCAGGTCCTCACCGGCGGCGTGATGATCGGCGCGTGCTTCATGGCGACGGACTACGTCACGAGCCCGATCACCGCGAAGGGCAAGCTGATCTTCGGCTGCGGCTGCGGACTCGTCTGCATGCTCATCCGCCAGTTCGGCTCCTATCCCGAGGGCTGCTCGTTCGCGATCCTGATCATGAACGCGGTCTGCCCCCTCATCAACCGCTGGACCCAGCCCAAGCCTTTTGGAGCGAAGTGATATGAAGAAGATACTTAGTCTCGTCGTCAGCCTCACGCTCATCAGCGGCGTCTGCGCCGCGGTGCTTGCGTACGTGAACGGCATCACCGCCGAGCCGATCAAGGCCACGGCCGCGAAGGCCCGCGAGGCGGCGAAGGCGGCCGTCCTCTGCGGCGAGGACGGCTTCACCGCGGAGGGCCGCTGCAAGGACGGCTACGGCGGCGACATCGTGCTGATGGTCGGCTTCAAAAAGGACAAGAAGACCGTCATCTCCTACAAGGTGCTGCAGGCGTCGGAGACGCCCGGCCTTGGGATGAAGCTGAAGACGCCAGAGTTCGCCGGGCAGTTCTCGGGGAAGGACGCGACCTCGCTCAAGGTGAAGAAGGACGGCGGCGACATCGAAGCGATCACCGCCGCCACCATCACCTCGCGCGCCGTCTGCCGCGCGATCGAGGACGCCCGGCGCAACCTCGCCGAGGCGCAGTAGGCGCGATGGCCAAGGGAAGAGCTGCGGTAAACGCCGAGTACGCCGGGCTGCGCCTCGCGTGCGGGCTCGTGAACGCGCTTCCCTACTGCTGCGCCGCGGCGCTCGCCCGCGCCGTCGGCTGGATGCTTGTTCGCGTCTTCGCCTTCAAGCGCCGCCGTACCGAAGGGCGCATCCGCTCGGTGTTTCCGGAGATGTCCGCGCGCGAGGTGCGCCGCGTCGCCGTCCGCTCCCTCCAGAACATGCTCCTCAACGCGGTCGAGATGATGCGCGCGCCGAAGCTCGGCCGCAGGTGGATGGACCGCCACGTGCTGGACGGGCTCAAGTACAAGGAGCGCCTCCAGGCCTACGCCGACGAAGGGCACGGCGTGGTGGTGATGGTGCCCCACTCCGGCAACTGGTACATGGCGGCGTGGTCGATGGCGGTCTACGGGCTCAGGCTCTTCGCCATCGCCGCGCGCCAGCGCAACCCGAAGATCGACGCGTGGATGAACCGCCAGTACGGCGCGGTGGAGGTGCTGGACCGCGACTGCCGCGACACGCTCGCGAAGATCCGCGCCGGGCTCGAGGCGGGGCGCGTGTTCGCGATCCTGCCCGACCTCAGGGTGCGCAAGCGCGACGTCGAGGCGGACTTCTTCGGCGGCAAGGCCAACGTCAGCCGCGCCGGCGCGATGTTCGCCGTCCGCTGCGGTTCGCCGGTGGTGGTGGCGCAGATGGTCCGCGACGGCGGGCGCCACGTCTTCAACCACATCGCCACCCTTCGCCCCGACCCCTCCGCCGCCGACCCGCGCGCCGAGGCGGAGCGGATCACGCGCGAGGCGATGTCGCTCATCGACCGCGAGGTGCGCAAGCGCCCCGGCGACTGGTACTGGTACAACAAGCGCTGGATCCTGGAGCCGCCCGAGAGATGAACCAGTCGATGTCCATAACCGCCGCGCAGCAGCAGAAGCTCGCGATCTCCGGCCGCCAGATGCAGGGGCTGAAGCTGCTGGCGATGTCGCTTCCGGAGCTGCGCGCCGAAATCGCCGCGGAAATGAGCGCCAACCCGGCGATCGAGGACATGGATCATCCGCTCGAGACGCCGCTTTCCGAGGTGGAGGCCAAGCTCGACCGCGAGCGGGAGCAGGACGAGCCGGACTTCCCCGAGGACGGCTACGAGCCCACCGTCGGGCACGACGAGGAGGCGGCCGAGCGCCGCCAGGCGTTCTTCGACAACCTGGTCAAGGAGGAGACGCTGCAGGGCCACCTCGTCGAGCAGCTGCCGCTTTCCGACATCGACGCAGCCGACTTCCCGATGGCCGAGGTGCTGATCGGCGACCTGGACGAGAAGGGGTACTACAAAGGCTCGCTTGCCGACGTGGCGATGGCGTTCGGCAAGAGCGAGGACGAGGTCATTGCCGTGCTTGCGAAGATCCGCGACCTCGACCCGCCCGGCTGCGGCTCGCGCACGGTGGAGGAGTGCCTCCTCTCCCAGCTCGAGTCGATCGCCGACCCTGCCGTCCGCGAGGACGTCCGCAAAATCGTCTCCGGCCACCTCGCCGACATCGAGGCCGGGCGGACCGACGCGATCTGCAAGGCGCACGGCTTTTCCAAGGAGCGCTTCGCCGCCGCCATGGTCGCGCTCCGTTCGCTCGACGGCCGTCCCGGGCGCCAGTTCCCCAGCGAGCGCGAGCGCGTCGAGTTCGTCAACCCGGAGATCCATGCGCGCAAGCTCGACGGCCGCTGGATCGCCGAGACCGACGAGCGGTCGCTCCCGGAGATCCGCTTCTCGAAGTCGTTCGAGGACCTGCTGAAGGACAAGAGCCAGACCGCCGAGACCAAGGCGTACGTGCGCGAGCGCATCGCGGCCGCGCGTGCGTTCCGCGAGGCGATCGAGAAGCGGCGCCAGACGGTGAGGGATATCGCGCAGGCGGTGTTCGACCGCCAGCAGGACTTCTTCGAGCGCGGCTTCGGCGCGCTGAAGCCGCTCACCGAGCTCGAGGTCGCCGCGGCGGTCGGGGTGCACGGCACCACCGTCTCGCGCACGGTGCGCGACAAGTACGCCGAGACGCCGTTCGGCACCATCGAGCTGCGGCGGTTCTTCTCGACCGGAGTGAAGACCGCCGCCGGCGAGACCGTCTCGCAGGAGGCGGTGCTGGGCAAGCTCAGGGAGATCGTGGACGGCGAGGACAAGTCCAACCCGCTGTCGGACGAGAAGATCGTCGCCGAGCTCAAGGCCGCGGGCTATCCGGTGGCGCGGCGGACGGTCGCGAAGTACCGCGACAAGCTCGGCATCCCCGGCCGCAACGACCGCGTCATCGCGTAGGGATAGTTGGAACTCCGATGGTTGGGGCTCCCGCTACCGCTCCGCAGCTTCGCATCTGCCAACCCCAATACTGATGATATCATGACTTTGTTTTTTAATTGGGGCTCCGCCCCAGACCCCATGAGCCCCCTGCGGCGAAGCCGCAGATATAAAATAAGGTCAGTATGGCCGTGTAAGACGAATGTCAAATGCGAAGCATCGACCATTCTGCGGAGCGGTAGCGAGAGCCCTACGGATCGGAGTTTATAATCACGAATCACGAACCGCAGATATGGTATAATACGCGTAAATAAAATTCCTGAAGAACTAAAACGAAAGGAAGGCAGAAATGAAGGAACAGGCGGCGGACGCGGTTCGTCCGGTGGTGGAGTGGCTCCAGACCCAGGGACTGGTGCTGGGTGCGAGGATTCTGAGCGCGGCATTGATCCTGCTGGTCGGCGCGTTCGTCATCAAGTGCATTTCGGCGTTTATCCGGCGGACGCTGGAGCAGCGGGTGAAGGGCGAGAACGAGATGCTGGTCAAGTTCGTCGTCTCGGTGGCGGTGAAGACCTGCTGGGCGTTCCTCTTCGTGGTGGTGCTCGGCCGTCTCGGAGTCGAGGTGGGGCCGCTCGTCGCCGGTCTCGGCGCCACCGGCCTCATCATCGGATTCGCCTTCCAGGAGTCGCTCGGCTCGCTCGCCGCGGGCATCATGCTCGCGCTCAACAAGCCGTTCAAGGTCGGTGACTTCGTGACCGTCGCCGGCTTCGAGGGCACGGTGAAGGCGCTGGACATGATGGCGGTCACGCTCGCTACCGTCGACAACCGCCGCGTCACCATCCCGAACAAGTCGGCCTGGGGCTCGCCGATCGTCAACTACACCGCGCTCGGGATGCGGCGTGTCGATCTCCTCTTCAGCGTCGCCTACGGCACCGACCTCGCCGCGGCGCGCGCGCTGGTGCTGGAAACCGTCTCCAAGGTCCCGGGGGCGCTCGCCGATCCCGCGCCGGTGTCGATGGTCTCGGCGCTGGACGACAGCTCGATCAAGATCGGCGCGCGCGCGTGGTGCCGCAGCGACGACTACTGGGCGGTCTACAACGGCGCGGTGGAGGCGGTCAACAACGCCTTCGTCGCCGGCGGCATCTCCCAGCCCTTCCCGCAGGTCGACGTCCACATGAAGAACTGATCCGCCGAACCGCCGAACGGAATCGCGTCAAACTACCGAACGAAACTCCGCTAAACAATCAAATGGCGGTTGCATTTGTTTGGGTATTATGATAAAATACCCGACAAAATGTCAGCTCACTAGACAAAATACGGGGTTATTTTGTCCATGATGAATATATAAACAGGGGATAAATATGAAAAGAGATGCGATAAATAGCATGAAGAAGTGGTTTTCAGGCCACAATCGCCATCCTCTTGTTATTCGAGGAGCTCGGCAAGTTGGAAAGTCAACGCTTGTACGTGATTTCGCCTTGGCCGAGGGTCTCGCGCTTCGTGAAATTAATCTCTACCGGAATCTTGATTTGATACCGGCATTTCGATCGCTTGATCCCAAGCGGATTTGCCAGGAAATATCCGACAGGATTTCATCGGATGTGACGGCACCCGGGGGCATCTTGTTCCTTGACGAGATTCAGGCGATTCCGGAGGCGATTGACGCCTTGAGGTATTTCTACGAGGAAATGCCCAACCTGCCAATCGTTGCGGCAGGATCTCTTCTTGAGTTCGCCCTTGCCCGGCACAACTTCTCTATGCCCGTTGGAAGGGTGGAGTATATGTTCCTGGGGCCGATTACCTTCGGCGAGTTTGTCGCCGCCGCAGATGAATATCTGTTCAAATCCATCTCAATGGAGAATGTAGTCGCCGGCGTCTCGGATGCAGTCCACGAGAAGCTGATGGATCTTGTGCGCCGCTATATGCTTGTCGGGGGCATGCCCGAGGCTACTCAGACGTGGCTTGACACGCAGAACTTCGCGGAGGTCTCGGCGGTGCACCGCAGGATAGTGAACACATACATAGATGATTTCGCAAAATATGCCTACGGAGCCGACCTTGCTCTTATGCAGAGCGTGTTCCGCGCCATACCGGCCCGCGTCGGAGAGAAGGTCAAGTTCGTCAACTATTCGCGTGAAAGCAAGGCTGCCAAGGTGGCGTCGGTAATCGACCTGTTCATAAAGGCCAGAATCGCCTGCCCGGTGGTGCATTCGGACTCGAACGGTATTCCGCTCGGCGCCGAGGAGCGGCCGTCGGTGAGGAAGCTGCTGTTCATCGATGTCGGGCTGATGAACTATGCGAACGGCTTGACCTGGACGCGTTTGTCGGACATGGACGACATTGCGCTGGTCAACGAGGGCAGCATAGCCGAGCAGTTTGTCGGTCAGCACCTGTTTTTCCGGCGCGGCGATTTTGAAGAGCCGCGCCTGAACTATTGGCTGCGCGAATGCGCGAAGAGCAATGCCGAGGTCGACTATGTTGTCGAGGACGGTTCCGTCGTCATGCCGATAGAGGTCAAGGCCGGTGCGGCGGGCTCGCTCAGGTCGCTGTGGCAGATGACGGCCGACAAACACCTTGACCAGGCCATCAGGTTTGACGCCGGACGTTTCAGCAGGCAGACCGTGCGCGCAGGCGACAATGGTCGCTGCGAACTCACCACACTGCCATTCTACGCCATCGGCATGAAGAACTAATCCGCCATTTTTTGCGTGATATTTTGCCGTCTCGCGGCAGTATTGTATAGAGGCTTAGGCATGCCCTTTCCACGGAAGGGCACGGGTCTTGGACCGACTTTCGCGTGTTACTGATGGGCCACCTAATCCATATCATATTGAGTATGTTTGAGACGGGCAAGCAAAGGATTTTACTACCATTGTATTTGGTATTAAGATACCGATTTGACACAGTGCGGCCAATATGCTATAATACGCGCAAAATTAATTATGAAAAACAGGAGAGAAGATATATTGATTATTGGAGAAATCATACATCGCATTGAGCGGAAGTATGCATTGGATACTCTGTTCAACGAGGTGTGTGGCTTAACGGTTTTGTGCCTTTGGGCTAGACATATTGGAATGTCAGCTGACATCGCTGACCTGGACGGTTTTCTTTCAAGTTGCAATGTTCCAAAGCCTTGTCTGGATTCTATCGTTTCTGCGATTGGCGCACATTGGAATGAATACTACGAATTGGCCGGGAGGGTTTCCGAGGATGATGCGGTTGACCTTTTTGAGACATACTATGTGAAGCGAATACATATCAAGGTCAACTATTCGGTTAGGTTAGATGCGCTATCGCTTGCTTTACTTGACATCCATCCGGGAGATGCTTGTCTTGATCTTTGTGCTGGCGCTGGTTTTTTTGTCAATATGGCGTGGATGCAATATGGCCATGCCCTGAATGACAACAAGTCATTTGAGATTGTTGGCGTAGAATTTGATAAAAATATTGCTCGTTATGCAGGCCTGATTGCGCTCATTCGCGGAACGCATGGGAAGGTTCATGTGGCCGACTGCTTCGATCCCAAGCTCTTAAGGCGAGCGAAATTCGACAAGGTACATTGTGATGCGCCGTTTGGTTTGAATGTTCGTGAACTTAATTTCAATAGTGTTAGGCAGTCGCTCGTAGAAGCATTTCCAGATTTCCCGCAGATTTCGCTTGTTTCCTCTGAATGGTTTTTTGCTGCACAGGCGGTTTCTGCATTGAAAGAGGGCGGTCGGGCTGTAGTCATCATGCCACGTGCCGCATTGAGCAGTGCTCAAAGTGCATCGTACAGACGCTATTTCGTGGCTCGTGGAATGATTGAAGGCGTTGTGGCGTTTCCAGAAGGCGTCTATCCAGGCACGTCTATTGCGATAGCTATCGTGACGTTTAGGAAGGGGTGCTATTCTACGAAGCTTTTTGATGTGGCCGGTTCTGATCAATACGATGTATCCGGGATTAACTTCAATATCTCGAGAATAGTCAAGGATCTCGCAAACCTTGCTAATTTCGGGGATATAGTGACGAGGAGCAAGGACCAGATTCTCAAACGCGACGGCGAACTAGACCCTGCGGTTTATCTTGCCGAACCTTCGCAGTCAGAGCGACAGCGTCCGCTTGGCGAGTTGGTTCAGGAGATCCGTCGTGGCGTTGTCATGCCGAAGGAAGCGTTAGATAGGCTGCTTCTGCCGCCTGACTCTAGCCCAGGTATATGTTACTTGACGCCGAAGAGCATAACCGACGGCGTAATAGAAGACGAGGTGTCGAAGCTTTCGGCGATTCCAGACGGGTGCGAAAGTTTTGTGGCTAAGGTGGGTGATTTGGTGATTTCCCGTTCTGGCGCACCATTCAAATGCGCCGTGGTTGACGAACCGAACAAGATCTACGTCGTAGATGGCAACTTGTTCGTCTGTCGCCCAATCGGTGTTGATCCCTATTTTCTTAAGGGCTATTTTGAAGATGCCGAGGGTGCGAAGTGGCTGAAGCGCCTAAGCAGCGGACTTCAGCAGACGCTTTCCGTGAAGAAGCTGTTGCAGCTTCCGGTTCCAATGGCCGCAAGTGACAAGGCGAGAGAGGTGGCATCGGCGGTACGTGAGCGTCTTGAGAGAATCAAGAGGTTGAAGCGGGAGCTTAAGAGAAATCTCATGGAAGTATCAATACAGTTTACCCAAACTGTAAGCGGTGGAGGTATCAGCGATGGCAATTAAGAAATCACAGCTATATTCAAAGCTCTGGGAAGCATGCGACGAACTGCGCGGCGGAATGGACGCGAGCCAGTACAAGGACTATGTGCTGGTGGTGCTGTTCATCAAGTACCTGAGCGACAAGAAGAAATCGGGCGACAAGTCGCTCTTGATAGAACTACCGAAGGGCTGCAGCTTTGACGACCTTGTCCAGCTCAAGGGCAGCAAGGACATTGGCGAGAAGGTGAATGTGATCCTCGCCAAGATCGCCTCCGCGAACGACCTTGAAGGCGTTGTCAACAACGCCGACTTCGCGGACGAGACGAAGCTTGGCAAGGGCAAGGACCTCGTCGACACGGTGAGCGGACTCATCGGCGTGTTCCAGGACGAAGACCTCGACTTCTCTAACAACCGCGCTGCCGACGACGACCTGATCGGCGACGCATACGAGTACCTGATGAAAAACTTCGCCACGCAGTCGGGCAAGTCGAAGGGGCAGTTCTACACCCCCGCCGAAGTTAGCCGCGTAATGGCGAAGGTGATCGGCATCGGCGACGACAAGCGCAGGATGATTTCGATCTACGATCCGACTTGCGGGTCCGGGTCGCTTCTTCTTCGCGCGGCGGCGGAGGCGAAAGGGGGTGTCGCCATACAAGGCCAGGAAAAGGACGTGGCCACAATCGGCATGGCGCGCATGTCGATGGTCGTACATGGCGTGGACGATCCAGACCTCAGGCACGGCGACACGTTGACCGATCCCCTGCACAAGCGCAACGACCGCGAGCTTTGCACGTTCGACTATGTCGTTGCCAATCCTCCGTTCTCCGTCAAGAGCTGGCTCAAGGGCGCGAGCGAAGAGGATCGCTTCGGGCGCTGGGGGCATGGCGAGGGGGTCGCGCCCATGCCACCGCCGAAGTGCGGCGACTATGCCTTCTTGCTGCACATCCTGAAGTCGATGAAACCGAGCGGACGCGCCGCCGTCATTCTGCCGCATGGCGTTTTGTTCCGTGGCAACGCCGAGGCGGAGATACGCAAGTACATCGTGCGCCACCATTGGATAAAGGGCATCATCGGGTTGCCACCAAACCTTTTCTTCGGCACGGGCATCCCCGCCTGCATCATAGTGCTCGATAAAGCAGGCGCGACGGCATCGAAGGGTGTCTTTATGATCGATGCCAAAGATGGTTTTGCCAAAGATGGCGCGAAGAACCGCTTGCGCGAAAGCGACGTAAGGCGCATTGTCGACGTCTGGAACGCCGGCGAGAACGTGCCACACTACGCGCAGTTCGTGAAGTATGCCGACATTGAGGCAAACGACTACAACCTCAACATACCGCGCTATGTCGCACCATCCGACAAGGAAGTTCGGCAGAATCTTACATCCCATCTAAAGGGTGGTATCCCGGTCGACGAGGCGGCGAAATACCCAGCGTGTCTCTTTAAGCCGCTTCGCAAGGGCTTTGTAAAGCTCGCGTTGCCCAAGGAAGAGATTGTTGGCGAATTGCGAGAGGGTGATGAAATGGCCGGGCAGATAGATGCGTTTGAGAACGCCTGTGCGCGGTGGCTTGGCGATTTTACGCGCAAGGCGCTTGGCCTCAAGCGCGGTGCCGAGCCAAAGAAAATTATCGCAGAATGGGGCGAAGAACTTTTGCGCCAGCCCGCGTTGTCCTGCGCTGGCTCGCGTGCGAGCCAATCTCTGGCATCCCCCTACGCCCTATACGAACATCTGATGAACTACTGGGCGGAGACTATGCAAGATGATTGCTATCTTATCTGCCGCGATGGCTGGCAGGCCAGGCTCGTAAAACCCAAGAAGAAATCGTATGGCTGGCGCGACCTTCAGTGCGACCTTTTGCCGCCTGAAGTCGTGGCAAAAGGGCGGTGCGCAAAAACATACGAGAGCTATTTGGAGCGCGTCGAAGAGCTTGAAGGCCTTGAATCGCAATTCGCCGAATTGACCGAAGGGCTTGGCGAAGATGATGAAATGCCCGAAGAGGTCGAAAAGCTAAAGAAAAGCATAGCGTTATTCAAGAAAGATCTGCGCGAGGACGACAGGCGCTTTGCATGGGAGATCGAGAGCATCTACGAGGAACTTACAGGAGATGATGTAAAGACTCTCGTCGTTCATCACAAGTGGGCAGAGGAACTACACCGCCGTTTCGACGCAGAGCTTGACCGCACGCTCTCGCAAATCGCCGCAGAGGTAAAGGCACTCGCTGAACGCTACGACAGGCCGCTCGCATCGCTCGAGGCCGATGTCGCCGCCCTGCGCGGAAAGGTAATGGCGCACCTCGTAGAGATGGGGATAGTGGCGAAGGTCGCTAAACCGTAAGGAGGCAGCCAATGGCAAAGAAGAAAAAGAGCAATTGGGACAACATGGAGCCTCAGAAGTCGAGCGCGGCCCAGTTCATTACTTACATTGCCTCTGTCGGTGCTGTCGACGAGCGGTATGAAATACGCTACGAAGACGAGAATATCTGGATGAGCCAGAAAATGCTCGCGGCGGTGTATGGCGTGGAGGTGCCGAACATCGCCTACCATTTGCGGAAATTGTACGAAGACGCCGAGCTTGATAAGGCGTCAACTATTAAAGAAATTTTAATAGTTGCCGACAACGGCAAGAACTACCGTGTAAACCACTACAACTTGCAAGTTATAATCGCTCTTGGCTTCAAGATAGATAACGAGCGGGCGGTGCAGTTCAGAAAGTGGGCCAACCAGATCGTTTCACAGTACACGATTCGTGGCTATGTTCTCGACAAGCCTCGAATGAAGGATGGTTCTCCGATTTCAAATCAATATTTTGAACGTCTCCTTGAAGATATTCGAGAAATACGCCTGAGCGAGCGTAAGTTCTATCAGAAGGTGACGGACATCTACGCGACTGCCATCGACTATGACAGCAAGGCACTTCGGACACGGAGATTCTTTGCGACAGTCCAGAACAAGATGCACCAAGCTGTCAACGGCCTTACGGCAGCCCAAATCATCTTTTCGCGTGCCGACGCGGCGAAGGAGCACATGGGGCTGAGTAGCTGGGCGGCTTCGCCCAATGGAAAGATTCGCAAGAGCGACGTAGTCATTGCCAAGAACTACTTGACCGAAGATGAACTTGGAATGCTTGAGAGGCTTGTCAATGCCTACCTGGAATTTGCGGAGAATGCCGCGCTTCGGCATATCCCTATGACGATGGAGGCGTGGGAGAGGCGCCTCGACAAGTTTGTGGCGATTTGGGACGGACCGATTACGATTGAACAGGTCGAGAATGTGACCGCCGCAATTGCGGAAGAACATGCTGAAAACGAGTTCGAGAAATACCGCATCGTGCAAGACCGGCTCTTCATGAGCGACTACGACCGCTACCTCCTCGCGCTCGAAGAAGAGATCAAGAAGGAGAAGGGCGAGCGCGGAAAGGAGGGTGAATGAAGCCGCCGAAATCAAGAAAGGCTGAACTCGGTTCTAATGCTACGGGCGGGGAAAAACCTCACGCAGAGACCGCTGAGAGCGCAGAGTTCAAGATGACCGAACTCGGCCCCATTCCCGTGGATTGGGAGGTGAAGCGGCTGGGGGAATGTTGCACACGAATAAAAAATGGATTTACTTATTCGGTGTGTAATCGTGGCTCTTATAAGATTTCTCGAATTGAGACAATCTCAAAAGGCGTTGTGAATTATTCTCGCGTTGGTTATGTAAAAGATGCGCCGCCCGCTGATTATATGTTGAGCAACGGTGATATCCTGTTTAGCCACATAAATAGTTTGCCATACATTGGGAATGTTGCATTATATGATGGCAAGGAGCTGTTATATCATGGGATGAATCTTCTGCTCTTGCGGTGTAACGAAAGTGCCAATGCAAACTATTTGTATTATGCTCTTTCATCATCCCCCATGAGGAGCAAGGCACGCGAGCTGGCTAAAATAGCTATTAACCAAGCAAGTATAAGTATAGGCGATCTTTCGCGAAGTGAAATCCCTCTTCCCCCTCTCGCCGAGCAGCGGAGGATCGCGAGGGCGTTGTCGGATGTCGATGAGTTGATTTCGGCGTTGGGGAAACTCATCGAGAAAAAGCGTAACATCAAGACTGGTGCAATGCAGCAGCTCCTCACCGGCAAAACCCGCCTGCCGGGGTTTGGCGCAGCACGCGCCGAGTTCAAGCAGACTGAACTTGGCCCCATTCCCGTGGATTGGGAGGTGAAGCGGCTGGGAGGGATCGGTGAATCGATTAGAGGTGTTAGTTTCAGGCCAGAGCAATCATCACTTACGTTAATGCCAAACGCCACAGTGCTACTTAGAGCTAATAATATTCAAGACAACCAGATCATTTGCCATGATGTTTTGTATGTGATGAATGAGTGTATAGCAGGTTGTCAGCAGTTGACTGAAGGGGATATACTCATTTGTGCCGCAAACGGCAGTAGAAACCTTGTTGGTAAGGCGGCAGTATGGCATAAAGCGGAGGTAGCTACTTTTGGTGCTTTTATGGCTGTATTTCGATGTGTAAAAAGTGTTGATTCATGCTTTGTGGGATATCTGCTTCAATCACAGAGTTACCGGCGGCAGTTGGATGATATCCTTACTGGGTCGGCAATCAACAATTTGAATGCAAAGGATATTGAAGGGTTGGCGTTTGCTTTCCCCACTCTTGCCGAGCAGAAGGCGATTGGGGCGGTGGTATCAGACATGGATGCGGAGATTGCGGCGCTTGAGGCCGACTGTGCGAAATACGAGCGCATCAAATCCGGCATGATGCAGGAACTGCTGACGGGTAAGACAAGGTTGAAAGGAGAATAAGACATGAGAGCGACAATTCCAGTGCAAGGAAATGTTAATGCAGATGTGAGTGCTGATGCTACGCCATTGGTTCAGGCGACAGCCGATGTTGTGTCGTCGTCCAATAAAGGGTTAGGCAAGTTGCTAAAAGCTTTGTTTGGCAAATGGATCGCTAAGAACGAACGGGCTGTAGCGTTGATTCAAGCGCAGACAGAAAAAGACTGTACTGACGTAAGAAACGGTATAAAAGTTTACAGAGAAGGTCAATTGCTGGATTGCCCTGCACCTGTTACGGTTGTGGATGCCTATGATGCTTTGCATACACTAAACCATATGTCAGACGCACGTCGCTTACAGGCAGCCATGGAAGAGGCAATACGACAGATATCTACAGTCCCATCCGAAGAAATTTCTGATGAACCGATATCACAGACTTTTTTCAATCGTTGGCGTCGAGAGGCGGAAATGATTGACGATAATGAACTTCGTCAGTGGTGGGCAGGGCTCTTGAAAGAAGAGGTCGTGCAGCCTAATCGAATCTCGATGCGAACGTTAGATGTTGTTAAGAACCTGTCAAAGAACGATTGCATGTGTTTTGCCAATCTGTGTAGAGGAGCGATTGGCGGCGAATTGATTGTCAGCTATGATAACAGGCCAATATTTGGTTCGTATGACGACATCGTACGATTTCAAGAACTTGGCTTGATGAGTAACCTTCAGTCGGCGGCAAAGATGAATCCACTTGAAGGATCAGAAGAGTTGACGATTAGATTAAGTGATGGTGTGTCTAGGCTTAGAATAACCGGAGGCGTACTGTGGGTGCATACATTTTCTCTAACAAGCGCAGGCTTTGACCTGATACGTGTTATTGGGGGTTGTGTTATTACGGAGGATGACGTAAAAACGATCTATAAGTTCCTATCAAAGCATCAAATTGAGTCTAGTACTATTACCATTGTAAACACCATTGGAGCAGACCATTCTAATAACTGGGTCTGGGCGCGAGGACATCGGCCAGCTTGTTATGAATAATCTTGAACTACGCTATGGAACCGACTAACTATGAACTCCTTTAAACCATTACTCGATGAGCGTATTTGTGATTCAATGTACGGCACATTGAATAGCACAAATGTATTTTCCTATGACGAGGAGTTAAAAGCCAAACATTCGCAGGTTTGTGCGGTGCTTGATCGGTTGCGACATGCGACGGCATGGATAAACACTCATCAGGAGACTCCCAAGGGTATGGATGCCCCGACAGGGTTGATGACATTCATGATGTTTGCAAGCGTAGTTAAGGACTCAATAGAGCGCCTGCGCGAGGAGTTTGGTTTAAGCGCAACAATTTTTGACAAGGGGCATCCAGATAGTTGTAAGTTCTTCAAAAATGTCTGCATGGGCGAGCCGTTAAGCATTCCCGAAGAAGGTTGTCCTACTGATGATGCATTTTTTCAATACTTTCGTTCTTTGGTATTTGCCCATCCGGGTATGGTTACAAGATCACAAGGCATTCTTCTTGAAGGAGAGGTTCAGTATTGCCCCTTCATTGTCGAGCGCGCGCTGAAGAGATACGCATACGAGCCAGATGATTATGTCGGTGTTATGATATATTCGTCTGTCAAAGAACGTGATTGGAAGACTTTACGTGTTCGGTTCTCGGTTTTAAAAGATTATCTGAAGTCACGGTATGAGTCCCTCGGTTTAGTGCTTGATAAAGTGAACAAGAAAATAAAGGAGAGCACTAAGGCCTGGAAAATGGTCAAAGTTGACAGTCAGTTACCACCATTGGATCAACTGAAGTTTATGCGGGATGAGTTTGACAAGCGATGTGATGATTGGTCTGTTTACGAGACACAGCAACTTATTGATCTCTTGGAATGCCCGTGTACGCTTGAAGTAAATCAATCGCGTGTAAAGATGTTCAGGCAAGAGATTGTTGATTCCCTACCCGCGCTTTGCAAGGCTTTCTCGAGGCTTGACTACGCTGAATACTTTAGCATAGTAAATCATCTGACAGAAATAGAGGTGGAAGAGTCTCGAAAATTGAATTATACTTTGCGAAAAATATTTGAATATCTTGGGAATCCAGACAAGCGTGATTGGGCGACACCAGACATAGATATGATTGCAAAAGATTTTGTATGCAAGTGGGTCAAGATCGACCAGCGCGATATGCCTGATAGTGAGATTAAAATGCTTCTTACGTTGGCCTGCTATTATGAATATGGCAAACATCAGCCGATTAAACGAGAGATGGGCGAGTATTGACGGGAGGATATGCCATGAAGAAATGTCTTATGAAAGTCTTGGAATTGATGCTGCCGACAAATATTTGGCATTCGATAGAATCGCCGTTCCAATCGCTAACACCGACAGAGAACGCGGAAGATATCAAGACGTACTCTGAGGCGATGGATTTTGCGCTGTCGTCAAAGAACGATGCTATCAAAAATATTGCGGTAACTGGATTGTATGGGGCTGGGAAAAGTTCATTCTTGAGGACTTATTTCAAGGGAAAGAAGAATGTTCTGTGGGTTTCTTTGGCCTTATTCCTTGAGCAACATAGAATTGGCAAGACAGAAGAGGAAAAAACTGAGTTTGAGCACAAATTAGAATTAAGTATTTTGCAGCAAATAGTTCACCTGCATAAGGATGCGGCATGGTGGAGTTGGAAAATAATTACCGTAGTGCTTTTGATAGGTGGGGGTATCATTGGCATTATGCAACCAGATGTTTTTGTGAAGTATGTAACACCGGCGATACATGATTGGGTCGCAAATTACGCATGTGTTATATTTTGGTTTTCATTGTTTGAGGTTGTTGCTGTTTCTCTAATGGCTATGCGTAAAGTGGTTTACTGGCTAAAGGATACAGGCATTAAACGTGTTGATGTAAGTGGCGCTGGGCTTGCTGGCTTGGAAATTGAGATGCCGGATATCCCGTCATGTTCTATGCTTAACCGTAACATAAGGACAATCATTAATTTCTTTTCTGCCTCAAAATGTTCTATAGTTGTTTTTGAGGACATCGATAGATTTAATGATTTATGTATCTTCACGAAGTTGCGGGAGCTAAATCTACTTCTGAACAATTCCCATCAGATAAGTGTCAAGAAAAAACCTATAAGATTTATATATGCGCTTCGGGAAGAACTGTTTGAAGATGAAAAGAGCAAAGTGAAATTCTTTGATTTTGTTATTCCGATCATTCCGCGAATAAATGCATCTAATTCACGCACGGAGTTGTTGGCGTTTCTCAATGACTGGAGCGACACTAAGCCAGATGAGACATTGGTAAGATTTGTAAAGGTGGTTTCGCCGTACATCTCGGATATGCGGCTTCTCAAGAACATTTGCAATGAATATTACACTTACAGAGAGCAAGTAATCGATTATACCTCTGAGCAAGAACTCTTGGGACTTGTTGTGTTCAAAAACTTCTTTCCCAAGGATTTTGCCCTCATGCATGATGAAAGAGGTATGATGTGGAAGTTCCTTGAGAAGAAAAAAGAAGCCCAGGAAAGGTTGGCAAAAGATATTGATGATAAGATTAGCAATTTGAAACATGAGATTGATTGCATCAATGGGGAAAAGTTGACGGACATTCAACAATTGCAATTGTTGTATTATGCTACATTGATGCGAGAGTTTGATCCTCACAACGCCTATGTGCATATTCAGGGAGAACAAAGGTTTGCCTCGGCGATACTCTACTATGATAATTGGTTTGAGGTGTTGCGCAGAAATGGATTTTCAGGAGGTTCGTATGGAAATCGCCCGATAAAATGGGCGGATATCGAAAAGAAGACAGACCCTAACTGTACATACGATGAACACGTCAAACGAATTGAGTCGCATCAAAATGGGCGTATTGAAAAGATCAAACAGGAAATTCAGGTCCTAAAGGAACGTCGCCTAACTATCAAGCATAAAACGATTCAGGAATTAATGGTAGAAGGCGTCTTGAAAGATGATGAGATTAAGGTAATCATTCAGGAAAGCAGCGAAGATCGGCAAGATGCAGAACTTGTGATTCTCTTGTTGAAGAATGGCTATCTCAACGAAAAGTATTATTACAACATTTCGATCTTCCATGAGGTTGACGGAGTTAATTCTATTCAGGATTACCTTTTTGAAGTTGGTGTTACGCGAGGCGATGATGCTGATTGGAAAACCAAACTCAAAAATCCTAGGGCGCTAATTGAAAGTCTTGAGCTGCATTATTTCTCGACTCCATCTATGCCGAACTATGACATTTGCCGCGAACTTTTGACAAGCCCCGAGAGTGAGAAGGCAAAGGAATTTTGGCAACTAATTTCCAAAAAGGATTTGAGAAGTTATGAGTTTGTAGATGGATATCTTACGGAAGTGGCAAAGGGAGACGATGCAAGAAAGTTGTTTGACTGCATCATGTCGGCAACTCCGAACTACATGGCAGAGTTGATAGAGACTTCAGTTTCGGGAGACGGCTGGCCACGCGAGTTTATTGAAAAGCAATTGGGGCTGTATGTCGCGTGGACAATGCGACAGGAGAAAGCTGTTGTTCCGTCTAACATTGTAAAAGAGTATGTGGAGCAGACAGCGGCCATGCCGCAGTTGCTGCGAGACAATGGGATTAACGATGTAGAGACTATGACAGCTTTTGTGAGGCAGTTTGACTTGAAGTTCGAAGTGCTTGACTTTAAATTGGCGCAAGAGACTGGATTTATTGAGGTTGTCATATCTGAATGCGCATATTTACTTGATGCAAATATGCTGAAGGAGATATTGAACGCCAAAGGGATTGATGTGAGCGATTTTGAGAAGAAGAACTATTCGGTGATTAATAGTTGTGGAATCAAGCAACTTGTTGACTATGTGGACAGAGAGTTTAAAACGTATCTTGACAATGTGTATTTGCAATTGGAGTCGCAGCAGGAAGATTCTATTGAGAATATTGCTTTTGTTTTCAACCGTGATGATTTGGGCGAGGATGACATAACTCGTTTCGTGGAGAAACAATCAAAACAAGGTAGAATTGATGACGCAAAGAAGCTCGTGTCGGATAGGGCGCTTGCTCTTTGTATAAGACTCAAGTGGCTTGTGCCAACATGGAATAACGCAGCTGAGGTGTGGAATAGAAACACAGATGACGAGACCTTGTTCTGGGAGTATGTAAATGACATAGATTGTTATTCGGTTTTATCTCAGAAGAATTCGCGCGGTATAGCGTGGGAGGAAGATGAGAATTTGGCAAAGCGATTGGCAGAAGAAGTGCAATTGTCAGATGACGCAATGAATGGCCTCTTGTCAGGTATGAGTAAAGGCGTTATATCAAGATATTCAGGAGCAAATGCGACGCCCAAGCGAATTGAGTATCTTGCGAAAGGTAATCGTATTAAGTATTCAAATGAGCTGTATCAGGCTCTTCGTGATATAGGCAATGATTCTCACATTGTTTATGCGGCAATGTTTATAAATGAGTTTTGCAATGAGTATTCTGACGGTATGGCAAACAGGGATGATGTCAAGAAACTTTTTGCGCCTGACAAGATTTCGCGTCGTAACATACCGATGGTTGCCAACACGCTTAAAGATGTTGTACTCGGCAATGAAGATTTAATTATTGGTGTCGCGTCTTACATCAATGTTGGAAACTACACACAGTTTGATGAGGCGATACTCGATGCGGTTGTTGGGAAGCTAAGTTTGGCGACATTGCAGTGTAAGATCATCCAGCATCTTGGTGGCGACACCGATGAAATACGCAATCGGTTAAGGAGAATGTCAGAGCCATATAATAGACTTGGAGAACTCGGGTGTCATCCCCAGATTTCAAAATGGGAAGGTGTCGGGGCTTTCATCGAGTTTCTAAAAGGGAAAGGTATTGTGTCTTCCACTAGCGAAAAAGCTGATGGCAAGATTCAGGTAAACACAACTCAGTCATAAAAGTTTCGAGGCAATCCATGACCGCTAAACATAAGAGCGAAGTGAGGCAGGAGGTGAAGCACCACATGGGACGGCGGTGCTTCAACTGGGACTATTCCTCGCGCTGCATTTACATGATCACGATCACGCTGGCCGATCGGTCGCGGCCGGCTTTGGGGCGGCTTGTCGGCGAGGGCGAGGAGTGGCGGGTTGAGCCAAGCGAGATCGGGTTGATTGTCGAGCAATGCTGGCGCGAGATTCCTCAGCAGTGGCCAGGGGTTGAAGTGATTGAAAGCCAGCTGATGCCCGATCATTTTCATGGCATCATCTTCGTGAAGGAGCAGCAGAAGAAAAAACTTGGCAATATCATCGGCAGCTTCAAGTCGAAAAGTACAAGCCGCGCGGGGGAACTTTGGAACACGCGCCCAAGCGCAGGACACGCACGCGCCCAAGCGCAGAACATGGCGGTAGGGTTATGGGCGCCTGGGTATGTTGATTTGATACTATTTCGCGCGGGGCAGCTTGAAAAGATGATTGCCTACATTCGTGCCAACCCGCGGCGCTTGGGCATCAAGCGGGCTTGCCTAGAACTTTTCAAGGTGGCACGCGATATTGAGGTTGACTTCGCCGCGCGCGGCGAAGCGCAGGACCCCACGTGCGGCGAAGCGCAGAACCGTGCGCGCGGCGAAGCGCAGGACAGCACGCGCGCCCAAGCGCAGAACCCCGGTTGGGGCGAGGCTGGTTCTGCGTCGGCTCGCGAGCGAGCCGGTATTCCCCCCTGGCGCGGCCCGGCGAAGGGGCATTTTATGGCGATTGGCAACCACTTTCTTTTGACGCGGCCGATTATTTGCCAGATTCAATGCTCGCGCTCTTTCTTCGCCTACAAGCGGCGGCGGTTGCCGAGTGGTTGGCAAATTTGCCGCGATTCCGCCGGCAAGCCGATGGTGGAAAAATCAACACCTGAATTTGAGGAAAAGGCGACCGCCGCCATGCGCGCGGCGGCGCAGGGCGCGGTGTTGCTTAGCCCATGCATCAGCCATGGCGAGCGCGAGATCGCCCGCCGCGCCTTCGAGGCGGGGCACCGCGTGATAACATTGCAGAACAAGGGCTTTTCGCCGCTCTACAAGCCGGGCGGCAAGCTATTTGAAACGTGTGCGGCGGGCAATTTGCTGATGCTCGCGCCGATTGGCTGGCCGTATGTGCCGGGCGAGAAAGCAATGACGCGCCACGAGGCGCAGGTTTTAAACCGCATTGCCCAGCTGATTGCCGATGATGGCGCGGTTGAAATCGATTACAAAGGAGCAGTGTTGAGCGGCATCGACGAGGCGGTGGCGCAAGCAGTTAGTTAAGGGAGGAGAAGAGATGCAAAACGATAAGGTTGAAGGCGAGGTTTCGTTCCACGGCGCGGGCGCTGTGGTTGCCTCCGAACGAGCGGTTCAAGATCGCATCATTGGACTATTGCGAACAAAGCTTGGCTATGATTATCTGGGCGATCTTTCGGAAAGAGAGAATTCTTGCCTTGACCGCCAGGCGCTGAAGGAGTTCCTTGTCTGCAAGCAAAAGCTAGAGCCCGCATGTGCCGACCGTGCAATAGCCGAGCTCGCGAAGCGCATGGCATGCCCGGGCCAGGCCGACCTCTACAACGTAAACAAAGAAGTGTATTTGACCCTCAGATACCCGATGTCGATTGCGACCGAGCCCGGGAAGCCGATGAAACAGGTTTATTTCATCGACTGGCAACACCCGCTCGAAAACAACTTCTCCATAGCCGAGGAGGTGACTGTAAGGCGGCAGGTCGCGGCAAACGGCCATCGCCGGCCTGATGTCGTGATCTGGGTGAATGGCATTGCCCTTTGCGTGATCGAGCTAAAGAAGGCGAATGTGAGCGTGGCCGAGGGAATTCGCCAGAACTACCGCAATCAGCAAGAGGGGGAGATACCGGCGTTTTTTGCCGCTGCGCAGCTGCTGATGGCGGGCAACGAATCTGAGGGTCTGAAGTATGCGACGACGCTCACCCCTGAGAAACACTGGCTGAAGTGGAAAGAGCCTTGTGGCAATCCGTGCGCCGTGCCGAGGTGGAGCAAAGCGGAGATAAAGCCGCTCGTTGACCGCTCGTTTGCACAGATGCTTGACAAGGAGCGGTTGCTGGCCTTTATACACGACGGCATCGTCTTTGACGGCGGTGTGAAGAAGGTTATGCGACCTGCACAGTTCTTTGCGCTGGAGGCGGCGAAGCCTCGCATCATGCGCAAGGAGTCGGGCATCATCTGGCATTCGCAGGGCTCCGGCAAGTCGCTTACGATGGTTTGGCTTGCGCAGTGGATCAAGGAACATCGCCCCGATGCGCGGGTGGTGATAATCACCGACCGCGACGAACTCGACAAGCAGATTACAAACGGCTTCAAGGAGGCCGGCGAGAAGCCATATCGCGCGACAAGTGGCGCCGACTTGATAGCAACGTTGAACAAATCGCGTGAACGGCTTATTACAACACTGATTCACAAATTTGGCGCGAATGGGTCCAAGGAGAAGCTTGATGCTCGCGAGCGCAGATTGCGGGGTGAAAGGTCGGCTGCGGTTTATTTGAAGGAGCTTGCCGAGAAATTGCCGCTGGGCTTCAAGGCGAAGGGCGATATCTTCGTTTTCGTTGACGAGTGCCACCGCACGCAAGGCGGGGTGATGAACTTGGCGATGAAGAAGATCATGGGGCCAGATGTAATGCTGATCGGCTTTACGGGAACGCCTCTTCTCAAAAGCGAGAAGGGAGTGCTTACGAGCTATGCCAATTTCGGGCCGTTCATCCACACCTACAAATTCGATGAGGCGGTAGAGGACGGCGTCGTGCTTGATTTGCGCTATGAGGCGCGCGACATCGAGCAGAACCTCGCCGAAGACGTGACTTTCGACTCGATTTTCGAACATAAGACCAAGAACCTTCTTCCCGCCAAGAAGGAAGAGCTGAAGAAGCGCTGGGCGCGGATGCAGAATCTCTTTTCGGCGAAAGAGCGCGTACAGCGTATTGTCACCGACATCTGCATGGACATGGGGCTCAAGCCAGCGCTCCGCGACGGATGGGGCAATGCGATGCTGGTTTGCGAGTCGGTGTATCAGGCATATCGGTTTTGGGCGATGTTCAGCGACGCTCTCTCGCCGCTGAAGGATCATTGCGCCGTAGTGACGAGCTACGGTGGCGACGAGCCAAGTCTTGCCGAGGCGTTCACCGGCGAGCAGCTTACCGAAGCCGAGTACAAGCACAGGATGAACCTTGCTATGCGCGGAGAAAAATCGCCCGAAGATTTCGAAGAATGGGCGAAGAAGGAGTTTGTCGAGCATCCGGCGAAGATGAAGCTGCTGATTGTGGTTGACAAGCTGCTGACCGGCTTTGACGCGCCGCCCGCAACCTATCTCTACATCGACAAGAAGATGGAAGACCACAACCTTTTCCAGGCCATCTGCCGCGTCAACCGGCTAAACGGGGAGAAAAAGCGCTATGGCTACATCATCGACTACAAACATCTCTTTGAGAGCATAAGGGGCGCAGTCAAAGACTACACCAACGGCGCGTTCAAGAACTTTGAGAAAGAAGATGTAGAGGGGCTCCTCAAGGGACGGCTTGAAGAAGGTCGCAAGGCGCTTGAAGCAGCTCTTGAACGGTGCGATATTCTTTCGGAACCGGTACTGCCGCCGAAGGGGATCGATGAGTATTGCGATTACTTCATCGCACGCGACGAAGCGCAGAACGGCACGCGCCCAGGCGCAGAACCTGGCGGTGAAGCGCAGAGACCCGGGGATTCGCAGCTGCGGGAAGACTTCTACCAGGCCTGCATCGCCGCGGTAAGGGCTTGGAGCGACATCGCGCAGGAAACTGACGAGGCCGGCTACTCCCCCGCCGAGGCGGCTGCGCTAAAGGAGAAGGTGCGCAACTACGACATGCTGCGCGAGGCGATCATGAAGCGAGCCGGCGATTTCGTGGACCTCAAGCTCTACGATGCCGAGATGCGATCGCTTCTCGACAATTTCGTCACGGCCAAGCATGCGTTGAAACTCGCCGACCTCGAGGATCTTTCGTTTCTCGATCTGATAAAAATCGACAAAGACGATGGAGGGTCGGTCGATCCCGACGTGGAGTCCGAGGTCGGGGGCGAACGCGGCGTCGCGGAAACGCTTGTGGCAAACGTCAGACGCTACATCTTCAGAAAGAAAGAGACCAACCCTGCCGAGTACCGCAAGTTCTCTGAGCGCATTAACAGGCTTCTCGAAGACTACCGCAAGGAGAAGATTGAATACAGAAAGCTACTTGCGGAAATCGCAAAGATGGGCAAGGAACTGAAAGGCGACACGGCAGTTGAAGATCCGCGCCTGGACACCGAGGCCAAGCGTAGCCTGTGCGACAACCTGGGCGGCGATGCTGACCTTGCGCTCAAGGTCTTCGAGGCTGTCGGAGCAAGCGCCAAGCCCGGCTTTCGAAGAAACGCCATACGCCGGCGAAAGGTCGAGATGGCGATAGAAGATGCGCTTCAGGGCACGGACTTCAATCCCCTTACCGTATATCAGATCGTCGAACACCAAGGTGAGTTCGATGCAGATTCCTATATGAGCGATGAACCGTGGATGTGATGCTATGATAGTTGCCGGAATACAGATTGAAGTCGAGCGAAAGAAGATCAAGCACACGCATCTTGCCATCTATCCGCCGGATGCCAGGGTGCATGTCTCTGCGCCAGATGATCTTTCCGACCGCGATTTGAGAAGTTTTCTTGCATCCAAGATTGGCTGGATACGCGACCAGCGGAAGACTGTTCTTTCCCAGCCTCGCCAGACGCGTCGGGAGTATGTGAGCGGAGAGAGCATTTATTGTCTTGGCCGCCGGTATAAACTATTGGTTGTCGTGGAAGATCGTTATGCGACGGAAAAGGTGACGTGGGGCGGCAACAAGTTGTCGTTGTACGTGCGGGAGGGCGCTTCACGAGGGCATAAGGAGAGGATCGTCGAATCATGGCAGAAGGCGATGTTGGGTGAGTCTCTGGCGGGCAAGATGAAAGGATGGTGCAGGAAGTTGAAGCTTGCTCTTCCCGAAACCGAAATTAGGAAGATGAAGACTCGGTGGGCGAGTTGTCTTAAGAAACGCGGCAAGATCGTTTTCAACGCCGCGCTTGGAAGAGTGCCCGCAAGATGCATTGAGTATGTGGTCGTACATGAGCTGACGCATTTCGAGGTGTCGAACCACTCCAGAGCGTTTGTAGAGCTTATGGACAGGCGATTGCCGCGCTGGAGGATTTTGCGGAAAGAACTTAATGATTTTATAGCCATGCCGATGGAGGAGGTATAATATGGTCAAGAAGCGGGAAAGCAATTTCAAGAAGAACGGAGTTTCAAGCGAACTCCTGCCGCGCGAGCAGATGGAGCGTGCGGCGAGTCCGCACGACCTAAAGGATGAGGCCGTTCTTGCGATACTGCTCAAGACAGGTGCGCCTGGCTGTGACGTCTTGGAACTCGCAAGACGGCTCATCCGGGCGTTTGGGTGCATTCAAGACCTTGTAACCGCCGATTGGCGTACTCTTGTCGCAAAGATATCTGACTACAACAAAAAGAACCCAGAAGCGCCTATCAAGGGCATTGGGAAGGTCAAGGCGCTGGAACTGGCAGCGGCATTTGAACTCGGGTATCGCCGTCTTCGCGTGAAACCGGACGATTTGAAGAAGATGCGTGTTGCAACTGCCGAAGATGCATACGAAGTGTTCAAGTTCATCGCGCAAGAAGGAGATGTGCTTGAGAATTTCTGGGTTCTGCCTTTGACGGCCAAACGAATTCCCATCTGTGAGCCCATCAAGGTTGCGCGTGGACAGGCCAACTCGTCTTATGTCATGCCGAGGGATGTTTTTCGCGAAGCGATAAAATGGGATGCCCACTGCATAGTGGTGGCCCACAACCATCCAAACGGTGACCACACGCCATCCGAAGGCGACATCGAGACCACGCGTCAGCTAATGGCGACCTCCAAAGACCTTGGCATTCCACTCATCGATCACTTGGTTGTTTCATCAGTAGGATATTCTTCGGTGCGTGACCTAATGAAGCAAAAGCATTTAAAACCATAGGGTTTAATGCGGCTGCTGATCATTTCTTCTGCGACCACCTGCCGGAGCCGTCCTGGAACCGGGGCCGGCGGCTGCCGCTACTTGCGGGTCCAGCGGCCGTCGTCGGTCTCGTACCAGCAGCCGTTGGGCAGGCGGCGAGCGCCGCGGCGGCGACTTGAGTCTGTCAAATCCTCGGATTCCTAATAGACAAATCCTCGGATTCCTAATAGACAAATTATCGGGGTTGTGATATACTATGTTTCAAATTGCTTGAGAAGGAGAGGGAAATCACATGGACAATGTCACAAGGTGGAATTTTCGTGTTCTTGGCAAGGCGCTTAAAACGCGTCGTGTAGTCATTATATCTGGTGCAAGGCAATGCGGCAAATCGACATTGCTTGAAATGTTCTTTGATGGCAAGGTGGAAATCCGCAGTCTTGATTCCAAGCGGCTTCGAGAGGCCGCGCTTCTTGACCCGCAGAGTTTTGTACGCTATGACGGTGACGGGCCGATGGTCATAGATGAGGTGCAAAAGGCTCCGGAGCTCCTTTCGGAGATCAAGTTGGTAGTCGACAGGAATCGTCGTCCGGGGCAATATGTCATAACGGGTTCGTCCGACATATATTCTGCACCGGAAACAGACGAGAGCCTTGCCGGACGCGTAAAGAACATACGCATGAGAACGTTTGCGCAGGGCGAGATTCAGGGCGTGGAGCCAACGTTTCTTGACAGGCTCTTTGCGAACGACTATGACAGCCTATATCCTGACTGCGACAAGAGAACAGTATTAGACCTTGCCTTTCGCGGAGGATATCCCGAAGTGGTTAGGTTGTCGCCTGAGGATAGACGCGAATGGTTTCAGGACTATGTCAAGTCGTTGTTCTCCAAAGACATCAAGGATGATGAGCGCATACGTCGGCAGCGTGCGCTCTATGACTTGCTTAAAGCAGTTGCCGCATGGTCGTCGAAGTATATCGATTCCAACGCGCTTCAGTCTGCGTGTGGACTTTCCCGTTCCACCTACAGGGAGTATCTTGGGGTGCTGGAACGCTACTATCTTTGCGAAAGCGTGGAGGCCTGGACAGGGTCGGACTATGCGCGTATCGGCAAACGTCCGAAATGGTACATGTGCGATACCGGTCTCATGGCGGCTATGCTGAATTGGCGCACGAAGGACATTGAACTCGATGCTGACAAGTCTGGCAAGATTGTCGAGACGCTTGTATTTACGGAACTTGCCGCACAGATCGATTTATCTGGCGAATACTCGCTTTACCAGTACCGCGACATTGACAAACGTGAGATAGACTTCATTGTTGAGGATGCAGACGGCAATCTTGCAGGTGTTGAGGTCAAAGCCGGTGCTGGAGTCGGAAAGAATGACTTCCGGCATCTTGAGTGGTTTCGCGAGCATTTGACCAAGGGACGCCGATTTGTCGGCATCGTCCTATATTCGGGAAGTGAAACACTTTCGTTTGGTAATGGGATGTTGGCAGTGCCAATGTCTGTGCTTTGGTCATAAAGGAGCGTTTGTGCTGCATGTCGCCAGGCAAAAGTGTATATGCCTCGGCCGCTACTTGCGGGTCCAGCGGCCGTCGTCGGTCTCGTACCAGCAGCCGTTGGGCAGGCGCTCGCGCGACTTCGCCGCGTAGCGCTTCTGGACTGTTTCGAGCGAGGTGCCGTTGGATTTGGCGACGGCGCTGAAGCGTTTCATCCGCGAGGCGTTCTCCTCGGCGATCAGGAGCCGGTCGTCGTCGGTCGCGCCTTCGCGCGCCTCGAGCAGCGCGAGGCGGGTGATGCCGGCCGCATGCCGGTCGACCATCTCCTTCACCGCCTTGAAGTTGCCCTTCGGCTTCTTCTGGTCCTCGTCGGCGAACGCCTTGTCGAGGTCCTTGTCCACCTTGAGGTTCACGTCCATCGTGATGTGGATGGGCTTGATTTCGCTTTCGGTCTTGACCTGGATGCAGCCGCAGGCGGCGAGCGCAGCGGCGGCGACGATGATCGGTGTCTTCATTTCAGTTTCCTCCTTGTAAGGTTCATGCCGGTGTCCACGAGCCGGTCGAAGTCGCCGTGGAAGGTGACGTCGAGCACGACCGGCACGGTGACGGAGCCTTCGGTCGCCGTGCCCTCGAGCTTCAGCTGGAGCGCGGAGTCCTCGTTGTCGGCGCCGCGGCGGAGCTCCACCTTCAGCACCTTGTAGTCGAGGTCGGCAAGTGCCCTCGCGAGGTTGTCGCGCTGGGCCTTCGGCACGCCGCCGAGCTCGAGGTTGTCGAGGATGGGCGAGGCGTCGACCACGCGCACCTTGCCGGTCTCGCCCGGCTTCGAGAAGAGGTAGGCGTCGCGGAGCCGGAGGGTGCGCCCGTCCTTGAGGAAGAAGGGGAGCTTGCCGTGGAGCCGCCCGGAGGCGTCGCCGTGGAAGCACGAGAGGTGCGAGAGCGCCTCCCCGGCGTCCACGTCGTCCACGAACACCGTCGCGCCGGCGCTGAGCCGCTTCGGGTCGAGGAAGAGCGAGTAGAGCCGGAGCCTGCCGCCGCACGCGTCCGCCCCGGCCTCGGTGACGAGGTACGAGCGCTCCTCGGCGCGCACGCTCGCGTAGACGTTGGAGAGGACGACGCCGGCGGCGACGACCGAGTCGGCGCGCGGGTTGATGGGCGCGATGTCGCGGTGGTCGGCGATGCCGTCCACGCCGAAGCGCGCGCGCAGCCCGTGGACCTCGACCGGCCGCCCGCCCGCAGCGAGCGCGGACGCCTCCACCTCCTTGACCGCGGCGCGCACCGACCAGCTTGGGACCGGGCGGCGCGGGGTCGACGAGCCGTTCGCCTCGAGCGAGAAGACGCCGGAGCAGACGAGGTTGGAGACCGCGGCGATTCCGAGGCGCGGCAGCACCTCGCCGAGCATCGCGTCGTCGTGGGCGAACCGGGCCTCCGGGACCCTGGCGCTGAAGCTCCAGTCCTTCGCGGAGCGGTAGTCGAATTCGCCGCGGAGCTCGAGGTCGGTGCCGGGAATCGAGACGTAGAGGTCGCCCTTCGCGCCCAGCCAGCCGAAGCGGACGTTCGCGGTGGCGAAGTACCGCCAGTCGAGGACGTCGCCCTCGGCGAGCACGGTCATCATCGAGAGCCCCGCCCGCCGGAGCGTAATCCTCGCGGTCGCCTTCTTGCGCTGGAAGAGCTCCGCCGCCTTCCCCTGGAGGCGCGGCGCGAGGTCGAGCTTGAGCTCCGGCAGCGGGACGAGCGGCGCGACGAAGGGAAGCGCCGCGGCGAGGAGAACAACGAGGGCGACGAGGACAAGCGCCGCGACGGCGAGCGCCTTCGCGAGGCGCCGCCAGACTCCGCCGGACGACTTGCGACTCTCCTTCATGGCGTGTATTATACCAAAAGTCGCCGCCGTCGACGGCCAACTGCACTGGCTGCTGAACGCTGGCCGCTGGCTGCTGAAACACTTCCAACGCATTCATGAGTTGGCCCCAAATGGCACCAGTCGCACTTGACTCCGGGGCCCGGGTTGTGGTATTATTTGCCACCAATCGGCCCCGCGGCGTCGCGGCGCCGCCAGAAGGTTTCGCTGCAGGCGACAAACAGACAAGGAGAGGACAAGAAAATGGCACAGACAGTGTTCACCCACAATGGTTTCCCCAAGGTCGGCATCCGCCCGATCATCGACGGCCGCCGGCGCGGCGTCAGGGAATCGCTCGAGGTCCAGACCATGGACATGGCCAAGGCCGCGGCGAAGCTCATCTCAGACAACCTCAGGTACCCCGACGGGTCGAAGGTGGAGTGCGTCATCGCCGACACCACGATCGGCGGCAGGTTCGAGGCGGCGATGTGCGCGAACAAGTTCCGCGACAACAACGTGGGCGTCTCGCTCTCGGTTACGCCGTGCTGGTGCTACGGCACCGAGACGATGGACCTCGACCCGCAGATGCCGAAGGCCGTCTGGGGCTTCAACGGCACCGAGCGCCCCGGCGCGGTCTACCTCGCCTGCATGCTCGCGGGCTACGCGCAGCGCGGCATGCCCGCCTACGGCATCTACGGCCACGAGGTGCAGAACCGCGACGAGTCCTCGAAGATCCCCGCCGATGTCGCCGAGAAGATCCTCCGCTTCGCCAAGGCCGGTCTCGCCGTCGCGATGATGAAGGGCAAGAGCTATCTCTCCATCGGAACCTCGGCGATGGGCATCGCGGGCTCGTTCGTGGACGTCAACTTCATGCAGGACTACCTCGGCATCGCCCCTGAGAACATGGACGAGTGCGAGATCCTCCGCCGTATCGAGGAGGGCATCTACGACAAGGAGGAGTACAAGAAGGCGATCGCGTGGATGCGCAAGAACCTCAAGGAGGGCAAGGACTACAACCCCGCCAAGATCCAGAAGTCGCGCGCCGAGAAGGACAAGGACTGGGAGTTCATCGCCAAGATGGCGATCATCGTCCGCGACATGATGGCCGGCAATCCCAAGCTCAAGGAGATGGGCTTCGGCGAGGAGGCGGTCGGCCGCAACGCGATCGCCGGCGGCTTCCAGGGCCAGCGGCAGTGGACAGATCACTGGCCGAACGGCGACGTCGCCGAGGTGATGTGCAACACCTCGTTCGACTGGAACGGCAAGAAGATGCCGCAGATCCTCGCGACAGAGAACGACTCGCTCAACGGCATCTGCATGCTCCTCATGTGGCTCCTCACGAACAAGGCGTCGATGTTCGCCGACGTCCGCACGTACTGGAGCGACGCGGCCGTGAAGCGCGCGACAGGCAAGGGGCTTCCGAAGGACGCGAAGGCGGGCATCATCCACCTCCTCAACTCCGGCTCCTGCTGCCTTGACGCGGCGGGCGAGATGAAGGAGAAGGGCAAGGCCGTCTTCAAGAACTGGTGGGACGTCACCCAGAAGGACATCGACGCGACGCTGAAGGCGACGAAGTGGGTGCCGGCGGGCGTCGAGTACTTCCGCGGCGGTGGCTTCTCGAGCTCGTTCCTCACCCCGAAGGGGATGCCGCTGACGATGACGCGCATCTCGATCGTCAAGGGCCAGGGCCCCGTCCTCCAGATCGCCGAGGGCTGGTCGGTCACGCTCGACCCGAAGCAGCAGAAGACGCTGATGGAGCGCACCAACCCCGAGTGGCCGTGCACGTGGTTCACGCCGCGGCTCACCGGCAAGGGCTTCTTCAAGGACGTCTACTCGGTGATGAACGCGTGGGCCGCGAACCACGGCGCGATCGCCTACGGCCACATCGGCGCGGACCTCATCACGCTCGCCTCGATGCTCCGCATCCCGGTCGCCATGCACAACGTGCCCGAGGACAAGGTGTTCCAGCCGCACTGCTGGGGGCTCTTCGGCGCGTCCGACGATCCGACCGGCGCGGACTACCGCGCGTGCGCGAACTTCGGTCCTCTCTATGCGACCAACCGGTAGGGCCGTCGCGATGTCGCTTCTCGCGCAGGTCGCGGCGCTTTCGCAGGCGCTTTCAGCTCTGGCGGCGCCCACGTCGCCGGGACTGGACTTTGCGACCGTCGTGCGCGAGGAGCGGCAGGTCTCGCCAGGCGTCACCGTCGTCTCGATGCGCGTTCCCGAGACTCCGTGCGAGGTGAGGATGGCGAAATTCGACCTCGCCGCCGACCCGAAGCTGAAGCTCAGGTTCGTGCTGGGGAAGGAGGGCAGGGCCACGCGCCTCACGCCCGAGGCGCTGGCGAAGAAGGCGGCCCGCGAATCCGGCGGCAAGCCGGTCGCCGCGCTCAACGGCGACTTCTTCCTCTACGAGAAGGGCGCCAAGGACGGCAAGCCGGCCGAGCCGGCGCGTCCGTTCGGGATCACCCTCGTCGACGGCAGGCTCGAGGAGATGGGCTGCTGGGGACCGTCTGGCTACGAGGTTGTCGGCCGCCGCGCCGACGGTTCGCTCGGTTTCGGCAAGCTCTCGTCGAAGGGCAAGGGCGCTGAATTCAGGGCGTTCATGGACGGCGCGGAGCTGGTCGACGCCATCCGCGTCTGGAACCGTCCGCTCCAGAACGGCAAGGTTATCGACGGCAAGGTTCACGTCTGCTATCCGAAGGACGAGCAGAAGAACTATCCGCGCTCGATCGTCGGCCTCGGCACCAACTTGGTGGTGTTTCTCGTCGCCGATGCGCGGCAGCTCGGCTGGTCGCTCGGGATGCCGTCCATGCACGCGGCGGAGATCCTCAGGCGCGAGGGTTGCACCGACGCCGGGCAGTTCGACGGCGGTGGCTCGACCGCGCTCTGGGTCGAAGGCGAATATCTCAACCGGCCGAGCGACGGCAAGCCGCGCGCCGTGGCCAACGGTCTCGTGATTACCAGATGAAGCTCTACGTCGCCACCCACAACGAGCACAAGCTCCGCGAGATTTCCCAGATCCTGCCGAAGTTCGAAATCGTCGCCGACGACCCCGCTGGCGTCGTGGAGGACGCGCCGGACTTTGCCGGCAATGCACTCATAAAGGTGCGGGCGATCGCGTCGCGACACCGCGGCGAGTGGTGCATGGCGGACGATTCCGGTCTCAAGGTCGCCGCGCTCGGCGGCGCGCCGGGGGTGAGGAGCGCGCGCTACGCGGGCGAGCCGACGAACACGCCCGCGAACAACGCGCTTCTCCTCAAGAACCTCGAAGGCGTCGCGGACCGCCGCGCCAACTTCACCTGCGCGGTGGCGCTCGTCGGGCCAGACGGCCGCGAGCACGTCGTCTTCGGCCGCGTCTTCGGCCGCATCGCCCTCGCGCCGAGCGGCGCGGAGGGCTTCGGCTACGACCCGCTCTTCGTGCCGGACGGCTTCGAGAAGAGTTTCGCGGAGCTTTCCGCCGCCGAGAAGAACGCTATCTCCCACCGCGGCCGCGCGCTCGCGGAGGCGCGGCGGATTCTCGCCGGCGAAGGAGCGGACGGATTTTCAAGTATGAGAAAGGAAGCATCAAGATGAGTAAAATCATCCCCTACAAGACCTACCTCGGCGAAGACGAAGTGCCGAAGTTCTGGTACAACATGCGCGCGGACATGAAGAAGAAGCCCGCTCCGCTCATCGTGCCCGCCACCGGCAAGCCCTGCACCGCCGAGGACCTCGAGCCGGTGTTCTGCAAAGAGCTGGTCCGCCAGGAGCTGGACAACGACACCGCCCAGTTCGAGATTCCGGTTGGAATCCGCGACTTCTACCGCATGTTCCGTCCCTCGCCGCTCGTCCGCGCGTACTTCCTCGAGAAGGCGCTCGGCACCCCGGCGAAGATCTACTACAAGTTCGAGGGCAACAACACCTCCGGCTCGCACAAGCTCAACTCGGCCGTCGCCCAGGCGTACTACGCGAAGGAGCAGGGACTGAAGGGCGTGACCACCGAGACCGGCGCGGGACAGTGGGGCACGGCGCTTTCGATGGCCTGTGCGTTCTTCGGCCTCGACTGCAAGGTCTTCATGGTGAAGTGCTCCTACGAGCAGAAGCCGTTCCGTCGCGAGGTGATGCGCACCTACGGCGCCGAAGTGACGCCTTCGCCGTCGATGACCACCGAAATCGGCAAGCTCATCAACGCCGAGCACCCCGGCACCACCGGCTCGCTTGGCTGCGCGATCTCCGAGGCGGTGGAGACGGCGGTGAAGAACCCCGGCTACCGCTACGTTCTCGGGTCGGTGCTCAACCAGGTTCTCCTGCACCAGTCCATCATCGGCCTCGAGGCGCACGCCGCGTTCGAGAAGCTCGGCGAGTATCCGGACGTGATCATCGGCTGCGCCGGCGGCGGCTCCAACCTTGGCGGGCTCATCGCGCCGTTCATGGGCGAGAAGCTGCGCGGCGAGCGCGACTGCCGCATTGTCGCCGTCGAGCCGGCGAGCTGCCCGTCGTTCACCCGCGGCAAGTACGCCTACGACTACTGCGACACCGGCCGCATCTGCCCGCTCGCGAAGATGTACACCATCGGCGCGGACTACATCCCCTCGCCGAGCCACGCCGGCGGGCTCCGCTTCCACGGCATGAGCTCCACGTTGTCGGAGCTCTATGACCAGAAGCTCATGGAGGCCGTCTCGGTGAAGCAGACCGACGTATTCTCCGCCGCGGTGCAGTTCGCCCGCGTCGAGGGCATCCTGCCGGCGCCGGAGTCCAGCCACGCCATCCGCGCGGCGATCGACGAGGCGCTGAAGTGCAAGGCCGAGGGGCGCGAGGAGACGATCCTCTTCGGACTCACCGGCACCGGGTACTTCGACCTCACCGCCTACCAGGCGTTCAACGACGGGCGGATGGAGGACCGCGAGCCGACCGACGAGGACATCCGGCTCAGCCTCGAGAAGCTGCCCAAGGTCAAGGAGTAGGATTCAGAAATGACAGGCGCGCTTCTAATCGCGGCGGCTCTTTCCGCCGCGACCAATTCCGTTCAGGAGCTCCAGCCGGTCGAGGTCTGGGGCGAGCGGCTGGTCGCCGCCGCCGCCAGTCCGGCGGATGCGCCCTGGCGCGAGGCGGGCGCGGCGTTTGCCGCGCGCGAGCAGGGGCCGGCGGGAGGTCTCGCCGACCTGAGCGTCAACGCCGGCGCGTTCTCCGAGTCCGGACTCGTCCTCGCCGGCGCGCCGCTCCGCAACGCCCACACCGAGCACTTCAACGCCGACCTGCCGATCCCCTCGGCGTGGATCGGCGGCGTGGACGTGCCGACGGCGCTCGATCTCGCGCGGCGGACCGCCGGGCACACCGCCGGCGCGCTTGCGCTCGAGCTCTCCGCGCCGCCGCCAGGCGCCAGCGGCGGAGTCACGGCGGGTGCGGGTCTGCGCGGGCTCGCCTTCGTCCGCGCCGACGCGGCGGAGGGTTTTGCGATTTCCGATTCCGTGCGCGGCTGGGCGGGTGCGTTCGTAGATTCTGCCCACGCCGACCGCGTGGACGGCTACGACGACAATTCCCTCTGGCGGGTGTCGGCTGGCGGACGCGTCGGCGCGCTGGCGGAGAACTGGCGCGCGGACCTGGTCGTCGCCGGGTTCTGGCGCGACTTCGGCGTGCGCGGCGCCTATGGCGCGAACGAGAAGTATCCGGCCTGGGAGGAGGACGCCGGAGGCATGCTTTTCGGCTCCTGGAAGTACGATGCCGGCGACGGCCAGCCGGCCGAGCTGACGGTGTCCTGGCAGCGAGAGCACGACGTCTACTGGCTCGACCGCTACGACCACGAGTTCTATGAAAACCGCCACACCTCAGACACCGTCGTCCTCCACGGCGCGACGCGGCGCGTTTTCGCCGAGCGGTTTTTCATCGACCTGCGCAGCGACACGCTCTTCGAGATCATCCGCTCCAGATCGCTCGGCGACCATTCCCGCGTCCAGGAGTCGCTTGCCGCGATCCCCGGCGTCGCCGTCGGCGACTGGGAGTTTTCGCTTGGACCGGCGGCCGACCTCTTCAGCAACTACAACAGCCGCTTTTCCGGAGCCGGCGGAATCGCCTACCGCCTCGCCGAGCGCACCAAGGCGCAGCTCTCGTACCGCGAAGCGTATCGCGCGCCGAGCTACACCGAGCTCAACTACGAGTCGCCGTCCTCGCTCGGCAATTCCGGCCTGCCGCTCAAGGGACGCCGCACCGTTGCACTCGATCTCGTGCGCGAGCGGAGCCAGGAAGGCGCCGGGGGCGTTTTCGCCGAGGGACGCGTCGGCGTATTCTACGCGCGCAGCTCCCATCTCGTCGACTGGCTCAAGACCTCGCGGTCGTCGGCGTGGTACGCGACCGACCTGGGCGAAGTCGACATCTTCGGCGCGTCGGGCGAAGGGGAGTGGCGGCTCGGCGGCGGAGTGACGCTGCGCGTGGAGGGAGAACTCGCGAAGAAGTTCTCCGATGTGGAAGGCTACGCCTCGCGCTACGCGCTCGACTATCCGCTCGCCGGGCTCGTGGGCACGCTCCGGTGGGAGATCGCGGACGGTCTTTCGCTGTCCTGGCGCCAGGGAGTGGAGGTGTGGGAGCGCAATCCGGTCCGGCGCGGCGAACGCGTCCGCAACGTCTCGCGCGCGGAGGCGGGCTGGGAGCTGCCGTTTTTCCGGAATGTCACCGCCAGCCTCGGGGTGGACGACCTCTTCGACCAGGGCTTCGAGGTCTTCCCCGGCCAGCGCGCCGCCGGCATCTCCGCCTACGCGTCGCTGACCTGGAAATGGTGACCACCCCACTGACCACTAATTCAGCAGCCAGCAACCAGCAGCCAGTGTTCAGCGGTCAGTAAAGAGGACAGTCCATCCTTATTATTGGTTGTTGGTTGCTGGTTACTGGTTGCTGGTTACTGGTTGTTGGCTGCTGGTCACTGAATCTATGTTATAATACACGGCAAAGGAGGGAATCATGGGTTTGACAGAGACAATCCGAGCCAAGGCGCGGGCGGACCGGCGGCGGATCGTGCTGCCGGAGGGCGACGAGCAGCGCACCATCGCGGCGGCGGAGGTAATCCGCGCCGAGGGGCTGGCGGAGCCGGTGCTGCTGACTCCGGCGGGGATCGCGGCGGATGCGGAGCGGCGCGGGCGCTATGCCGCGGCGCTTTACGAGCTTCGGCGGGCGAAGGGGCTCACCGAGGAGGGCGCGGCGAAGCTGGTGGCGGACCCGATGTACTTCGGGATGATGATGGTGAAGGAGGGCGAGGCCGACGGGCTGGTGTCCGGCGCGGTCCACTCGACCGGCGACATGCTCCGTCCCGCCCTGCAGATCATCAAGACCGCGCCGGGGATGAAGCTTGTCTCCTCGAGCTTCCTGATGGAGACCGGCAACGCGGCGGTCGGCGAGGGCGGACTGCTCGTTTACGCGGACTGCGTGGTCAACCCGAACCCGACGGCGGAGGAGCTGGCGCACATCGCGGTGGCGACGGCGGACACGGCGCGGCGTCTCTGCGGCGTCGCCGAGCCGCGGGTGGCGATGCTCTCGTTCTCGACGAAGGGGAGCGCCGAGCACGCGCTGGTGGAGAAGGTGCGCGAGGCGACTCATCTGGCGCAGGGGCTCCGTCCCGACCTGCTGGTCGACGGCGAGCTGCAGCTCGACGCGGCGCTGGTGCCGGCGGTGGCGTCGGCGAAGGCGCCGGGGAGCGCGGTGGCGGGTCGGGCGAACGTGCTCGTCTTCCCCGACCTCCAGGCGGGCAACATCTGCTACAAGATCACCCAGCGGCTCGGCGGCGCGGCGTGCTTTGCGGTTCTGCAGGGGCTGGCGAAGCCGTGCAACGACCTTTCTCGCGGCTGCTCCGTCGACGACATCGTCAACACCGTCGCCGCCACCGCAGTCCAGGCTCAGTAGCCGGAAAGGGTGCGGCGGAGTGACGCGGAGCGAAAAATTTGGTATAATGCTCACTCCATGAAAGAGGGACTTTATTCCAGGTTCATGTTCTACTTCACGCTGGCGATGATCGCGGGGATCGTCGTGGGCGGGCTGATCCTCGTCTTTCCGTCCTACAGCCGCGGCCGCGAGCTGCGCCGCCAGGAGCTCCAGCTGCGCGCCCAGATCGCCGAGAAGAAGCGCGAAATCGCCCAGCTTGCCGAGAACCAGCGGCGCTTCAAGGTCGATCCAGACTTTGTGGAGTCAATCGCCCGCCAGAACCGCCGCGTCTTCCCCGGCGAGATCGTGTTCATCTTCGAGGAGTGATGGCGAACTTCCTGAGAATGCTGCTGGGCCTTTGCCTGCTGCCGCTGTGCTGGGCGGCCGGCCGCTCGTTCGTCGACGCGGTCTCCGCCGTCGGCACCGGCGAGGGCATGAGCGTCGAGGCGGTCTCGCTGCTCGCGGGCATCGCCGCGTTCATCCTCTGCTGGACCGCGCTCTCGCACCCGGTCCGCGCCTACGTGCTCGGCCACGAGCTTACCCACGCGCTCTGGGGGCTCCTGTTCGGTGCGCGCCCGAGCGACGTCCGGGTGAGCGAGACCGGCGGCAGCGTGAAGCTCACCAAGTCCAACGTCGTCATCACCCTCGCGCCGTACTTCTTTCCCTTCTACACTTTTCTCGTCATCGTCGCCGCGCTCGTCACCTACGCCTTCCTGCGCCCGCTCCCCTACCTGCCGCTCTGGATGTTCCTCATCGGCTTCACCTGGGCGTTCCACGCGCTCTTCACCCTCGAGACGCTCTGCGAGCGCCAGCCGGACGTGAAGCTCTACGGCCGCCTCTTCTCCTGGAGCGTCATCTTCCTCGTCAACGTCGCGCTCGTCCTCGTCTGGCTCGCCTGCACCACCACGCTCACCTTCGGCGAGCTGGGCGGCATCTGCCTCTCCCGCGCGATCTCGGCCTACGTCGGCGTGGGACTCGCCTTCTGGCGTCTGCTCGCCTGGATCTACGAAAAACCAAAAGGAACCTGAAATGACCGCACTTGCGCTCCTGGCCGCCGCCGCGACGGCCGCGTCCGCCGCCCCGGCGTGGGAAGACCCCGCCGTCAACTCCGAGAACCGCCTCCCCGCGCGCACCTACTCGATGCCGCTCGCGGACGAAGCAGCCGCGCTCTCCGGCGAAATCGACCCCGCCACTCCCTTCCGCAAGTCGCTCAACGGCACTTGGAAGATCTCCTGGGCCGGCGACCCCGCGCTGCGCGTCAAGGACTTCTGGCAAGCCGGCCTCGACGACGCCGACTGGCTGACGGTCGACGTGCCGAGCTGCCTCGAGCTGCGCGGCTTCGGCGCACCCGGCTACGTGAACGTGCGCTATCCCCACGCCTGGGACCCCAAGCGCGACATCAAGTGCCCCACGATCCGCGACCGCGACACCGACCGGCCCAACTACAACCCCGTCGCGAGCTACCGCACCCGCTTCTCCGTGCCCGCGGAGTGGAAGGGCAGGGACGTCATCCTCCGCTTCGACGGCGTCTACTCCGCCTACACCGTCTGGGTCAACGGCCAGAAGGCCGGCTACGCCGAGGACTCCAAGCTCCCGAGCGAGTTCGACGTCACCGCGCTCCTCGACCCCGACCCCGCCAAGGAGAACGTCCTCGCGGTCGAGGTCTTCAAGTGGTCCGACGGCAGCTTCCTCGAGGACCAGGACATGTTCCGCTTCCACGGCATCTTCCGCGACGTCACCCTCTGGTCGAAGCCGAAGGACGGCATCTGGGACTTCGCCGTCAGGACGAAGCTCGCCGAGGACTACAAGTCGGCCACGATCGCCGTCGAGGGCTGCCCCGGCGCCGCGGCCGCGCTCTTCGACGCCGCCGGCGCGAAGGTGGGCAATTTCGCCGCGGACGGCGCGCCGCTCGAGGTGAAGGACGTGCGCCTCTGGTCCTCGGAGGACCCGTACCTCTACACCCTCGTCCTCAGGAAGGGCGGCGACATCCGCTCGAAGAAGGTGGGCTTCAAGGAGCAGAAGGTCGTCGGCAACACCTTCTACGTCAACGGCAAGCCGCTCAAGGTCAAGGGCGTCAACCGCCACGAGTGCGACCCCGACAACGGCCGCACCGTCTCGATGGAGGGCATGGTCAAGGACATCACCCTCTTCAAGCTGTACAACATCAACACCGTCCGCACCTGCCACTACCCCGACGACCACCGCTGGTACGACCTCTGCGACCGCTACGGCGTCTACGTGATCGCCGAGGCGAACGTCGAGGCCCACGAGCCCGGCTACGACCAGGACAGCATCGGCCTCTTCCCGGAGTGGAACCTCTCGATTGTCGAGCGCAACGAGCGCAACGCGGTCTTCCACCGCAATAACGTCTCGGTCACCATCTGGTCGCTCGGCAACGAGACCGGCCACGGCGACTGCTTCCGCAACGCCGCCGCCGCGGTGCGCGCGGCCGACCCGTCGCGCCCGATCCACTGGGAGCGCGGCAACGCCGACGTGGACATCGACTCGACGATGTACCCCTCGGTCGAGTGGCTCGAGAAGCGCGGCAAGCTCGGCGACGCAAAGGCGGGCTCGGTCGAGAGCGAGTCCGGCGGGGAGGGCTACGCGATCTCCGGGCACACCGCCGGCAAGTGCATGCTGATGTGCGAGTACGCGCACGCGATGGGCAACGCGGTCGGCAACCTGCAGGAGTACTGGGACGTCATCTACGCCCATCCGTCGCTCGTCGGCGGGTGCATCTGGGACTGGGTGGACCAGGCGCTCTGGAAGTACACCGACCGCGTCGATCCGAAGACCGGCCGCCGCGAGCGCTTCTTCGCCTACGGCGGCGACTGGGACGAGGAGCCGAACGACGGTCCGTTCTGCTGCAACGGCGTGGTCGACCCGCTCCGCCGCGTGAGCGCGAAGCTCGTGGAGGTGGGCCACGTCTACCGCAACCTCGTGGTGACTCGCTCGCAGCGGGCGTCGGACAATCCGCGCGCCGTGGTGCTGGAGCTCTGGAACCGCAACTGCTTCACCCGCGCCGACGTTTATGACGGCCTCTGGCGGCTGCGCGCGGACGGCGCCGTCGTCGAGGTGGGCGCGTTCGTGCCGCCTGCCCTGGATCCGCTCTCCCGCTGCCGCTTCACGATGCCGGGGCTCGCCGAGGCGATGTCCCGCACCGCCCCCGGCGCGGAGCTGTTCGTCGAGGTGGACTTCCTCACCAAGGAGGACACGCTCTGGGCGAAGAAGGGCTGGGTGGTCGCGCGCAACCAGGTGGCGCTCTCCGGCGAGCAGGCGAAGTGCTTCGTGCCGGCCGCGCCCGAGGGCGGCGCGTATCGGCCCGAGATCACCGAGACCGCAGACGCGGTGACGGTCGTCGCGGGCGGCACCAAGGCGGTGTTCTCGCGCGCCACCGGCACCCTCTCGGCGCTGACGATGGCCGGTCGCGTCATTTTGAAGGATCCGGCGCCCGGCGTCGCCGCCGGTCCGCGGCTCACCTGCGCGCGCGCGTTCACCGACAACGACCGCTGGATGCGCGACGGCGACGCGTGGCGCGAGGACCGCAAGAGAGGCGGGTTCTTCTCCAAGGGCCTCTCGCAGCTCTCCTGGCACGCGCGGCCGATCGTGATCGAGGACGGCCGGGTGAAGTGCGAGGTGGAGGTGACGGGGATGAAGTCGGCCGGCTACACCCACCGCTCCGTCTGGACCTTCCGCGCCGACGGCTCGGTCGAGGTCGCGAACGAGGCGGTGCCGCACGGGGAATTTCCGCCGGCGGTGCCGCGGCTGGGGCTTTCGCTCGTCCTCGACCAGGACCTGGAGTGCGTCGAGTACTACGGGCGCGGTCCGCGCGAGAACTACGTCGACCGCCGCACCGGCTCCTTCCTGGGGCTCTGGAAGTCGACGGTGGCGGAGGAGTTCGAGGAGTACGTGCGGCCGCAGGACTGCGGCGGCAAGGCGGACGTGAGGTACGTGGAGCTGAAGGACGGCGCCGGCCGCGGCGTTCGCTTCGCGGCGAGCGAGCCGATGTTCGTGCAGGCGCTGCACTACACCTGGGAGGACCTCGACTTCGCGCGCCACCGCGCGGGCCAGAAGCGCTTCCGCACGCCGCTCGTCGCGCGGCCGGAGGTGTACCTCAACCTCGACGTCCGGCAGGTCGGCCTCGGCGGCGGCAGCTGCGGCCCGGCTCCGATGCAGAAGTACCGCTTCGACCCGAACGAGCCGGTCTCCTGGCACCTCGCCATCTCCCCGGTCTCGCGGTAGCCCCGTCCGCGGCACTTCGCGCGTCTCGTGATGGTGGGTCTTAGCCCGCCTTGTTCCTTTCGTTCTTGTTTTAGAAACTCCGATGGTTGTGGCTCTCGCGGCCTTCGGCTGTCTCGCTTCGCTCGGCTGTCCCGCTCCGCTTCTTCGACCCCTGCAACCTTGATTCAGGTCCGCGGCAGATTTTTCTCGCGCAGAGACGTAGCGACGCAGAGGTTTTTTTAACTGGGGGCGTTGCCCTCAGACCCCGTTTCTTCCCTGCGGCGAAGCCGCAGATATAATAATGATCAGTATGGCTGTGTAATGATGAATGTCAAATGCGAAACACATACCATTCTGCGGAGCGGTAGCGAGAGCCCCACAGATCGGAGTTTATACATATATCTGTAAGATTTTCTTTTGGGTTGCGAGTAGGGGGTAGAAAGGAAACAGAAAATGACCATACTGCCGCTGCTGCTCGCCCTCGTAACCTCGCCTGACGTCCGGTTCTCGTCTGACGTCGTCTACGCGCCGCCGGGCACCCACGCCACCTACGTCGACTCCGGCTGGAGCTGCCGCCGAGTCGTCTGCATGACCGACCTCGGCCTCCACGTGCGCAAGGACGGCCCCGACCTCTCGGTCTGGGTCACCTCGCTCACCAACGCCGTCCCCGTCTCCGGCGTCCACGTCGAGGCGTACTCGCGCGCCAACGAGCTCCTCGCCGGCTCCATGACCGGCCCCGACGGGCTTTGCCGCCTTGCAATCAAGTCCGGTGCCGAGTCCTACGGCATCCTCGCCACCAAGGGCGGGGACTGCTCCTTCATAACCCTCGTCCCGCGCATGGAGACGAATGAGTTCTATCCCGGTGGCGTCCGCGACCGCTACCTCGCGCCCGGCGAGGCTGAGGCGTTCGTCTGGACTGAGCGCGGCATCTATCGCCATGACGAGACGATCTTCGTCCAGGCGCTGGTGCGGCACGCCACGAACCACGAATCGCGAATCGCGAACCACGAACTTTCATTGGTGCTTGTCGGCCCGCGCGGCAAGCCGTTCCGCTCCGTCCCGGTCCGCACCGACGCCTCCGGCGCCGTGACCTGCGACGCGCTCTCCGTGCCCGCCCAGCAGCCCAGCGGCACTTGGACGGTCCAGCTGCGCCTGCCCGGCAAGGATGGCGCGCTGCTCGGCGAGCGCGACATCCGGGTCGAGGAGTTCGTGCCGCCGCAGATCCGCGTCAAGCTCCGGCCACTCGACGAGACCAACCGCTACGAGATCTCCGCCGAGCACCTCTTCGGTGGCGCGGCGCGTTCGCTCGCCTGCCAGACTGCGGTCACATTCGAGGACGCCTCGTTCAACCCCAAGGGCTGGTACGGCTGGAGCTTCGGCGACGAGCGCGCCTACATTCGCCCCAACTTCGTCCGCGAGGAGGACCTCGTCACCGACGATAGTGGACGCTGCGCCTTCTCCGTCCGCTATCCATCCAACTGCGGGCGCCCGGCGGAGATGGTCATGGTGTCGGTCGAGGCGACGGTGATTGAGGACGGCGGCCGCCCCGTCACCGTCCGGCGCACCGAGCGCCGCCACTTCTATCCGTTCTACATCGGCTCCGACCTGCCGGCGGTCCTCGCCGCGCCGACGGACGGGAAGCCGCCGAAGGTGCGCATTGCCTGCGTCGCGCCCGACGGCACGGCGATCGCCGGCGTCCGCCGGCTCAAGGTCACGCTCCGCTGCAGCGACCGCCGGTCGTCCGGCGACGCGGTGAACTTCACGGCCGACACGGACGCCGATGGCAGGGCCGAGGTCGAGCTGCCCATGGACAGGTGCGGCAGCTGGCAGCTGACGGTCTCCGATCCGTGGACCGACGTCGCGTACTCCCGCGATTTCTGGTACACGAGCTCGGAGTACGAATACGCCGAGCTTGGAGGCGGCGGCCGCCGCGCCTCGCTGGAGCTGGCGCTCGACCGCGCCGCCTACCGCGCCGGCGAGACGCCGCGCCTCACCATCAAGTCCCCGTTCGCGGGCACCGCGCTTCTCGCCGTCCACCGCGACCGCACCGTCTACACCGAGGTGGTCGCGCTCACCAACGCGACGACGGAGATCGCGCTCCGTCCCGTGGAGCCGCAGTGGGCGCCGAACGTGGACGTCACCGTGAGCGTGGTGCGCCCGCTCGAGCGCGCGAGCGGCGTCGCCACCGTCCGCGTCATTCCGCCCGAAAAGGTGCCGGTGGCCGTGAAGTGCGAGCCGGTGGCGGGGCGCGAGGGACTGGTGGCGGTGGAGTTCACCGCGCCCGGCGCGACCGACGCGGCGGTGGCGCTCGTCGACGAGGGCATCAACATCCTCACCGCCGAGCCGGTGCCCGACCCCGACGGCTGGTTTCATCGCGCGCGCACGGCGGACCGTTCGCTCTACGACGTCTACAACCGGCTGCTGAAGGCGGTGACCGGTCCGATCGGCCGCGCGAAGATGGGCGGCGGCGCCGACGCCGACCTGCTCGGCCGCATCAGCCCCCAGCCGACGCGCAGGTTCCGTCCCCTCTCCCTGTTCAGGAGCGGCGTCAAGCCCACCAACGGCGTGTTCCGCGTCGTCTTCGACATTGGCGATTTCGCGGGCGAGCTGCGCGCGACTGCGCTGGCCTGGAACGTGCGCGCCGCCGGCGCGGCGAAGGCGGTGCGCAAGGTGCGCCCAGCGCTGGTGATGCAGCCCGACGCGCCGCGGTTCGCCGCGCCAGGAGACCGCTTCGAGACCTCGCTCCACCTTTCCGCGGACGGGCTGGAGACGAACATCTTCGCCTTCGTCACCGCGTCCGGGGAGCCGGGTGAGATGATCCTGCCGTTCGAGTACGCCTTCCGCGGCCAGGTCCATCGTCGCGAGATCCTGCTGCCGGTGCGTCCTGCCGTCGCCTGGCGCGAGACCAACTGGGTGGAGCGCTGCGGCGCGAAGCGCCCGAAGGCGGGGGTCGTCCGCGGCAAGAACGAGGTTACCTCCTGCGAGGTGTTCGAGTCGCGCGCGGGCGAGCTTGCCGCGGCGTACCGCTGGCTCGCCGACTATCCCCACGGCTGCCTCGAGCAGACGAGCTCGCGCATCCTGCCGCTCCTCGGCGTGCCGGGCAAGGAGGAGTTCGTCGATGCCGGCGTCCGCCGCGTCGTGTCGATGATTCGGGGCGGGCACTTCGTGATGTGGCCAGACTGCGACTACGAGCCGTGGGACAAGGAGGTGTCGCTCTACGCCTCGCACTTCCTCGTCGAGGCGTGGAGAAAGGGGGCGCAGGTTCCCGACTGGGCGCGCGAGCGGATCCTGGGCTTCCTGCGGAGCTGGGCGACGTCGAAGGACCGCTCCGTCGCCGCCTACGCCTGCCATTCGCTTGCGCTCGCCGGCGAGCAGGCGGCCGACGGCATGAACCGCCTCTACGACGAGCGCGGCGACCTCTCGCCGCTCGACCGCGCGCGCCTCGCCCGAGCCTATGTCCGCGGCGGCGACCTGAAGCGCGCCCGCGAGCTTGCGCGCAACGCGGCGTCCCCGGGGTCGGTGAAGGAGGCGGCGTTCTCGCTCCTCGCCGCGCTCGAGGCGGGAGAGGAGGCGCCGGTCGCCGCGCTCGTCGCCTACCTCGAGTCGCACCGCGACCGCGCCACCTTCGCGTGGGGCACCACCGGCGACAACGCGCACGCGCTCCTTGCGCTCGGCGAGTACTACCGGCGCCGCCCCGCCGAGCCGGGCGCCGCGTTCGCGGTGTGGCGGCGGCTCGATCTGCCGCGGCCCGAGGAGGTGCGCGACGAGTCGAACGTGATCGACGTCCGCCGCGAGTTCCGCACCCTCGGCGGCGCCCCCGCCGACCTCTCGAACCTGCGGCGCGGCGACCTGCTCGTGGTGGAGCTCACGCTCTCCGCGGCGGAGTCGCGCTGGTTCTCGGACCTGGTCGTCGAGGACCTCTTCGCCGCGGGCCTCGAGTACGCCGGCGAGGAGGGGGACGCGCGGCCCAACTGGGTGATGCGCTACGACGCGCGCGACGACCGCATGCTCGTGTTTTCGAAGAGGTTCTGGATGGAGAAGGGCAATGAAGTCAAGTTCAGATACCGCGTGCGCGCGGTCACGGCCGGCGAGTTCGCGCTTCCGGGCGTGGCGGTGGAGGCTATGTACGCTCCTGCCGTTCGCGCTCGCCGCGCCCCTGGCCGCGTTGTGGTGCGCCGTTGACTGGCCGCGCGAGGAGTCAGCGCGCTTTCCCGGCGGGAAGGTGCTGCGCGACTCCTCGGGGCGCATCCTGCGCGTCACCCTGGACGAACAGGGCCGTGACTGCCGTCCCACCTACGCGGCGGACCCGGACGACTGGATCGTCAAGGCGCTCGTCGCCGCCGAGGACGGCGAGTTCTGGCGCCACTGCGGCGTGCGCCCGGGCAGCGTCATCCGCGCGGCGTGGCAGAACCTGCGCGGGGGGCGCCGCGTCTCCGGCGCCTCGACGATCACCATGCAGGCGGTGAGGCTCATCCGCCCGCACCCGAAGACCTTCCTCTGGAAGGCGCGCGAGGCGGTGATGGCGGTGAAGATGGAGCGCGAGCGCGACAAGCTCTGGATCGTCTCGCAGTACCTCAACCGCGCGCCGTTCGGCGCCAACCTCGTCGGCATCGAGGCCGCGGCGGAGGGTTGGTTCGGCCATCCGGCGAAGTCGCTCGGCCTCGGCGAGGCGGCGCTGCTCGCCGGCATCGTCCAGGCGCCTTCGCGCTTCCGCCCCGACCGCTCGCTCGACCGGGCGCTCGCGCGCCGCGACTACGTGCTCGCGCGCATGCTCGCGCTGGGGCTCGCCGACGCCGACCAGGTCGCCGCGGCGAAGGCGGTGCGCCCGCGGGTCGTCGCCGAGCGGCGCCCGTTCCTCGCGCCGCACTACTGCGACTGGGCGCTCGCCGCCGGTGTGGACGGCTCGGCGCTCGACCCGGAGGCGCAGGAGATCTGCGAGCGCGCGGTGGCGTCCGCCTCGCGCCGCGGCGGGTACGACGTCGCCGCGGTGGTGGTGCGGGCGGCGGACGGCGAGGTGGAGGCGATGGCCTCGAGCGGCGACTACTTCGGCGGCGGGGCCTGCGCCCAGGTGAACACGGCCGTCGCGCGCCGCAGCGCCGGCTCCACGCTCAAGCCGTTCCTCGCCGAGCTTGCGATGGAGCTTGGCTACGCCGAGCCGGGCGACCTGCTGGACGACTCGCCGCGAGACTACTCCGGCTGGCGGCCGCAGAACTTCGACGGACGCTTCCGCGGCGAGGTGACGATGCGCGACGCGCTGGTGATGTCGCTCAACATCCCGTTCATCGACCTCCTTTCGCGCATCGGCGTCGACCGCTTCGCGGGGCGGCTCGTCGAGCTTGGCTTCGCCGGCGTGAAGGAGCCGTTCGAGGACTACGGCCTCGGTCTCGCCGTGGGCGACGTCGAGGTGTCGCTCCTCGAGCTCGCCCGCGCCTACCGCCGCTTCGCGCCAGAAGATTTAGCCACGAACCCCGAACCACGAATCACGAATCACGGACCCCGAACCACGAGCTACGCCGTCTACGAGATGCTCTCGGGACCGGAGCGCAGCCAGCCCGCGCTCGGGCATGTGGCCGACGCGCTGCTGCCGCGCTTTGCGTGGAAGACCGGAACCAGCTCCGACTGGGGCGACGCCTGGACCATCCTCTGGGACTCGCGTCGCGTCGTCGCCGTCTGGTGCGGCCATGCCGCCGGAGGTTACGGCGACGAGACGGTGGTGGGGCTCACCGCCGCAGCGCCGGTCGCCTGGTCCATCGCCCGCGGGCTGCAGTAGGCGGCGGAGCGACGACAACAAGCTACGGTTATATCTCACACAGAGACACAGAGGCACAGAGTTTTAGGTTCTGCCTGATTTCTCCCGGAGTTTTCACAAGCGGCGAAGCGGGGAGGGGTGCGAGTGAGGAGGCGGGTGCGGGTCGCCGTAAGAGTGATCCTGTGCGCAGCCAGAGATAGTATTCAGGCGGCCAGGGTAAACCAGTCCGGTTGTTCTAAGCGCGGAAGGCGACGAAAGTCACCCGCGACGAGACCGAGCACCCGCTCCCCGCGCCGCCGCGCCGCTCTTCTTTATGGTATAATACGCCTCCAATGAACAGCGACCTATCGAAAGTCAGGAACATCGGCATCGTCGCCCACATCGACGCGGGCAAGACGACGACCACCGAGCGCATCCTCTTCTACACCGGCAAGATCCACAAGCACGGCGACGTCCACGACGGCAACACCACGACGGACTTCATGGTCCAGGAGCGCGAGCGCGGCATCACCATCCAGTCCGCCGCCATCTCCTGCGAGTGGAAGGGACACTCGATCAACATCATCGACACCCCCGGCCACGTCGACTTCACCATGGAGGTCGAGCGCTCGCTGCGCGTCCTCGACGGCGCCGTGTGCGTCTTCTGCGCCGTCGGCGGCGTGCAGCCGCAGAGCGAGACCGTCTGGCGCCAGGCCGACCGCTACAATGTGCCTCGGCTCGCCTTCGTCAACAAGATGGACCGCATGGGCGCGGACTTCGAGCGTGTCGTGGGCGAGCTTCGGGACAAGCTCAAGGCTCCGGCTTGCCCGGTAGAGCTGCCCATCGGAGCCGCAGAGACCTTCGCCGGCGTCGTCGACCTCATCCGCATGCAGGGCATCGTCTACGACGAGGCGAGCGAAGGCAAGCAGTTCGCCGTCGGCGAGGTGCCGGCCGAGCTCAGGGACGCGGCGGAACTCGCGCGCGCCGAGCTTGTGGAACGCGTCGCCGACCTTGACGAAGGCGTGATGGAGGCGTATCTCGAGAAGGGCGACCTCACTGCCGAGGAACTCGTGCCCGCGATCCGCCGCCTCGTCGTCGCTGGCCGCTTCGTGCCGGTTCTCTGCGGCTCCGCGTTCCGCGACAAGGGCGTGCAGCCGCTCCTCGACGCCGTCGCCGACTACCTGCCCTCGCCGGTGGACCGTCCGCCTGTCGCCGGCAAGGACCTCAAGACCGGCGAGGCGGTGGAGCGCCGCGTCGACGACCCGCTCCTCTCGGCGCTCGTCTTCAAGATCACCTCCGATCCCTACGGCAAGCTCTTCTTCGTGCGCGTCTACTCGGGCTCGCTCAAGAAGGGCGCCAACGTCTTCAACCCGCGCACCAGGAAGCGCGAGCGGGTGATGAAGATGGTCAGGCTCTTCGCCGACGACCGCACCGAAGTGGACGAGCTTTCCGCCGGCGACATCGGGGCGATCGTCAACCTCAAGGAGGCGACGACAGGAGACACGCTCTGCGCGGAGATGAAGCCGTGCTACTTAGAGCGTATCGAGGCGCCGCAGCCGGTGATGTTCCTCGCCATCGAGCCGAAGTCCTCGGCCGACAAGGACAAGCTCGTCGAGTCGATGCGCACGCTTGCGGCGGAAGACCCGACCTGCCGCTTCCGCGAGGACGCGGAGACCGGCCAGACCATCCTTTCCGGCATGGGCGAGCTGCATCTCGAGATCCTGGTCGATCGGCTCAAGCGCGAGTTCCGCTGCGCGGCGAACGTGGGCCGGCCGATGGTGAGCTACTGCGAGACCGTTACCGCCGCCGCGAAGAAGTCCTTCACCTTCGACCGCGAGATCGGCGGCAAGCGCCACGCAGTCACGCTCGAAATCGAGGTAAAGCCGCTCGAGCGCGGCGCCGGGCGCAAGGTGTCGCTTTCGCGCGAGTTCACCGCCGTCGTGGGCGAGAAGGCGCTGCAGGACTGCGTTGCGCAGGGGCTCGAGGACGGCATCGCGACGGGCGTCCTCGCGCGCTATCCGATGACCGACCTCGAGGTCGTCTGCACCGGGGCGGAGATGGTAGACCCCGAGGTTTCGGACGAGGTGGCGTTCCGCTCCGCGGCGATGATGGGCTTCCGCGAGGCGGCGGAGGCGGCGGTGCCGGAGTTCCTCGAGCCGATCATGAAGCTCGAGATCGTGACCCCGCCCGAGTCGGTGGGCGAGGTTCTCGGCGACCTCAACGCGCGTCGCGGATCGGTGCTCGACATGAATGTGAAGGGCGAGCTGCAGATCGTCCATGCCCGCGTGCCGCTCGCGAAGATGTTCGGCTATTCCACGGCGATCCGTTCGCTCACCAAGGGCCGCGCCTCGTACTCGATGGAGCCCGACCAGTTCGAGCTCGCGCCGCCCGCGGTCCGCGCCGAGATCCTCAGCCACTGACGCTCCTCCGCGGAAATTATGTTGGCGCTTGGCTTCGCGGAGATAGTCGCGATAGCGGGGTGTTCGGATGCTCAGGAAAGTGCGGAATCCTAAAGTTCGCCGCGGTTGGAGGGCCGTCGTGTCGCCATCGCATCCCGATTCCGTGTTTCTCTACAACAAACACGTCGCCTGCTATCGGCTCTTGCGGCGCGAAATGGCAGGTCTTGGAGATTCCCGTGCAACTGAAAGGAGCGAACGGAAATGAAAAACGAAATTGTGCTTTTTGAGGCGAAGGACGGCAAGGTCTCCTTGCCAGTTCAGCTGAACGAGGAGACTGTGTGGCTCACCCGCATGCAGATGGCAGAACTGTTTGAAAAGGATAGAACAGTGATATTGCGTCATATTCAAAACGCAATAGAAGAGGGCGAAATCGACCCCAAAGTGAGTTGTGCAAAATTTGCACAGGTCACTCCGCACGGTGCCATCCCAGGAAAGACGCGGACGCAGATAGTGGACTTGTACAACCTCGACGTTATCATTTCTGTTGGTTATCGGGTACATTCGCAGCGCGGCGTGGAGTTCCGGCGCTGGGCCACGAAGGTGCTGAAGGAATACCTTGTGCGTGGTTATGCGCTCAACCGCGAGCGCCTGAAGCAGCTCGGTCAGGCAGTCGAGGTGATGAAGCGCGTGTCGAACAGCCTCGACACGGAGCAGGTGCTCGATGTCGTGAAAACCTACTCCTCCGCGCTTGACCTCCTCGACGGCTACGACCACCAGACCATCGGCAAGCCCAAAGCCAAGGGCCGCTCGGTAGAGCTTTCCTACGAAGAGTGCCGTCGCTTCATCGACGCCATGAAGTTCTCCGCCGACTCCGCGCTTTTCGGCAACGAGAAGGACGGCTCTTTCAAGTCCGCCCTCGGCGCGGTGTACCAGTCGTTCGGCGGTAAGGACCTCTATCCCTCCGCGCAGGAGAAGGCCGCAAACCTCCTCTACCTCGTCACCAAGAACCACGGCTTCTCAGACGGCAACAAGCGCATCGCCGCCGCGCTCTTTCTCTATTTCCTCAAACGCAACCGCCTTCTGCTGCACAAGGACGGCTCCAAGCGCATCGCGCCCCACACGCTCGTCGCGCTTACCGTCATGATCGCCGAATCCAAACCGCAGGAAAAGGAGATAATGGTCAACCTAGTCATGACGTTTCTGGCATAATATTGGCCACAAAGAACACAAGGAAAGGAATGATGAAAATGTGCAAGTCTAGGAATTTTCTGATTGCGTTGGCTTGGTGCTGGGCATCGGCATTTATATCTCTGCTGATAATGGCTGACAATGGAACATTCGCAGTGGAAGATTTGCCTGTGTATGCTTTCATGGCGACAATTGCTTTGTTTGTTGGCCCGCTGTTCTTTGCCGCCGGATTGTTTGGACATGGAGGTTCTCCGATTGTGTTTCCAGTCGCGTTGATCTCATACGTTGTGTATATTGCATTGCTCAGGAAAGTGGTTTGCACCAATAACCCTTTGACTCGCTATGCCTGCCTGAGCATCATAACGATTTGTGCATTTATCGGGTGGCAAGGCGTGAGGAACTCAATTTGACCGAAAGGATCGCTCCATGAAACCCTTTGCCCGGATCAGCTTGTCATTCGTTTTATCCTCCGCCGCTCTGCGTAGGGGGATCCTCGTCTCAACCCTCGCGCTCGCGACGGGGTGTGCGAGCACTTTGAAAGTTGACAATGCGCCGGTGGCGGCGCTTGACCTGAACCGCTATCTCGGCGAGTGGTACGAGATCGCCCGGTTCGACCATAGCTTCGAGCGCGGCGTGGAGCAAGCGAAGGCCAACTATACACAGAATGCGGACGGCACGATCAAGGTCGTGAACTCCGGAATCAAGGACGGCAAGCCGAAGACGGCGATCGGGAAGGGCAAGACGACAGACACGCCCGGATTCCTGCGCGTCTCGTTCTTCGGCCCGTTCTACGCCGACTACCGCGTGATGCTGATCGACAAGGAGTACACATACGCGCTCGTCGGCAGCGGCAGCGCGGACTATCTCTGGATTCTCTCGCGCACGCCTGGATTGCCAGAAACCGCGAAATCCGAACTTCTTGCCGAAGCCAAACGTCGTGGCTACGATACGGGCAAGTTGATTTGGGTAGAGCAGAAATGAACTTGTAATGCAAATGGGCAATTCAATATCGTGCAGTTATCGGGATTTGTGGATGGTTGCCGCGCTTGTGTGCGTGTCGGTCGTGCTGGGCATCTACCCCGCCGACAGGACGGTGTGGTGTGTCGAGATGGTGTGGGCCGTCGAGCGCATTGGCTGTGTGATCTTGCCAGAGGGTTGAAATGTTGGCAAGTCACACTTGCCAAATGTGGGCGGGGTGTGGTATAATGCCCGCCAAACGAAGGAGAAGGAGAAATTGCGATGCGAGAAGAATTGATGTCTGTCATGCGCGAGTTCTACCACGACGGGATTCCAGAAGGGGTCGTGTCGCGAGATGTGGAATATGCCGAGAAGCTGCGGGCCGCGACTGTCGTCAAGGGCATGCGCCGGACCGGCAAGACATTCCTGACCTACGGGTGCATGAAGCGCCTTGTGGACGATGGGATTCCGCTGGGGCGCATTGTGCATGTCAACTTCGAGGACGAGCGGCTGTCTGGTATGACGGTGGACGATCTGCGCCTGATTGGGGAAGTCCATGCCGAGCTGTATCCTGAGTTCGCGGACGGAAAGACGTGGTATTTCCTTGATGAACTCCAGAACGTCAAGGGATGGGAATCCTACGCGCGGCGTCTTGTGGATTCTCCGAACGTCCAGCTGTGCCTTACCGGGTCGTCTTCAAAACTGCTT
>CACWVU010000003.1 GCA_902764415.1 uncultured bacterium | reverse complement strand
ACAGATGTAAGTAGATAACAAAATACCCGCCAAGTTCGGCGGGTATTTTGTTTTATGAACTATATGGAATATTGCCTAGGCGCGGCGACGGCGGAGGGCAAGGCCCGCAACGCCAAGGAGCACCAGGAGACCGGTGGTCGGCTCGGGGATCACCGGGGCCGGAACATCCGACCACGTTGCGCTGCTGAAGTTACCAGACCCCTTATAGTTAGCATTTAGACTGGAGTATTCCTTGTTGAGGTCGCTCATCATGGTATACTTGGTAGCCGCTGTCGCATCCGCATTGTTGAAGACCACGAAGTACATATCGTAGTTCTTCGAAGTGTCAAGCGCGGCAACAGACACATCGGCAGGACCATACTTACCCTTGCTCATCGAGACTTTAAGCTCCTGAACGTCAAAGGCGAGAGCCCCTGCTGTCTTCGACGCAATTGCGGCCTCAATCGCGGATGAACCAGCGCCAACCTCGGTGTAAAACGCCATAACGGCCCAACCTGCGGTAGGAGCATTGCCATCAGCGTCCTTCACGTTAGAAATAGACCAGTTGACGGTCGCCGCCTGGGCAAAAGCAGCTGCGCAGACCATCGCCGCCGCTATAATTAATTTCTTCATTTCTTGTTTTTCCTTTTTGTTTTTACTATGCAGGCGACTCCTTGCCGCCCACGGAGTAAAGCCTTAGTCGATTGGGCTGGTAATCTTAAGATTCAGCCCCGCGTCCTGCATATAGGTGACGGCCGCCTCGCCAGGGGTGAAGGTGTAGTCAGCGAGAAGCTCGGCTGTGGTGCCAGCCTCAATCGCTGCCTCGATGATGTCGCTATCGGCCGTAACATACCAACCGTCGGGGAGGCCATCAGCCAAGTGACCGCACCACCAGAAATACTTGGTAGGAATGTTGCCGCCAGAGGTAATCGGAGCAATTTCATAGCCAGAGCCTTCAGCCTCGGAGAGCCCAAGAACAGAATAACTCTGAACGCCGACATTGGAGGGGAATGGGTTGGCGACGCCAGTGTAGTTCTTATTGAGCGGACGGGTGAAATCGGCCGACAGCACCTCGCCCGAACCCTGCACGGCCAAGCTCGCATCCTGCATATAGGTAACGAGACCCTCGCCCTTCGCCATAGTGATGGGGGCGAGAAGCGAAGCAGTGGTGCCAGCCTCAATCGCGGCCTCTATGATATCGCTGTCAGCCGTGACATACCAACCGTCAGGCAGGCCATCGCCAGAATGGCCGCCCCACCAGTAATACTTGACTGGGATGTTGCCGCCTGAAGTGATAGGAGCAATTTCATAGCCAGAGCCTTCAGCCTCACCAAGGTTCTTGACCACGAGGTTCTGGATGCTGGTGACGTCTTCGCCAATCGCGAAGAACATCGGGCCCACGCCGGTGTAGTTCTTGTTGAGATCGGCCTGACCGTAGCCCACAACGCCGGAAGTGAGGCTTGTGGAGGAGGACATGAGCGCGGGATCGCCAGCGGCGAGCGCCGCGCCGCAGAGCATTGCGCTCGCGATAAACATTAGCTTCTTCATGTTGTGTTTCCTTTGTTTGCTTGGCTTTGGCGGGCTTGCATCAGCATCGAGTCACTTGCTCAACGTCTGCACAAACTACACCTCTCCCAAGTTTCTGGTGCGTATTATACCCTATCGGGTGACAAGCTGTCAAGGGGGGTAAGAAAAAAATTTGCGGCTCGGCGGCGGGCTGCTCGCTCGGTCTCGGTGCTGCGGACCTCGTGACGCCTTCCGCGCTTAGGACAACCAGCCTGGTTTACCCTGGCCGCCTGAATCCTATCTCTGGTTGCGCATAAGATCACTCTTACGGCTACGAGTCCTTCGCACCTCACTCGCGACACCCGCCGCCTCGCCGCTGGGCAGAGCTCCGGGAAGCAGGCAGGTGGGAGCCACGAGGGAAACTTCGCCCAGGCCTATATGGGAACACGAAGGGCGAGACGACGCGCACCCGCCTCCTCACTCACCCCCCCTCCCCGCCTCGCCGCTTGAAAAGGCTCCGGGAGGCAGGCAGGAATGGGACAGGGGGATTGGTTAGTGGTTGGGGCGGTTGGGTGGTTGGGTGGCGACGCGCACCCGCCTCCTCACTCACACCCCTCCCCGCCTCGCCGCTGGGTGGAGCTCCGGGAGAAGGAAGGAGCTTAGAGCTTGGAGCTGGGAATCGACACCGTTAGGTAATTTGGCGTATGGTCAGGAGGCCATCACGCCTTTCCCTTCGTGACTTCGTGCGTGATCTTGAGCAGCGCGAGATTCAGCTCAATCGTCGTCTTCCGCGATACGGTGGAGAGATTGTCGCCGATCAGCCCCGCAAGCTTGTGCCCGGCCCGGGTGAGCATGTTCGCCTGTTCCGGCGACCCCGCCTTCTCCGTCTGGATTGCTTCCATGTCGCGAACCATCGAGCGCACCTGGGCGTAGGTGTTCACGATGGCAAGCGTTGCGCGCGTAGCCACCTCGCCCTTCAAGATCGTCGCCAGCATGTAAAGACCGCGTTCGGTCAAAGCATACGGGGCGCGACGCACTCCCATCTTGATGGTGGCAATCTCCCTTGATGACAAATTGGAGGTCAAAATTTTTGACTTCCAATTTTCAAACTCTTGTCCGTTCAACTGGAATACGAATCCCTCGGGGAATTTCCCAGGATTGTTTCGTATCGCCTGGTTGATCTCCTTCGTCTCCACACCATACAGCGCGGCGACATCGCGGTCGAGCAGCACCTGCTGATTGCGGATTGTGAGCATGCGGGATTGTACGGCGGCGATGTCGATCGCCTGCAGTTGGGCCGGTTTCTTCATTGTCCTATTCCTTCTCTTGCGTGTGTCGGCGGATTGCGTGACCGAACGCCGGTCACAGGATACAATACGCCAACGGTCGCATTTTCGGAATAGGCGATGCCTCGCCCGATGCCGACGACGCTTAGGCCGCGCTTTCGCGCTCAAGCCCGCGGAGGAGGCCTCCCCCATCACGTTCCCAATCGGCGGCCGCGGTTCCCGAGATCGACACCCCCTCCAGGACCGTCCGCCCACCCTTCAGGCTTTTCGATCCGTTCTCAGCAGGGCTCCTTCGGTTTCAACCCAACGGCTCATCAACGGCTCCCGTTCCTACCCCCGTTGCCACGGAGTTCAATCCCGGAGAGCGCTGGTATTATATCATAATCTTGTTCCTGCCGTCTATACGGAATTTTGGGAGCTTGGAGCTTGGAGCTTGGAGCAATTGTCGCAGAGTTCGCGGAATTGGCGTCCGATTCCGATTGTCGTCGCGGTAGCCGCCGAACGCAGTGAGGGCCGAGCGACCCATAGGGAGCGAGGGGATAGCCGAGCGAAGCGAGTGCCGAGCGACAATCGGCAATCGTCCGCGGTTGGGGGCGGGTTGATGATTTTGACAGGATTAACAGGATTGACAGGATTTGGGGGCCGGGAGGTGGATTTGACAGGATTAACAGGATGGGGGGCTGGGGGGGGGGGGGGCGGCGTCGCGGGGAGCGGGGGTTCGGGAGAAAGCAGGCAGGACCGGGGATGGGGTAGATAGCAGCCAGTGTTCAGCAGCCAGTAATCAGCAGCCAGCGGACAGCGGGAAGACGGGGGAGGTGGCGGGTAGCCAGCAGCCAACAGCCAGCAGCCAACAGCCAGCGGACAGGGGAGGAGGCAGGGGAGGAGGCAGGACCGGGGCAGGAGGATGTTACCACAATGGGGAGTTTTCGGGGTCTGGCGGGATGCCGGCTCGGGAACGATGGTCGCAGACGGGGTTTTGCGGCATAGTTCGCAGGAAGCCGCACAATTCTCTGCGCCATGCGTCACGATCAAACACAGAAGAATCAGTGGGCTTCAATAGCCAATACACCAGCGCAAACTGCGAAAACAGCGTCGCGGTGTCGACATTGGGGATGTCGCGCCAAGCAAGAGGCCTCGGGAATCGATATGAAAACCGCCTGTCGAACATGCGGCAATGATGTGCACAGAGGTTGCGGACGACGACAAGATGCTGAAGATAGCTCGCAAGACGGTCGCCGCGGACTCCATAGAGCGACGAGACGGCGTTCTGGTCTGCTGGCGAGCAGATGCGATACAGCCGGACGAGCGCGCCAAAACTGGCGACCTCAACCATAGACCAAAGCGGCGGCGCGTCGTATACGGACAGGAAGTGCTTGGCACACGTCTCATCGGAACGCTCGAACTCAGAATCAAGCTTGTCAATGACTTTTGCAAGCCATGGTTGGCACGACGGATGAAACGCCGCTGGATCGCGATAGCCTAACGGACCGTGCGATTTCGAGAAAACCCTGGCGAATAGGCACCGGAAAGTCAATTCAACCGCCTCAAGCGCATCCGCCATGATATCACGCAGTCGACGATCAAACAAATAAGCAGAATGAAGATAGGAAAACTTTGAGCCTGGACGAAAGCTTTCGCGCGAGGCAAGAAACGGAAGTGCGTAGCCGGTAAAGCGGTAGTAGTTGACGCAGGAAAGAAAGCGACGCGCCACATCCTCGCCTCCGTCAAATGCGAGACCGCGCGTCTTCAACAGGTCAATCAGCTGATCAACCGACTTGTAGGGCTTTGTATATCTAACCGTCGCCATATAAAATAAATAACCGCCAAATATGCGCGTCATGCCTTGCGGCAGAGAGGCGAGGCGGTTGAGATGCGCGTATTATAGCCTATCGGAGGTTGAAGTGTCAAGGGGGGGGGGGGTAAGTGAGATTTTTTTGAAGGGACGGAAGGGACGAAAAGGGACGGAAGGGACGGGGGAGGGTAGACAGTAATCAGCAGCCAGCAGCCAGCGGAGGCGGGGGCGCGGCAGCCCGAGGGGACAGCAAGCGTACGACAGCAAGGGGTCCCAACGGCTGCTGGTCGTTGGTTGCTGGACGCTGAAGCACTTCCAACGCATAAGCGTTGGCTGCGGGGTTAGTGCTGGCAGGTGGGGCAGTACCAGCTGGTGCGGCCGCCGAGGACGACCTTGGCGGTGGCGCCGCCGCAGCGGGGGCACTTGGCCTTGCCGTAGATCTTCAGGCGCTGGACAAACTTGCCCTCGGAGCCGTCCACGTTGCGGAAGTCATGCACCGTGGTGCCGCCAAGGCGAATCGCCGCGCGGAGGATGCGGCGCGCGGCCCTGACGAGCGCGGCGCACTCGCGGCGGGTCAGCGACGAGGCGGGGCGCTGCGGGGCAATGCCGCAGGCGAAGAGCGTCTCGGCGGCGTAGATGTTGCCGATGCCGGTGACGATGGAGTTGTCCATGAGGAGCTCCTTCGCCGGCCGGCGGAGGCCGCGCGAGGCGAGGAAGAGCATCTCGCCGGTGAAGTCGTCCGAAAGCGGCTCGACGCCGATCCCGGCGAGGGAGACGGGCCAGCCGTCGGGACCGAGCTCCTGCACCTCGAAGGCGCCGAAGCGCCGCGGATCCTCGAACTTGAGCGCGCGTCCGTCGTCGAGGGTGACGACGACGTGCTCGTGCTTGCGGCGGGGACGGCGGGCGTCCTCGACACGGGCGACGCCGCTCATGCCGAAGTGGAGGACGAGGGCGCGGCCGTCGTCGAGGTCGGCGACGGCGTAGCGGGCGCGGCGGCGGCAGCCGAGGATGCGGCGGCCGGGGAGGCCGGCGGAGAGGAGCGGGGCGAGGGGGGTGCGCAGGCGGGGGAAGAAGACCTCGACCTTGGTGATGACGCGGCCGGCGAGCGCGCGGTCAAGCGCGCGGGCGATGGATTCAGCTTCAGGGAGTTCTGGCATGGGGGTTGGTTAGGTGGTTGGGTGGTTGGGTGGTTAGGTGAATTATACCATAACAGGGGGAGGATGGGGGGGGGGGTATAAACTCCGATCTGTGTGGCTCTCGCTACCGCTCCGCTGAATGCGCTTTGCTTCGCGCATACCATTCATTTGACACTGCCATAGTGACCATATGTTTTATCTGCGGCTTCGCCGCAGGGTAGGGGCGAGGGGGCCTGGGGGCTCAGCCCCCAGATAAAAAAAACAGGAAACTGTGCTGTTGGATTGAGGTTGTCGGATGCGAAGCAGCGGAGCGGTAGCGAGAGCCAACAACCATCGGAGTTTATAAAAGCGACAAGTTGTCGCGTCTGGCGACAGATTGTCCCGCAGCAGCGGCGGAAAACTGTGGGCGAGCGGCATGGCACGGGGTTTGCTCCATTGCCGGTGAACGCTTTCAACACAAGAAAGGAGAAAACAGCAATGAGCACGATAATGAACATCGACCCCTGGGGGTTCCTGGACGAGCTCCTCGACACCTCCAACCGCACGTTCCGGGCGATGCGGGCGCGCGCCGCGGGCAGGTTCCCGCCGGCCAACGTCTTCATCGACGACAACGCCGCGATCATCGAACTGGAGCTCCCCGGCAAGACGGCGAACGAAGTTTCGCTCGCGCTGGAGCCGCAGGCGGTGACGGTGGCGGACAAGCCCGCCGCCGAGGAAGGCAAGGAGCCGCGGCAGCCGGCATGGAGCCGCCGCCTCGACCTGCCCTTCCGCGTCAACGCGGACAAGGCCAACGCCAAGTTCACCAACGGCATCCTCCGCATCGAGCTGCCGAAGGAGGACGCGGCCGGCGTCAAGCACATCGCCATACAGTAAGAAAGGAGAAGAGAAAATGAGCAACGAAAAGTTTACGGTTCCGTCCACGCAGTTCACGGAGAGGCCCGAGGCGTACGAGCTGAAGGTGTCGCTCCCCGGCATCGGCAAGGAGGACGCGGAGCTGCACATCGAGGGCAAGACGCTGGTCCTGAAGGCGCACGCGAAGCACCAGAACCCGGCCGGGTTCAAGCAGGTGGTCGCGGAGTTCGAGCGCCAGAGCTACGCGATGAGCGCGGAGCTCCCCGAGATGGCGGACCCGGCCTCGCTGAAGGCGAAGCTGGAGAACGGCCTGATGACCGTGACGATCGGCAAGCGGCCCGAGACGCAGCCGCGCAAGATCGAGATCGGCTGATGGCGAGGGCGCTCCCTGAAACAAGGCGCAGGTCAGTAAGACCTGCGCCTTGTTTTTCATTCCGTCGGCTTGGACGCCTTGACCTTGACGCGGTAGAACGCGGACTCGGAGACGCGCTTGGTGCAGGGCACCGTGCAGTCGCCGTTCTCAGGCGCGCGGACAAAGGAGTCAAGGTCGTTGACGAACGGGTCGGCGAGCGAGTTCTTCACCTCGCAGCCGTACCAGAGCCCCAGGACCGCATTGCTCACGGAGATGCCCACCTTGACGCCGGAGGGGTCCTGGTCGACCGTCATCGGCGCGCCGGTGCTGGAGCCGATGATCGGCGCCGGGACGGTGTCGGGGTTGACGTCAACGTAGGCGTAGTATTCGCCTTCGTTCGCGGCAGGAGCGATGACAGCGCGCAGGTAATTGGTTATGAGGCCGGCCTCTTCGTCATCGCCCGTCAGCACCACGACAATGTTAGTCTCGGCATAGGCGTCGGCATCGTCCGGACTGGGGAGGGAGAAGGCGGCGGAGACGGTGCCGTTCGTAAGACTGAGCAGAGTGTGGACCGGAGCGGGAGCCGGAGCGGGGGACGGGGCAAGTTCCGGGTCGCCGATGATCGTAAGCGAAGGATACGCCGCTTCCCAAGCCGAAACCGTCGACGTAGGGCAGTAGACGGTGGTGAGCACGTCGAAGGTGTTGGTGACGCTGAAGGACGTCGGCGGCTCCGCGGCATCGCCGGAGACGCGGAGGGTCTTGAGCTTGAAGCAGTCGCGAAACGGCTCCTTGTCCTCGAGATTCTCGGTGCCATCCGCCCAGTTCCAGGAATCGCACGAGACCTCGGTCAGATTGGAGCAGCCGCCGAAGGAGATGTAGCCAAGCTTCTGCACACAGGAGGGAATCGTGAGCGTCGGTATGCGCATGTAGGCGAATGAGGCGTTGCCAATCTCGGAGACGCTCTGGCCGGAAAGGTTGAGGGTGGTGGCCGCCCTGCACTGCGCAAACACCTGATTTTTCGCCGCATTGGGGAACGGCTCGGCGTACATGATGTCGTCGTTGCCGTAGCCGTCGTAGCCGGCCATCTCGTCGATGTAGTGGTTCTCGTAGCCGCCGTTGTAGGCGAGCGCAGACGCGCCGGCCATGGCCAGCGTAAGGGCGAGAATGTACTTCGCGCCGCGCATCTTTACTCTCCTCCCTTCAGCATATCGCGAATTATACCATTTTTTTCGCCGCGTGTGTTGAATTCCCGGATGGTTTCTGCGAAGGCGCTGACGCCGGCGCGGAGGTCGTCGACGGAGCCGTCGTTGCGGATGACGAAGTCGGCGCGCGCGGCCTTGTCCTCCACCGGCAGCTGCGCGGCGATACGGGCGAGCGCCTCTTCGCGCGAATAACCGCGCGCGGCGGTCATGCGCTTAAGCTGCGCCTCGCGCGCGGAGACGACGCAGCCGACAAGGTCGAAGTCCCCTTCCCAGCCGGCTTCGTAGAGAAGCGGGATGACCGCGACGCGCGGAGGCGCGAAGGCGGCGCGGGGTTCGTCCAGCCACGCGAAGAGGCGCGCGCGCACCTGGGGGTGCAGCTCGCGCTCGAGCGTACGGCGCTTCGCTGGGTCGGCGAAGACCTCCGCGGCGATGCGGCGCCGCTCGGCGGGGTCAGGCAGGAGCTCGTGGACGACGTCGTCGGCGTCGAGGGTCTCGACGCCGAGGTCGTTGAGCATCTTTGCCGCAAGCGACTTGCCGCAGGCGATGCCGCCGGTGAGAGCGATATGGGGCATGTAGGTTAGGTGGTTGGGTGGTTGGGGTGAGACAGCAAGCGTACGACAGCAAGGAGGAGGGTTAGGGGGTGATGGGGATGGCGAGGGAGCAGCCGGGGAAGTCGACCGTGGCGGTAGCCTTGGGCGGGAAGTGGACAAAGACCTCGTATTCATCGCCGCCGAGCGGAACGAGCGTCGACGAGCAGGTGGCCGTGTAGGCGATGGTCGCCCCGGTTCTGGGATTGGTGGCGGTGGTGGCGAGCTTCGCGGACACCGCGCCGGTGGCGGTCAACTTGAGGGTGATGGTGCCGCCGGCGCCGTCGGGATAGTTGAACTGCTGCCCCGCGAACTGCTTCGCCATCGACTTCCAGGGCTCGTTCGCCCATGGGCTCTGCCAGGCGGTCCAGGCGGGGTCGTAGCCGGAGATGACGCCGTACTCATCGCCTTCGAGGTCGCGCGCGAGGAGTTCGATCGTGTTGGTGGCGACGAGCTTGCCGCGCTTGCAGAGGACGGACGCGGAGTAGGAAGAAGGCTCGGCGGGGTCGTATTCGTCGAACGCGGGGGCGGAGAGGGTCCAGTTGGCGCCGGCGTCGTCGACGAACTTGCCGCTCAGCTTGCCGGCGGAGGAGACGGAGAGCGTGACGGAGTCGCCGGCGAAGTTGCCGCGGGCCCAGACGTCGAGTCCCTCGACCGGCAGGGTGGAGCTCGCGACGTGCGCCACGGTGACGGTGCGGCCGGCGACGGTCTCCTTAACCGACTTCTTGAAGACGACGGCGTTGGTGACGGGCTTGGTGGGGACGCCGTAGACCGTCCATGCCGGCACGCTGCCGAAGACGGAGTCCTTGGTCGCCTTGGTGGCGAACTTGAGTCCGGCGGGGAGTCTGCTCGCGGAGCAGCCTTCGGCGGCGGGGAGGTCGAGCCGGAACTTGACGCCGACGCGCGCGGGGCCGTAGGAATCCTCGACGGGGATGAGTTCGTCGACGAAGTTGTCGACGGTGATCGTGAGCGTGCGCTTGACCTTGACCTTGGAGTTGACGCCGCTTGTGGCGGTGACGACGACCTGGTAGACGCCGGGCTTGGTCGGGGTGCCGGAGATCTCGCCCGAGGAGGCGTTGAGCTTGAGTCCGGCGGGGAGTCCCTTGGCGGAGAACTTGACGGGGTAGGCGAGGTCGTTCACGGACGCGAAGGCGCTGAAGACCTCGCCGGCGCGCGGGGACGTCTCCTCGGGATAGGAGATTTCGCCGAGGTCCTCGGTGGTGCGTCCGCCGGCGACGAGGGGGCCGAAGCCGGAGCAGACGACCTCGACCGTTCCCAATGGCGAGAGCTTGGCGAGCAGGCTGGCGTTGAGCGAGAACGAGCCTTTCTTGAGGACGGCGAGGTAGGGGACGTAGAGGCCGTCCTCGCCCATCACGGACTGGACGGTGGCGTTTGCCTTGTAGCCGCCGGCGACGGAGACGTCGGTGACGTTGCCGGAGATCTTGGTGGAGCCGCGGGCGCCGACGACGAGTTGGAGGCGCGTGGTGCCGGTCGCATTCGTCAGCGTCAGCGTCCAGCTGCCGCGGTAGGCTTCAAGCGCGTCGGCCATCTTGTCGCCCTTCACGCCCATGCCGGCGCGGGCGCCGAAGATCTCGTAGCCGCCCCAGGAGCCGGCGAGGTTGTCCGCGCCCAGCGTCGCGCCGAAGGACTGGACGGGGACGTTCCTCGCGGTGCAGACGAGTCCGGAGACATCTCCGTCGGCGGTGCCAACGCCCTTGGAGTAGCGCCAGGACTTGGCGGCCTCGTCCTTGACGGTGGCGGTGGCGGTAAAGGAGGCGACGCCGTTCCGCGTCCGCAGCTTGGCGGCCTTGAGCTGGATGACGGCGACGAGGTCGCTTTCGGGCGAGAGCGCCCAGCCGTCATAGACGCGGGCGGCGGAGCCGTCGTAGGGGCCGTCGTCCGGCCAGAGCGGGGAAAGGACCGGCTGGGGCGGCGGGGGGGGAGGAGGAGGAGGAGGCGGGACGTATTCCTCGATGGTGAAGGCGACGTTGGTGGAGAGGCCGGTCCAGTCCTCGGTCGCGGCGACGGCGAAGGTGGCGTAGTAGTCGCCGGCTGCGGTCGGCGGCGTGGCGCCGCCGGAGGAATAGGTCACCTCGACCTCGCCGAAGGCCGCCTCGGCGACGGGCTGGGACGGATCCTCGCCCTCGGTCCAGCCGGCGATGGAAGGAACGACGGTCCAGTAGTTGGTGGCTGGCGTGGGCGGATCGGGCGGGGTAGGCCCGGGCGGGGTCGGTCCGGGCGGGGTCGGTCCGGGCGGGGTGGGGGAGCTCCAGACGGCGATAAGCGTGGTGTTGCTGCCGCCGGGGGCGAGGTCGACGACGGTGGCGCCGTCCGGGTAGTCGCGGCCGTTGAGCGAATCGTGCCAGTGGTCGAAGGAGTGGTCGGCGCAGGTGAAGGCGTTGGACGGCAGCATCGCCGCGACGCCGACGTAGTTGGTGATGTCCGTCATCGAGCCGGAGCCTTCGCCGGGGTCGAAGTGGACGGTATAGACGCTGTTGGAGTCGGCGTCCGGCATCCAGGTGATGTTGCGGAGGAAGAGGCGGCCATAATAGGTGTTGTTTGGCAGAACGCCAGAATACCAGACGATGCTCTGCCCGGTGCCTTCGGGAACCCTAAAGGACTTCTCGTACCAGACATTGGTTGTAACATCGCTTATGTTGGGAACATCTTCGGTGGCTGCGCCGTTGTTGGCTACTGGATACAAGCTGGTTCCAATTTTGACGCCCTTCGAGGTAGCAACTTTAGCCATCTGCGGGTAGCTGGGATCGGCCGAGCCGGAGACGCACCATTCAAAAGACAGGGTGCCGGGGCCGTCGGCGGTCGCGGACAACTCAGAATTGCCGGGATTTTTGTAATAGCCGCTCATGAGGCTGACTTCGCCGGCATCGTTGGTGTAGACGGTCCAGGGGTCGGGGCTGGTGGAATTGAGCTGGAGGGTGTCGCAGCCGATGGCGCGGCTCAGGTCGGTGAGCTCAGAATTCCAGACGGCATAGAGCGGAACGACGGCACCGGCGGTGGTGGCGAGGTTGGAGACCGCGGCTTCGACGGAGAATTCTGGCGCGGTGGCGTAGGGGTCGCGCGACCAGCCGATGAAGGTGCCGAGGGGGTTGGTGAAGGTGCAGGGCGGGAGGTTGGTCGGGGAGTCGTAGACGCACGGGAGGTCGTCCATCTCGCCCTTGGCGGTGGCGGCGCCGCGCTTGAACGAGACGGTGTAGTCTACTGGCGCCCAGGTGGCGACGAGGTCGCCGGTGGTGCCGTCGGCGAAGAGGTTACGCACCGTCGCTCCGTCGAGGTAGTTGGTGCCGTGGGCGTCGTCGCGCCAGGAGACGAAGGCGTAGCCGGCGCGGACGAAGGCGTTGGAGGCAAGGGCGGCGTCGACGTCCCAGGGGATGGTCTGGTCGTCCATCCTGCCGCTGCCGCCGCCGGGAAGGAAGTGGACACGGTAGACGGACTCGCTCCACTGGGCGTAGAGGGTGACGACGTCGTTTTTGTTGGTGGTGAGGTTGGCGACCACGGCGCAGTTGGTGTAGCCGCTGCCGGAGCCGTCGGCCTTCGTGTTCCAGCCCAGGAACTTGCTGCCGGGGCGCACGAAGTCGTTTAGCGGGAGGGCGAACGGCTCGTCGTAGACGCGGTTGGTCAGCTGGTCCATCGAGCCGGAGGTGGCGCCGTTGCCGTCGAAGGCGACGGTGTAGTTGATCGGGATCCACTTCGCGTAGACGATGAAGTCGGAGTCTTCGTCGACTTTGCTGGTGGCGGAGATCTGGGTGGAACTGTAGTCGGGGTCCTTGAACCAGCCAACGAGCGAGTAGCCGCCCATGGAGACGGCCGGAAGCTCGCCATAGGGGCTGCCGTAGGCCACGGTGCGGGTCGCCTCGCCGGGATCGGCAAAGACGCCGCCCCGCGGGTCGAAGGTGAGGGTGGACTCGATGCCGGACCAGTGGGCGTAGAGGGTGTGGGGCGACACGTTCGAGACGACGGTGCTCTCGGTCGCCTGCTCGCCGCCGGACGACTGGGTGAACCAGCCGTCGAAGCTATAGCCCGCGAGGTAGGGGCTGTCGAGCTTGCCGTAGGGCTCGCCGTAGACGACGCGGACTTTGTTGGTGGCGTCGGGCCTCCAGTAGCCTTCGCAGGGGTTGAGGACGACGTCGTAGGTCGGGGCGAAGCAGGGGCGAAGCTGAAGCAGGTCTATCGAATCGTCGTAGCTTATCTCGATCGGGTTGTCGGTCGAGGTGTTGCCGGCGATGTTTGTCGGGCTGAGGAACTGCCAATGGCGGAACACATAGCCGGTGTTGGCGGTGGCGGTGAAATTGGTGTGGTCGCCGGCGGCTTTCAGCGTCGCGGAGCTCGGCGAGCGGGTGCCGGGCGCAGGCGAAACGCCGGAGAGGTCGACGGGGTTGGCTACGTTTATCTGCTCATCGGCCAGCGCCGATGGCGAGGCGAGGGAAAGCGAGAGAAGGCCCAGCGCGGCAATCCGCGCGGGGCGATTCAGCGTTTTGGTGATGAAGTCCATAGCCGTCTCCTTCCCGACGGCCCTGGGGGCGGGGCTATTCCGCCTTGGGGGCCGCCTTCACTTCCGCCTCCTGGGCGGTGAGTTCGTTGACCTTGAGCTCGCGGCCGGACGGGGTGATGAGGCGTCCGGTGACGAACACGAGCAGGTTGCGCTTCTTCGTCATCTCCGCGTGCGAGCGGAAGAGCCTTCCGATGAACGGCAGGTCGCCGAGGAACGGCACCTTGTCGTCCATCGCCTTGCGCTCCTCGGTGATGAGGCCGCCCATGACCACGGTCGAGCCCGGGGTGATCGAGACCTTGGACTCGATCGAGCGGACGTGGAAGAACGGCTGCTCCATCGGGGCGTCGTAGTAGGTGAGGTTGTCGCCGGAGTCCGCGAGCTTCTGGAGCGCGGCGTCGGCGGAGTCCATGGCGGTCTGGGCGAGCGCGGCCTTGGTGGCGGTCGGGATCGCGGTGCCGAGCGAGGTGAAGATCTCGCTGAGGCCGGTGAAGATCTCGCCGAGGCCCTCGAAGTTCTGGAGCGAGCTGTTGCCGGTGAACGGGATCTTCATGCCGTAGTTCTTCCAGATCGGCTCGTCGACGACCTGGGGCTTGAGCTCGAGGTCGATGGAGCCGCCGTTGGCCTCGGAGTAGGTCGGGGTGACGTCGAGGATGACGCCAACCTCGCGCATGGTGAAGTTCTGGGGCTCGACGACGGCGAGGATGGCCGACTGGGAGCCGCCGCTGGAGTGGGACGAGGAGGACGAGCTCGACTGGAGCTGGACGTCGTAGTCCTGCGGGTAGATGAACTCGGTGACGACCTTGATGACGGCCTGCTGGCCGGACTGGGTGACCACCTTCGGAGCGGAGAGGAGGTCGGTGTCGCTGCGCTGCGCGAGCATGTGGAGGATCATCGAGAGGTCCGCGTCGCCGAGGAAGGCGTTGAAGCGCATGAACTGGTCGTTCGCGCTCTTGCCCTCGCCGGAGATGTGGTTGCCCTCGGTGGAGAGGTAGCGGCTGCCGTTGCCGTAGTCGGAGGTGCCGCCGAAGGCGTTGATGCCGATCTGCTTCTTGCCCCGGCTGGTGCCAAGCTGCTGCCACTTGGTGGCGTAAGTGCCGGGTTCGGTGGTGGTGGTGATGGTGTTGACGGTTCCGTCGGCGTTATAGGTGTAGCTCTGGGTGGTCGGGCCGACCGTCTTGGTGGAGACCCAGTCGGCGTCCTTCAGGCCGATCCACTTGCCGACGTGGCGGCCGAGGCCGAAGGTGTAGTTGTCGTTGAGGATCCACTCGAAGCCGAGGGAGTTCAGGTCCTCCTGCGAGACCTCGACGAAGCGGGTCTCGATCTCGATGAGCTGGGGCTGGCCGCCGAGCTCGTCGAGCACCTTCTCGAACTCTGCGAGGTTCTCGCGGGTGTTGCGCACGTAGAGCTTGCCGAGCGATTTGATGTGCTTGATGGAGGAGCCCTCGGGCCACTTGACGCCCATCTCCTCGAAGAACGCCTTCCAGTCCTGGTCGGGCGCGGGCTCGGCGTTCTGGTTCCGGCTGGAGTTGTTGCTGGCGCCGAAGCTGTCGCGCATGGTCTTGATCTCGTCGGACGCGGAGGAGACGCGCTCGATGAACGACTCGGGCACGTTGTACTTGCGCGCGAGGATCTCGGCGGTGGACATGTCCTTGTGCATCACCATGACGATGGAGTCGCGGACGATGAACTTGTAGTCGACGGAGTCGCAGACGAGCTTCAGCGCCTCGTAGAAGGAGATGTTGTTGGCGGAGATGGTGGGGATCGGCGCGAGGCCGTGGGTGTCCTGGGCGGACTCGTCCTCGTCGCCGGTGGAGGAGAAGTCGTTGGCCTCTTCGCCGGAGGTGTCGGTGGCGGCAGTCAGCTGCTCGCGCGGACGGAGGAAGAAGTTGAAGCCGCGGCGCTCGGGCGGGAGGTCGGGGTTATCGTAGTCCTTCGACGCCTGGATAAAGAACTGCACCGCGTCCATGATCGTGGCGGGCGGGTTGAACTTGATCTCCGGCAGGCGGATCGCCTTCATGCGCTCGATGATTTCCTGCTCGCTGGTGCGCTCGGGGTCGTCGCCGGCGGCGGACTTGACCGTCTCGGCGACGCCTTCGTCGAGGGAGACGGCGTTGGGCGCGTAGACAGGGCGCCAGGCCTCGTCGACGTCGGCGATCATCCCGTCGCGCGCGGCGGCGCGCTCCTTCCTGAGAACCTTGTCGCGGCGGGCGATGATCGACTTCCTCAGGCGGATCGCCTCGGTGTTGTACTTGTCGTTTACGAGGACGGTCTCGACCTCCTCGAGCGCCTTGTCCATGTCGCCCACCGCGAGGTGCTGGGTGCTGCGCCGCAGGAGACGGCGGATGTGCTCGCGGGAGAGCTTGTAGTCGGAGTCGTTGCGGCGGTGGCGGTTCGCCGCGACCGCCGCGGCATCCGCCGCGGGCGAGGCGACGGGACCTTCGGCCTTCCAGCTCTCCATCAGGCGGCGGGCCTTCGGGTGGCCGCGATCGATCGCCTTCTGCAGGTGTTCGAACGCCTGCTCGTTCTGGCCGAGCGCGCGCTCCTGCTTCGCCGCGCGGAGGAACGCCTCGCCCGAGCCCTGCACGCACTCCTTGCGCAGGTTCTTGTTCGCGGGGCTGTCGCCCAGCAGCTTCTCGGCGGTGGTGTAGTGGCGCTCGGCGTCGAGGAACTCCTCCTCCTTCATGCAGACGCGGGCGGCGTCGATTTCGCGGCGGGCCTGGAGATCGCGCTGCAGGCGGCGGTTGGTCTCGGCGGTGACGATGTCGTCGAGAAGCTCGTCCATCTCGGCCGCGGAGACCTTGGGCTCGGCCGCCGGCGCTTCCGGAGCGGGCTCTTCCGCGGCAGGCTCTTCAGCCGGCTCTTCGGCGGCAGGCTCCTCCGCGGGCTCGGCCGCAGGCTCTTCCGCTGGCGCGGGCTCGGCCGCAGGCTCTTCCGCGGGGGCCGGCTCTTCGGCTGGCGCCGGAGCTTCTTCGGCGGCGGGCTCTGCTTCCGCGGGCTTCTCCTCCGCAGGTGCAGGCGTCTCCTCTGCGGGCGCTTCGGCTGGTGGCTCTGCTTCCGCGGGCTTCGCGGCAGCATTCTCGGCGGCCGGATTATCCGACTCGAGGTCGTTCAGCAACGCGTCGAGATCGTCTTGCGCCGATGCGAACCGGGCACAGGAGACAAGGGCGACGGCCGCGCCCAGAGCGAGAATTTTTTTCATGTTCGTCATTGCTACTGCCTATTCCTTGGGTAAGTGAAAGAATTATACACTATTTCGGTGAATCATTCAAGGGCGTCCAGGGTTCTTTTGCGTCCCTTTGCGACTTCCTCGAAAGTTACCTTGGCGCCTTTGCCGACGGCCTTGATCTCGGTCACCTTGAACTTGGCGCCATTGAGGTCGATCGTCTCGCCCGGCACCACCTTGAAGGTGACGGCGCCGTTGCGCTCGTAGGAAAGCGTGGCCTGGATGTCGATCGGCGCGAACCTGAGGTTTTTGGTGCTGCCGGACTGGACGGCGAGCGTGACCTGCTTGTGGTCGCTCTCGCGCTCGACGACGGCCTCGGAGACGTCAACTGGCTTCTTGAGGTTGTTGCTGCCCTTGATCTCGCGCATCTCGGTCTTGGGCTCGTACTTGACGAGCTTGTAGCCGTAGGAGCCGATCGGCTCGCCCACGAGCGCGGTGACGGTGGCGCCGGTGCGGCCGTACTCGTCCTTGCGCTTGGGGTCGAAGAACTCGAGCCGCCAGCCGCTGGGGATCTTGTTGGCCTTGCGGAAGGCGAACGGCAGGTAGGTCTCGTTGAGCGGCAGGACGATCTTGAGCGAGTCGAGGTAGTCCGGGTGGGAGTTGCGGTCGTTGGGATCGGTCTTCGCCTGGTACTCCTCGAGGTTGGTGAAGCCGTCGCCGTCGCTGTCGGCGTTGGCGTCTCCGGCGTCGCCCGGGTTGAGACCATGGAGCTTCTCCCATGCGTCGGGCATGCCGTCGCCGTCGGCGTCAAGGACGACTTTCTTCTCGGTCTCCTGCTTCTTGTGGCAGAACGGGCACTCCTCGGAAGCGCCGGGGATCGCCTTCGCGCAGTCGGGGTCGATGCACTTGACGCGGCGCTCGCTGGCGAGGAAGCTCTCCTTGTCGGCGGGGACGTCGTCCACCGTCGTCGGCTTCTTGGCGACGCGCATGGCGGCGCCGAACTCGGTGAAGTCGGGCTCCTTGACGCCGGTCTCGGCGGGCTTGAGGCGGTCGACTTCGGCGGCGGCATCGGCGGCTGCTGCATCGGGGTCGAGGCCGAGCTTGGTGACGAAGAACACGACGGCGCCGACAAGCGCAAGCGCTCCAACGGCGGCGACGATCCAGTCGTAGTGGGCGACGACGAAATTGTCCTTGCCGGAACGGGAAATCATTGCTTCTCCTCCTCTTCATGTTCGCCGGCGGCGAGGGTACCGAAATCGCGCACGGTGAGCTTGAGCGTGACCGAAAGCGGGGTGGCGATCGCCGGGTCGGTGACGACACCCTGGCGGATGGCTGCCTCGCGCGGCGATTCGACCTTCTTCTCCTCGCCCTCCTCGGGCTCACCGCGGCGCGAGCGGCGCGAGCGGCGGGACGACGCGGCGGGGGCGTTCTTCTTCTCCTGGGCGTCGAACGCCTCCTTTACGTCGTCATGGGCGCGGACGAAGGAGAAGTCGTCGACCGTCACGAAGCGGTCGCAGACGCCGAACGCGTTGACGGCGCGGGCGAACGCAGTTGGCGAGGCGGTGAACTGGAGGGTGTACTTCTCGACCAGCTCCTTCGGTCCCTCGTCGCCGCCAGCCTTTGCGTTCTTGCGCTTGGGCTTCTTCTGCCCCTTGGCCGGCTCGGGCTGCTTCTCCGGCGCGGCGGCGGCACCGAATTCGACGGCGGTCAGCTCGTCCACGCCGGTCTTGGAGAGCTCCTCGACGAAGAAGGCGACGTCGTCCCACTGCCGCTGGAGCTTCGGGAGCTGCGCCTCGGGCGGCAGCTTGCCGTCGAGGATGTACTCGCGGAAGGCGCCGAACGGGAAGTCTGGCTTGACGATGGCGCCGTCGACGGAGCCGGGCAGCGCGGAGAGGCGCTTCGCCTCGGAGAGCAGGAACTCCTTGAACGCGGCCGGGGTGGTCGGGTCGAACTTGCGGTCGCCGCGCGCGGCGTGGCGCGCGGCCTCGTCACGCCACTCCTCGAAGCGCTCGCGGTTGGCGTCGATGGCCTTGACGTTCTCGGCGCAGGGGTAGACGTCCTTGCGCGAGAGGCTGGCGGCCTTGGCGACGACGCTGTCGAGCCCCTCGCCGGCGTCGCCGCCGTCGCGCGCCTCGGAAACGGCGGACCACGACTGCCAGGCGAGAAACGCCGCCGCCAGCACCGCGACGCCGATTACGCCGCCCACGGCGGCCAGCACGATCTTTGACTTGTTCATTTGAACTTGACCTCCAGCGTAAACTGCTCGATCTGACCGTCGCCGCCCTTGACCGCGCCGATGCGCGAGATGTCGAGGATCTTCACCTCGTCGGCGACACCCTTGGCCTTGAGGCGGTCGACCACGTACTCGCCGGTGGTCTTGCCGGCCGGGGCCTTGCCCTTGACGCGGTCGATCCAGGCGCGGACGGTGATCCGGCCGTCCTTCCAGCTCTCGATCCACATGCCGTCCAGGAGCGACGCGCGCACCACGTTGAGCCGGTGCATCGCGCGCGAGCGCTCGAGGAGCGTCGCGCGCAGCCGCTCGGCGTCGGCCTGGGCGGAAGCGGCGGCCCTGGACGCGGCGGTCACCTTGGAGTCGAAGGAGGAGAGGGAGGAGATGCGCGCGGCGACGGCGTCGCGGCGGGCGGAGATCTCGGCGGCCTCGCGGTTGAACGCGAGCATCACCAGGACGAGCGCGACGACGATCATCGCGCCGCCGGCGGCGAGCACCGGGATGCGCGCCTTCTCGGCGCGGGCGGAGACGATCGACGGCGGCAGCAGGTTGATCTCGAAGCGGGCCGCGCCGGCCTCGCGCTGGGCGAGCCCGGCGGTGACCCCGAGGAGCGCCGCGTCGGTGCCGAGGGCGTCGGCGTCGACGGCGGGGCCGGCGGCGATCGTCTCGAAGGGGTTGAAGAGCTCCACCTCGATGCCGAGCGACTCGGCGAAGAACTGGTCGGTCTGCGGCAGGAGCGAGGTTCCGCCGGTGAGGTAGAGCTTCGCCGGCACGCCGCCCTGCTGCTGGCTGCGGTAGAAGTTGATCGAGCGGGAGATCTCGGCGTTGATGCGCGTCATCACCGCGCGGCAGACCTTGGAGACGCGGTCGGCGACCTCGTCCTCGTCCTCGGTGACGCCGCCGACGGAGACGTAGCCCTTCTCGAACTTGACCAGCTCGGCCTCCTCGAGGGAGCAGCCGAGCGCGGCGGAGATCTCCTTGGTGATCGCGTTGCCGGCGACGGGGATGGAGCGGTTGTAGAGCTTGTCGCCCTCGACAATCACCAGCGAGGTCGTCCGCGCGCCGATGTCGAGGATGACGAGGCAGCTATCAGCGTCGTCCGGCCGCGCGGCGCGCACGGCGTTGGTGAGCGCGATCGGCGCGACGTCCACGAGCTCGGGGCTGAAGCCGGCCGAGGCGACGGCGCCGCAGACGTCCTCGACCTGGTCGACCTTGGCCGCGACGATCATCACCGACTTGTCGCCGCCCTCGGTGTCGCCCAGCACCTGGCGGTCGCACACCATCTCGTCGATCGGGAACGGGATGTTCTGCTCGATCTCGTTGCGGACCATCTGCTCGAACTTCTCGGCGCCGCCGGCCATCGGCACCGCCGCGAACTTCGGGAACACCATCTGCCCGGAGAGCGCGAGGCTCACCTTGCCGGGGCGGATGCCGGTCGTGCGCACGATCTCCATCAGCGCCGGGGCGAGGATGGTCTCGGCGTTGCCGCCGTCGATCGGCGCCGCCAGCTGGGCGACGCCGTAGCGGAGCAGGGTGAGCGAGCCGCGCGCGGCGCTCTCGTACTCCGCGAGCGCGACGTTGGTCGCGCCGATGTTGAGGGTTAGGAACTTCTTTGCCATTGCCGGACTTCTTGGTTGTCGTTACTGCGCCACCTGCTCGTAGTCGTTCGGGAACACCAGCGCCCAGATGGTCTTGGAGCGGTCGAGGAGGCCCTGGCGGCGCTCGATCATGGGAGTGCCCTCCTTGGTGACGGCGCCCATGATCTTCTGGTCCTCCCAGAACTTGGTGTGGGCCGCGATGCCCTTCACCTCGCTCCAGGTGTCGCCGGCGAGCAGCTCGCCGTTCTGGTTGGTGATCTCGAGGCCCACCGCCTTCGGCTCGCCGAAGCGCTCGAGGCAGCTCGGCGGCAGCACCACGCTCGCGGCGTGCGACCCGGCGGGGATGTTCACGTAGGTCGTGGCGGCGGTGAAGTAGCTGTAGGGGGCGAGGCCCTCCTTGTTGCCCTTGTTCTCGGTGGCGCTCTTGGTGTCCAGGAGGACGTGCCAGGTGAAGGTGAGCTGCTCGAGGAACTTCGACCGCTCGGTGCCGAAGGTGTCGTACTTGGTCTCGAGGACGATCCACTTGCGCGGCTTCTTGTAGCACTGGCCGATCAGCGAGGCGCCGTTGACCGAGGGCGCGGAGAGGCACGCCGCCAGGCCGAGGCGCGGCTCCTGGACGATGAGGATCTTGGCGCCACGGCCCTGGGTGACCTCGTCGCCGTCGGCGGCGCGGCGGACTTTCGGCGCGGAAAGCGCGACGGTCGCGGCGAGCGCGGCAATCAGCGCGGCAGAAGCAGTCTTGATGTTCATCTTGTCGTTCCTTTCGCTTGGTGCTACAGCACTTTCATCTTGGGGAGGTCCTGGATGTCCACGAGCCCGACCACCCGGCCGGACGCGTCGCACACCGGCAGGTCGTCGATGCGCTTCTTCTCGAAGATCTTGAGGAGCTCGGCGGCGTAGGCGTCGTCCCTCACGAAGAGCGGGGAGCTGGTCATGTAGTTGGTTATGGGGTCGGTCAGGGCCGGCATGGGTTCGTGGCTCGTGGCTCGTGGTTCGTGGTTCGTGGTTCGTGGTTCGTGGCTCGTGGCTTGCCCTCTTTCACTCACGAGGCGGCGGAAGTCGCCGTCGGTGAAGATGCCGAGGAGCTTGCCGTCCGCGGCGGCGACGACGGCGGCGCCGGACTTCGCCTTCGTCATCGCCATGATCGCGTCCATGACCGTCGCGCCCTCGCCGACCTTGGCGAGGCGCTCGCCGGTGCGCATCACGTCCGTCACCTTCATCACCAGCGCGCGGCCGATCGCCCCGGCGGGATGGTTCATCGCGTAGTCCTCGATCGCGAACTTCTGCGCGTCGATGAGCACCATCGCGAGCGCGTCGCCCATCGCCATCGTGGCGGTGGTGGAGTTGGTCGGCGCCATCCCGAACGGGCACGCCTCCTTGCCGCAGGGGATCTCGACGTGGACGTCGCTCAATGTCGCGAGGGTCGAGTCGGGGCGGCCGGTCATCGAGATCACCTTGAGCCCGTGGCGGCGGATCGCCGGGATGAGGTTGTTCACCTCGGCGGACTCGCCCGAGAAGGAGAGCGCGAGGAGGATGTCCTTCGCCGACACCATGCCGAGGTCGCCATGCATCGCCTGCACCGGGTTGAGGACGATCGAGCGCGTCCCGGTGGAGGAGAAGATGGCGCTCATCTTCTCGGCGATGTGCAGGTTCTTGCCGACGCCGGAGACCACCAGGATGCCGCCGCGCGAGGCGCAGTCGAGGATCATCTCGACCGCCTGGACGAAGGAGTCGCCGACCGAGTCGCGGGTCTTCTCGAGCCCGGCGATCTCAATGTCGAAGACCTGCTTCGCACGATTGATCATCTGTTCTGGTGTCATGGGTGGTTCGTGGTTTTTTTAGCCGCAAAGAACGCAGAGAACGCAGAGAACTGGGGCTTTGCCCCAGACCCCAAATCCTTTGCGACCTTTGCGTTCTTTGCGGCTAACATTTTCATCTTGTTTTAGAGTATAGGTTATTTGGTGGTGCTTTGCAGCAACGTCACACAGATCGTTCCCACGATGTCCTCGGCGGAGCAGCCGCGGGAGAGGTCGTTCATCGCCTTGGCGAGGCCCTGGAGGTTGGGGCCGATCGCGTCCGCGCCACCGAGGCGCTGGGCGATCTTGTAGCCGATGTTGCCGGCGTTGAGGTCGGGGAAGATGAAGACGTTGGCGTCGCCCTGGACGGAGCCGTTCGGGTTCTTCTGCCTGCCGGTCGCGGGGACGACCGCCGCGTCGAACTGGAGTTCGCCGTCCATCTTGATGCCGGCCTCGGCGAAGCGGGGCTTGGCGAGCTCGACCGCCTTCTGCACCTTCTCGACCAGCGGGCCCGCCGCGGAGCCCTTGGTGGAGAAGGAGAGGTAGGCGACCTTCGGCTCCTTGCCGGTGAGGTCGCGGTAGGTCTGCGCGGTGGCGAGGCCGATGTCCACAAGCTGCTCGGCGGTGGGGTCGGGGATGACCGCGCAGTCGCCGAAGGCGAGCACGCCGTCGCCGGAGGCCGTCGGCGTCTTGAGGTCGAGGATGAAGCAGCTTGACGCGGTCTTGACGCCCTTCTGGGTGCCGAGAGTGTGGAAGGCGGCGCGGAGCATGTCGCCGGTGGAGGCAATCGAGCCGGCGACGAGGCCGTCGACGCGGCCGAGCTTCACCATCATGCCGCCGAAGTAGATGCGCTTGGTGCGGAGCGTCTTCTGGGCGCCGGCGAGGTCGATGATCTTCTGCTTCTCGGCTGGCTTCTTCGACTCCTTGGCGTTCCACGCCTCGAGGTAGGCGTTCTCGAGCTCGGCGTCGCCTAAAGTGTAGTCGATGGTCTTGATGCCGCGGTCGACGAGCTTGAGGCCCGCCTTCTCCTCGGCCGCGGCGATCTCCGCGGCAGTGCCCAGGACGACCGGGGTGCAGATCTTGCGGTCGACGCAGGCGCAGGCGGCGGTGACGACACGGGGGTCCATGCCCTCGGGCAGAACGACGGTGCCGTTCAGCTTCGAGGCCTTTTCGATGATTTCCTTGATTGCGTTCATGGCTGATCTCTGTTTTTATAGACTTCTAGATTTCTAGGATTCTAGGTTTCTAGGCGCCTAGAACCTTCACCGTATCCCTGGCGATCATGAGCTCCTCGTTGGTGGGGATGACCACCACCGGGATCTTGGAGCCCTTGGCGGAGATGACCTTGACCTCGCCGCGGACCTGGTTGGCCTTGGGGTCGAGCTTGATCCCGAGCGCGCCGAGACGGCGGATGATCCGCTCGCGCACCTCCTTGGAGTTCTCGCCGATGCCGCCGGTCATCACGATCGCGTCGGCACCGCCGATGACGGTGTTGTAGGCGCCGATGTAGAGCGCCACGCGGTAGGCGAGCATCTCGAGCGCGAGCTCGGCCGCCTTGTCGCCCTTCTCCGCCTTGGCGCAGATGTCGCGGCAGTCGCTGGAGCCGGCGAGCGCGAGGAGGCCCGACTTCTTGTTGAGGATGGTGTCCATCTCGGCGGGGGTGCGCTTCTCAGCCTCCATGATCGCGAGCACAGCCGCCGCGTCGATATCGCCGCAACGGGTGCCCATCACCATGCCGGCGAGCGGGGTGAGGCCCATCGAGGTGTCCACGACGCCGCCGTTCTTGATCGCCGCGAGCGAGGATCCGTTGCCGAGGTGGCAGGTGACGAGGTTGACCTTGGAGACCGGTTTCTTCAGGAACTTCGCCGCCGCCTGGGTGATGAACTTGTGCGAGGTTCCGTGGAAGCCGTACTTGCGGATCCCCATCTTCTTGTAGTACTTCGGGTCGATCGCGTACATGCCGGCGCAGTCGGGCATCGTCGCGATGTGGAAGGCGGTGTCGAAGACGCCGACGTTGGGGACACCCTTGAAGATCTTCTCGCACGCCTCGATGCCGCCGAGGTTGGCGGGCATGTGCAGGGGGCCGAACTTCACGAGCTTCTTCGCCTTCGCCATGTTCGCCTTGGTCATCAGCGCGGAGTCGGTGAACACCTCACCACCGTGGAGGATGCGGTGGCCGATGGCGTCGATCCCCTTCGCGGCGTCGCCGAGATCGGCGACGACCTGCGCCAAGGCCGCGGCGTGGTCCTTGGGGCCGCCGCAGCCGATGCGCTCGACGAGCCCCTTGGCGAGGCGCGTCTCGGACTTCATGTCGAAGAGCTGGTACTTGAGCGAACTCGAACCGGAGTTCACCACCAGCACCTTTCTGATTTCCTTCTGCTTCATTTTCTCCTTTTTCCCTTTTTCACAATCCACAGCCCGCGAATCACGAACCACGAGCCACGAACCACGAACACTACTGCTCGATCTCGACGCGGTAGAAGCCGCTGGTGTAGTCGCCGTCGGGGAGGTCCACCTCCACGTACTGGCTGTGCTTGCCGACCGCGACGTTAGCCTCGGTGTGGACGAGCACCCAGTCGGCCTGCACCAGCGAATCCTTGCGGTAGACCTTGACCGTCACCTTCGCCTCGTCGTCGGACGGGAACTCGTAGATCTTCGAGAAGAGCTCGCCCGCCACCGAGTCCGCCACCTCGGCGTCGACCGCCAGCACCACCTTCTTGTCGACCGGGTCGAAGGCGATCGACGTGATCTTCACCGTGCCGTCCTTGACCTTCTTCTCCACCGCCTCGCGGATGGCGTCGATCGTCGTCGTCTTGCCGCTCGAGTTGGCGCCGAGCAGCGTACCCATCGCGTTGACATACTGGAACGCCGTGATGGTGGCGCCGGAGATGCCGGTGGAGATGCCGGCCTCCAGGGTGTTGCCGGACATTGCCGCCGCGAGGTTCTTCGACATCAGGAACTCGCCGGAGATGGTCGTCTTGCCCTTGTACTCGTCCTTCAGCTGACCGTCGTTGTCGAACTCAAGCGCATCTGGCACCCAGTCCTGGTTGGTGTCGGCGTCCTCGATGTAGAGACCGACGACCGGCGCAACAAGCCCAGCACCGACGGTGACTGGCACCGTGGCCTGACCCCAGGACTCCCAGTCGTCCTTTTCGAAGTTGCCGTTGGTGTCGATGTAGGCGCGGATGTAGTAGGTGCCGGCGGGGAGGCCGATCAGCCGCGCGTTCGCCATGGTGTGCGAGGCGTCGGCGATCTCGTCCTTGCCGGTGACGATGGTCTGCGAGGCCGGCACGCTGACGATCTTGGTGTCGGTGGATCCGGCCTCCTGGAAGCGCGCCTTGCCGCTGAAGTCGGCGGTGGTGAACGCCTGGAGGCGCACCTTGCCCTTGACGGAGGCGTCGTCGCAGAAAGCGAGCACGTCCACGGGGCCGGTGTACTTCACGCAGACGTTGATGGCGTTGAAGCCGTCGTCGTCCGTGTCCTGCTGGGCGTCGACGTCGGTGCGGAACGAGGCTTTCTGCGAGAAGGCGTCGACGAAGGGATGGGGCTTGAACTTGGCGTTGTACATCGCGACGCGCCAGGTGTAGTTGCCGGTCGTGGAGAGGATCTGGCCGCTGGGCATCTGGTCGCCGACGGAGATCGGGGCGGTCCAGGTGTACTTGCCATCCGGGCTCCTGCACGGAGCGAGCTGGACACCGCTGTCGTAGACCACCGACCCGCCGTCGAGGATCTGCAGCTGGAAGGCGGTGTAGGTGTTCTTGGAGCCCATCGACCAGCTGAAGGTCGGCCGTGCGCCGTGGCAGACGACGTCCTCAAGGTCGGTCGGGATCTGGCGGGACACGCCGTCGTCGGCGTCGAAGCGGCGGGTGAACACGCAGGCGAGCGAGAGGTTGTTCGTGGCCGGGCTCACCACCAGCGCGTTGTCGACCACGATGCGGTAGGCGACGGAGGTGATGTCGGGGTTGTTGCCGAGCTTCTCCGCGATTTCCGGGCTTTCGGAGATTTCCTCGAAGGTGGACCAGTCGATGTCGAACTCGCCCTCCTTTAGGAAGTCGCCCTCGTGGAAGACGCTGCGGACGTTGCCGTCGATGTACTTGTCGACCAGCACGCGGTCGTCGATGTTGAGCTGGCCGGCGCCGACACCGAGCTGCACGCCGTTGACGGCGTAGCGGTCGATCCGGACGTGGATGTAGCGGCCGCCGTCGGTCATGGAGGCTTCGTCGACGCTCTGGGCGGTGGCGAGGTCCATGATGTTGGTGATGAACATCGTGTCGCTGTAGACGCCGTAGAGGTTGACGCGGTCGTTCTCCTCGGTCCGGACGTTGACGCGGGCGAAGATCGGCGAGGTCTCGGAGAGCTCGACCGAGAACTTGGCGCCCTGCCAGCCGACGTCGACGTCGCGCACGAAGCCGAAGGGCTCGCCGGGCGTGTAGTCGCCGTCGCCGTCCTGGTCGGCGTAGACGACGAAGCTGTTCAGGCCCTCGCGCACGTAGCCCTTGCTCATGGAGGTGAAGCTGGTGGAGTTGCCGCCGGAGCTGAACGGGTTGCCGCCGGAGCTGCCGCCGGAGGATTCGCCGGTCGCCGGGTCGGCGTCGCCGAGGTAGTAGACGCCGCCGACGTTGGTGCCGACGCGGGTGCGGTTCCACTCGAGCTTCACGTAGCTTGCGTCGAGGTTGAGCTTCTCGCAGTTGAAGTACTGGAGCGAGTGGGTGATGTCGGAGTCGATCTTCTCGTTGCCGCTCGTCGCGTTGATCATCTGGGCGTAGACGCTGCCGCTGAGCGCGGCGGAGCCGAAGTCGATCTCGACCTTGCCGGTGGTGTAGTCGATCGAGCCAACCGCGACGGCGGTCTGGTTGGTGATGGAGGTGACGAGCTCGCCGTTCTTGTCCTGGACGAGCGCATACCACTTCGCCTGCGAGACGCCGGCGTCGGAGACGTAGACTTCGGTCCTGTCGCGCACCACCGCGCGGCGGAAGGCCGGATCGCGGAAGTAGATCTTCACCGAGCCGGGCGTCACCGAGCCCGGGCCGAGGCTGTAGACGACGCGGCCGGCCGGCTTGACGCCGACATACTTGGCGGCCTCCAGGACCTGCGCGCCGGCGTCCGTCGTGGTGCCGTTGCCGTCGCTGCCGCGGGAGACGCTCGAGGGCACCGTCCAGATCGCATCGGGCGCGTGCATCATCTCCGGGTCGTACTTCTGGTTCCAGGCGCGGAAGACGATCGGGCCGTAGATCGGGTCGTAGCCGTTGTAGACTACCGTCGCCTCGATGATCGGGACCGGGTGCTCGGCCAGCGTCATCTGGTCGATGCCGATGGAGTCGGCCACCTCCGGACTCGTGCCGGCGCGCGACTCGGCGTAGTTCGACCAGCCGTCGCCGTCGAGGTCCTTCTCGGGATCGTAGACGTAGCGGTTCGCCCAGATGTCGCCGGTATTGGACTTCTCGGTCGCATACTGCGCCTCCCAGCGGTCGGAGACCTGGTCGTGGTCGGTGAAGAGCTCGCCGAGGTAGAGGTTGCCAACCTTGCGGAAGTAGTCGACGCACGCGCCGTCGGTCTTCGGGTTGCGCGGATCGAGGTCGCAGAACTGGAAGACCTCGCTGATGAGGTACTCGGCGTAGTTGGAGAGCCGGTCGCCGTCGGTGTCGCCGTCGGCTTCGCCACCCTTGAGCATGTACTTCCAGGCGTAGAGGTCGGTGATTCCGTCGCCGTCGGTGTCGACGTCGTAGGGGTTGGTCGGGAAGTGGCCGCCGTCGTACTCGAGGAGGTTGGAGAGCCCATCGCCGTCGAGGTCGCCGTCGCGGTCGTCGTAGTTCCACGGCGAGAGCCTGACCAGCTCGTTGGTGAGGTCGGCGACCGTGCCGACGATGCCGTCCCTCACGCCGTCGGGCTTGAACATCATGTAGAGCTCCCAGCCGTCGGCGATGCCGTCGCCCATGCCGCCGTAGACCGGGTCGGAGTCGTCGACGGTGGTGTTGAGCACGTAGGCGGCGGCGTTGGTGACGCCGAGCGCGTTCTCGAGGTAGTCGGCGAGGTACCTGGACTTGTCGCGCTTGGTGAATTCCTTCGAGTTCACGCGCTCGCCGGTCGCGATGGCGCTGTTGGCTGTCGCCGGGTCGAAGCCGAAGCGGTCGAGCACCTGGGCATGGACGAGCACGACGTCCTGCACCCGCGACTCGGTCACCTTCCACTCCGAGTCGGCGGCGAAGGAGACGTTGGTGCCGAGCGCCAGCTCCTTGCCGTAGTAGTAGGTGGAGGCGAGCTTGAGCTCGGAGAGCGGCGTGCCCACCGCGATGCCGACGCTGGTGACGTTGGAGGACGAGGGGTCGGCGGGGTCGACAACGACCGCGTACCAGACCACCGCGCCGCGCTCGTTGGTCGTCGCCACCGTCGCGTACGGCACCACAGCATAGGCCATCGCCCAGTGCGTGGCCGTCGAGCCGCCGCCGCCGCTGGTGTGGCGCTCCTCGGCGCCGGCGATGTCGAAGTAATAGGCGACCTCAAGCTCGCGGTCGTAGAAAGCCGGCACGTCCAAGAAGTCCTCCTCGCGGTCGGCCACGCCGTTGTCGTTGAAGTCGGTGTCCTGCAGCCAGACGGCGTTCGTCGATACCAGCGTGTCGCCCGCGGCAATCGCCACCGGGTCGAAGCCGTAGGTGCCGGCAATCTGGAGCGCATTGGTATGAGTGAGGTTGCAGTAGTAGCCCCAGCTGTCCCACGGCATGCGCGTGTCGGCGTTGAGACGGCCGTCATCGGGCTCCTTCGCGTACCATGCGGCGACATAGTACTTCGCGCCGGGACGGAGGCCTTCGAGGACGACCGCGGCGTCGGACGCGACGTTGTTGGAGACCACGACCGGGTTCACGAGGTCGGCGGTCTCGTAGGCCGCGATGGTGACGCCACTGGTGAAGTTGGTAAGCGGATGCTTCACCTCAACCGCGAGCTTGCCGGTGCGGATCGGTGCGGCGTCGACGCTGAACCGGGCCTCTTCGGACCACTCGGCAACATCTTCAGTGTACGCGTACTTGTCGTTGCCGAGCAGCACCTGCACCTTATTCTCGCCGACGTCGAAGACGACGTCCTTGCCCTCGTTGTCGAACCACTCCTGGTCGAGCACGACCACGTGGTCGGCGACCGGCGGGATCAGGAAGCCGTTGCCGTGCTCGCCGTCGTAGACGGCTCCGTTGACCTTGAGCCAGAAGCGCGTGTTGGCGTAGCCGTCGTTCGGGACGGTGAACGAGACGGTGACGTTCCCCTTCACCGCGTCGGCGACGCCCCAAACGTCCGCCTTGTCGCGGGTGTTGGAGTAGCGGAAGGTGACCTCCTCGTTGAGGGACTGCTCCACGAAGTGCACGACGTTGGATACGCCGTCGTCGGTCTCGACCTCCTCTATCCAGAGGTAGTGGTTGAGGTTGGTGACGTTGACGTCGTTGAGCCCCGCGAGGTCGAGGTGGAGGATTTCGTAGGTGACCGACTCGATCTGCTCCAGCTCCCCGCCGTAGTCGAGGGCAAGGTCCTTGTCAAGGCCGGTGTGCTCCTCGGTGAAGAACTCGATCGGGTAGATCGCCTCGCGAGCGGCGTTGTTCTGCAGATAGCAGTAGTAGACGCCGGCGACCTGGCTGTAGAGCGGCACGTCGTTGATCTTGGAGCGGACGAGCGCCACAATCGAGCAGTCGTTGGTCGCCTGCACGCGGACGAGCGGATAGGCGTAGTCCTGCTCGCCGCCCATCCTGATAGTCAGCTTGGCGCCGAGGTAGCCGACCTCGACGTCGGTGGTGCCGTAGATGTCGCCGGCCGAGAGCTTGTTGTCGCCGTCCTGGTCGATGTACGCCACGAACCGCGCAGGTCCCTGGACGAGCGCGCCCGCCGCCGGAGTGGAGGGAAGAACGATCTGGGCGACGCCGGCCGAGAACTTCTCGGACACGTTCCACTTGGCCGTCTGCTGCATTCCGTACTCAGGATACGCCGGGTTGACCTGGTACGCCTCGACTGCAATATTCTGCGAATCGTTGCCTGCGTACTTGAGCGTGAGGACGACCTCAACCTCCGGAGTGGCGATGTCGGCGTCGGTCAGCACCTTCTTGTTCGCAGCGATGTCGGCCTGCATCCGGTCGACGCCGCCGAAGAAGCGAATCAGCCCCTCGGTGGTGGACACCGCGTCGGCGTCGACGATGTACGCGCCGCCGTGGACTTCCTTGTCCTTGGCCTCGACCACGACATTGCCCTCGCTGTCGATGGCGCGGGTCACGCCCTCCCAGTTGCTGTGGAAGAACTCGAGCACCTCCTCGAGCGTGCCGCCCTGGAACTCGCCGGGACGGATCACGTTCAGGTAGCGGATGACCAGCATCAGCTCCTCGCTGACGCCAGAGACGGACAGCGTGCCCTCCTTCTTGGCGATGCTGTAGCGCACCGTAGACCAGTTGTCCCAGCCGGTCATGGCGTGGTCGCGTGTGCCCACCTGGCTGAAGACGCCGATGCCAAGCGCCTTGCGGGCTTCTGGCTCGATGAACTCGCCGCCGTTGAAGAGGAGGCCGAGGTAGGTCGAGCCGACCGCGCGGAAGTAGTCCGGCGTCGCGCCGTCGCTCCACGCCTTCTCCGGGTCGATGTCGTCAAGGCCCGTCCGGTCGTAGTAGTACGCCTGGATCTCCTGGAGATTGGTAAGGAGGTCGTTGTCGTCGTCCTTGTCTACGTCGGCCTCGGCGATGCCGAACCTGCGCGCCTCGGCGTCGGTAAACTTCGGCGTGCCAGGCAGGAGCAGCCCGTTCTCGAAGAAGTTGTTGTACACCGAATACGCGTCCCACGGGTCGGTCGGCTCGAAGCCGCCGTCGTACTCGTGGAGTTGGTCAAGACCGTCTTCATCCGCGTCAAACGTGCGGTCGGTGAAGTCCCACGGGCTGTGTTTGACATAGAGCTCCCAGCCGTCGAGGATGCCGTCGCCTCGTCCGTTCACGACCTCATCTGCGTCGGGATAGTCGATCGGAAGTGCCTTCCCCGAAACATCCGTTTCGCCGAGGACGTTCGCAAGGTAGTTGGTGACGTAGCTCTTGTCCGCGCTCGTGAACGATCTGGTGTTCACCCACCCGGACTTGGCGATGCGCCCGTTCGCCGTGTTCGGGTTGAACTTGAAGTAGTCGTACACCTGGCCGTGGACGAGGATGAGCGACTTGCTCTCCACCGCCTTCACCACCTTCTCCTCGCCGGTCCAGACGATGTTAGTGCCGAGCGCGAGGCGGGTGGGCTTCGTCTTGCCGAAGTCATAGAAGTAGGTCGCTTTGAGCGTAATGAGATCCTTGAGCAATGCGCCGACAGGAATGCCGGGAACAATCTTGTCGGAGACGGTCTCCTCGTCGAGATTGGTCACCGCGAACCACATCTCGGCGCCGCCGACATTCGCCATCACGCAGTAGAACGGGACCTCGGCGTACGCGAAGACGTCGTTCTCGCCTGCGTCGCTGAAGAGTTCCACCTCGTCGATGCCAGCGATATCGAAGCCGTACTTCGGGTCGACCGAGCGGTCGTAATCGCCGTTGATGGCGCGGAAGTTCTCTTCGCGATCAACGATGTTGTTGGCGTTCCAATCGGTGTCTTGCAGATAGATCGTGATCTCGGACGCATTCGTCGCCGCGATGACCGCCACCGGATCGAACGCCATCGACGACGCAACCCCAAGCGCATTCGTGACGTCGAGTTTGCAGTAGTAGCCCCAGGTGTCGTAGGGCATGCGGTACTTGTTGCCGCTCTTGTCGCTGCCGCGACCGTCATTCTCGTCGTTGACGTACCACGCGGCGATATAGTAGCTCGCGCCAGGACGGAGGCCCGTGAGCTCGACCGCCGTACTGGCGGCAACATTGTTCGTGACCGCGACCGCGTTCGCGAGGTCAGAGCTCTCGTACGCGGCAATCGTCAACTTCGATCCCAGTGTCGCCGTCGGATGCTTGACCACGACCGCGAGCTTGCCGTCGAAGGACGCGCCTTCGTTGACGAACACCTCAGCCAACGCGCAATTCCAGTCGTCGGAACTGTCTCCGGGCCTGCCAAACCTGTCGTTGCCGAGAACCACGCCGAACTTGACGCGTCCCGTCGGGATCGCGACATTGTTCTTCTTGAACCATTGCTTGTCAAGTACGACCACGCCGTCGCGAATGTCATTGAGGATGAATCCCTTTGTGCCACCGAGGATGTTCGTTTCGACACCGGACACGGTCTTCAGCCAGAACTTGGTGTTTGCGGTGTCGGTCGGCACCGTGAAGGTGAACGTGAGGTCATCCGCCGTCGAACCCGCGCACGCGATGGATTTCGCGACGTCGCGTATGAGCGAGTACTTAATCGTGATCTCCTCGTTCACCGACTGATTCACGAAGTTGGAGGTGACGGACGACTCGCCGTTCGTCTCGACCAGTATGTAGTGGTTGAGGTTCGTGATGGAGAGCCCCGCAATTTCGTAAGGCGTGAGCCGCAGCACCTCATAGGTCACGCTCTCAATGCCGTTCGTCACGACGCCGTGCTCGTCTTTGATGTTCACCAGCGTCGAGAGCCCCTGGTCGATGCCGATGTAGTCGCCCGAGTCGTACTCGTCGGGATACAGCGACTCGCGCGCGGCGTTGTTCGGGAACTGGACGATGAACACGCCCTTCGCGTTATTGTAGAGCGGCTTGCCGTTGATCGCCGTGCGGACGAGTGCAATCGTGTTGACAGCATTCGTGCCGTCGGCGAGGCGCAGCGCCGGGAGGGCCGGGTTGGCCTCGCCGAGCGCAATCTCGAGGTTGCAGCCGAGGTAGCCCACTTCGCAGGACGTCTCGCCGAAGATGTCGCCGGCCGAAAGCGAGTTGCTGCCGTCCTGGTCGATGTAGGCGACGAACCTCGCCGGACCCTGCAGGAGCGCGCCGGACGCCGGGGTCGTGGCGAGAACAGTCTGCGCGATGCCTGCGGAGAACGTCACCGGCGTCGTCCACTGCGCCGTCATCTGCTCGCCGTATTCTGGATACGCCGGGTTGAGCTGGTATGCCTCGATGACGACATTGTGCGATCCGTTGCCGGCGTACTTGAGCAAGAGCTTGACTTCCGGCTCCGGCTTGACGATCTGGTCCGCCGCGATGTCCTTCTTGTTCCGGGCGATGACCTCCTCCATCTTCGCCTGGCCGCCGAAGAAGGCCACGACCTGCGTGGTCGTCTGCGCGGCGTCTGCCTGATGAATGGTGCCGGGACCGCTCACGCTCGCGTCCTTGCCGTCGATTAGGATGTTGCCCTCGCTGTCGATCAGGCGGATGACGCCTTCCCAGACCTCATGGAAGAAGTCCAGAGCTTCTTTCACGGTCGTGCCCGTGAACTCGCCGGGCCTGATCACATTCCAGTAGCGAATAAGGAGCATCAACTCGTCGCTCACGACGCCGGAGATGTCGACGGTCTGATCCATGTTGTAGATGGAGTAGCGCGCCGTCGCCCAAGCATCCCAGCCGGTGTCCTTGTAGTCTTGCGTACCGGCACCAGTCTGCGTGGCGATGCCCATCACCCTCCGCAGTTCCGGTTCGATGAACTCGCCGCCGTTGAAGAGGAGGCCCATATAGTCGTCGCCGGCCTTGCGGAAGTAGTCCGGGGTCACGCCGTCGGTGACGGGATTGGTGACATCCAGTTCAATGGCAGGCGTCAACTTCGAGGCGAGGAACTCGGAGTAGTTGGAGAGCCCGTCGAAGTCCTCGTCATTGGTGAGGTCGCCGTTGGCGAGATCGTACTTGCGCGCCTCGGCATTGGTGTAGCGGACTACGCCATTCGTGCTGCCAAGCTGCTCGTAGAAGTAGTACCGGTTCCACGGATCGGACTCGTCGACGCCTTCGTTGAAGTTGGCGATGGCGTCGACCAGTATGTCGCCGGCGAGCGGGAAGCCGGTGTTGGTGTTCGGATCGACCGTCTTGGTGGCGAACGCGACATAGAGCTCCCAGCCGTCTGGCAGACCGTTGGCGTTGGAATCAATCGCTGCGGTCTTGAGCGACCAGTCGACCCCGAAGAGTTCCTTGAGGTAGTGCTTTTCAGTGACGAATTTCCAATACGCGGTGAACGGAACCGTGTTCCGACCGAGGCCGTTGCCGTCCTCGCCGCCTTCGTCCTCCGCCGCAGTGGCGCGCGGGTTCGCCGTGGTCGGGTCGAAACCGAACCAGTCGTAGACGGCGGAGTGGATCAGCACCACGTTCGTGGAAATCGTCGCATAGAACTGTCCAGGCACCACCACCGCGTCGGACTTCTTGCCGACCGCGATCCTGCCGTCGCCCAGCGTGAACGTGTCGTAGAGGTTCGTCGCGACGACCTTGCCGTATCCATCAACAACCGTCATCACCACATAGACCGTGTCGTTCGAAACCGCAATCTGCGCCTCAACCTCGGCATAGGCCATGACATCGTCGGCACCGACAACATCCGAGTCGTCCACGCGCGGGTTCAGCCCGTTCGCGACTTCCCAGCCGTCGTCCATGCCGTCGCCGTCGGTGTCCGCGCAGTACGGATTGGTGCCGTAGAGGTTGATTTCGTCAAATGCAGTCAGCCCGTCGCCATCGGCGTCGGTGAGATCGGCGCTGGCGGGAAGCGGATCCGTCCAGGACGACGTGTCTTCGGCGCTGTCCGGGATGCCGTTGTCGTTGACATCGGTGTCCTCGATGAAGACGATGCAGCTCGGTGCATCCGCCTTGGCCGCGCTGACGGCCAGCGACATCGGCGTGTAGAGCGCCTTGGTATCGGTGCCGACGTTGTTGTAGTAGCCCCACGGCTCGTAGCGGTCGCGGCGGCCGTTGCCGTTCACGTCGATGTACGCCATGACATAGCGGGGACCGGCCGAGACGCCGTCGAAGACGACATTTGTCTCGATGTTCATGAAGCCCTTGCCAGCGTCGGGAATCCTCGCGAGATCCTGCACGGTGCCGTCGCCGAGAAGCGTCGCCTTCGCAATCGGCTCGCCCGTGAAGTCGGCCGTATCATAGACACCCACGATCACGTTCGTCAGCGCGGAGGTCGCGGCGCCGTAGTAGCGGATCTCAGCGGAGAGCTTGCCGTAGCCCGTATCGCCGTCCGTCGAATCGACGGCGGTCTTGAACGGAGTCCAATCGCTCCAGTCCGCGTCATCCTCGGCCGTCGGGAACTTGCTGTTGAACTGCGCGACGCGCCAGAGGTAGTTCGTGCCGTCGGCGAGCAACTGGCCCTGGCCGATGTAGACGGGGGCGACATATTCGCTGCCAGAGGCGGTAGCGGCCGGGAACACGTTGGTTGTCGACGTCCAGACGACGTCGCCTGCCGCGTCGGCAATCTGGATTGCGAACGCCGTGTACTTCGAACGGTCGCCGTTGAAGACGAATGTCGGCCTTGCCGTGCGGACAAGATAGCCGTTTTTATCGCTCGGCGAGACCGGCACCGGCACATCGCGCGCCAGGTCGAAGACGTTGGTGAAGGCTGCAATCAGGTCGCCGTCGGCATAGAGGCCGTAGCAGGAGCTGTAGACCTGTCCGAGGCCGGCCTTGACGGCATCGTTCGTAAGACTGCCGTCGAACACGTAACCACCCGCTTCCAGCAGGATGTCGGCCTCGGTCAGGCTGCCGGACGACGGCGCACGGCCGGTCCAGACGACCTTCTCTATACCTCTGCGGACGGAATCATTCACCACCTGGCGACGAATGCTCAGCCAGGCGTTGGAGGAAATGCCTCCGAGAGCGACGCGCGGCAGCGCCGGCGCCTCGTCGGTGAGTTCAATCCTCAAATCGGCGACCTTGTCCCAGCCGACCTCGACGCCCTTCTGGTAGCCGAAGGGCTCGCCGGGATCCAGCACGCCGTTGCCGTTCACATCAGCGAAGGCGATGAAGATCGTCCTGCCCTCGACGAGGCGGCCCTTGGAGTTCGCGTCGGCCTCCATCGGCTTGGAGAGCGAGAACGTCTTGCGGTTGCCGCTCGAGACGATGCGGCTCATGTACTCGACGTTGAAGAACGAGCGCGTGAGGTTCCAGTGGTGAATGATCTTCTGGTTGTCGTCGACCCTCTCGTGGTAGGTGTAGTCGGTGTCCCGGTAGGCGGGATCGGAGAAGTCGATTGAGATGTCTCCGGTCTTGTAGTTCACCCAACCGCCGGGAATCGCTGCAGTGTACTTGCCGTTGGACTGATCCAGCACGTCATCGCCGAAGTATGGCGGTGTCGACCAGCGCGAGGAGTCGATGTCATGGATGGTGTAGACGATCGACTTTATCGTGCCGTTCGTTTCATAGTTGATAGTTTCGATGTAGTAGTCTGGGTCGTACCAGCGGATCTTGACATGGTGCTCGGCGATGTCGCCCGGGCCAATGTTGAAGTCGACCCTGCGGTTCGGGTTGAGGCCGAGGAAGCGCTTGCTGATCGTCGATCCGTTCGCCGCACCAGACACGGTCCAAACCGCGTCGGGCGTCCCCGCCGCCGTGTCGCCGTGCCACGCCTTCAAGACGATGGAGCTATCGAACGTATCCATCGTCTGGTAGGTGAGCGTCACGCCGATGGTGGGGATCGGATACTCGGCGACCACATTGTCCTCGGTAAGGTCGTAGCGGACGAGGGAGAGCGTGCCGAAGAGCTCGGGGTTGGTGCCGGCGCGGGCCTCGCTCCAGTTCGACCATCCGTCCTCCTCGCGGTCGTTGTACGCATCGTAGCGGTTGCGGCTGGCGGAGTCGGTGTTGTAGAAGTCTTCGTACCAGTCCTCGATGAAGTCGTGGTCGGTCGCGATCTCGCCGAGGTAGCGGCGTCCGGCGCCAGAGACTCCGTTGGTGCGGAAGTAGTCGAGAGTCGTGCCGTTGGAGAAGTTGTTCCTGACGTCCAGGTCGGCGGCTCCGGGCACGAGCGTGTCGCGCGCGGCGAGATACTCGTCCATGTTGGAGAGGCCATCGTTGTCCACGTCCGCAAGCTGGTTCGTCACCGACTCGATGTTCCACTGGCGCGCCGTCTTGTCGTCGATGTCCACGTAGAACGTGTTGCCGTCGTTGGCCGTGTACGGCGAGGCCGCGTTAGCGCCGCCGTTGTACCAGTCGGCCGGCGTCCAGTCGGCATCACCGGCGGTGTGGAGGTTGCCGTCCTTGTCGTAGTAGTCGAGGCCGGTCCAGGTCATTCCGCCGGCGCCTGGCGTGTAGCCGTCGAACGGCTTCCAAGGATTCATCGCCGGCTCGTAGCGGCCTGCCTTCGCGCCCGGGAACATCATATAAAGCTCCCAGCCGTCCGGGATGCCGTCGCCATCGTAGTCGCTGACACCGGGCTTGAGGCAGGTGAGGCCCTGTCCCCAGCGGCGATTCTGGTTCATGTCTTCTTCGATGCCGAGGAGCGCCGAGACGAGGTACTTGTCGATGCCGTACATCGGACGCGTATGGACCTGTCCGTCCGCGCGCTTTTCCGTATCGCCGGGCGTCGCGACGCCCGACTCGAAGCCGAACGCGCCGTACACCTGCCAGTGCATGAGCATGATCTCGAACTCGTCGACGACATCAACCACGAAGTCGTTGTCCGTCGCCTCGTAGACGTTCGTGGAGAGCACGTAGTACTCCTTCTCGGTGTATTCGTTCCAGTCGGCGGAAGGCAGCGTCGCATAGGGCACGGCGGTCGCGAAGCTCGTAACGCCACCGGCCTTCAGCTTGCCGCCGACGCGGTAGTCCGTCGTGTCGGCAGGATCGACGACGAGCGTGACGGTCTCCCCGCCGACTGCATCGGCGACGACAAGCGCCCTGCGCACGATCATCGCGTAGGCCATCACGTCGCCATCCTCCGCATTCTCCGCCGCGGACGTCCGATAGGTGTATGTCTGCTCGACACCGTTGGTGTCGGCGTAGGTACGCGTCAGCATGATATCGTACTCGCTGACCGGGTCGAGTCCGGCCCAGACCTCGTAACCGTCGGGGAGACCGTCGCCGTCGGTGTCCCAGACCAGCGGGTCGGTGCCATAGAGGTGCTCGTTCCAGATTTCGTCGGACTCGTCAAGACCGTCGCCGTCCAGATCCATGCTCCCGGACACCGAGGATGGATCTTCGCCGCAGAAATCAATGTCCTCTACGCAATCCGGGATGCCGTTGTCGTTGATGTCGGTATCCTCCATAAAGACGAGCGCCGTCGGCGTCGCCGCCTTGGTGGAAACGACGGTAAGCGCCACCGGCGCATAAAGATCGGGCTCATCCGTGCCGACTTTGTTCTTATAGCCCCAGCTCTCCCAAGCGTCGCGCTTCCCGTTGCCGTTCAGATCGTTGTAGGCCATCACGTAGTAGTTGCCGGGTTCGATGCCGTCGAACTCCACGCTCGCAGTCGGCTTGAAGAATTCGCTCTCTTCCTTCTGTACCGCGAGTGCGGCGAAGTCGCCGGCCGCGAGGTGCTTCATAGCCACCGGTGTTCCCGCGAAGGCGGCGTCGCGCCAGACGCCCACGATTACGCTGGCGGTGTCGTTCGTCGCCGCCCCGTAGTAGCGAACCTCGGCCGCAATCTTGCCGTAGCCGGTGTTCGCCTTCGTAGAGTCGACGGACGTCTTGAACTCGGCCCACGCGGATGCTCCGCTCTCCTCAACTTCCGGCCACTTCGCGCTGAGACCGACGACGCGCCAGAAGTAGTTGGAACTGTCGTTGAGGTCGAGTCCCTCGCCAATCTGCCAATCGCTCTTGAAGATGCGACTCCCAGCGGAGTTGGCGGCCGGCAGGAGATTGGTCGTGGCGAGGAAGACGTCTGCCGCGTTCGTGGAAATGGAGATCTGCAACGCGAACGCGGTGGCGCCGTCAAGCCCCGCGAACGCAAAGACCGGCTTGCGCGTCCTTACCGTGTACGCCTTGCCGATGGTGGGCGAAACCGGGATCGCCACCGGCCGTTTCGCGGCGAAAGTCTTGGTGAACGTCTGGCCGTACCAGCCGGAGACCTCATAGGTCACACTCGCGATGTTGGTGTTGGCGATGCCCATCGCCGCCGCGTCCTCGACCAAATAGCGCGCGTCGAGATCGATCGCGCCGGACTTGAGAACGTCCGCCGCCGTGACATAGCCGTCGACCGAGCCGGACCAGACATAACGCATCGGGCACGTGCGGCCGTTGATCTCCGTGCGGCGGATGGAGACCGCATCGCCCCAGCCGTAGACGGTGCGCGGTGGAATGACGCTTTCGCCGGAATCAATGGAGATCTCGAGATCGACGCGGTCGAAGCCAACCATCGCCTTGCAGAATCCGGACGCATCGCCGTTCTCAAGAACAAAGGTGTTGAGGCCCTCCACCAATCCCTCACCGTCGAAGGAGGCGACGAGAACGCCGTCCTTCACCGTGCCGTCCACGTAGAACGTTCTGTAGGCGCTACCAAGGTCATTGCCGCGGTACGCCTTGAGCGTGACGGGATACGTCGCCCAGACGGTGTTGGTCACCGCGTTGGTCGTGCCCTCGTTTTCGACCTGCTGGTACGAATAGTTCTTGTCACCGACGTCGCCGATGGCCACGAGGTTCACCTTCGGCAGCGGCGTGCCGGTGAACTCGACTCCGTTGGTGTAGACCCAGGTGTAGACCTCGTCGCCCATGTCGTAGGTGTTGGTGATCACCTCGGGCTTCCACATGGCGGCGGCGGTGGCCTCGCTCCAGAGCGACCAGCCGTTGTCATCGTAGTCGGTGTGGGCGTCGTAGACGTAGCGGTTCGCCACCGTGAGATCATGCGCATCTTCCCAGGCGTCGCCGACAAAGTCATGGTCGGTCACGACAAAGCCGGCGTAGCGGCGCGCGACGCCCTCGAGTCCGTTCGTCCGGAAGTAGTCGAACTGGTTGGTGACGGTGAAGTCCTTCTTGACGTCGAACTCGCCGAACGCTCCGTTGCGCGTCGCGAGCAGTTCCGCCCAGTTCGAGAGGCCGTCATTGTCATCGTCGGCAAGCTGCTTTTCCGCCGAGCCAATGTCGAAGCGGCGGGCTTCATAGTCAGTAAGCGGCAACGCTCCACCCGGCAACGGGGTGCCGAAATCGAACGTGTACTTGTTCCACGGATCCGTCGGCTCGAAGCCGCCGTTGTACTCGTGGAGGTTGGTGAGGCCGTCGCCGTCGGGGTCGAGCTCGCGGTCGCCCGCCACCCAGGCGTTGATGACCGAGGCCTTGGCGGTCTTGTCGAGCGCCTGGACGGCGTTGGTGCCGAACATCGTGTAGAGCTCCCAGCCGTCGGTGAGGCCGTCGTAGTCGAAGTCGACGCGGCGGGCGTTCAGCGTCCAGTTGGTGAACGAGGCGGGGTCGACGACCGCGCCGATCGCGTAGAGGTAGTTGGTCACGATGTACTTGTCGAGCGCGGTGAACTTGGCGGTGTTCACCCAGTTCGAGGGCGAGGCAAGCGCGTTCGCGGTGTTCGGGTTGAAGCCGAAGCGCTCGTAGACCTGGTGGTGGACGAGCGCGACGTCCTTCCACTCGTGCTCGTAGACGACGCCCTCCGCGAGGTTCGTCGCCACGCCGATGCCGAGCGGAGCGCTCTTCTTGCGGCCGTAGAGGTAGGTGGTGTAGAGGCTCGTGAGCGCGCTCGCCGGGGTGCCGCGCGGGATGACGATGGTGTCGCCGTCGAGCCTGGTCGCGGTCTCCTGATCGGGGTCGTAGACGACGTAGGTGACCCAGTTGGTCTCGAGCTCCACCGTGCCGATCCTCACCGTGAGCATCTTCAGCGTCGCCTTGGCCATCACGTCGCCCTCGATCGACTTCGTCGAGTTGTCGAAGACCGGGTCCTCGTCGTCCTGGTCCGGGATGCCGTCGCAGTCGACGTCCTCCCACTCCGGCGCCTCGGACGGGGTAAAGCCGGGGATCGACTTGATGGTGAGGTTCTCCTCGCGGTCGGCGACGCCGTTGTCGTTCCAGTCGGTGTCCTGCATCCAGATGGTGTTCGTCGGCACCGACTTCTCGGTCGCCACGATCGCCGCGGCGTTGAAGCCATTGGTGGCCTCGCCGAGCATCGTCAGGTAGCCCCAGGTGTCGTAGGGCATGCGCACCTTCGGATCGGCGGCGGAGGAGCCGCTGCGTCCGTCGGCGGCGTCCTTCACGTACCAGGCGGCGAGGTAGTACTTGCGGCCGGTCCTGAGGCCGCCGAGCACCACCGCCGCGCCGTTGGTGACGCTGGTCGCGGTCGCCACCGGGTTGGCGAGGTCCGGCTGCTCGTAGGCGGCGACGGTGATGGTGGTGAAGGCGTTCTCGTTGGTGACGACCGGGTGAACCGCCCGCACCGCAACCATGCCCTTGAAGACGGCGTCCGCGGCGACGCTGAACTCTGCCCGCTCGGACCATTCCGCCGCTTCGGTCGGGGCGGCCGGGAACTTGTCGTTGCCGAGCGCTACGCGCACGCCGTGCTCGCCCTCGGTGAACGCGATGCCGTTCTCGCGGAACCAGTCGCCGTCGAGGATGACGCGGCGGCTCGTGTACTGGCCAGTCAGGCCGGGGGCGGTGTTGAGGACGTCGCCCGTCACCAGGTTCGCGAGCAGGAAGCCGCGGTCGGAGTCGCCGCCCTTGACGGAGCCGTCGATGTCGAGCCAGAACTTGGTGACCGCGCGGTCGGCCGGGACCAGGAACGAGACGACGGTGTCGCTCGCCTTCGAGGCGGCGGAACCGGTCACCTCGAGCGGGACGTCGCGCGCGACCGAGTAGCGGAGGGTGAACTCCTCGTTCACCTGCTGGTCGACGGTGTGGTAGACGTTGGAGCTGTCGCCGGTCTCCTCGTCCTCGACCACCTCGGTGTAGACGTAGTGGTTGAGGTTGGTGTTGCTGATCTTGGTGCCGTCGTCGCTGTCGATCAGGAACGAGCGGCGGAGCTTCACGATCTCGTAGGTGACCTCCTCGACCGCCGGCAGCGTTTCGTCGCTCGGGTCGATGTCGGCCTGCGCGTCGAAGGCGAGGTACTTGTCGACGCCGATGAAGCCGTCGGTCTCGTTGATCCAGTCGCTCGGGTAGATGGCGGTGCGGTTGACGTTGTTGTCGTAGCGCTTGAGCATCACGCCGCGCGGCGAGACGTACTGGCCGTTCACCTTGGTGCGGACGATCGCCACCGTCTGGATCGGACGCTCGGTGTCGTTGGTGCCGTTGGCGACGAGGTTGATGGTCGGCAGGGCCGGATTGCCGTCGCCGAGCCGGATGGTAAGGTCGAGGTCGGAGTAGCCCACGTTGGCCTCGGCGACGCCGAAGGTCTCGCCGGGCGAGAGCGTGCCGGACTCGTCCGCGTCGATGTAGGCGACGAACTTCGCCGGGCCCTGCTTGAGGGTGCCGCGCGCGGGGAACTTCGCCCGTGCGTAGGCGACGCCGGCGTCGAAGGCGGGCTGGAGCGCGAAGGAGGATGCAACCTGCTCGCCGCGCTCGGGGTAGATCGACGAGGTCTGCCAGACGTCGACGATCACGTCGCGCATGCCGAAGCCGGTATACCGGAAGGTGAACTTCACCATCGGCTCGGGTGTATCGAAGCCGGAGGCGTCAAGGGCGCTCACCGAGCGCTGGCGGATTTCCTCCTTCATCTGCTCGAGGCCGCCGTGGGTGGTTATCACTCCGGCAAGCGAGCCGCAGGTGGCATGGCCAAGATCGTCGTGGTGGAACTTGACGAGCGCGTCCTCGGTGACGCCTTCGTAGCCCTCGAACATCACATAGGTGTACTTGTTGGCGACGCTCAGCTCCTCGGAGAACTCCTCGCCGCTCTCCTCCTGCTTGGCGTAGGAGTAGCGGACGATCGACCAGAGGTCCCAGCCGGAGTGGTAGAGGTCGCGGGTGCCGGCCATCCTGAGGTCGGTGATGTCGAGCATGCTGCGGGCGGCGCGCTCGACGAACTCGGCGCCGTTGTAGTAGGCGCCAAGGTAGCTGTTGGTGCCGATCATGCGGAAGTAGTCGGGCGTGAAGCCGTCGGACCGCGGGTTCTCCGGGTCGATGTCGGCGAGGCGCGCCATGTCGCGGTAGTACGCCCACATCTCCTGGACATTGGATATCTGGTCGAGGTCCCAGTCCTCGTCGTAGTCGGCCGCGGCGATCGCGAAGCGGCGGGCCTTGGCGTCGGTGAACTTGTCGGCGTCCTCCGGCACGACGCCGGCGGCGAGCAGCTCCTCGTAGACCGAGTACTTGTTCCACGGATCGGACGGGGTGCGGCCCTGGGCGTATTCGTCGACGAGCGAGAGTTCGTCGCCATCGATGTCAGCGTCGCGGTCGGCGTACTTCCACGGGCTGATCTCGGCGGCGGCCGGCGTCGCGAGGGTCTGGGCGGTGGCGACGCCGTTGGTGCCGAACATGAGGTAGAGCTCCCAGCCGTCGGCCACGCCGTCGCGGTCGCAGTCGGCGTCGAGCGGCTTGAGGGTGAAGTCCTTCCACGTCTTCGAGACGTTCATCGCCTCCTCACGGACGCCGGTGAAGCCGATCGCCTCGAAGTAGCGCGCGAGCATGTACTTGTCGAGCGCGGTGAACGGCTTGGTGAGCGGGTCGGCGGGGTCGACCGCGGTGGACTGCCAGTAGCCGAACTCGTCGTAGACCTGGGCGTGGACGAGCGCCACCGACACCGGCGAGATGGTGTCGATCTTGAAGGTGCCGGTCGCGAGGACATTGGTGCCGAGGCCGGCGTAGGTGACGGTGACGAAGTTGGTGCCGGTCTCGTCGGCGACTACCGTCATGTAGTCGTAGGTGGTGACGAGGTTGGTGGTCGAGATCACGTCGCCCACGCGGTAGGCGGAGTTGGTGTCGCGCACGAGGTAGCGCGCGCCGGCGGCGTCGGTGACGAGGCGGTAGATGCCGTTGGTGACGGCGAATGCCATCAGGTCGCCGTCCGCGGCGAGCTCGGCGTCGGCCATGAGCGGGTCGGTGTCGGCGAAGCGGGCCTCCCAGCCGTCGGGCATGCCGTCGCCGTCGGTGTCCCACCGCTGCCTGTTGGTGTAGGTGTCGCCGGTCTCCTCGTCGCCGGTGAGGCCGTCAAGGTCGACGTCGCTCGTGTCGGCGCCGGAGGCGGTGCCGGACGCGGCGGTGGCGAGCAGCGACTCGTCCTGGTTCCAGTCGAGGATGTCGTCGCGGTTGACGTCGGTGTCCTCCATGAACACCTCGACCGTCGAAACCTCGGAGCTGGTCGGGTCGACCTTGGCGCCGAGCGGACGCCAGATGGCCGGCAGCGAATGGCCGACCTGGGCGGAGTAGCCCCAGGTCTCGTAGGGCTCGCGCTTGGCGTTGCCGTTGCGGTCGATGAAGGCGACCGCGAAGTACTCGTCGGCGTCGAGGCCGAGGAAGGAGACGGCCGCGGCGTTGGTGAGCGAGTTCGCCTCGGCGGCGAGGTCGGCGGCGTAGAGGCGGGTCTGCGCGGCGGGGACACCGGCGAAGTCGGCGTTGCGGAAGAGCTGCACGATCACCGTGCCGAGCTCGTTGGTGGCCGGGCCGTAGTAGCGCACCTTGACGTCGGCGCGGCCGAGGCGGGTCGAGAAGTCGTTCGCCGGGGCGAGCCGGGTCTCGAAGGCGGCGAAGTCGCTCCACGCCACGTCCGCGGCGTTGGTGTCGGAGAACTTGGCGTTGAACATCGCCACGCGCCAGCGGTAGTTGGTGTTGTTGTTGAGCGCCCAGGCGTCGTCGCTTATGTCGTTGCCGATGTAGACCGGCGGCGTCCAGAAGTAGCGGCCGAAGGAGTCGGTCGGCGGCAGCGCGGTGAGCGGCGAGGCGTAGACGTTCGTCTCGGCGTTCCAGATCTGGAGGATGAAGGAGGTGTAGCCGTCGGCGCCGGACCACTTGAACTCGGGCCGCGCGGTCTCGACCTTCGGGTCGGCGAGGGCGCTCGGCGAGTAGAGGGTGGGCTTGACCGGCTTGGTGGTGTACTCCACCGTGAACGTGCGGGCCACATTCGCCGGGTTGATGTTCTGCACCGAGCCGCCGCCGAGGGTGACGGTGTAGCCGACTTCGGTGACGTCGTCGAACGCGACCGTCTCCATCGCCTTGAGGTCGGCGCGCAGGCTGGACCAGTCGAGGCCGAACTTGCCGGAGGTGACGAGGTCGCCCTCGTAGACGGTGTTGCGCTTGACGTCGCCGGTCTCGCGGCTGTAGACGATGCGGCGCTTGACGCCCTCCTCGGAGCCGTTAACCGAGGTGCGGATGATGCGCAGGGTGTCGACGGTGTTGGAGCCGCCGCCGTAGGCGAAGCGCTCGCCGGCGGCCTGCGAGGAGTCGGTCATCTCGATGACGAGCGAGGGCACCTGGTCCCAGCCGACCTCGACGTCCTTCATGAAGCCGATCGGGTCGGTGCCGGGGGTGAAGGCGCCGTCGCCGTCAGCATCGATGAACGCGACGAAGGCGGTGACGCCCTCGGTGAGCTTGCCGCGGTCGGGCCGGGCGAGCGAGACCTGGAGGTCCTTGGTCTGCAGCGTCGGCAGCTGGGACTGGTACATGAGACGCAGGAAGTGCTGCGGCAGCGCGATGCCATAGGTCATGAAATACGACTTGAGCACGCTGACGTCGAGGTCGAAGTCGCCGGTGATGAGATCGATGTCGCCCACGCGCTTGTTGAAGAGCAGGATATGGCCCTTCATCGTGCTGTCGACGGAGGCGATCTTGAGGGCGAACTCGTCGTCGCTGGTGCCGCCGTTGCCGGAGGCGAGGGTGTCGGACCAGACAAACTCCTTCGTCTTCACCTTGCAACGGCTGCCGTAGGTGGTGACCGCCGCCCGCATCTCATCGTAGGTGCCGGAGTAGAGGCCGAGGCTGTTGCCTTCGTCGTCGAAGATCTCCCAGCTGAAGATGTCGTCGGGCTGGGCATGCGCCACCTGGAGCGAGAACGAGCCGAGGTTGTTGACCACCCAGCCCGGGGTGAGGGTGCCGTGGAAGACGCGGTCCTCGAAGAAGCCGAGGTAGAGGTAGCGGGTCTCGCTGGCGCCCGGGGTGACGGTGTAGACGGCGTTGGGCTCGTTCTGGAGGTTGTTGCCGGAGTAGGCGTAGACGATGACCGGCGCGGTGGAGCCGACTGGCACCTTGGAGCCGTTGTAGCGCAGGGTGGCGTGGACGACCGGGACCGGGTAGTCCTCGACCTCCTCGACGCCGGCGAGGTGCGAGACGAACTTCTGGGCGGTCGTCAGCTTGTAGTCGGAGTAGCGCAGCTCGCTCCAGGCCGACCAGCCGTCCTCGTCGGCGTCGGTGTTGGCGTCGTAGCGGGTGCGGTCGAGGCCGTTCGCGTCCTCCTCGAGGTCCTCCATGAAGTCGTGGTCGGCGTAGAGCTCGCCGAGGTAGACGGTCTCGCCGAGCGAGTTGGTGGTCTGGACGTAGTAGTCGACCACGTCCTCGGTGATGGAGTGGGCGAGGGTCGGATCGAGCGCGACGATGCGGTCGACCTCGGAGATGAGGTACTCCTGGTAGTTGGAGAGGCCGTCGTGGTCGGGGTCGGCGACGGCGTCGTCCTTCGAGCCGGTGTTGATCTTGTACATGTCCTCCCACCAGTCGGGGATGCCGTCGTGGTCGAGGTCGCGGTTGTCGGCGAACTCGGGGTGGTACTTGCCGTCGGAGAGCATGCCGCGGGCGAGGTCGCGCAGGTAGGCGGCCCAGGCGGCCATGACGATGCCGTCGTAGTTGACGGCGGTGTCCCAGCCGATGCGCTCCGGCGGGTCGAGCGGGTCGCAGTAGTTGTTGCGCGCGTAGTCGGCCCACCAGTCGGGCAGGCGGTCGAAGTCGGCGTCGGCGCCGGTCTCGGCCCAGGCGTCGGCGGCGGTTCCGTCGTCCCACATGCCGCCCTCGGCGGCGGATATGCGCTTGGCGTAGGCGCCGCCGAGCGGCAGCAGGTCGAAGCCCTCCTTCAGGCGATAGCGCATGGTGAAGTAGTAGGTGAGCAGGAGGGCTGGATCCTCGGAGATCCAGTTGTAGCGCTCGTCGATGGCGGTCGCGGGGACCGTGCGGTGCAGCGCCTGGCGCCAGCGGCTCCAGGGCTCGGCCGAGCGCGGGAAGGAGACCTGCGAATAGCCGAAGGTGGAGGCGAACTCGCCGCCAATCATGTCCTCGCTCCAGTACTTGGAGTCGGTGGTGGTCTTGTCGAACCGCGGCAGATGGCCGACGGTGTCGGAAATCCACGGAATCCAGGCCTCGTAATGCTCCTTGTAGACGGTCGAGCGGACTTCAACCGAGGTCCACCACGGGCTCTCCCATTCCTTGGGTCGCGACCAGATGGCCTTGGCGTCGACGACGCCCTCGGCGGTGGTAAAGCCGGCGGGGCTGCGCATCACCACGTCGGTGCTGACGCCGCCGGGCATGTGGTCGAACGTCCAGTGGCGCCTGAGCTCGGCCGGGAGCAGGTTCTCGGTGGACGGCGAGCGGTTGACGATGCCCTGGCTCCAGACCTCCCAGACGGCCTCGCGGTTGGCGAGCGCGTCGGCGCGGGTGTAGCGCTTCTTGTAGTCGGCGCGGATCTCGCTCTCGGCGCGCGCGCCGTCCCATACCCTGACTTCGTCGACGTAGCCCCGGAAGTAGCGGTCGTAGTCGCTGAACTTGGTGCCGACCATCGAAAGCTGGCGGTAGAGGCTGTCCATCACGACGCCCTCGAAGGTCGTCGCCGACGCGCCCACGAGGATGGCGGCGTAGTTGCCCCAGTCGGACCGGCCTTCGAGCCGTCCGCCGACGTCGGTGCCGACCGCGGCGACGCCGTTTTCGGGCCGGAGGCTGGTCTTGATCTGCTTGTACTTGACGCCGTTGATGTAGAGGCTCAGGTATTCGCCGTCGAAGGTCGCCGCGACGTGCGTCCAGTTGGTGGTCGCGAACGGGCCGTCGAGAATCTGCTGCGGATCGTTGACGGAGGTGCCGGCCGAGTCGTACATCGTGTACCAGCGGCCGTTCTTGATGCCGATGAGGAAGTTCTTGCGGAGGAACTGCTCGTCGCCGAGGTTCGACTTGCCGGTGTAGACCGCGCGCTCAACCACCGTCTGGTCGCGGGTGAGGTCGCCCTCGGGCTTGGCCCAGCACTCGACGGTGTAGTAGAGGAACGGCAGGTCGTTGCCGATGATCGCGCCAACGGCCGAGTACTCGGGGTCCTCGAGGGTGGTCTCGAGAAGCGAGTCCTCGCCGGGGAAGTACATCGCCTGGCGGCGCAGCGGCGAGTCGGAGTCCTGCGGGTCGGAGGCGCTCTTGGTCTTGCCGGCGGCCTCGTCGTGGTCGGAAATGTAGTCGTGGTCGGTGTCGTAGCCCTCGTTCTCCTCGAAGTCGTACGCGACGTCAAAGACATTGCCGAGGTTGAGGTCGACGCCGGCGATGGAGAGTGTCGGCGGCTCGCCGTCAACCCAGGTGTAGCCCATGAAGTCGTTGAACTTGTACTCCTTCAGGGTCTCGGGGTCGAAGAAGCCGTCGGGCGCGCCGAGGATGATGAGGCCGCGGACCTCCGTGGGGATGTAGTAGCGGTGGGTAATCGACCCCTCGTAGTCGAGATCGGTCATCCACAGCGGCGTCGGGTCGGAGTGGAGCCAGGTCGACTGGGCCTGCATGTCAGACATGATCGACTCGGTCTGGTTGCGCAGGTCGTCGCCGTCGGGGTCGGCGTAGGCGAGGCCGTTGAGCCAGGGATAGGCCTCGTAGTCGTAGTCGCTCAGGCCCGTGCCAATGCGCCGGGTCTGGTTGATGCGCCAGCAGGGGTTGGGGCTCTGGGTGCCGTCCGTCGGCCGCTTTTTCCAGTAGTTGACATCGGCGGAGGCGGGCGGAGGCTCCTCGGAACCGGGGGTGCCCTGTCCGCCGCCGTACGCGGCGAAGACGAGGTCGTAGCCGCCGTTGCTGCGTTCGCTCGCGCCAGCGATGCCGAGCAGCGGGTTCATGCCGTGGTAGAGCTCGTAGTAGTCGTCCATGCCGTCGCCGTCGGTGTCGGCGAGGGTCGGGTCGCAGCAGATGTACCTGTCTGGCGCGATGACGTAGCTCGGGAACGTGCCGAAGTCGTAGCCGCCGGACATCGAGTCGTCGCCGAGGCTCTTTGGCGAGCTGCCGGATAGCGCCTCGTAGTACGGGCGCCAGGTGAAGCGGTTGCACTGGACGAGCGTCGAACCCTCAAGGAACGTCCACTCCTCGCCGGGGTTGGAGAGGTCGTGGTTGATGCCGTCGCGGAACATGTACCAGCTGCCGGCGACGGGGTCCCACTCGTTCTCGCAGAGCGAGAAGTAGCTGGCGCTGCAGTCGAAAAAGCCGTCAACCGTGATACGCGGGTTGTAGCCGGCGTGGTCCGGGCTGTAGCCCTTGCCGACCGGATACTGGCCGTCGGGGTTGGCGCCCTGCTGGGCATCGCTCACCAGACGGTCGGTCCAGAACGCGTTCCAGACATTGGCGTCGGCAACATCGGCAACGCCTGACAGATTGTCTATCGCGGCTTGCAGAGCCATCTCGTTGAATACGTTGTTGTCCCACTCGGAGATGGTGTCGTCGTAGCGCCAGCAGCGCATCGCGCCAACGAGGTACTCCTGCCAGTTCTGGAGACCGTCGTGGTCGTAGTCGAGCGTCGCGTCGTTGACGGTGCCGTCCATGCCGCCGGACCAGGTGCCGCCGGCACGGGTGACCGAGACGGTGGTGTTGGTGTTGCCGTTCTCGTCCACGGCGACGGTGGTGGCGGTCGTCTTCTCGTCTCCTGGGGTGTAGGTTCCGGCGAACTCGGCCTCCCACGGGTCGGGCAGGCCGTCCTGGTCGGTGTCCCACGAAAGCGGGTTGAGGCCGCCGCCCGCGCCGGGGGCGGTCGCGTTGCCGTAGCGGAAGAAGTCGCGTTCGGCCATGTCGGGGATGCCGTCGCCGTCGGTGTCGTCCTGCCACGGATCGGTCGGCCACGCCTTGTTGGTCCAGTCCGGGAAGCGGTTGCCGTTGACGATCGTCGGGCAGTCGGGATAGGCGCCGGTGGAGTCGTAGCCGGCGTATTCGTCGGCCCAGCTGGAGGAGCCGTCCTCGGCGACCGAGGAGGAGACCGGCGAGCCCGCCGCGACCTTGCAGCCGATGTTGTAGATGGAGGGCGTGAGCACCACGGAATAGACGCGCTCGCCCGGGAAGTTTTCGTCATTGTCCGGTAGATACACGGGCGGGCCGTCGAAGAGGTACGCCTCCCAGCCGTCGGGGCAGCCGTCGCCGTCGGTGTCGGCGTTCAGCGGGTCGGGACAGTAGCGCTCCCAGATGCTCACGCGGGTGCCGTGGTCGTTGTTCGGGGTGAGCTCGGAGAGCGACACCGACCAGCCGCCGGTATAGAGCGCCGCCCCGGCGGAGTAGCGGTAGGAGTCCTGCAGCAGGAAGTGCGGGTACATGAACTCGTCGTAGGTGGAGAACGCCGAGGTGTTGGCTCCGCCGGCGACGCGCCACGCGGTGCGCGGATCGAACGCCTTGACGGGCACCCAGACCTTGCGGGAGCGGTCAAGCTTGTCCTTGGCGAGCCCGCGGTACTGGTAGACATGGTGGTGGAGGAGCGTGACGTTCTTCGCGGCTGGGCGCTCCACGACCGTCGATCCGGCGGGCAGGAAGATGGGCGTCCACTTCTCGTGCAGCTCCTGGCCGAGCACCAGCCGCCCGCTGTAGTCGTACTTCCAGACGCTGTAGGCCATCTTCGGGGCCGCGGCGAGGGTCGTCCGCTTGGCGGTGACGCCGGCCTTGATGAAGTTGATCCTGAGCCCGGGGTTCACCTCGACCGGCTCGCCGAGGTAGTAGGCTCCGTCGCCCACGTCGACGCACTTCCAGGTCGACTCGGACGGCAGGTAGCTGACGAGGTAGGTGCCAGCACCGGTCATGGAGCCGAAGTAGCCGTTGGTCACGACGTTCGCCGTCGCCGTCACGTAGGCGTTGGTGACGCGGCCGCCGTCGGAGAGGTTCAGGATGTACGTCCAGTCGCCGTCGACCGTCTCATCGCTGACGTCGAAGCTCTCGCCGAGGTCGGGGTTGAGGATCGTGTACCTTTCCACCTTGCCGTCGCTATTGAGGATGCCGATTACGGAGAGGTTCTCGACCACCAGCTCGGCCTTGGCGTCGCCGTCGGGGTTGGAGGTCATGAGGTCGGCGATAAGCGGGTCGGTCTTGGAGATGAACACCTCGAAGCCGTCGGGCAGGCCGTCGCCGTCGGAGTCGAAGTCGACCGGATTGGTGCCCAGCTCGAACTCGATGAGGTCGTTGAGGCCGTCGCCGTCGGTGTCGACGTAGGCGAGCAGGTCGTTTGGCACGTTGGGGTTGTAGATGCTTTCGATTTCCTCGGACGGAATCACCGTCGGCTCGGCTGGGTTCTCGGTGTTGTAGCGGCGGCCGATCAGGCGGCGGTACTGGCCGTCGTAGTCGATGTAGCCGACATGGGCGCGGTACCAGATGTAGTACTCGTAGCCGTCGGGAATCTTGTCGCCGTCGGTGTCGGCCAGCGTCGGGTCAGTCGGGTTCTCGGGCGACCAGAGCAGCCACGAAGCCTCGTCCGCCGCGTCATGCCCGTTCTTCGCACACCAAGTGAGGAAGCCCATGTACTCGAGCGCGGAGAGGGTGGAGTCGGCGTCTTCCTTCGGATTGGTGTAGCGGCGCTCGGGCGCGGAGTTGAGCACGCCGGAGATGGCGGGGCCGTTGTTGAGGTGGTAGTCCCAGCCGCGGATCTCGCGCCGCGCGTTGAACGGCACGCCGCGCATCACCCAGTCGGCCGCGTTGCCGGGGATGAACTTCGCGTACTCCACCGACTCCGCCGCGGGCAGGTAGTCCTCGTCGACATTGAAGTTGTCAAGCCGGCTGAGGTCGTTGCCGGTGAGCGCGCCGCCGTCGTCGAAGACGCCGAAGCCGGGGTAGAGCTTCACGTAGGCGTCGGGGATCCCGTCGGCGTTGATGTCGCCGAGGTTGTCGGAGGGGTAGTACTCGCGCGCGAAGACCGCCTCCACCTCGATGGACGGATAAGCGCCGTTGTTGTTGGCGTCGGTGGCCGGCAGCATCGGGTTGAATGGCTGGGCCGTCGCGGGGCTGGTCAGCGGGTTGACCACCTGGATCTCCCAGCCGCCGCTGTCCTGGTTCTTCATCAGCCAGCAGTAGAAGTAGTTGTCGTACTCGCTCGGACCGTAGCTGTAGCGGGTGGACTCGCCCTGCGCGGTTGCCCACTTGCCGCCCTGCGCGTTCGGCTCCGCCGCGAGCTCGAAGCCGGCGGCGATGCCGAGCGTGCCGTCGTCGTAGGCGACGGTATTGGTGGCCGGATAGCCGGCCGCGTAGAGGAACGCCTGGGGGTCGCTCTCGGAGTACAGCCAGGTCTGCTGGAACTGGCGCATCGTGTACTGCTTGGTGGAGCCCTCGACGTAGATGTGGCCGCGGCCGAGGCCGGAGGCGGTGCCGTACTTGGTGCTGGTCGTCGGGCTCGGGCCGTAGGGGTTGATGATTACGTTCTTGGTCGGGATGACGTGGATCCAGAACTCGTACGCCGCCTCGCCGCCGTCGCCGTCGCGCGCCGTCACCGTGACCTTGGTGTACTTGGCGTTCGGCACCTTGAACTCGTAGGTGCCGGTGGCGGTGGCGACCTTCGGCGACTTTGTGGAATAGGTAATCGAGTTCGTGGCGGCGATGACCTTCACCGAGCGCTTGTTGTTGACGTCGGCGAGCGTCCAGGAGATGGTGGCGTCCTGGTTGGTGACGTCAGGCGCGATGTCGGTGTAGGACCACGTGAGCTTGATCGTCTCGCCCGCCGTCCATTCGTTGGTGGCGCCCGCGTAGCCGGCCCAGTCCTGGGTGCCGGCCATGTCGAGCGTGAACTTCGACGGATTGTCGTTCATGAGCGTGACCTGCTCCTCGATCGAGGCGTAGTACTCGGCCCAGGTCTGGTAGTCGCTGGCTGCGGTGTCGGTGATCACCTCGGCCTTGACGAGAAACGCGGAGGGATCCATCACCGGGCCGGAGCCGCCGTTCTGGCTGTCGAGGTCGAAATAGACCTTGATGCCGTCGCGGGTGGCCTGCTTCGCCGTCTTGAAGGTAATCACGATGCCTTCGTCGTCGTCCACCTGTACCACGCCGTTGGTGTCGACGAGATGGAGGACCGCGCGCGAGTCGTCCTGGTAGTCGGTCGGCAGCGTCACTTTAACATACAGCGGGTTGGTGAGGCCGAGACGCTCGCGGCCGGGCACGCTGGCAGTAGGCCACTCGGACATCTTGACCGTGAAGAAGTTGTGGTTCTTGTTGGCAGTTTCCACATAGTTCGGGCCATCGCTCTTGGCAAAGTCGATAATCACGGTCGGCACGTCGCCGACTGCCACAGAGAAGAAATACTTGTCGTCACCGAAGACGTTCGGGTTGTCCGCCCGCATGTCGCGGTCCTGCAGCTGCAGGGAGACATTCTGAACCTGCCCCTCTTCCTCGAAGATAAACGTGGCGGTGGCGATGCCGTTGGCGTCGACCGTGGTGATCTGGCTCTGCGTGAAGCGGTCGTCGGCAGGACCGTCGGTCCAGGTCCACCTGACGCGGGTGGTGCCGCTCGTCGCGTCAATGACGCCGGGATCTGCCACCTTGACGCTGAACTGCACCGGCGTCGTCGCGGAGACGCGACCGGGATAGCGCGCGCCGTTGGCCACCTCGATGCGGTTCGTCTCCTCGCCGCCCCAGACGCCGTCGGACGCGTAGGTCGGCGGGACGTTGGTGACGGTAAGGGTCCAGGTGCCGCCCAGGGAGTAGGTGTCGACCACCTTGGCGCCAGGGTCAAACCAGTCCTGCTTGTCCTTCAGCACCACGCCAAGGTTGACGCGGCGCCCCTCGACGTCGCCGTCCAGGAGCTTGATCGGCGCCCTCACCGAGTACTGGGCGTTGTCGCCCGAGGTGTTGATCTCGAGGCCGTTCGTCGTCGCCGAGGTGTAGACGAGGTTGGAGCTTGCCGCGTCCATCGGCACGATGAACGCGTACATCTTGGTCGCCGCCGGCGACGAGAGCACCGCGCCGACGTAGACCTGCTGGCCTTCGGCGTAGGTCGCGTCGGTGTCGGGCGCGACGCTCTTGTCGCGGCTCTGGAAGGTGCCGGCCATCACCGTGAGCGGCGCCAGGGCCTCGATGGTGAGGATCGAGCCCTCCAGGGAGGTGTCGCTGGCGTTGCCCATCTGGTCCCACACCTGCACCGTGCCCTTGAGCGGATTGCCCTCGGCGGGGATGACGACCGGGAAGGAAATCTGCTCGTTCTCGGCGAAATGGACCACGTTCGTCTCGTACACCTTGGTGCCGCCGAGGATGATGACGACCCTGTAGCCATTGGTGTTCTGCTCGGAGAGGTCACGCCAGTTGTCGCCCACGGTGACGTCGACGTTCACCGTGTCGTTCTTGAAGCCCGAGGACGGGATGGAGGCGGTGACGACCGGCTTCTGGTCGGTCACCTTCACCGTCATGTTGCGGTGGGTGCCGTCCTTGAACTGCTCGTAAGCCTCCGGCTGCGTCGCCTGGTCGATGCTGTTGGAGACGACTATGCCGATCGTCTTCAGCTCCTTGCAGGTGCCAAGCGGGTAGATGTAGAAGTAGGTCTCGGTCTGGCCGCGCGGCATCGTGATCTCGGCGAGGGACGCGGTGCTCGCCGGGTCGGCGCCGTCGGAGTCGGAAACAAGGATGTACTTCTCCGCCACCAGGTCGATCGACGTCGAGCCGACGCTCATCATCAGCTTCACCTTCACGTCGTAGTCGTCAAACGCCTTGGAGAAGGTCATCTTCATCTGCGAGCCGACCGTGTAGGCGCTCGTCGCCTCCAGCGAGACGGATCGGTTGCCGTCCGCGTCGGAGAACGTGATGAACGGCGCCGGGGCGGCCACGACGCGCACGCGGCGGGTCACCAGGCAGCCATCCACAATCTCCTCGTTGGCGTTGATCGCCGGGATCTTGGTGGCGCAAAGGACGATGTTGGTCCACGCGCCCACCTCGGCCGACGCCCCGCCCATGAGCTTGAAGGAAGAGAGGCCGTTCGCCGTCAGCTGCACCGGATAGACCGTCCGCGACACCAGCTCGCCCTTGACGCGGTACGACACCGTCTCGCCCGGGATGCCGGCCACCGAGAAGATGCTCTCGTCCTCGCTCCAGATGTAGACGGTGGTGGCGCCGCCTTCGTCCTGGGCGGTGCCGACGATCGCCGGATCCTTGCCCGGGCTGTCAGAAATGCCCTGATAGACGTCGCGCCAGATCTTGTTGGCGGGATCAGTGGCATCGGCGTAGGTGGGCTCGAAGTCGATAGTTTGCACATAAAGGCCGGGATAGATGTATACTGGGAAGATATGCCCATTGCCAGTGCCCGGCGAAGGCTCGGTTGGGTAGTCAAACGGCTCCGGATCCGGCACATCTGGCCCAAACCAGAACGAGGCCATGGTGCCCTTGTCGTTGACCAAGTTCCAGTAGTAGCCGTTGGAGTTGTTGAGCGTGTTGACGTTCACGAACTTTAGGCTATAGGAGCCGGAAATGGTCGCGGAGTTGATGATCTGCTCCTTGGAGTTGACTAATCTTACCGGCAGCCCAAGCTCACCCTCCTGCACCGTGTACTTGAAGTAGAAGTCGGTGTAGTACGGGAACTCGAGGTTCGGACCCGACATCTCGCCGTTCGGACCGGTGGAGGAGAAGTCGGCAGTCCGGATCTGGGAGCCGATGGCGATCCTGAGGCCCGGCCAGAACACCGAGGCCTGCGCATTGCCGATGGCAACGCCGTTGGCGCTCTGCACAATCTGCCACTGGTGGTTGGTGTTAAGGTTGCGGTAGTCTTCGTTGAGGAGCCGCACCAGGATGTAGAACGTCTCGCCCACCTTGTGGGGCGAGACGTCGTTGGGGTAGCTGTAGCCGGCAGAGAGGTTGTACACCGCCTCCACCGAGCGGATGTCGCCTTCACCCTCCACCGCCTGGGCGCCGAACGCGACGAATGCCGCGAACGCGAATGCCGCGAAACGCTTGATCATGCCTGTCCTCCTCGTCTTCTTCATCGTCATCGAAAGCTTCATAGATTACTACCTACTTTCCTTCGCCGCCGTCGCCATCCGCCGGAGACTTCTCCGGCGTCGGCGCAGCGACGTCCTTGTACTCGCGCAGAACCTCGCCGGTCCTGCGCCGGTTGTCGGCGTTAGCCGTTTCCAAATCGACTATCCGGCGGCGGAGCGAGCGCCACTCCTGCTCCTTCTCCAGCGCCGCGAGCACCTCGTCGTCGCTCGCGCCCGGCATCTTCTCGCGCATCGCGTCGACCATCTTCCGCATCTGCTCGGCAATCACCTCGCGCACCTGCGCGATCTCGATGCGGCGTTCGTACGACTCACGCATCTTCGCGTCCAGCTCCGCCTTGCGCGCCTCGGCCAAGGCCGCCTGCGCCGCCGCATTGTCGGACTCGCCGCCTTTGCCGCAGCCGCGAAAACAAAGGAGACAAACCACCCCTACGCCAACTGCGCCAAGCACAATTGGCACGAGATATCTACTCGTGTTTTTCATCATTTATCTACATGTCGCGCCTGATGAAGACACTATGCCCCCATCAAACAATGTGCATAATACCAAAATATACTGTTGGAATCAAGGGGCTATCTACAATAATCTACCCCTTGACAATTCCAGCTGTAGACAACTTTTCGCCAGCGCTTCGTGCCTTACTTCACGCCGCGGGCATGGTCGATGGCGGAGATGTCGAAATCTGAGCCGGCGTCGCCGGCGAATTCCGCCTCCGGCTTGATCGTCGCCGTGCAGATGGCGCCGATCCGGAACTCTCCCTTGCCGTCGGGGACGGGGTCGACGATCCATTTATGCGCCGCGGACTCCCCTTTCGCATAATCCTTCAGCAGCACGTCCCGCCAGAAGAAGAGCCGCCCCTTGCCGGCGTTGTGGTAGGCGTTGAAGTCCGCGATCTTCTCCCCGTCGCAGAGAATCGCCGCCGTCAGCGCGTTCTCGTCCGCCTCGCCGAACACGCCCAGCATGTTGCCCGCCGCCTCCACGGACACGGGCGCGCGGTTCGTGCCGGAGAATGCCAGCACATCGTCCATCCACCGCGAGGAAAGCCCGTCGTACCAAAGCGAAGTGCGGTACGTAAGCGCCCTGCGCCAGGAATTTGTGTTTGCGCCAGCCACAAATCCATTGCCGCAAATCCCTTTGCGTTCTTTGCGTTCTTCTTGACCACCGTAGCCTCTTGTCCGCCGTAGTCTTTGCGTAGGCGGATGGCGAAGGTGGTTGTGGCTAAAATCAAGTCTTTGCACATCCGCCACCGTCCCGAACACCGGCTTTTCCGGAACGCGGCAGACTGTTCCCTCCCTGACCGCCCGCTCGAAGCCGGCAAAGGCGGCTTCCGCGAAGTAGTGGTAGCCGAGGTCGGCGGGGTGCCCGCCGTCGATCGGCCACACGGCGTCGAACGTGGTCTTGCCGCTTTTCAGGTCGGCGACGAGCGGCGAGTCCCGGTACACGTCGCCGACGCCGGTCGCGTACTCCTCCGCAAGGCGGCGGTACGGCACTATCCGCTGGTGGACGGCCGTCTCGGCTCCCGGCTCAAGCGACCCCTCGAGCCAGAACCGGAAGGTGAAGAACATCTGCATCACGGGAATGCCGTCGCCGACCAGTCGCCGGACGATTGACTCGTAGCAGCAGGTCGTCGCCAGCGCCTTGCCGTCCCAGCCGTCGTTGCACGCGAAGTCGAGGAACACGAGATCCGGCTGCCTGGACAGGACGTCCCTTTCGAGACGAAACACGCCCAGCATCGCGCCCGTGCCGCCGACCGAGGCATCCACAAAGCGGAAATGCGCCTTGGGATACCGCTTCTCCAGATAGCGCGACATGAGCCCGCGGAACCCGGTCTCGTTCGGCTCGGAGGCGTTTGCGCTCCACATGAGCGAGCAGCCGAAGTAGGCGACGGTAAGGCTCTCGCCCGCCCTCGCCCTGGCGTCGAACGTCGCGAAGCTGGCCTCGTCGCCGCGCCGACCGCATCCGATCCCTGCCGCGAGCATCGCCGCGGCAAGGATCGTTCCGCAGAGGTTTCTCATCGCCTTCAGATCTGGGGGATCTTCAGGGTCTCGCCGCCCTTGAGCGCCGACATGTGCGCATACACGCCGGCGATCGTCGTGTCAAGCGCCGTCTTGAGGCCGCAGCACACCTTGTGCCCGGGAACGAGAATGCCGCGGATGAAGTCGTCCGTAAGGTACGCGTGCGAACCGCCGTGCCAGCCGGCATTGACGCCGGGCGGCAGCGGGGCCTTCAGGATGTTGATCTTCGCGGCGAGCGCCTTCTCCTGTCCTTCGTAGTTGGACGTGTAGGTGCCGTAGCTCCCCTTGGAGCCGTTGATGCGTCCCGTCTCGCCGTGGTAGCCGGGCGCGTCCCACATGACCCCCATGCGCGCCGCGCCGCCGTCGGACGTCTTGAAGAGCGCGACTTCCGAGCCGAACGGGTTCTTGTGGGGATTCTTCCCATCCTTGAAGTCGGGGAGGTCGCTCGTGATGCCGACGCACATGACCTCGGTGAACGAGCCGTGAGTCGAGCAGGTGTAGAAGCCGTTCGAGTGCGTCGGATAGTACTGCGGCGGCAGGCCGTGGCGCCAGCCGTTGTACGACGCGATCCCGTTCTGCCCCCAGTAGTGGAAGTATTCGCCCTCGGTGTAGACGTGCTTGCCGAGCGCCCCGCCCTCGAAGAGCGCGCGCATCGCGACGCATTCGGGACGGAACGCCGTCGTCTCGTTCATCATATAGAGCTTGCCGCTCTTCTTCGCCGCCTCGACGATCTTCGGGACGAGCTCAAGCTGGTCCTTGCCGAAGAACGCCGGCACGGCGCTCGCGACGTTGAGCCCGTGCTCGAGCGCCATGATCGCAAGTCGCGCATGGCTCGGCGCGTCCGTGGCGATGTAGAGCGCCTCGATCTTGTCCGCCGCGGCGTTCTTGATGAGCTCCTCGCAGCTCGGATAGGTCTTCTGCGCCTTCGTGCGCTCCTGGAGCTGCTTGCACTTTTCGGGATCGAGGTCGGTGACTGCGACCACCTCGACGTTCGGGTGCGTCTGGTAGGCGAAGGCGGAGCCGAAGTTGCACACGCCCTCGCCCGCGATGCCGACGCGGACCTTCTTGTCGGAGAACGGCTTCCACTCCGTTCCGGAGAGCTTTCCGGCGAAGTTCTCGTCGAAGCCCTGCATCACCTCTTTCTTCTCATCCTTGCCGGCGGTCGCGCACCCGGCGACAGCGAGAAGCGCGGACCCCGCGCCAATAAACGACCTTCTGCTGATCATGTTTTGTTTTCCTTTCTGTTTGATTGTTTAGTTCTTTAAAACCTTGACGGATTTTGTTCACACAGAGGCACGGAGACACAGAGGTTTTAAACTCCGATGGTTGGGGTTCTCGCTACCGCTCCACAGCTTCGCATCTCGCAACCCCAATTCAGATCCACGGCAGGTTTTGTCAGCCGCAAAGAACACAAAGAACGCAAAGTTTTTTTTAACTGGGGGCGCAGCCCCCAGACCCCCATAAGAGCCCCCTGCGGCGAAGCCGCAGATATAAAACACGGTAAGAGTGTCCGTGTAATGACGAATGTCAAATGCGAAGCATAGTCCATTCTGCGGAGCGGTAGCGAGAGCCCCACGGATCGGAGTTTCATACACAGCGCCGCACACAGGCCCCTAGCCCTCTGTGTCTCTGTGACTCTGTGTGATGCTTCCTCCCCCGAGCAGATTATCTCGAAAACCTGCTTCGGTGTCGGATTCGGCGATGTGAGGTATTCTATCACGCACTCTGACGCGCCGTCCGTGAGCACGCGGCAGTCCTCCGTCCACACGCGGCGGAAGATGAAGTGCCTGCAGCCCCTGAGGTCGAAGTCGACGCCCTTCCAGGTGCCGCCCTCGAACATCACGCCGTCCGCCAGCTTCACCGTGACGCGCTTCCCTTCCGGCGCGGCGAACTTCGAATCCTTGTCGCCGATGAACACCTGCCCCTGCTTCAGCACGAGATCGCTTCCGATCACCGTCGCCTTCGCGCGCTCGTTCACGAACACCGCGCCGTCCTTGTCGAGCGCGGCGCGGATCTCGGCGTCGCCCGTGTCCCTGTCTTCAAGACAGAGCGGATTCTCGCATCCGCGTCCATACGCCAGCTCGACGTCCCTGAGCGCGCTGACGACCTTCGTCTCGCGCTCGTGCCGCGCGGCGGTCTCCGCGTCAGGTTTGCCGCGCGCGAGCGCGACGATGCGCCTGAGCTGCGCGACCTGCGCCGGCGACATCCTGCCGTCCTCGTGGACGAAGCCGACGTCGAAGCAGACGCTCGCGCCGAGCGGAATGACGCGCTTCATCCAGTCAGACCAGACATTGTCGGTGTGGCGGACGTCCGTCCATCCCCACATGCCGCCCAGGTAGGTGAGCGTGAACCACTGGCGGCCAAGCACCTCGCGTCCGTCGCAGGGAAGGCGCATCGGGTTAGTCGCCTCGCCGGCCGTGAAGTCGCATCCCGCCCACACGTCGTGCCTCGCCTCGCCGCGGCAGTTGTAGTCGGTGAAGAGCGTATCGAGCTCGCGGCCCTCCTTGCGGTCCATGCCCAGCACCCAGCGGAAGCCGTGGTCGTAGTCGACGATCTTCTTCGCAAAGGCGCAGACCGCGTCGGGATTGCCGCGGCGCGCGGCGGCGCGGATCGCCAGCGTCTCGCGGTCGCCGCCGAAGCCGGGGCCGCCCGCGCCGTCGAACCACCAGGCGTGGACGTCGCGGCCGTAGCGCTCGCTCCACTCCGCGATGACCTTGCACCAGTTCTCGAGGCCCTCGGGCGTGTCGGTGCAGTCCGAGTGGTCGTCGCGCGAAGGGATGTAGCCCAGCTTCTCGCAGTCCTCCGGCGCGCGCCCGGGGCCGCGGCAGGGAAGGTAGAGGCAGAACTTGATGCCGGTGCCCTTGAGCGCCTCGATGACTTCACGCGGAATGTCGCGACCATTGCAGGCCGCCGTCGCCTCGCCGCGCTTGTGGCCCGTGAGGCGATCGTAGGTTTCGTTGGGCGCGATGTACGTCCCCGCGTTCTGGCCGAGCGTGAGGAAGAAGTAGTCCACGCCCGCGGCGACGAGGTCGCGCTTCAGCTGCTCGACGTCGAACTTCTTCGCCTCGTGCCCGGCGAGGCCCGGCCAGTAGTGGACAAACGCGCCGATCTTGCCGGCCATCCAGTCGGTCTCGGGCGGCGGCGGCGCGCGGAACTCGATCCAGTCGCCCGACTTGCAGGCGACTTCGGAGAGCTTTCCGCCGCGGCGGACGACGAAGGAGTCCTTGCCCGACGCGTTCATCACGAACGTCCTCTTCCCCTCGGGAACGTCCACTACGCGGCCGTCGTCGTAGAGCCCGATGACGACCTCGTCGTCGCCCTCGGCCTCGATGACGGGATACTGGAGCTCGGGATGGCGCGGCGTGAACTTGCCGTTGAGCAGAGTGTCGCGGTGGTCCTGCGAGAACTTGATCCACTTCTCCACCATCGCGAGGTGCTCCTTCGGCGCGTCGCGGAGCATGACCGAATACTGCACGACGCCGAACATGGAGTTGATCACGTAGAGCGCGGCGTGCTCGGGGCTGTCCGCGAAGTTCCACTCCAGCATGTCGGAATGGACCGCCGTCCCGCCCGACGCGAGGCGCAGGTTCGCGATCGCGAAGCGGTTGCGGCGGAGGTTGCCGGGGCAGTCGCCCACGCGCAGCATGTTGCCGTACTTCCTGATCGCGGGTCCGACGTAGCTCTGGCGGAACTCGACGAGAATGTCGGGCTTTATCGCCGTAAGCGCGTTCTTGACCTCGGTCATCAGGGCGTCTACCGCGAGCGGAAGCGACTTGATGTCGCGCCCTGCGTAATTCTCCTTTGCGGCAGGATCCTCTCCCCAGATCGCGAACGAATCAATAAAGTCAAGTTTGAAGCCGTCGATGTTCCAGTCCTTGAGCGCCTTCACGTACGTATCGACGAGGAACTGCCTCACCTCCGGAAAGCGCGGGTCGAGGACGGCGGCGCCGATGCCGGGGTTCTCGTAGAGGTACTTGCCCTTGAACCGCTCGTAGTTCACGCTCTTCTGCCCGACGAACGGGACGGAGTACCACACCATGTACTTTACCCCCATGTCCTGCACTCTCTTCACGTGCGCGGCCATGTCCGGGAAAAGCCGCGGCGCCACCTGCCAGTCGCCGCAGAACGCATAACCGCGGCTCGTATCCTCCATTTGCCAACCGTCGTCGAGGATGAACGTCTTCATGCCGAGCTTCGCCGCGATCGCGAGCTCCGCCTCGATGTCGGCGGCGTGGACGTCCTGGTGGAAGCAGTACCAGCTCGAGTAGAGCGGGTCGCACGCGGACGCGGGAACGCGGCACGGCGCGATGCCCGCCGTCCGCTCGATCCACGCGACGGCCTCGCGCACCGCGTCGGCGAATCCCCTCGCGCGCGCGTCGAACCTCACGCGCGTCTCGTAGTGCGAGATCGGGGCCTCGGGCGTCTCGAACCAGCCGATGCCGATCTCGAGGAGGCTCCCCTCCTCGCGGACGCCGCCCTTGTAGTTGAGGTGGTGCACGCACTCCTCGGCCGCGACGGAGAAATGGCTCGTGTCGTTGCCGTCGAAGTAGACGAAGACCGGCATCCCCTGCGCGACCTCGGTGCTCGAGTTCGCGCCCCAGTTCGGGCGCATGCCGCAGTCGCCAGTGTTGACGTTCCAGGCGTAGTCCATGCCGACCTGCGGGACGGCGAGCGACAGCCGCGTCTTCGGCGGCGTCTTCGCCTCCGCGCAGTCGAGCGCGATCTTCGCGATCTCCGCGCCATCAGGCGCGACTTCGCGGGAAAACGCAAGCTTCCAGCCGTCGCGCTCCTCGCAGTCGACCTTGACCTCGCCAAACGAAAACGTGGCCGCCGCAGCCGCGGCAAAGCCCGCAAGCGGACAGCAGGCGGCAGCGCAAGCCAAGGCGAAAAAGCGATAGTTGATCTTCATGGCGATATTATATCACAACGGCAATGGCGTTGGCAATGACGCGCCGCCCATTCTACGCAAAATTTTCCGCTCGGTTTACGCAAACCGCCGCGAAAAGGGACAAAAGCGACAGAAGGGACCTAAGCGACCGCCAAGCCCGCCAAGCCCGGCCCTGCAAAGCCTTGGCCAGCCCGGCCCTGGCCCGCAAGCCCTGGGCAGCCCGGCCCAGGCACCGCCAAGCCCTGGCCCGTCCCTTTCGTCCCTTCTGTCCCTTCCGTCCCTTTGGCCTACCAGCCCTTCCGCTGCTTTATGCCCCAGACTGCCTTGGATATGCGCTCGCGCATCTCGGCGGCGCGAGCGGCGAGCTCTTCGGCGGACGCCGCGCCGTCAAGCCGCGAATAGATCGCCCCGTCCCAGTCTTCGCCGCGCGCGGCGGTTCGCGCCGCGTGCATCCGCTCGCGGACGCCGCCATGCAGCTTGAAGTCCTCTTCCTGCGCGGCAATCATCTTGTCGAGCAGGTATTTCGTCTGCTGGATGACGACGATCATCAGATTGCAGAGCGTCTCCGCCGAGCGCGACTCGAAGAACGGCTTCCAGTCGTCCCAGTCGGCGTGGCTCTTCGCGAAGTCGCGCGCCGCCGCCTTCTTCTCGCTGGCGGCCGGCCATTCCCCGGCGCCATGTGACTTCAGGTAGTCGAGATAGTCTTCGAGGAGTTCGTCAAGCGTCGCCCGGGCGACGTTGGTCAGCTTAATCTCCGTCTCCTTCGAGGTGCCGCTCGCCGCCGACCCTTCGGCGATGTTCTGCTTGCAGGAGCGCGCGGCCTGCGTCATCTGGTCGACCGTGCGGTCGCCGCGCGCCGGCAGAAAGCGGCGGCAGAATGCGACGGTGCCCTGGTAGATCACGTCGCTCTTGCGGTAGACGATGAGGTTGCGGTAGCCGCCATGCGGCAAAACGATCTTCGGAACTTCAGCCATTGGGGACCTCTTCAAGGGACGAGAGCGACAAAAGCGACTTAAGCGACTGGCTGGTCATGTTTGTCCCTTTGGTCCCATTTGAGCCCCATTCAAGGGACGAGAGCGACAAAAGCGACTTAAGCGACTGGCTGGTCATGTTTGTCCCTTCTGTCCCTTTTGTCCCTTCCGTCCCTTCGGCGGGCGTATGCCCGCCTACCGGATGTAGTACACCGTACCGGGCCGGAAGAACTCCTTGACACGGATGACGACGATGCCGCTGCCGCCCGCGCCGCCCATTTGGTACGTGCCTGTCTGATAGCTGCCGCCGCCGCCGCCGGAGCCGGTGTTGTCGGGCGCGTTGAAGATTTCTGTGTCGCTTCTGCCGCAGCCGCGGACGCCGCCCAGTCCCGCCGAGCCGGGGATGTAGCCCACCGTGCCCGCGCCGCCGCCGCCGCCGGCCGCGTAGACGACGCTCACGCCGGTGATGTCGCAGGCGACGCCGTCGCCGCCGCGCCCGCCGTAGTAAATGCCGCCCCATGTCCGGGAGTCATGTCCCGCGCTGCCTGCGCCGCCGCCGCCCGCGCCGATATACGCGTTGCCGGTTGTCTGCGAGCCGCCGTCGCGGCCGAGCGGATAGATGCCGATGCCGACCGCCGGAACATTGGCGTTGCCGCTGTTGCCGCCGGCGCTGCCGCCCTGCACCTTGCCCTGCGCGCCCCAGCGTCCGCCCGCGCCGCCGCCCGGCGCCACGAAGACGTCGCCGATCGAAGAGGCCTCCGCCGGAACCGCATCGCTGCCCTGGTTGTTGCCGGTGTTGTAGCCGCCCTTGCCGACGGTCACCTCGTAGGTGCCGGCCGGGATGAAGTCGTAGCGGTGCAGGAACGCGCCCGCGCCGCCGCCGCCGCCCATGGCGTTGCCGCCCGCGCCGCCGCCGCCGATGACCAGCACCTCGACGAGGCCGCCCTGCGCGAAGGTGATCGAGCCGGCCTCGGTGGAATTGGTGAAGACATAGACCTTTTCGCCGCCCACCAGAATCGGCTCCTCGCTCGCCGACGCAACGGACGCCTTGCCGGGACGGAACGTCAGCTCCTGCGCCTCGGTGCAGTGCGAGCCGGAGGCCGTCGTGGCCTCGATATACCAGCGATACCTGGTTCCGGCCGTCAGGTTCTTGGCCTTGACGGCAAACTGTCCGGCGGCGGCAACCGCGGCGCCCTTTGCCGCGAAGTCGCCACCGTCCGCGGCAACGTAGGCCCTGATGGTGGCAGCCTCGTCGTTGTGCGTGGCCACCGTGCCGTTGACCGTGAAGGAGGCGTCGCCGCACGCGACGACCCTGACATCGGAGAGCGTCGGCCCGGTCCCCGCGGGAATCGAGCAGTCATAGCCCTCCTCGTGGCCGTCCTCGTTGGTGTGGCGCGACGTCGTCACGCCCGACGGCAGCTCGAACGAAACCGCCGCGGACTCCTCGGACACGACGACGAGCTTCGCATCCACAAGGCGCGTCGTCGTGGCAAACCCGGCCTTAAGCGCCGGCGAGTCAGGCGAGACTCTAAGCCGGATCGGCGCATTCTTGGCCGAGTTGAACTCGCCGTTCGAGAGGAAATGGATTGGCGCATCCGCATAGCCACCCGCCGGGACGACAAACTCGATGCAGCCGCCGGAGGCACGGGCCAGATTGAAGTTCGGGGATGAGACGCGCGGGTGCCTACCAAGAAGGCGGATCAGCAAGCCGTTGGTAGTGTTGTTGTAGTCAAAGGCAACCGAATTCTGCCTGTTTATGTATTCAGCGTCCTCGACTTCAAGCACTGGCTTGTTCTCGTCGCCCGCGACATTGGTGCCGCACAGCAGGTAGCCGTCTTCAAGAAGCGACCCGCTCAGGACGCGCACCTTCGCGGCCGGCTTGTCGACCCAGAGCTGGTTGAAATAACCGCGCGCGCCGTTCTTGAACGTCAAGACGGTATTGCGCCCGTCAACAGTTGCGTTGGCACCGATGTGCGGCGCCGAGCCTGTGTTGAAGTAGCAACCATCAAAGGTGACGTCGAGGTTCGCGTTGTCCGCGCTGATGCCGCCCGCCTGGATGCGGCATTCGTCTGCGATTGAAGTCGAGACGAACGTGAGCGGCGCGGACATGTTGCTCATGTTGAGCGAGCCGACATACCAGCACGGCGTGCCGCCCGAAACCGAGGTGCCGGCCGTAGCGGGAATCGCGACGGTCACTGCGATGTTCGTCTTGAAGTATGCCGTCGAGCCATAAACCGGGTAGCCGGCCGGCGTCTCACCCGCAGCGCTGCCCTTCGTCGTCAGCTCCCACTTGGTCGGGTCGTTCCAGTCGCCCGCCGCGCCGCCGATCCAGGTGTAGGTCGAGTTGTCCTGGAACGTGACGTACTTGTTGTAGAACGCCTGGCCGTTTGCGGTATAGGGGCCGTTGGTGATCGCGTTCTGCTCCGTGCCGTTCACGAGCAGGAACGAAACGTAGACCGATTTTCCCCACGGCATGTCCGGGTAGTCAAGGGTAAACGAATGCACGCCCGTGTTGGTGAGGACACTCGTTGCGGAGACGATGTTCTCGCTATTCCAACCGGGGCCCGTCATGAGATAGAGCGTTGTCGTGCCGGTGCCGAGGTCGGTAACGTCGATGGATGTCGTAAGCGACTTCCCGCTGCCGGAGAGCGCAAACGAGCCGGTGTTCCAGTTGGCCGGCAAGGTCTCGGTCTCGAACGATACCGTCTTGGAGTCGGAGCTGGCGGCGGGCTCGGCATTGTTCGTCACCGTGAAGTACGCGGTGTAGACGGTGGAGTTGGCAAGGCCGGTGACCGTGTTCGTGAAGGACTGGAGCGGCGCCGTCGCCTTCCCGACGGGATAGGTCAGTGTTTTCGTTCCGCCCTCGAGGACGAGCCAGATGTCGGCTTCCGTCGCATTGTCGCCGAGCTTCACAACGGTCGCGGCGAGCGTCGCGCTCGTCCCGGATGCCTCGACGATGGCCGGCTTGCCGACGCGCGGCGCGCCCGTGTCGATTTCGGCGTCCTCGAAGACCGCGTAGCCATGATCCATCACCGTGGCGTATTCGGCGGCCATCCAGTCGGCGGACGAGGCGGCGTTGCGGATGCGGACTTCGTCCATGTAGCCCTGCTGCGTCTCCGTATGGCCGGTGAGCGTGCCAAGGCCGATGCCGTTCGAGAGCGTCTTGGAGACGTCCCAGTTCTTCTGGTTCAGGTACCTCGCCTCGCCGTTGAGGTAGCCGTAGGGGACGGCGTCCCACACGCCGCCGAGGTGGCGCCAGGCGCTGTAGGCCTGGCCGTCGGCGGTCAGGCTGAACGACGGGTTGCTGCCGCCGTTGTAGATCCAGCAGGTGTCCAGCTTGATCCGCATGCTGGCCAGCGTGTTGTAGGCCGACGCAAAGGAGACGAGACTGGAGTACTTGTTGTTGTACGGTTGGACGTAGGCCTCGAAGATGGAGATCGAGAACGGCCCGATCGTCGTTTCCGAGGTGAGGGACGCCGGAACGAGGAAGCCGCCCGTCGTGAAGGTGTCGTCGCCGAGCTGGCTGATCATCGCGCGGCCCGTCGGCGGCGTGGAGGCGGCGTAGGACGATACTGTGTCCGCAAGCGGGAAGGCGTCGGCCTCGTTCGCCTTGTAGGCCTTCCAGCCGTTAACGGTGGCATCCGGCGTATAGGTGCCGGTGCCGTCCGTAAGGAGCTCGTTCATGTGCCAGACGCCAACGTAGTTCGCGCGCGACCAGACTTCCGTGGCCGCCGGGACTGCCGGACGCGAGTGCCCGTCGACGGCCCACTGCAGCGTGAGCGTCGTGTCAGCGGAGAAGTTAGGCACCGAGACCCAGAGGAGCGATTCGCCCTCGGGGTTCCAGGTATCGACCTCGAACGGCAGCACTGCGCCGGTGTCGTCGAGAACCCAGAGCTTGTCCGCCGTCGGGCAGTTCGCGTAGGAGAAGCCAACCGGCGACGTGGAGGAAATCCGCAAAAGCACCGGGAAGTTCTCGAGCGGCGTCGCCGGCGCGGTCGGGAAGGAGATTTCCGAATAGTAGAGTTCGTTACCGGGCGTCGCCGCCGAAGCCGCGCCTGACGCCTCGCCCGCGCCGACGCCGAAGTTGTTCGTCGCCGTGAAGTAGAACGTATATGCCGTGCCGTAGTCAAGCCCCTCGACCGTATAGGTGAAAGCCGCAGGGACGGCATTCGTCGTGCCGAGGTCGATGCTCCGCGTCTCGCCGCCGCCCGTCACGACCAGCCACACGTTCGCGGACGTCGCGCCCGCGCCGAGATTGAGGAGCGAGCCCGAGATCGTCGCGGAATCGCCGACGACATCCGCCGTGAGCGTCTTCACGTCGAGCGCATCCGTGCCGTCGTCCGCGCCGCTCAGGACGCGCACCACGACGATGCCGCTGCCGCCCGCACCGCCCTGCTTCAAGTAGTTGGAGCCAAAGTTGCCGCCGCCGCCGCCCGCGCCGGTGTTGGCGGGCGCATCCTGCACGCGCACCTGTTCCGCAGGGCCGCAGCCGGGAACACCGCCAAGCCCCGCGGCGCCGCTGATAAAGCCCGCCGTACCCGCGCCACCGCCGCCGCCAGCCGCGTAGACGACGCTCTCGCCGGTGATGTCGCAGGCAACGCCGTCGCCGCCATAGCCGCCAATGTAGACATTGTTCCAGATGCGCCCGTCGCCGCCGACGCCGCCCGCGCCGCCGCCGCCGGCCGCGAAAAATTTATTGCCGAAGACCGGCACCACGCCGCCATCGTGTCCGAAGGGATACATGCCGGAGGTGGTGGGCGTTCCAACCTTGTCGCTGTTGCCGCCGGCGCTGCCGCCGAGCGACGTGCCGCTCGGGATATCCCAGCATCCGCCCGCGCCACCGCCGGCCGCGACGAAGAGAGCGCCGAGCGCGGAGGATTCCGCATCGACCGGCAAAACGTTGTTGGCTACCGTCGCGTTGTAGCCGCCCTTGCCGACGGTGACCGCATACGTTCCGGCGGGAACGAAGGCACGGCGATGGAGGAACGCGCCGCCGCCGCCGCCGCCGCCGGCGCTGTTGCCGCCCGCGCCGCCGCCACCGACGACGAGGACTTCGACGAGGCCGCCCTGCGAGAAAGTAATTGAGCCGGGGGCGGTCGAATCGGTGAACGTGTAGACCGTATCGCCGTTCAAGACGGGATGCGGCTCCACCGTCGCGGCGGAAACGCTCGCGATGCCGGACTGGAAGGTGACGCTTTCAGGTTCGGTCGCGTGGCTGCCCGACGCGGAAACGGCCTCGGCATACCAGCGATACGCCGTTCCGTCCGTCAGCCCGGAAACCCGCAGACGGAAGGCGCCCGCGGCGGTGACGTTCGTCGTCGCGGCCGCGGCGAAATCGCCCTCCCCTTCCGCCAGATAGACCTTCACGGTGGCGCTGCCTGCGGAACCTGGGTCAACCGACCCCGCCACGTCGAAGCTGCCGTTGCCCGCGTAGGCGAGCGCGACATCCGAAAGCGCCGGGCCGTCGCCGGCCGGAATCGTGACGACATAGCCGTCGGCGTTGCCGTTTGCGTCCGTGTAGGTTGACGTCGTCACGCCGGTAGGCAGGTCGAAGTCCACACGCGCGGTGGAGGAGCCGGCCGCGATCTTCGCATTCACAAATCGGGTCGTCGTCCCGACACCCGTCGCCAGCGCGGGCGAATCGGCGGAGACGCGTAGCAGAATCGCCTTGCTTCCGCCGGACGCGAGGATGCTGTCGCCGTAGAAGTGGAGCGGCGGCGTAAAGTAGCCACCGGCCGGCACGACAAACTCGAAGGCGGACGGGGTGTCGGAGTTCTTGGTCGCGTAGTAGCTGGACAGAAGCTTCGGGTTGCGGCCGAGGAACCGGAAGACCGTACCGCCAATCCCCCGATAGTCAGGCTGGATATACCCCGTCGAGCGCAGCTCCGCGTCCTCGATTTCGATCACCGCCGGATAAGACGTGTTGCCGGAGCCGCCGCAAATAGTCCCGGATTTCACGAGCGATCCGTCCTCGATGCGGAGCTTGACGCCCGGATAGTTCGGCTCAATGGAACTAAACGACGCCTCTGACCCGCCCGTAATGGTGACGACGAGGTTTCCGCCGTTCTCGGCATTGTAGGCGTTTGCGCCTGTGTCCTGGAGCTTGGGGAGCTGGCACAGGCAGTTGTCAAAGACAAGCCGGTTCGATGTCCTGCTCGCGACGATGCTTCCGACGATGTAGAAGATGCTCGTCTGGCCCTGCGGCCCAGGTGTGAAGACAAGCGGCGCATCCATATTGGTCAGGTTAACATTCGAGACCGACCAGGACGGAACGCCGCCGGAGACCGTCGTCGTTCCCTCCGTTGCGGGAATGGTCACGGTCACCTGGACATTTGTCGCGAAGACCGCCGTCGAGCCGTAGACCGGATAGCCGGCGTAGAGCGTGGTGGCGTTCGACCCCGCCGCAGTCCGCTCCCAGTTGCCGGCGTCGTTCCAGACGCCCGTCGCCCCGCCGACCCATGTGTAGGTCGAGTTGTCCTGGAGCTCGAAGGATTTGTTGCTGAAGATCTCTCCGCTGGCGGTGAAGGGACCGTTGGTGACGGCCTCCTCGGCCGTCCCGCTCACCATCATGAGCCCGTAGTAGTACTTCGTGCCCCACGGCAGGGCGGAGAAGTCGGCGGTAATCGTCTGCTCACCGGTTCCCGTCACGACCTTAGTCGCCGAAATGTTCGGGACGTTGCCGTTGCCCGGTCCCGTCATCAGGTAGAGGGTCGTCGTGCCGACGCCGAGGTTGAGAATCGGGACTGTCGCGGAGAACGACTTTCCGTTCTGCTTGAACGCGGTCTGCCCCGGCGTCCAGCCGGAAAACTTGGGGCCGGTCGTGAAGGTCGCGGCCGGGGTATCGGCGCCGGCGGGCTCGGCGGCGTTGTTCGTCGCAGTGCACCAGATTGAATATTCCGTCTCTGGCACAAGACCGGTAACTTCAACCGTGAGGTTCGTCCGCGATGTGGCCGTGCCGGCCGGAACGGTGAAAGTCTCGCCGCCGCCGGTGACGACAAACCAGGCCTGGGCCGCCGTCGCGCCGTCGCCGGGCGCGTTGAGAACCGCCGAAACGGTCGCCTTGTCGGCGCCTACGGACAGGACTTCGGGGTCCCCGATGAAGAGGAAGTCGTCCGCTATCGTCGTTTCGCCGGCCCAGTCGAGCGAAATCGTGGCCGACCAGCCGATCGCGCCGTCGTCGTCGATGTAGAAGCGCACGTAGCGCGTGTCCGCCGCGATGCCGACGATGTAGTCGTTCGTCGCCGCCGTCGCCGGGAGCGACGACACGACGAGCGAGCCGCCCTCCCAGTCCGCAGGGTTGAACCCGCCGTGCGTCGCGCCGAAGACATACCTGAGCTTGCTTATTTCACCGGGAGCCGCCGCGTCCACGGCGACCCGTGCGGAGAGGAGCGTGCCGTCGCGCACCGCCGAAAGAACGGAGACCCCGCGGAGCACACCGACGCTGAGGCGGAAGAGCGAGCCGTCGCCCGGATCGACCGCGGGAAGCCAGGAGGCGTCGTCCTTGCCTGGCGCGGCCGCGCCGTTCGCGACTGCCGCGTAGCGGAGCGCCGCCTGTTCGCTGGTGACTGAACCGCCGGATTCCGCGCCGGCGCCGCCGCCACCGTTCCAGCAGGAGAAGACCACGCGGCGGAAGCCGGTCTTGGCTACGGTATAGGGGCCTGCCTTGTTCCAACTTTGGTAGCCGCCGAGCTGCGAGGCGGTGCGCTTTGCATCCCAGCCAGCAACGCCATCATCGACCCACACGCAGCCCGCGTCGTCGATCGCGCCGCCGAAGTAGTAGTCCTTGCCGGCCTCCATATACATGCAGCCCGCATAGCCGAAGCCCGTGTTGTTGCTCCATTGGTAGCTGGAGCCGTCCGTCGCCTGCCACTGGTGCGTTCCTGAGCTCAGGGCGCAGCGCATGGCGAGCGGGCCGAGCGTAACGATGCCGGACGCGGCAATATCCCAGTTCGCCGCGGCGTCGGCGGGAATCGCGCTGCTGGTCGTGACCGCCTGATAGAGGCCGACCCCACCGAGGCCGCCGGCGTCGGAATCCGTCGAGAAGACGACGGCGGCGGAATTCGTCCCAACGGCGGGCGAGGCGTTGTTCGTCGCCGTCAGGTAGGCGGTCCAGTCCGCGCCGGGCTGGAGGCCCGAAAGCGTCGCCTCGACGACCTTCGGCCCTGTCGCCGGAACAAGCGGATAGGTGCGCGTCTGGCCGAAGCCGGAAACGACAACCCAGAGATTTGCGGACGTCGCGTTCTCGCCGAGGCTCTTGAGGCGCGCCGAAATGATCGCGCCCGTCGCCGAGACGGACGAAACGGACGGCGTTCCGAACTCGAGCGAAACGCCGGCGGCGGCTTCCTCCACGTCGCCGAAGGAAACATAGTTCGCCGTCGCCATCGTCGCGTATTCCGCCGCGACCCAGTCGTCCGAGGAAGCCGCCGCGCGGATGCGGATTTCGTCGAGGCCGCCGACCCAGAACCGCTGGTTGCCGTCGCCGTTCGCACCGAGGTAGAGCACGCCCTCCGGCGTGGCGAGCGTCTTGATCGCGCCGCTTATCGCCGTCTGGCCGTCCTTGAAGATGGCGCCGGCGGTGTTGTCGTATCTTGCCGTAAGATGAACCCAGTCGGTGGAGGGCCAGCCGGACCAATTGCCGGTGCCGCTGTTCAGCGCGAGTTCGCTCGAATCAGACGAGCCAAGCGTGATCTTACTGATAGGACTGTGGACCGCGAACGTGTAGCCGTGCTTGACTTCCCAGGAGGTCTGGCAGCAGACCATGCGGGCGTAGCCGCCGAGGCTTGCGGTGACTGGCCGCGCCAGGCACGAGATGGTCAGACTTGCGTTCGCGCCGAGCGTCGTCCAGGCGGGATCGACAGCATAGCCGAGCGCGGAGTTGTTGGCGAGCCAGAGCGTCTTGCCGAGCGGGCCGGGATAGGATGCGTTGCCATCGTAGGTCGGTGAGCCCTTTGTGACACTGGCGTTGAGCCCGTTCACGGACTCCGCCGCGCTGCCGCTAAAGTGCCAGACGGCGTTGTAGCCGGCGCGCGTCCACACCTCGCGCGCGTCGGGCGAATCCTCGACGCTGTCCGCGTCGCTCGACCAGTGCATCGTGATCTTCGTCGCCGACGAGAAGGACGGCACCGAAACCCAGACGAGCGATTCACCCGCCGTGTTCCACGTGTCTGCCTCGAAGGGAAGGACGGTATCGTATCCGTCCGTGAACCAGAGGTGCGCGGCGGTCGGGCAGTCCTCGTAGAGGAAGCCCTCGGGCGCGTCGTTGGCAAGACGCACGAGGACGGGGAAGTTCTCAAGGGGCGTCGCGGGCGCGGAGGGGAAGGAAAGCTCGCACTCGTAGATGCCGGTTCCAGTCGGAATCCGCTTCGTCTTGAACGACGCCGTGGCGGAGTCCGCGCCGGCCGAGAGGTTGTTCGTCGCGGTGAACCAGCAGGTGTAGGTCGTCTTCTCGGCGAGGTTCTCGAGCGTGACCGAGAGCGCAGAGGGTTCGCCGCTCTTCGGCCCGAGGGCGATGCGGTTCGTCGTGGCGCCGCCGTCCGTATAGACGAGCCAGACGTCGGCCGAGGTCGCGCCTTCGCCGAGCGTGCGCAGCTCGCCCGTGACGACCGCGTTCGTCGGCGTCACGTCCGAGACGGCGACAGGGCCGAGGCGCAGTACCTCGACGCCGGTCTCCACCTCGCCGAAGGAGACATAGTTCGCCGTCGTCACGGTCTTGTATTCCTCGGCAACCCATTCGCCGGTCGAGGCGACATTGCGGATGCGGGCTTCATCGAGGTAGCCGTCAAGGGTGTTCTTGCCGTCGATGAAGCAGCCGAGGCCGATGCCCTTCGTGAGCGAGAGGCTCGCGAGGCTGGGGTTGCCTTCGTTGCTACCGGAAAGGCAGACGCCGTCGGCGTAGATCTTCGAGCGGGGCGAGTTGAAGACGCCAGCCGAGTAAACCCAGTCCGTCTGGCCGCGGGGATTGGCCTTGAGATGGTTGGTTCCTCCCATGACATAGATGTTGTCGCAACCGATGGAGAGGTTCGCCATTTCGTTGTAGGCAGCGCCAAAGGCGATGACACGGCAGCGGCCGTCGTTGGCGACCTGCTGGGAGTTGACGATGGCGGAAAGCGTAAATCCGGAGCCGCCCAGCGTGAAAGATGAAGTCTGGGCCATTGGGACAGCAAAGCCGCCGAATGCAGCGTTGTCCTTGCCGGCGCCGTAGGCGATGTTCATCGCCGTGCCGGTGAGCGGCGTTGGATTGGCGGTGACGCCGGTTGCCGTCGTGACGGGCGCCGGGACGGCATCGGACTGGGTGACCTTGTAGGCGTTCCAGCCGCTCGCGGAGGAGTCGGGCGTGTAGTGCTTTTCCTTGGTCGAGTCGTATACAAGCTCGTTCATGTGCCAGACGCCGACGTAGTTCGCGAGCGACCACACCTGCGACGAGGCGGGCAGGCCCGCCGGCGCGCCGGCGGCGTCCCAGTGCATCTTGATTGTCGCGGAGGAGGAGAGCGAGGGGACCGAGACCCAGACCAGCGACTCGCCTTCATCGTCCCACGTATCGACGTCGCAGGGAATCGCGTCGTCGTTCGCGTCCGTGAACCAGATGCAGCTCGCCGTGGGGCAGTCCGCATAGGAGAAGCCCGTCGGCGCGTCCTCCGCGAGCCGCACAAGCACGGGGAAGTTCGCGAGCGCGGTTGACGGCGCCTGCAGGAACGAAAGCTCGCAAGTAAATTCCGCGCGAGCGGAGAGTGCAACGAACAAAGTGGAAGCGGCCGCCACCACAACGGAGAGCAGTTTTGAGACCTTCATGTTACATTCCTCCCATTATTGTTTGTTCGGTATTATACAAAATCGCGGGGAACAATGCAACCCCCCACGCGCTCAACTCGCGCAAAAATCGCCGCTCAGAATACGCAACGCACCTACCCCAGCCCCGCTGCCACGACGTCCCCCATCTCATGGCAGCGCTGGTAAAGTTCCGCGTTTTGCGGCCGCCGTTCCATCGGCGGCCAGAGCGAGAGGAAGAGCATGCGCCCTTCGGCGCAGAAGCGCTCCTTCTCGCGCGGCGGATGCCACCGCTCGTGGAAGCCCTCGGGCGAAAGCACAACCCACTTCCCACCCGCCTTGGCGATGGCGTTGCCGCATTCCTTTTCCAGCGGGCTCATGAATGTTCCCACGCCTGCGCCGCCCGGCCCGATGCGCGCGCAAGAATCCACAAGCGCATTCCACTCCGGCGTGCCCGGCTTCGTTGCGCGGTGCCCCTTCACCGCCACAAGCACCGGCAGATCGAGAATCGCAAGGTTGCCATACGCGAACCACTCGCGGCCAAGGAAAGAGACCTTGTGCACCTTGCCAAAATATCGGCGATTGGCGCGGCGGAGCCAAGCCCGCTCCGGGTTCTCGCGAATATAGCGCGTAAAGGCCGCGAGCTGGCCATCCTTCTTCACGATCCAGTCATGCCAGGCTCGCTCGAAGACAGGGGCGGGCGGGGCGGACGAGGCCGCCCCTGCAACACTCTTGCCCTGTTCGAGCCGTTTTGCGGCGCCGGCCCCCGTCCTCTGCACCGCGTTTTGCGGCGCCTGCCCCGTCAGGCGCCAATACTCCCCTGCCAGCGCCTTCATCAGCTGGTAGACATAGCTCCCGAGCGGCATCTGATCGCCGGTATCCTTGATGCGAATGAGCAAGTGAATGTGATCTGGCATGATCACAAAGCAGTCTATCGGCCACAGCCCCCACCACTTCGCGGCGAATTCGCGGATCACCCGCGCAAACGCCTTGGTAATCTCGTTCTCGACAAGGTAACGCGGCCGCCCGTGCGCGTTTTGCGGCGCCGGGCCCGTCCGGCACCATCCCGGCGGCGGCGCCTCGTCCGAAATCTGCGAGAAGGCGGCCAGCCCCGGCAGCCGCTTCAGCGTCACCATGTAGAAGAATGGCCGCTTGTAGTCAAATCCCCGCAGACGCTTCATCTCATGCCTTCGCCGTCATCTTCGCGCGGCGTTCGTCATTTCAAAGACGAGCTCGCCGCCGGACATGAGGTCGGCGTGCTCGATCGTCTTGTCGAGCGGCTTGCCGTTGAACGTGACCGACTTCACGTACCTGTTCTCGACGGAGAGGTTGTTGGCGACGACGGTCAGGGTCTTGCAGCCCGCAAGCTCTATCGTCGCCTTCGGAATCTGCGGCGCGCCGAGGACGTACGTGCCGCCGCAGGGGTTGAACGGATAGAACCCGAGCGCCGAAAAGACGTACCAGGCGCTCATCTGTCCGCAGTCGTCGTTGCCGCAGAGCCCGTCCGGCTTTGGGAGGTAGAACCTGTCGAACACGTCGCGGACCCTGCGCGCGGCCTTGTCGCGCTCGCCGACAAGCGTGTAGAAGTAGATGACGTGGTGGCTCGGCTCGTTGCCGTGGACGTACTGCCCGATGAGCCCCGTGACGTCGAAAACCTCGCCCTTCACCACCTCGGGCCGCTCGAAAAGCCAGTCAAGCCGCTTCACGAACGCCTCGCGTCCGCCCATCGCCGCTACGAGGCCGTCGGGGTTCTGCATGACGTGCCAGGTGTACTGGTACGAGTTCCCCTCGGTGAAGTCGTAGCCTTCGCCGTAGCCGACTGCGGAAGGATCGAACGGATCGCGCCAGTTGCCTTTCGAGTCCTTGCTGCGCATGAGTCCGAGCGACGGATCGAAGACGTTCCGCCAGTTCTCCGACCGGCGGCGGAAGAACTCCGCGTCCTCCTCGTGTCCGAGCTTCGCGGCCATCTGCGCCGCGCACCAGTCGTCGTAGGCGCATTCAAGCGTGCGCGAGACCGATTCGTTCCTGATCACGTCGTACGGATAGTATCCGTGCCGGTCGAGAAGATCCCAGCGCTCCTTGTAGCGCCCCTCGTGCCGCTTCGTGAGCGTCTCCTTGATCTGCTCATACGCGGCAAGCCAGTATTGTTTTTTAGCCGCAAAGGACGCAGAATCCGCAAAGTCTTTGTGCTCTTTGCGTTCTTTGCGGCTAAAGTAATCCTTCAAGAACCAATCGACGATGACGGGAATGGAATGTGTGCCGATCATGCACTGGTTGTCCCGACCCCACAAGGTCCAGATCGGAAGATACCCCGTGCGACGGCCCTGCTCCAGCATCGAGTCGACGAATTCCGCCGCCTTCTCGGGAACGAGGATCGTGTAGAGCGGATGCGCCGCGCGGAAGGTGTCCCAGGTGGAAAGCGTGGAGTAGAAGGGCTTGTGGCCGGCATCGGCAATGTTGTTCGGCTGGATGAAGAGGTGGTAGAGGGAGGTGTAGAAGTTGCGCTTCTGGTCGTCGCTGCCCTCGACCGCCACGCAGGAGAGCATCTTCGACCACTTCGCGTCCGCGGCAGCTGCGACGCGGTCGAAATCCCAGCCGGGTATCTCCGCGGCGAGGTTGCGCGCGGCGTCGGAAACGCCGCCCAGCGCGGAGAGCGCGACCTTCACCACGAGCGGTTCGCCCGACGACTCGCCGAAGTCGAAGACGAGATCCTTCTCCGACAAGAACGGCCGGGAGAACTCCATCTTGAAGGCGTAGGTGCGCTCGACCCAGTTGTTGACGGCGACCTTGCCCGAGACGCCGGCCCTGCCGTCAGGCGCGACGTCGACGGAGCGGATGCAGTCGGAGGCGGGCTGGCGCCTCGTTATGCACCAGTGGGGGTCGACGAGAAGACGGCCCTTCGCGCCCTTCGGATAGGAAATGCGGTAGATGGCGCAGCGCTCGGTCGCGGAGGCCTCGACCCTGACGCCGCCGGCAAGCGTGACGGCGTAGAAGCCGGGCTTCGCGCGCTCGCTCGCCTTGTCGTAGGCCACCGACCCGGGAACGGACTCCGCCGCAAAGGGAAGGATCCTCACGTCGCCGAGATCGGGACAGCCAGTGCCGTTGAGATGGGTCTGCGAGAAGCCGAAGATGGACTTGTCTTCGTAGCTGTAGCCGGAGCAGTGCGCCCAGTCTCCGTTGCCCGTGTCGGGCCCGGCCTGGACGAGGCCGAAGGGAACGCAGGCGGAGGGAAATGTATGGCCCGTGCCGGCGGTTCCGATGAACGGGTCGACGTAGGCGCAGTATCCCACCGCCTCCGCGGCCGAGGCGCAGAGCGCCAGTGATCCCCAGGCGGCGCACAGGAAAGGCGCGATTCTGTTTCTGTTTTTCATGTTGTCGTTACCTCTTGGTGTTTTTGCAGGTATGCCTGCGGTGAAAGCCCCGTGACCGACTTGAACACGCGGCGGAAGGTCGCGGGCGAGTCGAAGCCGCAGCGAAGGTGCAGCCCGCCGATCTTGAACTTGCCACTCAATATGATTCTCTTCGCAAGTTCGATGCGCGCAGCATGTATCTCGTCGAGAATGGTGCTGTGCAGATACTGCCTGAAGCGGAGTTCTGCGGCACGCCGAGAACACCCCATGAGCGACACCACCTCGTCGACGGCAACGCCCTCCGCCGCCCTCCTTCGGATCATCTCGAGCGCAAGGCCGATGTTGCCGCCATTCGTAGTGATGTGGCGCGTGGACTGCCGCCGCGTTATCTCATGCGCCACGAAAGTCTTGATCACACCCTTGAGCTTCGGATTAGCAATGCTTCTCGCGAGAAGCTCCGCAGCAGCAAGTCCTGCCGCCGCAAAGGAGGGGTGCACGCTCGTCAGCGTCGGCGAAACGGCCTCGCAAAACGCATCTACGTCATCAACTCCAACAACCAGCATCTCGTCAGGCATCTCTATGCCGAGTTTTGACGCCTGCGACATCACTTCAACGGCAACCGAGTCGTTTGTGCAGAACACCCCGCAGGGCCTGGGAAGCGAAAGAAGAAACTTCTTTAGGCCGCGGCGCCACTTCGATTTGCTGGGCTCTGTATATTCCCGATAGTCTTTCCCGTTAAGTTCGACGGCCTCGCGGAAAGCTTTGCGGCGGTCCTCGGACCAAAACTGCGGGTTCGCCCGGTCGACAAACGCATACAACTCAAGGTTGAATCTAAGGAGTTCCTTGGCGGCAAGTGTTCCGGCGGGACGCGAATCCTGAATGACACACAGCGCCGAAGGCGGCAGCGTCGCCGGATCGCGATCTATCCACACGACGGGAATTCTTCCAAAATCCTCAGGGACTATTCCTCCGTCGTTGAGTCCACTGTGGACGATGCAGCCGTCCGGCGACCAGAACTTAAGGAGAGCAAGAAGTCTCTTTCGGGAATGGATGTCGCCAACCACATGGACGCTCCAGCCATTCCGCTCGACAGCCGGCACAATCCCCGACAATATGTCGGTGAGGTCTCTCTGTGCTGAAGGAGAAAGAAGGAGTATCTCGCGCTTCTTCATCTTGAGCACCTCCCTTCGCCATGAGGTTGCCTGGCGCGCCGGGCGTCGTCCTCGGCGGCGGCAGTGAGCATCGGCATGAGAAATCCCCCGACCACGCTGCGGGCGAGGAACCCGACCATCTTCCCCTCGCCGACTGTCTCGTACCAGTCCGAAAGCGGCACGCGCGAAGGCGTTTCGTCCGCAAAGCGGTATACGCCCGCCACGAGCGCGTCGAATTCCTCGCGACTGTCGGCCATCGCCGCGCACCACATCGTCCAGTCGCCTTTCGTGTATGTCTTGCGGCTGTCGAGCGGAACGCCGAACTTGTTTGCGAACCGGATGTACGCGGCGGTTTCGCCGCGGAAGACCTCGTCCGGGAAGAGGTCGAACCCAAGCACGCGGTCCCACACGAGGTTGTACTTGAGGCTCCACGTCTCCGGCTGGTCGAAGGCGAGGCGCGTCGCGCCGTCACGTCCGTCTTTCGCCGCCTTGACCCACTGCATGCTCATCATCAGCGCTTCGAGCTTGAGGCGGTCGGATTCATCAGACGACTCGCCGCGGGCCCGCTCGCGCATTTCCACCAGCATCGCATACGAACGGAGGGCGAGTATCGACTTAAGCGAAAGGTTGGCGTTGTGCGCGAGGTGTCCGGCGAAGTCGTCGGTGCAGAGCTGGTCCCCGGGATCGAAGCCGAACCGCTTGAGGTATTCCGCCCACTTCGTCACCGTCGGCCACCACTGCTCGGCGAAGCCGGCGTTCCCCTCCTTCTGCGCCAGCGCCGCGAGCGCGATGAGCATGTTGCCGCACTCCTCCACCGGCATCCGGTCCGCGTCGGCGTACGGCTTGCCGGTCTTGGGGTCTGTCCCCATCGAGTACACCTGGCCGGTTGCGAGCGGATACTGCCCGAGGTCGTGCGGCGCATAGTCGTATTTCCACTTGTCCGACGCGGCGTACTCGAGTATCGGGCGCAGCGTGGCGCGGGTGAGTTCGGCCGAGGTGTAGAGCAGAAGCGGCAGCTGCGGATAGAATACGTCCACCGTTCCAATGCATCCGTTCGAGCCGTTCTCCTTCGAAAAGTACAGAAGCTCCCCGCCGGGTCCCGTCACGAGCTTGCACGCGGCGAAGCTCTGCCGCCACGCGAGCGCACAGAGACGCGCGTATTTCTCGCCGCCGCGCCGCCGGAACGCCGCCAGAAGCGCGGCGTCCTTCGCCTGGGCGGCTTTGCGCACCGCGGCGTATGCGCCGACCGCATCCTCCAGCATCTTCTCAAAGCTCTTTCCGTGCCTGCGCCAGTATGCGGGCAGGTCGCGGTCGAACCAACGTATCGACTTCACGTCGTCGTATGCCAGGATAAAATGGTCGCCGCAGTCGACCGTCCAGGCATAGCCCCAGTCGCATCTCACCGTGTCGCCCGAGCTCCCGAGCGGATTCTGCTCGACTCTTCCAAGCCGCACGGCCGGACGCCCTGCCACCGTCAGCGCGTTGGTCGCGACCGCGGCGCTTTCGTCCTCGCGGCAGATGTTCGCGCCGAACGAGACGCGGAGCTTCCACGTCTTCGCGCCTTCAACGGACGCGGTGAGGTACGTCACCGGACGAGAGAACGTCTCTAGGTCGTCGGGATCCTTCGCGGTCAAGAACTCGAGCGTCGCGCTGAGACCGTCCGCACCGGCATACCGCACGACCGTCGTGAGCGGACGCACCTCGCAGGCGACCTGTTCAAGCGCCGGAGCATCGGCGGGCTCGGTTCCGCAGAGTCGGTACACCTTCCCCCCCGCATCCAAAACGATGCTGAGCGGCTGCGTTTTCCATGAGGCCCAGTGCGTCGTCTCGCCGTCCGTCAGCCGGTCGTGCGGCGACCACACCGAGAAGAACGGGTCGCACGTCACGAGTGGTACAGCCGGCGGCCGGAGGGGGCGAGGAACAGTCTCAAGCGTGTAAGTGCCCGCGGCATAGTCGCGCGTCTCGCCGTTGAACGTCACCGCCGCGACGGAACCCTCCGGCACGGCGAATTCCCAGACGAGCGCGCCGTCGTCGCAATAGCGCCACGCGCTCCTGATGACGCCGTTCTTCGTCTTGTATGTCGCCTCAACTTTTCCAAGCCGTCTGTCGGGCAGCGGCGCCAGCTCGAAGCGGTCGTCGAAGCCGCCGTCGGGACCGGGGCGGATCCCTGCGGCAGCGCCGAAGAGCCAGTCGGCAAACGATCCGTAGGCGTAGTGGTTGAAGCTGTTCATGTCCACGGGACCGAACCCCTTCTCCTTCGTGTAGCTGTTCCAGCGCTCCCACATCGTCGTGGCGCCCTGGCGCACCGTAAAGAGCCAGCTCGGATCCTTGTCCTGGAGCAGCAGCGAATACGCGGCGTCGGGACGGTTGGCGTCGTAGGCAAGCGCGTCGAGGATCTGCGCCGTCCCGAGGAAGCCCGTCTGCAGGCATCCGCCGTGGTCTTCGATGTTCTTCAGGAGCGCCGCGACGGCAGTGTCCTTCGCCGCGCCGTCGTAGAGCCCCAGCCGCAGCGCGAAGATGGCCGGCGTCTGCAGGTGGCGGAATATCTTTAGCAACCCCCCGTCCTGCTCGAAGAAATTCGCCTTGAGGTACGCCCGCGCCTCGTCCGCCATCTTGGAGTATCGCGTCGCGTCTTCGCCGCGGCCGGTCGCCTTCGCCATGTCGGCCATCCGCCGCGCGTCCATCAGCCACTGGCAGCCGCCGAGGTAGTCGAAGTACTTCTGCGCCTCGGGCAGAAGGTAGCGTCCGTCCCACTGGTGGTCTGCGGGCCAGGAACCGGTCGGTGTGATCTGCTCGTACGAAACCCAGTCGCCCCACTGGAAGCCGTCGGTCGTGCGATGTTGCGTCAAGGCGATCCTGTCGACATAGCGCGACATCGAATCCCAGTTCTCCTCGACTATCCGCGTGTCGCCCGTCATGCGCCACGCCGTCCAGGGCACGGCGACGCCGGCGTCGGCCCAGCCGAGGCGCCCCCACATGACCGCGCCCCAGCTCATCATCGGCGCAACCGCCGGATAGAGCCCGTCCTCGCCGGCCGCCTGCGCGTCGCGCATGTCCGTCATCCACTTGGAAAGAAAACCGTACGCGTCGGCGAAACGAAACGCCGCCGGCGCGAATACCTGCGTGTCGCCGCACCAGCCCATCCGCTCGTCGCGCTGCGGACAGTCGGTCGGGATCGAAAGGTAGTTGGAGTACATCCCCCAGCGCGCGTTCTCGACCAGGCGGTTCACGTCGGCGTTGCCGGTCGTGATCGTGCCGCGCTCCATCGACTTCGCAATGGAAGTCACCGGAATCGACCTCACGGAAAGAATCTCAACTGGACCGGTGGCGGAAATCTCGGCGTAGCGATAGCCAAAGAAAGTGAACGACGGCATGTAGCGCGCTACACAAATTCCGGCCGGCTCCGCATCGTCGCTCGCAAAGACGTACTTCGCCATCGCCCCGTCCGCCGCCAGCTTGCGGAGGTTTGCGCGGTAGACGCTCCCGCCCGGCCCGTCGTTGCCGCGCGACTTTTCGCCGTTCAAGTCGTTCAGCATCTCGCCGCCCCGGAAGGAAAGGACGAAGCCCATGTAGGACCGCGCGACGATCTCCGGCACCGCCGCGGCGTTCTGGCCGAAGTCGACGACGAGACGCTCGCCGGGCTTGAGCAGGACGCTCTCGCCGACCCGCAGCCGGACCTTCCGCCCGCATACGGTTCCAAAGGCGTTGCTCGTCGCGCCCGAGACGTCCGCATCCGAATAGACGTACGCCTCCTTGGGATCAAGCGCAAGGTCGCGCCTCAGCGACACGCCAGGGCCTTCCATCGCGGTGACGACACCGGTGAAATTGGTGTTCACCCCGGAAAAAATGCTTCCGGCGCAGTGTGTGGCGCTATATTGTCCATGCGCATCGCACACTTCGCCGAAGTAGATTCCCGCACGTTCGAAAGGCGCGGAAAAATTCGCGGCCCAGCTTGGATCGGTTTCCACGATCGCGCTCGAGCCGTCGCAGAACACCAGCTTCACCTTTGCGGCCAAGGCGGGCTTTGCGTCCTTGCGACCGCCGGCGGCGTCGGAGAACCACGAACGGGCGACGAAGGCGGAGACGTCGTTCCACTCGCCTTTGCCGCGCCGCCAAAGGCGCGTGACGTCGTAGGAGAGGAAATGCCGCCGGCGCCACACGTCGGTTGCGCCCGGCCTGAGGAAGTCGGCCCGGTTGCCGTCTTCCTCCACGCTGACCAGCGAGTCGTTGACGTAAAGCTCGAACGCGCCGAGCGCCGTGGCGAAGACCTCCACGCGCTTTACCTCCGCCGCGTTTGTGACGTACTTCGAAAACGACGCACACGTTTCATCCTTCTGGAACTCCTCGCCATTCCACACCCCTGCTGGTGAAGGGTGAGTGCCGGGTGAAACATGAATGCCGAGTGAAGGGTGAGTGCCGGGTGAAATGAAAGTAAACTTCCCGGGCGGAACGGACTTGGGGTCGGCGAAGGAAACGACTCCCGCGGCCCGGTTTTCCATTCCGTCGCAAGGTAGCGTCGCCATGCCGACGCGCGAGTCGGCGCAGCCGAAGAAAAGCCGCCACTTGCCGCGGAACGGAACCAGGCCCTCAAGGAATACCGTTCCGGCCGGATACTGCCCCGACTTCTCGTATTCCGCCTCGGGGACGAAGAACGGCTCGTCGAGCCGCGCCACGACCTTGGTCGGATCGTCGACGGAAAAGAGCACCTGACCTCCGCAGTATGCACCCGCCGCATAGCGCGCGTCGCCGTCCGTCCCCGCCGTGTTCTTTCCGTTGTAGAGGAGAAGGATTCCCTTCTGGGTCAGGACCGCCGGCGGGCCGCACTCGGTGAGCGCCGAGTCGAACTTCCCCTTGCGCGGCTCGATTACGCGCAGCAGCTCTCCGTTCGCGTCGCAAACCGGACTCCAGTTAACGAGGTCGTCGGAAGTCGCGATGTTCACGAACTCCTCGCCCCAGTACATAAGATACCTGCCGCCGATTTTCGCCGCAACGAGAGAATCGCCCTTACGTTCGCAAACCACTGACGCGGACTTCGTTGCGAGATCGCGGAAACGTCCTGAAAAGGCAGGGCCGTGCTTCGTCCATTTCAAAAGGTCGCGCGACGTCGCAACGCCAAGACGTGGAACTTTCCGGTTCCACATCGTGTAGAGCATGAGGTAGCGACCGTCGGGCGTCTCGCAGACGCGCGGGTCTTCGCACCCCCCTGGCGCGTCCCATTCCTCGGCGCCGTCCTTGCCCGGGAAGAGAACAGGTTTGCCAAGCCGCCTGAACGACGAGCCGTCGGACGATAGTGCAAGACCGATGCGCGAAGTCCGCTCGCCTATGCCCTCTCCTGACGCGTCTTCGGCGCGGTAGAGTATGGCAAGTTCTCCGCCGAACGTCGCGGCCGCAGGATTGAACGTGTCGCGCGCTTCCCACGCGACGGATTTGCCGCGCATGGGGCAGTCGAAGCGAGAGTCTGGGCGAGGCGCGACCACTGCGCCGCCTTCGCGGACAAAACCAAGCCATGCCCAGGAAGACGGCGACGCATCGCCAGCGCCCGCGGCAGTCGCCGCCGCAACCACCGCGGCAAAAGTTACGAGCTTTATAAACTTATGCATTTTGATTACCCTTCGATTCCTCGGTGTTTTTAGTGTTTAAAACTCCGATGGTTGGGGTTCTCGCGCGTGCCCTTGCGGCCGCTTCGCGGCTTGGGCTTCGCCCTCGGCCAACCCGACGCCTTCGGCGCGGGCGCATTCCCGCTCCACAGCTTCGCATCTCGCAACCCCAATTCAGATCCACGGCAGGTTTTGTCAGCCGCAAAGAACACAAAGAACGCAAAGGTTTTTTTAACTGGGGGCGCAGCCCCCAGACCCCCATAAGAGCCCACTGCGGCGAAGCCGCAGATATAAAACAAGGCAAGAGTGGCCGTGGAAAACGAATGCTATGCGCGAAGCAAAACATATTCTGCGGAGCGGTAGCGAGAGCCATACGGATCGGAGTTTCATTCACTATACTGTCAGCACATCCACATAATCCGCAGTACTATTCAGCTATGAGCTCGAATATGGCGGAGTCGTAGTCCTTGCTGCCAAGCGAAACAGGAAGGCCGAAAGTCATCAGCGCCTCGCCTGTCGGGAGTATCTTTTCGTCCATCTCGGCAACGAAGTCAGTACATTTCCCGAGAAGCGGCGAATGCGGCCCGCGCCAGCTCTCGGTGTTCAATTCACGAAGGCGATAGTGCTTCTTTGGGTCGAGCCCCTGCATGATAAGCGGCGGCAAATAGTTCTTGCGCGTGTCGCGGGAAAGCCCGTACATGCAGACGATGGCATGGGTCTTCTGCTCGTTCACGTACATAAGCGCTGCGTAGTCGTGCTCGAAAGGCGAGACAAGACGATACAAGTCGCCCTGCTGCACGACAGGACGTATGCGATGATATTCCTTGAGGGCGTTGCGGGCGAAATCGAGTTCTCTCGGCTTCATGCTCTTCGGTTGCATTTCGATGCCAAAGCGCCCGGAGAACGAAACGTCAACGCGATACTTGAACGGCACTTGGCGCCCCGTAACGGTCACATGGCTCGCCATCGCGCATGCTGGATAGAACATGCTCGCGCCCCACTGCATCTTCACTCGGTCACGCGGATCGGTGTTGTCAGAAGTCCAGAACTCGTCGCAGTACTTGAGCGAGCCGTATTCCATGTGTCCGCCGCCCGACGAGCACGCCTGCATGTCGAGGTTTGGATATTTTGCCCGCTGGCGGGCGAGGACGTCGTAGTAGCCCATCGTGTAGTCGAAGTAGAGGTTGCCCTGGTGCGCCGCGTCGAGATACGTCGAGCCGACGTTGTCGATGTTCGCGTTCGCGTCCCACTTGACGTAGGCAAGGCCCGGGACGGAAGAATACGCCGCGTCGAGCTGGCTCCAGATCTCGTCGCGCACGGCAGGATTTACGAAGTCAAGGACGACCTGCGTGCCGCCGCGTCCGCCGCGCATCGGGCGGCCCTTCTCCTGCAGCGCCCAGTCGGGGTGCTTTGCGAGAAGATCGCACTTCCCGATGTTCGCCATTTCGGGCTCCACCCAGAAACCGAACTTGAGCCCGCGCTTCTTCGCTTCGGCGGCAAGACCAGCAAGTCCATTTGGAAGTTTCTCCTTGTTCACGTACCAGTCGCCAAGCCCACGGTCGTCGGTATTGCGAACACGGTCGCCGAGCCCGAACCAGCCGTCGTCGAGGACGAACATTTCAACACCGACGGACTTCGCGCCGTCCATGATCGTGACGATTTCCTTTTCGACGAACAGAAGCCCCGTCCCCTCCCAGTTGTTGAGAAGCGTCGGCCTCTCCTTCGCGCCGTTGGGCATCCAGTGGCGACGCGCCCAGCGGTGGAAGTTGCGGGAAACCTGACCCTTGCCCTTGTCCGAATACGTGAGCGCGGCTACGGGTAGCGTGATCGACTTCCCGGAGTCGAGGACATAGTCGCCGGCGACGTTGGCGGGACCGCCAACGACTTCGAGCAAATCGACTTCGCTGCGGCGGAACGACATCTCCCACGCGCCCGACCAGCAAAGCGCACAGCCGATTACGCGCCCGTCGGTCTCGGTCGAAGGCCCGCCGATCGAAAGCATGAACGCGGGGTTGTTGAGCCATGCGTCGCGCACACCCGAACGCGAATCGAGAACGATCCTCCTGCCGCGTTCAATCGGCTTGTCGACGACTTCGCCCTCCGAAGCCCATTCGCCCGTAAGTCCCATAAGCCGCCAGTCGTTCGCGAGCATCGGGAAGACGAGCGAGAACGACGACATGCGCGATATCCTCACCGCGCCCTTCTCGCCGTTCACAAGCTCGACCCAGGTCTCGACGACATCCGCGTCGGCGCGGGGACGAAACGTCTGGATGACGCGGAAGTCGTGCACAGCATCGCGCCAGCGGACTTTAAGCGCGCCGCCGTCGCGTTCAATCTTTTCGACTATGAGATCAAGCGTAACCGTGCCGTCATCGTGCGTGACTTTAAGTCCGCCAAAGCGGTTGAGCCCGCGGCCGGACTCGCCGAATACCGAATAGGCGAGCGGATTGTCGGTTCCAAGCGAACTTATCGGGCCTCTCTTGACCGAAAGCGCGAGCGCACCGGCTTCGTCCGCGATCTTCGGCCCGAAGTGGCGCAGGTAGAGCCGATCGCCCGCGCCGGACTGCTCGCGCTCGAAGAGCATCATCGTGTTCGCCGTCTCGACCTTTACCGGCTCCGCGGCAAATGCGCCGCCAGCCAGAAAGAGCGCGGCCGCAAACGCGGCGAATTGGGTTGCGAATGTTGTTGAGTATTGTTTCATGTCTCTTATCCTTTTTGTGTTTTCAAATTAGTCTTCACACAGCCATTTCCACGCCGGGACGACTCGGATCTTCCGGCCGCCTTCGCTGATCAAATCCGACTGGTCCCGCGTCACCAGCACAGCCTCCTTGAGGCCGAAACGTTCCATCGCATGCACCGCTCCGATTGTCTCCCGCTCCTCATTGTCGCGGCTGAGTTCCCAGCAAACCTGCACCGCGCTGAACGAGCCGTCCCTCCGTTCGACTACAAAGTCGCATTCCGTACCGTCTGCATCGTTTACAAAATAGAATATCGAATCATCGGGATTGCGAAGCTTCAGATAGACTAGGTTCTCGAGCTTGTGGCCGAAGTTCGACTCATCGACAGATTCGATGGCCGAAACAAGACCGGTATCGCAGGCATAGACCTTCTTCGGTGCCGACAGGCTGGCCTTTTGCGATGCTGCAAAGCGCGAAATCCGCTGGACGAGATAGGTTTCCTCCAGATAATTGAAATACTCCAGAATCGTCGAGGCCGAAGCGACGTGTACCGCGTCCTTGATACGGCTCGGCGAAATGCGGCAGCCGACGTGCCCCAGCAGAAATGTGGCAAGGCCCTTGATGGGCGCCGCGTCTTTCAGCGAATAGCGAACGACAATGTCCCGATAAAGGATGTCGTTGAACAGTTCAGACAGCACCATGCGCTGCCGGCTCTCTACATAAGCCGGGAACCCACCAATCGACAGATACTCGTCTAGAGACGACTTCGATGCACGTTTTCTGGCAAACCGGAGAAACTCCGGATAGGAGAACGGGAACAGCTCGATGTTCAGATGCCGTCCAGTCAGCTTAGTGCCAAATTCGCGACTAAGCATCTTGGCGTTGGAACCTGTCACCATCACGCGCAGCTTCCTGTCCAGGCAGCCAACGACAAACTTCTCCCATCCCGCAATGTCCTGCACTTCGTCCAAGACCAGAGTGTCCGCCTTGCGCTCCTTGGCGATTTCGTATAGCGGCAGAAAGTCGTCGGGCGCGAATGCCGCCAGACGCAGGTCGTCAAAATGGACGGAAACGACCTTTCCGCCGTTCTTTGACGTCCACTGGTCAAGCAAGGTGGACTTCCCGGACCGCCTCACGCCCGTCACGACCGTCGCGAAATTGCGAACAGACGGCAGCTGCGGCAAGACATCGCGCGGCATCCCTAGCCGCCTTTTCCGCTCTGCCGACTGTTCGTCGATTGCCTGGCAAATGCTACTGGCTTTCATCTGGCCTCTCCTTTGGCGGCATATTATACCACAATTTCGGTACAAATGGAATGGTCATTTCGCCACCGCCGTAATGCCAGCTAAAACGTGATCTCGCCCCAGTTGTTCGGCTGGAGCTTGAGCTCTTCCACTTCGTCGGAGACGATGCCCGTCTCCTTGTTGAACTTGAAGACGCGCAGCACCGTGTCGCGGCCGGCCGTGTCGCCGAACGTGACGCCGAAGTCGCCCTTGACGGCGCGTCCGGCGAGCGGCGCGGCGAGGCCCAGGTCCTTCTCCGCGACGGAGAACGAGACCTTGTAGCCGCCTTCGCGCTTCTCCACCTTCGCCTCGACGGGTATCTCCTTCACGAGCTCCCACGTCACGCCGTCGCGGTAGACGCCGGAGAAGAAGGTATGCGGCGACTTCTCCGCCTTGCTCTTCGGCTTGTAGAGCGCCGCGGCGACCTTGCCCTGCAGCGACCCCACCGAAAGCCGCAGGTCGCCGTTCGCGTCCGCGAGCTGGAAGTCGACCGTGTCGCCCATCGCGTACATGTTCCTGAAGTCGCTCGCGCCGTTTACCCACGGAGTCTTGTCCTCGACGTCGTACTCGAAGCTGACCCGTCCGCCCGCGCACTTCGCGGACGCGGTGAACAGCTCCTTCGCCTCTTCGCCGCCTTCCGGCTCGAAGTCGCAGGTGAACGCGGCGAGCTTGCCGCTCTGGAGCTGCTCACGGAATCCGTTCGCCGTTGCCACGTCAGCCGGCGTCACGTCGATCTTGCCGCCGGGGATCGCCTTCGCCGTCTTGAGACCGGCGATCTTCGCGTTGATGAACGCGGTCTTTCCGAACATCGCGTAGAGCTCGCCGTCGTCTGCGCGGATGATGGAGCCGCCGAAGTCCTCCGAGCCCTGCCCGGGCGGCGTGCGGTCAAGACAAGTCCCGACCTCGAACTTCTCCGGCCACGCGACGCTCATCGGCTCCGGCTCGAAGAGGCCCGCCACGTAGAAGCCGCGGTCGTTCACAATGTGCCACTCGCCCTTGTCGGTGCCGATCACGAAGATGTTGCCGAGCGCGCCGGGGAACTTCGCGGTGCCGATGACGTCGTAGGCGGCGCGGATAAGCCCGCGCTTCGCCGGCGGCGCGGAGTGCCCGCCGTGGACGCCGACATAGCAGCTTGGAATTCTGAAGAGGCACTTGCCGGTCGCGATGTCGTAGCAAGGCGAGTATGAATGCTTCGTGTTGTACTGTGCGTTGTAGAACGCAAAGCGTCCGTCCTCCGAAACAACGCCTGCCGTCGCGCCCATTCCGCCCGAGTGCTTCGCGGCATCGTCGCCCATCTTCTTCGCCTTGGCAAGGTCGTAGATCGGCGCACCGCACTTGGTCCAGCCCGTCACGGGGATCACGTACCTGCCCGAGAACCAGGTCATCGCCTGGTTCATCGTCATGTACCAGCCGGTTATCCACGAGCCGAGGTCCATCGACGAGAAGTCGCGCCATTCGTTCGGCTGCTGCTGCTCGTCGCCGTTTTCGTCCGCCCACGCCTTGAGGCCCTTTCCGACATGGTCGAGCTCGGCGCGGAACTTCCACTCCCCGGGTCCGAGGCGCTGGTAGATTTTCACCTTCGAGGCGTCCGTCATCCACCATCCCGCGATTGCGACATACACCTCGCCCTTCGGACCGCGTCCAAAGCGCGAGCATCCCCATCCTGCCGCGCGCGAGACGTAGCCTACGCACTTTGCGCGCGTCGACTTGCCGTCGAGAAGCCATTCGCAGCC
>CACWVU010000002.1 GCA_902764415.1 uncultured bacterium | reverse complement strand
CTCGCGGTCCTCTCCGCGCTCGATGGCGCCGAGGTTGACGCCGATGACCTTCACGCCGTACTTGTCGAGGATGCCCTTCTTCGCGAGCTCCATGGAAAGGTTGAGGCCGGTCTGGCCGCCGAGGTTGGGGAGGATCGCGTCGGGGCGCTCCTTCTCGATGATCTGCTCGAGCCGCGCCTCGTTGAGCGGCTCGATGTAGGTGGCGTCGGCCATGACCGGGTCGGTCATGATCGTCGCGGGGTTGGAGTTGACGAGGACCACCTTGTACCCGCATGCCCTCAGTGCCTTGCACGCCTGCGTTCCGGAGTAGTCGAATTCGCAGGCCTGCCCGATGACAATCGGGCCCGATCCGATGATGAGAACCTTGTCTATGTCGGCGCGCTTCATTTGTCCGCCCAGCCTTTCATTTGGAATGTCGAAATCGGGTGTGTATTATACCATATTTCCCCACTGGTTGCTGGTTGCTGGTTGCTGGTTGTTGGCTGCTGGTTACTGGTTGTTGGCTACTGGCTGCTGAACACTTCCGCCTCGCACTACGCCTGGGCGCGGACGGAGGCGATGTCAGCTGCGCCGACGAGCGCCATCACCAGCCGGTCGACGCCGAGCGCGGCGCCGGCGGCGCGGCCGATCGCTGGAAGCGAGCAAAGGAACTCCTCGTCGAGCGGGTAGTCCTCCTCGCCCAGTTCGCGGCGGCGCGCGCGGGCATACTCAAAGCGGCGGCGCTGCTCGGCGGCGTCGCAGAGCTCGGAGAAGCAGTTCGCGAGCTCAATGCCGTCCCAGTAGAACTCCCAGCGCTCGGCGTAAGGCTCCCCTTCGCCGGAAACAAGCGCAAGCGACGCCGCCGCAGGCGGATAGTCGGTCAGGAACACGCCGCCGCCCATCGCCTTGATCGCCGGCTCCACCTTCTCAGCCATGTCGAAGTCGAAGCGGTCCTGGTCCCATTCGCCGCTCCAGGGGTCCCAGCCGGCGAAGCGCCGGTAGGCGTCGCGCACGGCGAGGACCTCTGCGGACGAATCCATGCGCCGCAGGCCCGGCGCGGCGTCCGAAACCGCCGCAAGCAGCTCCGCGAGGTCGTCGCGAAGCTCAAGGTAGCCGGCGCCGCGGCGGTACCACTCGAGCATCGTGAACTCGGGGTTGTGCCGCGACCCACGCTCGCCTTCGCGGAAGCACGGCCCGATCTGGTAGATCCGCTCCATGCCGGACGCCAGCAGCTTCTTCATCTGCAGTTCCGGCGACGCCCTGAGATAGGTGGTCGGCGTTCCCCGCGCCGTCTCCGGCACGACCGGCGGCTGCACCACCGGGCAGTCGATGTGCTCCTCCGGTGCGGGCGCAGCAATTCGCACCGCCGTCTCCACCTCGACAAACCCCTGTCCGTCGAAGAACGAGCGTATCGCGGCAACAATGCGCGCACGCATTTCAAGGAGCGGAATCCTCTCCTTCGCGGTCATGCGAACCTTTCGAGGTGCTTCGAGAGGATCGGGGCGAGCCGCGTCTCGAGCCAGGGCGTCACCTGCCAGAAGTCGCGCAACGCGAGGTACTCGCCGACCGCCGCCGACCGCCCGCTCTTCACCCCCGACTCGCAGCGGAGCATGATGTTGCGCGCGGTCGCGTCCGGCGAGACGAACTCCACCACCTGTGCGCGGTAGCCGAGAATGCGCATGATCATCGCGCGGAAGGAGTCGGTGAGGATGTCGCAGAGCCGCTCGCGGAGAATCGACTGGCGGAGCAACCCCGCGAAGGCGTCAGTTCCGGCGGCGCGTCCGCGTCCGAGCACCTTCTGAAGCTCGTGCTGGCAGCAGGGCGCGCTGAGGACGTACTTCGCCTTCCATTCCACCGCCTTGGCAAGCGCCTCGTCCGTCGCCGTGTCGCAGGCGTGGAGCGAGACCACCATGTCCGCGGCGCCGCCCGGAGGCTCAAACGCGGCGATGTCCGCCTCAACGAAGGTAACGCGCTCTCCGAGGTCGAGTTGTCCGGCCATGCGGCGGGCCGACTCGACCACATCGCCCCGCCTGTCCACCCCGATCACCTTTGCAGCGGGAATCTTCATCACCTCGACGAGATAGCAGGCGAGCGCGAGCGTGAGGTACGCCTTGTCGCAGCCGCAGTCGACCACGGTAAAGCTCCCCTGCCCTTCGTGGCGCACGGTCTCGCCGACCATGCGCAGGAACTCGTTGACCTGGTCGTACTTGCCGCGCATCGACGCGCGCACCTTCCCGGAGCCGTCGGCGATGCCGGTCGCCCTGAGCAGCGCCGAGGAGTCGAAGGCCGAAAGCGGCAGACGCTTGACGCGGTCGTGTGGCATCACCGTTACCTCTCGGTCCATCTCGGCGGAGCGCGAGACGACGACCCGCCCCTTTCTCGTCACCCGCACATGCAGGTCGCCCTTGCCGGTCATCAGGTGGAGCTCGCGCGCCCCCTTCTGGTCGAGAATCTCCTCGAGCCCGGCGGCCGCCTCTTCCGCTGAGAGGTTCTTCACCTGCACCTGGCCGTCGTCGGTCATCTCCGCCTGGAACTTCCGCTCGCCGCCGATCTCCACCGGTCGCATCGCGATCCGGAAGGCCACGCCGCCGCGCCGGACGGACTGGACGATCTTCATGAACCCGTCGCCCAGGACCCGCGACCGGATCTCGTCCTTCAGTTTCGGCTCGAGCTCGAAGCGTTCCATTCCCCAGGCCTCAGTCCGCGTTGACGAAATCAAGGACGGCCCGGCGCACCTTCCACCATTCCGCCTTGCCGTCCAGCGCCGTCTTGAGGTCGAACGCCGCCGCGGCCTTCGCGAAGCCGGCCGCGTCGGACCCGCGCAGGATACGCGCCTTCTCCGCCGCGGCTATGCCGTTGCGCAGTTCGAGGAAGCGCCAGCTCGGCTCTCCGCCTGGATATGCGAGAAAGGTGTCGCCCGCGCGCCAGTCGCCGTAGCCGGCGTCGGCGAGCGGATCCTCCGGCCAGCTGTTCCACGCCCAGCGCAGGAAACCGTCCATTCCCGCAAACGCAGGGTACGCACCGAGCCAGAACGGCTCCTCGCCGGCGGACTCCATGAACGTGTTCGGCTTGACCGGCCAGCAGCAGACGTAGTATGTGGTCTTGAAGCCTTTTTCGCGGCGACCGTCGCACTCGGAAAGAAACTCGGGCGTGACGTGGGAGAGTATCTGCGAATAGACGTCAATGTCGATGCCCTTGAAGTCACTCGGCTTCCGGTTGCCGGCCATCGCGATGCGCAGGCCCGGGGCGTGGCGGTGGACGAAGTCGACCACCGCCTTCACCTGGTCCGGCTCGCGCTCGTCCATCGCGATGATGACGTCGTCGTACCACCCCTTCTCCTTCAGGTGCGCGGCAAAACTCTTGATGAACGGCGCCCAGCGCGCCTCGAACTCCGGCGTACCCGGCTTTTCCCTGAGCTTCCAGGGGCAGAGCGTGTAGCAGGAGATGTCCGGCCCGAGACCGCAGCTGCGGCCGAACTCTACGTACTCGTCGAAGAGCGCGAAGCCGCCCTCGACCATCGAATGGTAGGCGTCGCGGCACTGGTGGTCCCACGGCTCGTCGAGGAGGGTCACGGTAAGCGTCTTCTGCCCCGCCGTCGCCAGCAGCTCCCAGACCGGCCGCATCGCCGCGTAGTGCTCCTTCGAGAACGGCCTGACGCCCGCGATGCGCGCGACCGCCCACGGATGCTGCCAGAGGTCGAGGTAGTACTTCCACTCCTTCGGCGGCGGCAGCACGCGGTCGAGCACCTTCACCTCCATCATCCCGCAGCGGTAGACGCCCGGCTTAGCGTCCGCCGGCACCGACACCTCCACCACTCTCGGCCCCGCGCCGGCGCCGCCCCACTCCACGCGGTCATACGCCTCGCGGAGCTGCAGCGAGCCCGGCTCGGCGGCGAATTTCACCGGCCGCATCACGCCGACCTTCACCGCCAGCGGCGCGGGCGCTGCGCCAAGCTCGCAGGAGTCCGGCAGTCGCGCGGCCACCGTCTCGCCGCGCCACGCCTTCAGCTCGAAGGTGCGGGCGGATGCGGAAAGAGCCGGCAGGGCGAGCGCCAGCGCGAGCAGGACTGCGCCATGGCGGCGCATCTGCCGCGTCGACGGCGGGTCGATCACCTCCACCGCGGGCGCGGCCGCCGCGCGCTCCTTCGCCGTCTGGCGGCGGATGATCCACATCTGCACGATCGAGAAGAGGTTGGAGAGGAACCAGTAGAGCGAGAGCGCCGACGGGAACGAGTAGAACATGACAAGCATCATCAGCGGCATGAACACCATCATCATCCGCTGCTGGTTCTTGTCGCCGGTAGACGGCGTGAACGCGCTCTGGAGGCCGGTCGAGACCGCCATCAGGATCGGCAGCAGGTTGAGTCCGCCGAACGGGAACCAGCTCGCAAACAGCCCTTCCGGCTCGGAGAGGTCGGCGATCCAGAGGAACGGCGCGTACCGAAGCTCGACCGCGGACCTCAAGACATTGAAGAGCGCGATGAAAACAGGTATCTGGATCAGCATCGGCAGGCACGAGCTTGCCGGATTCACCTTCTCGGCGCGGTAGAGCGCCCAGGTCTCCTGCTGCATGCGCTGCGGGTTGTCCTTGTACTTCGCCTGGATCTCCTTCATCTTCGGCTGGAGTTCCTGCATCTTCTTCATGCCCACCGTCGACTTGTGGGTAAGCGGCCAGAAGAGGAGCCGCACGAGGATCGTGAGGAGGATGATCGCGACGCCGAAGTTGGGAATCCAGCCGTAGAAGAGGTTGAGCACCCAGACGAGCGGATAGCAGATCCACCGCCACATGCCGAACTCCATCACGTCCTTCATCCCGAGGTCCCAAAGGAGCGACTGCTTCTTGGGGCCGACGTAGAAGACGCTCGTGCGCTTCGCCGCGTCGTCGGCGAGCAGGACGCTGGCGGCGACTGACGCGGGGCGGTAGTTGGCGGAGCCGACGTCGCGCGCGACCGTCGCGTCGAAGCCGGCGTTGGCCGCGGTCGACGAGCAGAACGCGGTCACGAAGAAGCGGTTCTTGACCGCCACCCACTGCTGCGCCCCGGGATACTTCACCGAAGTCTCCGCGGGCATCCCCGCCGCGCTCTTGGAGCCGCTGCAGCCGCCGGAAAGCCCGCCGACGAGATAGCCCTTGAGCGGGGAGTCGCCCTCGCAGTGGTGGATGACGCCCGGCTTGCCCTTGCCGGCGTCCATCGCCCAGCTGTCGACGGACAGGAGGTCGTTCTTCGAGTCGCCCATGCGCATCTGCCCGAGCGAAACCGCCCCGCCGATCCCGTCGTCGTCGAGGGTGATGCGGTAGTCCGCGCCGAGGCGGATGGTGCGGGACTTCGCGCCGTTGACGAAGCGGACGGAATCGGCGCCCTCCTCCGCGACTTCGAACGCCTCGACCACCGCGCCGGCGCCGAGCGGCGAGTCGGCGAAGTCAAAGACGACCGGAGGGTTCCCGTCGGAGATCTCCCCGCAGTCCTTCGCGTACTTCTTCAAGGTCGCCTTCTTGACGACCGCGCCCCAGGTGGAAAGCTCCAGCTTAAGCTCCTCGTTCTCGAGCACGACGACCCGCTCCGGCACCGACGGCTTCGCCTTGGCTGGCTCTACCGCCGCGGGCGCCCTGGACGCTTCACCGGCGGCGGACTCCGTCCGCGCGGCCTCGGCCTGCGCCGCGGCATTCGTCGCGGCGGCAACCGCCGCAGGATGCTCCGCCGCGTATTTCGCGCGCTCCTTGGCGCGGCCGAACTCGCCCCAGATGTACCAGGCGAGAACCGCGCCCAGCAGCAGACAGATTATCTTTTCGCTCTTGTTCATCTTCAGTTCCTCCAACATCCCTTCGGCGGCACCGGGTCGGGGCCCTTCGCCCCGAACGGATGGCACCGCAAAATCCTCCAGAGCCCCAGCAGCGTCCCCTTCGCCGCGCCATGCACCTTGAGCGCCTCGAGCATGTAGTTCGAGCAGCTGGGGGTGAACCGGCAGCAGTCGCCGAAGAGCGGACTAAGCGTCACCTGGTACGCCCTCACAAAAAGCTGCAATATCCTGGACAACATCCTGCACCTTCTTCCCGGCGATCGCGCGCCTGGCGACGAACACCCACTCGGTATGCCCGGGCACGACGCCGTCCTTCACCAGCAGCCGGAACGCCTCGCGCATAAGGCGCTTCGCGCGATTGCGGTCGACCGCGTCGTGAAAGGTCTTCTTGGAAACCACGACGCCGGCCTGGCGGTCGGCGTCGGCTGACTTCAGCCGCCACGCGGCGAGGAGACGCCCCCTCAAGGGACGCCCCCGGTCGAAGACACGCTTGTACTTCGCGCCGGGGAGCCGCGTGGACATTGGATAATCGATGTCAGACCTGGGTCAGACGCTTGCGCCCCTTGGCGCGACGGCGCGCAAGCACCTTGCGCCCGCCCTTCGTCGCCTTACGCGCGCGATAGCCGATTTTCCTCTTCCGCTTGATCTTGGAAGGCTGCCATGTCATCTTCATTTTCTTGATTCCTTTCAGTTGAAAAGTTTGTGTATTTTACCATATTTACCCCGCGCCGCGCAAGCGCGCCGGGCGATTTCACCCGCCGCCCGCGATGCGAATGATGCTGGACCTACCCGACCTTCTGCATGTCGCACAGCCTGCGGTACACTCCGTTCGCGGCGTAAAGCTCGGTATGGGTGCCGCGCTCCACGATGACTCCATGGTCCATCACCAGGATGAGATCGGCGTCGCGGATTGTCGAGAGCCGGTGGGCGATCGCAAAGACGGTACGGTTCTTCATCAGGTTTACCAGCGCGTCCTGCACCAGACGTTCGGTGACCGTGTCCAGCGCGCTGGTCGCTTCGTCGAGAATGAGAATCGGCGGATTGCGGAGGATGGCGCGCGCAATCGCGATGCGCTGGCGCTCGCCGCCGGAAAGCGCGAAACCCTTCTCGCCGCACATCCGCGAGTAGCCGCCGGGCTGCGACATGATGAACTCGTGGGCGTTGGCCATCTTGGCCGCCGCGACTATCTGCTCGCGCGTCGCGTGCGGCGATCCGTAGCGGATGTTCTCCTCGATCGTGTCGTTGAACAGGATCGTCTCCTGCTGGACCGACCCGACCAGCTTCCTGAGGTCCGAGATCCTCATGTCGCGGAGGTCGACTCCGTCCATCGTGATGCGCCCCTCCCGCGGATCGAAGAACCGCGCAAGCAGGCCCGAGAGCGTGGTCTTGCCCGATCCGGTGCCGCCGACGACCGCGACCATCTTGCCGCGCGGCAGCTCGAACGAGGCGTGGGACACCGCGTCCTGGTCCGCCGTGTCGTAGCGGAACGAGACGTCCTCGAAGGCGACGGCGCGTTCGAACGACTGCTTCTCCACCGCATCCGCCCGCTCCGGCAGGCGCAGGTCGGCGTCGAGGATGGACCAGATGCGCTGGAGCGACGCGCGCGTCACCTCGATCGACACCTGCAGACTTGACATCTGCTTGACCGGCTTGTAGATGAGCAGCAGTGGCGCGAGCATCGGCAGCACGTTCGCGAGCGTGACGTGGCTCGTGAAGCACCAGACCAGGAACCCGCAGAGGAGCAGGATACCCACCGTCTCCACCATCGGCGCCACCATCAGCGTCCAGCGCACGGAGCGCATCGTCGCCCCCACCAGGTTGCGCATCGCCGCACCGTACTTGGCGTTCTCGAAATCCTCGGTGTCGTAGGCCTTGACGACGCGGATGCAGGTGAGTATCTCGTGGACGCGCTGGCCGACCACCGAGTTGCGCTGGAGCGACTTCAGCGACCACTTGCGCACCACCTTGCCGAGCGCCACCACCGGCAGCATGAACGCCGGCATCCCCACCGCGATCAGCACCAGCGTCGGCATCATCTGGTTCTTCACCGCAAACCAGATGATGAAGCCGACCGAGACGAGGATCTCGAACGGCGCGCGGGCGAGCTCGGCGAGCATGTTCTGGATCACCGCCTGCACCATCTGCGGGTCGACCGTCGCGCGCGTCATCAGCTGGCCGACGTCGATCCGCCCGTGGAACTGCAGCGACTGCTCCTGTATCTTCCTGAGGATCTCCACCCTCAGGTCGGCAACCACCTTGGTGCCCGCCCAGGCGAGGCAGTACTGGCTGAGGAAGAGAAGCCCGAACCTAACCGCCGCGACGAGAGGAATCACGAACACCGCGATGAGCAGCAGCGCCCCGGAGATTCCGCCCTCCTTCGTCTGGAGGTCGATGCCGCACTTGCGCGCCAACCTCTCCGCCTTAGGGTACCACGACGGCAGCCGCGACTTCGCCGCCAGTTCGCGCTCAATATTGGTAGGCTTGCCGCCAGACTCGGACCTGGCAACAGGCTCCGCGACGGGAACCTCTGTGGTCTCCATTTTCTCCGCCATCGCCGCCGCCTCGTTGGCGCTTACCCTCTCGACCGCGGGCTGGACCACCTGGAAGATCGGCAGCAGCGTGCCGGCGGTAAGCATGCCGGTCACTATGCCAATGAATATGCGAAGCCAGTAGCGCCGCGCATACTTCCAGACCCGTCCGTAGGTCTCGCCGAGCGAATACTCCCGGTCGAAGAACTCCTTCTTGTACTCGATTCCCATGCGCATATTATACCATATCCCCAGGCCCTACTGCGGACAGATGCAGTAGTCGCCGTCGTACGGACCGAAGAACCAGCCCTTGCCGCCGGACATTCCCGGCGCGCACTTCGCGGCGGCGGCATCGTCGGAGAACCCCCATGCGAATTCATTGCAGGGCGACGGCCTGACCTCCCGGAACCGCCGCGCGACAATCTCCGCCACGGACGGCGGGAAGCCGGCGACGCCGAGTCGCTCGGCGTCCGAGTACGCCGCTACCACCTTCACTGCCGCGTCGAAAAGTGCCGCAAGGACATCCTGGCTGTTGTCGACCGCGATCGCGTCGACCACGAGCCAGCGGGACGGATCGTAGAAACACTCGGAGACGACGATGTAGCCCCGTACACCGTCCGGGCCCTCGGCCGCAAGCAGGATTGACTTCCCCGCCGCGAGCGAGTCGCCGAACAGCCACGCAAGCTCCGCCGACGTGCGGCTTCCGACGACGCCTTCGTTTCTCTCGAGGTACCGCTTGAAGAACGCGTCCGCCCAGGCAAAGCCGTCCTTCGCCACGACCCTTGCGCCGCTTTTCGTTTCGAGCGCTAACACCCGGCCGGACCGCGCGAGCTCCGCAGGGGACACGGGCGGACGGGAAAACGGAAGCCTCGCGGGCAGATTGATCCCGAGCGCCCGCTTCACGCGCCGACGCAGCGAAGGATACCGCCTGAGCCGCGCGAAGCGCACCGCCGTCCACGTCTCCGGGCCCTTGTTCCCGACCCCGAGGCACGGCTTGACCTTCGCCGTCTCCGGGCTACAGGTGTTGCTGTAGAAAAGGACACTTCCCCATCTGGGCCGGTGGGCCTTCTTGAGCAGCGCGTAGAGAAGCGTGGGCGGGGCGCCGCGGCGCATGGCGAGAAAGCCGCCGTTGATGCCGATGAACGGCTCGCGGCCGATGTACAGCCGACGGACTATCGACGCAGTGACGCCGACCGCCTCGCCGTCCTTGAACACGGCGACGCCCACGTCGTCCCCCGGCGACCGCAGCGGGTTCGCGAGCAGCCTGCGCACCGCGCGAGCCGCCTCGGGACAGAACCGGTCACCAAGCACGCCGCCAACGGCGTCAATGGTGGATTCGTCAAGGTTCCTGAACTCGTAAGACATCGCCGCCCTCCGTTCAGCTCGACAGCTGCAGCCGCTGCTTCTTCCCGCTCGCGGTCTTCGGTATCACGTCTATCCATTCGTACATGACCGGCACCTTGTACGGCTCGAGGATGCTCGAGAGCCGCGACTTCAGCTCGTCGAACGAAAGCGAGGTGCCGTTTCTCAGGATGTAGAGCTTCGGCACTTCGCCAAGTATCCCCTCCGGATCCGGCGCCGCTGCGCAAATGCAGTCCTCGACGCCGAGCGAGATCGCAGCGTCCTCGATCTCGGACGGGCTCGCCTTCCTGCCGCCGACGTTGATCAGCTCCTTCTTGCGCCCTGCGAGGTAGAGCCTGCCGTCCGGCGAACGCCAGCCGATGTCGCCGGTGCGGAAGTACTCCCCGAAGAAATCGACGTCTGTCCGCCCGCGGTCGAGATAGCCCTTCATGACCATGTTCCCCCTGACGCAGATCTCGCCCGGCGTTCCGTCCGGCTGCGGCCTTCCGCCTTCGTCGAACACGCGGATCGACACCTCGGCACAGACCTCGCGGCCGATCGTGTTCAGGTCGGTGGCGTCGGCGTGGTACTCCATGAACGCCGCCCGGCTGGCCTCGGTGAGGCCGTAGTGGTGGCAGATGCGCGTGTTGGGAAACATCTTCGCGAGCTCCTCCTTCCGCTCTCGCGGCATCGCGGCCGATCCGATCTCGATGTAGCGGATCTGCGGCGCGAACCTCGCGATCCTGTCGCCGGAGACCTTGCGGATGTACGCCCAAGCCGCCGGCACCATGCCGAAGCCGGTCGCCTGGTGGCGCTCCAGCGCCCGGAAGAAGAGCGGCAGGTTCGCGAAGCTGCCGAGAAGCACGATTGTCGCGCCCTTGACGAGGCAGCACCTCAGCCTGCCGAGCCCGAACGAATGGCATATCGGCAGCGCAAGCACCTCGACGTCGTCGGCGGTGTTGCCGATGAAGGAGTTGATGTTCGAGGCGGAGGCGAATATGTTCGCGTGGGAAAGGCACACCCCCTTCGGCTCGCCGGTGGTGCCGGTGGTGAAGAGTATCTCGGCGACGTCGTCGGGCGACGCCCCCTCGCCTGCAGGAGCGGCTGCGGCGGACGCAGCGGAGAGGTCGATCTCGTCGAACCCGAGCGACCTTACGTCCGGCGAAGAGTAGCCCAGGCAAAGCACGGGGCGCGTCTTCGCTTCGACGAACCTGAGCCTGCCCTCGCTTGACTGCGCATCGACGACGACGTTAACCGCCCCGATGAACTGCGAGGCGAAGTAGAAGAACACATAGCCGGTCCCCTTCTGGGCCGAGATCGCGACGCGGTCGCCGCGGCGCACTCCGAGCCCGGAAAGCGCGCTCGCCGCCCTGCGTATGCCGTCCGCGAGGCCGGAATAGGTGACAACGACGTTGCCGTCCACGACCGCCGGCTTCGAGGGCGTCTCGGCCGCGTGGCGGAAAATCGCATCGAGGATTGGACTGTGGGACGACATCACGCCGATTTGACCTTTCTCACCTCGTCCGCCAGCGCCCCGACCGAAACGAGGTCGAACAGGTCCTCCTCGGGGAACTGCACGCCGAAGCGCGACTGCACGGCGGAGAGGATCGCGACCATGCGCACCGAATCCCATTCCCTGCATTCGCCCGCCGCGGTCTCCGGCGTCACCAGCGCGGGATCAAGCCCGAGCTCCCCTGCCACGATCATGCGGACCTCTTCGTCAATCTCCATCGGCTGCTCCTCCGTTATCCTTGGTTTCCAGTCCGAACCGCCGCAGCAGACGGCCGGTCTCGAGAAAATATCTGAAGCCGCTCAGCATCGACTCGTCGCCGATCGTGTCGCCCGTAAGGGTGATCCTCGGCATGAAGAACCGGCTCTCGCGCTCCCCGGGGACCGCGAGGTTCGAAAGCCCCCCGCGGAAACAGGCCCGCTCGGCGATCTCCTCGTCGCGGCGCGACACGGCGACGGGCTCGCCGTAGGGATAGCTCATGGGGAGATCGAGGCACGACGGATCGTCCGGGGTCAGCTCCGACTCGGCGTCGGCGTCGGAGAGGAACGCGAGCGGGAAGTGGGTCCTCGTGTGCCAGCCGATCTTCCACCCCTCCGCCTTCAACTGCTCCACGCGCCCGGCGTCGGGCCCGGCCAGGCGCAGACGCAGCGTCTCGGCTCCGAGCGGCGCCACCGCCTTCGCGAACGGCCAGATGGAATCCGCCTTCGCGAACACGTTCTCGCCCCGCGCGGCGGCGTCGCGCCGGTACGCCGGGTTCATGAATTCGTGCCAGAACTCGGCTCTGGACGATACCGCGGCGCCCGCGAACCCGGCAAGCGCCTCCATCGGCGCGTACGAGGCCCAGTAGAGAAGCCGGTCCACGGCCAGCGCCCGTTCGGGCCTGTCGGCATTCCGCAGCGCACCCGACACGAACACCACCGCGGGTACGCCGAGCCGTCGCAGTATCTCCCCGGCGGTTTCGAACTGGCACCTGTAGCCGTCGTCGAAGGTTACGGTGAGCGTCGACGGGTCGTCGAAGTCCGCCGAGAAGCGGTAGCGGCGGCAAAGCCGCCTCATCATCGCCTCGAACCGCGATGCAGACATAGTCACTCCGCTCGCCAGGTCAAAGGCGCACAGCGCGTCAGGCATGACATTGTGGAACGTGAGCACCTTTTTCGCACCGCGGTTCAGCCGCCTGAACACGGCCATCGTCCCGGAATAGTATGCGAGAGCCTCGATTGCCCTTGGCAACTTCAGCAGCCGCCAGCGCCAGAGACGGAACCGCGCGCCGCAGGGGAACGGAAGCTTCCTCGGGTCAATAGAGAGCACCGCCGAACGCCACGCGTTCCACAGGTCGCGACGGCCGGACGGCGCGGACCGGATCCGACGCGGAATCGCCGACAGCAGTTCGCGGACCTTGCCGCGGATTTCCTGCCGCCCGCCCGACGTGGCCATGCGGCGCAGCGAACTTGCCGTTTCCTCGATGCTCAAGGCGATCGCCGATTGATCGGAGTCGATTTTGTAGACGGCTGCTGGAACGATCGTCTTCATCCCCTACTCCCTCTCCGCAAAGACGGGGAAATGCGCCGCCAGCCAGAGCCGCGGCGAATAGTGGTTCTCGACGACCTCCATGCCGTCGAAGTAGACGTCGCTCCAGTCCCCACCCATGCGCTTCGGTGCGTAGCCGAGCCACATCGACGGCGCCAGCGTGCGTCCGCGCAGCCCCTCCGCGCGCCGCCGCTGTTCGGCCAGCCACGCCCCCCACCACGAAAACGAGCTGTTGCTCACCACGTTGTTCGCGCAGAGGGTGTGGACGTAGAGCTGGTCGAGCACGCTCTCGCACTCGACGAAGAGGAACCTTTTGCCCGGAAACGCCTTCGGGAAGAATCGCTTGCACCACGCCATCCCGTCGCTGCAGACGACGAAGTCGCCAACATCCGGCAACCGCGCAAGGCAGTCGCGGAAATACTGCTCGCCGACGAACGGATGCCACGCCGCCTTCCGAAGGTAGTCGCCGCGGCGGACGGAAATGCCGGTCACGCCAGGGCGCGACAGCCACTCGCCGTACTTCTCCCGTAGCCGCGCGACGCGCCCGGCGGACGGCTTGAGCCGCCCGTAGACGAGCTCCTTGTCGAAGTACCGCTCGCTCTGGAAGTAGCCGCTGATGAAGACATCGCGCCCGGCGGGGTCGGGGAACTGCGTGTAGTCGCACCGGATCTGCTCGACCTTGAACGCATCGGCCGGAGGCTCCGGCACGGTCTCGAGCCCGCGGAACACCTCGGCGTACTCCTTCAGCTGCGCGAGCGTCTTCGGGTCGCTTGCCACCCCGACCGCGCGACCGCCGCCGAGCGAGACCGCCGTTCCATACTGGAACAGCAGATTGCCGAGGTTGCCGAAGAGCCTGAAATAGACCATGTGCCCTATCTCCCGTCTCCGTCAAACCAGAGCGGCCTGTCGCCAGGGACAAGGTTCTGCCCGATCAAATACAACTGGAGGTCACGGTACCATTGGCGAAGCTTCTTGTTGACCCATCTGTTGACGCGGTTGGTGCCGAGGGACTCCCGCAGTTTCCTGCGCTTCTCGGCGTCGAACGCCTTCATCTGGGCCTCGGTCAGAGCGCCTTCAACGGAGACGCTGCCCCGGAGAAACTCGACGACCTGTCTGCGGTCGCAAATGTGCATCGGCCGTCCACCAAGGCGCGTTAGGTAGTGTGCGCGCACTATCGTGACCCCGTCCAGCTCCGCCACGGCCTCGGCTGACCTGCACGACTCGTCCTCGTATACGTAGACGAGGTCCACGGACGCCTGCGGGCACTGCGCACGCAGGACCGACAGCGCGTGCAGCAGCTCTTCATCAGACGTCCGTGGCTTAACCGAGGACTCGATGTACAGCGCCATTATACGGCGACGTGACCTCAGTTCGCTCTGCAGCCTGGCAATTCTCCGGTCATACTTCTCCTTGACGGAGTCATATGTCTTCCATAGCGGGTCCGCGTTCGAGAATTCGTGCGAGAAGCCAAATCCGGTCTTCATGTTCTTGTAGACGCGTGCTATGAATCCCCCCTCGTGGCGCACGTCCCACAGACGCAAGGCATCGCGGTCGAACCAGCCAGCAAAGCCGCCCGCTATCATTTCCACGCTGGCGCGGATTGACGGCGCGCCTATCCAGTCAAACGGAAGAGATTCCTTCTGGAAGCCGAGGTCACGCAGCGACTCGCTCGCCGCGCAGGAAAAGCCAAGGCTGAACGCAAAGTCATAGTTCTTCAATTCCCAGCCCCCTTTCCTTCGCGCATATCCGGCCAAAACCAGAACGGCCCCTCCTTGTGTACAAGGCCGCGCCTGATCAGCACCTGCTCCAGGCTGCGGTACGTCTTGTAGAGATGCTTGTTGAGCCAACGGCGGAAACGCGACTTGTCTGGCCCCCAGCGACGGTCGCCAGACACCTTCTCAAACTTGGCAAAATTCCGCTTCTCATCCTCAGTGCGCAGGTCAGGAACCCGGAAGTTGGCCTTAAGTAACGCGGCGAGCGGCCCCCATTCGACATAGTGGAGCGTCTCGCCGCCCTCAATCCTGCGGTAGTCGTAGTAGGCGACCATCACCCCGGGAGCGACCTCCGCAAGCTCCGGCACCTTCTTGCCAGGCTCCACGCCAACGTAGAGCAAGTCAATCTCCGCCTTCGGGAATCTCTCCATGAGCGTCCGCCGCACCTCAGCGAGCTCCTCGACCGGCGTGCGCGGCATCACCGGCATCTCCATGAAAACGGCGAGCATCCTACGGACTGAATCCGCGCGCTTCAGGAACCTCTCGACGCGGCGCTCGTACGTCTCGCGTATCCTCGGAAAAGACTCGTCGAACGGCATGAAATCCGGAAACTCGTGCGAAAACCCGAAGTCGGTGCGCGTGTTCAGGTATGCGCGGGTGTCGAAGCCGGCGCTGTGCCACACGTCGACAAGCTGGAAATCCTCCTTCTCGAACCACTTCTCGAAGTTCCCGGCAACCACCTTCGCTACGCGGCGGACGTCGCGAGACCCCAGCCAGTCGAGCGGATAGGACGCAAACTGCAGCCCCGCCGCGCGGAGCGCCTGCGAGACGCCGCACGACGAGCCGAGGCTGAACGCTAAGTCGTATTCTTTCATGGAAGGCATTGGTTGGTTTTGCGTATTATAGCATTTTACGAGACGCCGAGCTTGCGGAACAGCCGTGCCGCCGCCAGCGAAAGCGTCATGGATGACGAACAGCCGCGCAGGACGCGGCGTACGCGCTCGAAGCGCGGCAGCGCGCGGACGCAGCCGGAGCCGAGCGTCGAGCGCCAGTGCTCCCACGCGGCGCGGCGCTCGGCCCGCGGCAGGCGCACCAGCCGGTTGGGGACGTCCGACAGCCACAGCGACGCGAGGTAAGAGCGGCCCTCGCGCCCGACCTTCCTTCCGCTCGCCGCCAGCGCCTCGAGGCTGCCGAAAGCGTAGTCGCACTGGCTCTCGACCTTGCGCGCGTTCCAGACCGCCCGCGCCATCGAGCCGGTGCGGACCCGGTACCCGTGCACGACTGCGTCGCACTTGACGACGGTGCGCGCCCGCGCGAAGCACTGCGCCATGTAGAGCCGATCCGCGCCAAGCGGCAGGGACGAGAAGCTCCCCTTGGCGACGAAGTCGCGGCGGAAAAACGTCGGGAAGACCCCGACTTCAAGCACGACTTCGCTCGGCACCGATTCACCGAGGTCAAACACCTTCTCCTTCTCGCCGGTCGGCACGGGCGGCCGGGCACCGTCGTCGAAGTCCGCGTACTTTAGCGCCACGATGTCGGCCTCCGGATGGCGTCTGATGAGCGGCACGGCGACTTCAAGATGGTTCTGGAGCCACACGTCGTCCCCGTCCAGGAAAGTCACCCAGTCCCCGGTGGCGGCGGCGACGCCTGCGTTGCGGGCGCTGCCTTCGCCGCCGTTCGGCTTGTGGACGACGCGGATGCGCGGGTCTTTCGCCGCGAGCCCGTCCAGCTCGGCAGGCGTTCCGTCGGTCGATCCGTCGTCCACGCAGATCACCTCGAGTCCGGCGTCCGAGCCGCGCGCGGCGGACGCCACCGAGTCGAGGCACGGCCGTACGTACCTCTCGAGGTTGTAAAAGGGAATGACGACCGAAATCTTCATCCGCGCAATTTCCTGCGGCAAAGGCGCCTTTTGATGGACTCTATCTGGAGGCGCAGGATGTTCTTCCATCTGCCCCGCATGTGCACGCGCCTGAGCACGGACTTGGCGAGCATCTTGTTCCCCCTGACGACGTCATAACGGGTCGGGTCGTAGAAGTCTCCGGCGGCAATCACGACGCCTGGCTCCGGCTCATTGTACGAGACGCCGGCGGCGAGCTTCTCGGTCTCGAAGACCAGCAGATCGATCTGCGATGCGGGGAACGCCGCGCGGAGACGACGCATGGCGGAGACGACGTCATCGGGACTGTATCGGCCTTCGGCGCGCCAATGGACGAACAGCACCCGTCGGCCGGACCGCAGCAGGCCGAAGAGCCTTTCGGCGCGCCTCCTCACGAGGGCATGGAAGTTCTCGAAGTTGACGTCGAACGGTACGCCGACCCGAAACTCGTGGCGGATCTCCCAGCCCTGCTTCATGTCCTTCCAGTGCTCGGTGCCTTCGCCGGGCACGTCTCCCAGCTTCTTCATGTTCTCCTTGAGGAAGAACCCCGAGAAGTTCTCCACCAGCAGCCCGACGTAGGCACCTATGGCTCCGTCCCGGCCCATCCAGTCGAACGGACCCGACGCCGACCGGAAGCCAAGCTCCTTTATGCAGAACGTCGGCGCGCACCACTGGCCAAGAGGGTATACGGCATCATAGGTGTTTTCGAAGACTTTCATCCGCAGCCACCTCTCCTCTTCTCAAAGTGTCGCCTAAGTTTGGCCAGCTTGCGCCTGATGAAGTACCCAAGCCATGTCTTCGCCCTACTTGCGCGTATGTGCGAAGGCGTTTGTCGCGTTCTATCTTCTTATACGCGCGCTTCTGCTCAGGCGTACGCGTATCGACTACACCTATGCACTTCAAATGCCTGCAGAGGACATTCAGGCGCACCTGAAATCGGTTGCCTTTCTTGGAATGGTCCTCGTAGTCGAACGACAGCTTGTCGAACCCATCGCCAGCCTCGCACTTCATGCGCCTCTCTGGTATGCCCTTCACGCATTCGAACACCAGCATCCTGAATTCAACGCCGGGAAACTTTGCCCTGAAGGTGTCGAGACAGAACTCGATGTGATCCCTTGGCACCTCGCCACCACCAGGGAAACCAATCCAGACGACAAGCACACGACGTGAACGACGGATGTCCGCGTAAAGCCGGTCGATGCGTCGGCGGTACTTTGCCTGAACAGCTGGGAAAGACTCGTTTAGCGGCACCCCGCTCTGGAAGTCATGGTTGAAGCCGATTCCCGTGACACGATTGTGGTAGATGTCGCAGCCATAGGACTGCGTAACTGGCTCAAACCTCATCTGATCTTCGATCAACCAGTTCCGGAAGTCGTCCGCGACGATCTGCGTGCGTCCCTTCAGGTCGACGCGGGCTACCCAGTCGAACGGATATGAGGCAAACTGGAGCTTTGCTCCCCTCAGTGTCCATGAGCAACAGCAGGCGCCTCCAATCCCAAAGACCATGTCATAATCGCGCTTTAGGTCCATCAATGGCAACCTCCCGTCCGGCAACTCGGCTCAATAGACGAAAGAACTCCCTTTCGCTCAAGCCGGCGCTTGAAATGGCGGTACAACTTGAACTGCAGCCGGTTTACGAAATACGTCCACGGAGAATCGGCCTTGAATTTTACATATGCCCTGGCCTTTTCGCGCCGGGCATTGGCGCGCTTCTCGGCACGGGTTCTGTAGTCGACTGCAGCAAAGCGGTCAAGTATCGGCGCGAAGAGCTCCGTGCGTATGTCCCATGTCGGGGGTCCGTCAGTGACTACGCGGTAGTCAAATGAAAGACATTCGTACCCTTTCCCGCGCTTGACGCGCATCTTCTCCGGAAGCACACCCGGGACGCAGTTCGCGACAAGCAGCATGAAGTCCGTCTCGGGATAGGCCGCTCTAAGCACGTTCAGGCTGTATTCTATGTCATCCTCGACGACCTCCCCGTTGCCACGAGGATCCGCGACCCAGACCACCAGGGCGCTCTTCGCCGCTGAGAGTATCTTCTTGAAGCGCGCTATACGGCGAAGGTACTTCTCGCGCACTGCCGGGTATGCGAGAGCGAAATCGTCGCCAGGGGCAAAATCGTGGGCGAAGTAAAGCCGCGTTCCCCTGTCAAAATACGAGACATGGTTCTCGGAATCATAAAGCGTCGTACGCTCGAGGTTGGCCTTCTCGAACCAGTTCTGGAACCCGCCAGCCACGACGTCGATCGTAAGCCTGAGGTCGACGCCGGCATTCAGGGTCGGATCTCCGACCCAGTCTAGCGGGAATGACGCATACTGAAGGCCTCGTTCGCGCAGCATGCGCGAACATGAGCACCCGGCGCCAAGGCCGAACACGAAGTCGAATCGCGTTCTGCTCATCTGCAGAGCCCGATCTGGACCTCGAAAGTCCGCCTGATGCTTATGCCGCGCCGACGAAGCCTGTTCAGCAGCAGTTTGCATATCTTTATCTGGAGCCTGACCAGCGCATAGCCGAACGCGGTGTGCACCCCAAACGCGGCGTACTTAGCGAGACGCCCTGCAGCTGCGTGGTCTCGGCGCTCTGCCGCGCTTCGATAGTCGCTGGTCTCGAAGTTCGACAGCAGCGCGTCTATCGGCCGCGTGTCTATGTCCCACGGCCGCACGTCCTTCCCCGGCTCGGTCGACTTGCGGCGGTACGGGCACACCATCCGCCAATGTCCGTCAAGCCGCTCGATCCTGCCGCCCTCCGTGTCGTCCGGAGCCCGGTCTACAATGAGGAACTCTATCTCTACGCCTGGGAACTTGTCCGCCAGGATCCTCCGAGAGGCGGCGACTTCCTCTTCTGACGGACGGTCGTTGACGACAGGGTTCTCGAGCCATACCAGCAGGACCCGACGCGACGCCCTTATGCGATCATAGAACCGATCTATGCGCCTTGCATACTTCTCGCGAACCGCCGGAAAGCTTTCCTCGAACGACTTTCCAAGCTCAAAGTCGTGCGAGAACTTGTAGCCAGTCCTGCGGTTCCTGTAGCTGTCATGTTCGAACTTCTCAGGGTTTCCAAGGAACTCGAAGTCCCTAGGCTCGAACCAGCCAGCAAAGTCATTGGCAATCAGGTCAACACGCGACTTCAAGGATGGACCGAGAAGCCAGTCAAACGGCCCGGACGAAAGCCTGAGCCCAGCATCTCGCAGGGACATCGCACACAGGCACGACGACCCCAGACTGCAAACATAGTCAAATCGCTCTTTCTTCATGTTGCGTATTATACCATCTTTCGTTCCAGCCTGTACGGCAAAACAACGAAAAGCTTCAACAAGAACATGCTTTCACGGCGGCAGGCGCGTAAAACGGCGCGGCATCGGCACGGCGAAAAGAAATCGGCAATCTCCGCCAGCCGTCTGAGAGCCGTCCAAAACGCGCGGCGGACCGTCTCGCGCTCCTGCGCGTCGGCGAGCAGCCGCCACGAGCCGGCAAGCCGCCTGAACATGAGGTCGGAGACATACCGCCGCGTGTCAGCAGCAGCCGCCTCGCCCTCGCCCAGCCGCGCGCAGCGCGCGGCGATCTCCGGCAGGTATCTGCAGGAGCCCTCGAGGAGCGCACGCGAGACCCGGCGCGAAATCTGGCCTGGGTGGGTAAGGTAATGAAGCAACGGCGCCTCGATTATGGCCGCCTTCCCGGACCGCAGCAGGCAGTCGAGCACGAAGACGAGGTCGGCGCCCTGGGTAAGCGACGAGAACCTGATGTCTCCGCACACCGCCCGGGAAACCGCCGTCGCCGCCCCGAGCGTGCAGAATCGTATGGTCGACTCGTTCCTTGACTTCAGGTCGACGATTCGTCCACAGGCGTCTGCCGGCAGCGGCTCGAAACCTCCCTCATGCGCTGAAACAGGCTTCCATCCGTAGCGGATCACGTCCGCTCCGGTCGCCTCGCGCGTCGCCGCAATAAGCCGCAGAGTCTCTGGATGCCATACATCGTCCGCATCAAGGAACGCGACAATCGCGCCGGTCGCGAGGTCCATCCCCGCGTTGCGCGCAGCTCCCTCGCCGCCGTTCGCCTTGTGGACGACGCGGAAACGCTCGTCCTTAGCGGCGTACTCGTCGAGAATCGCGCCGGAGCCATCGGTCGAGCCGTCGTCAACGCAGATGCACTCCCAGTCTGAATATGTCTGATGCACGACCGAATCCAGCGCGAAGCGGATGAAGCGCTCCGCGTTGTACACGGGTATGACTACCGAGATCGTCATTTTTGCAACAGATACCTCAGAAGCCGCGCGAGCCGCGTGTCGGTGGCGATGAACTCCTCCGCCGACATCGCGCGGAAGCGCTCGGGCGTGAAGGAGTTGTGGAGCATTATGAGCCCCGCCGTGCGAGCGAGGACATCGTCGACCTCGCCCGGTTCGAACCAGTACTTCTGGTAGGCAGCCACGGCGTCGAGCCCGGTCGCCATCAGCTCCTCCTCCGGCACCGCGAAGATCGCGTCCTTGTCGATCCAGGCGTAGTCCTTCGGGTCCGCCGTCGCCGCAAGCGGGTCGATGATCGCGTTGACGCAGTAGTTCCAGCGTCGGATGAGCTTCCACTCGCCGCGGTGGAGAAGCCGGAGGAGGAAGTTCGAGCGGAAGCGCTCCGCCTTCGCGACGCGCGGCTTGAGTTCGCGGTGCCAGTCGCAAAGGAACTTCGCCTCCGGCTTCGTCGCGCTGATGTACGCGGCGTAGTGGACGAGCCCGCCGTCCTGGCGGCGCGCGACGATGGTACAATCCGCCGCCAAAAACCTTTCGTCGAGCGGTTTCGTGAGCACCGAGTCGGCGTCCAGCCAGACGCCGCCGTGCTTCTTGAGGACGGCGCAGCGGATGCAGTCGGACTGCATCGCAAGCGTCATCTTGCGGCAGAGCACCTCGCGCTGCTCCGCCTCGGTCAGCCAGTCGCCGAGCGTCTCGTAGTCGAGGACGGTCGTCTCGTACCCAGGCAGGCGGTCCTTCCACGTCTCCATGCAGAGGCGCACGTACCCCGGCACCCTCTCCTTCGGCTCCCAGAAAGTGAATACCCTTTTCATTGCGTCACCTCGGCTCGTTCTCGGTCCCGAACCACATCGGACGCTCCTGCGGCGCCAGCCCCTTGCGCGCGAGGAAGCGCTCGAGCTTCCGGTAGAGCCGGAAGGCGGAGCGGTTGACCATCGTCTCGAACGCGTTCCGCCCATGCCAGCGCGCGCGGTCCTGCCGCCGCCAGCCCTCGTCGTAGCGGCGCTTCTCCTCCTCGCTGCGCGGGTCCGGCGCGGAGTAGTTCGCCTTGAGGAACGCGAGAATCTGGGAGTTGTCGATCTCGTGGTGGACGCCGCCGTCGTCCAGGTACTTGCGGTACTCGCAGCCGACGACCGTGACGCCGTCGCGCTCCGACTCAACCACCGCGGCGCTTGCGCCCTCGGCGACGTGGAAGTAGAGGAGGTCGAACTTGACGCCAGGGAATCGGGTCTCGAAGACGCGCTTCGTCTCGGCCAGCGTCTCGTCCCGGAGCCGCCCCAGAAGCGGCCACTCCACGCAGACGGCGAGCGCGGTCCTGGCGGACTTCAGGCACTCGCGGAAGCGCTCGGCGCGGCGCTCGTACTTCGCCTTGACCTCGGCGTAGGCGTCGTCGGGCGACTTGAAGAGCGAGAAGTCGTGAACGAAGCCGAAGCCGGTCCGCCGGTTGAAGTAGACGCGGCGGTTGATGCCGCTGTGCCGGACGTCGATGAGCTCGAGGTCCTCGCGGTCGAGCCAGTGCGCGAAGTCGGACGCCGCCATCCGCGCCGCCTTCGGGAAGCTCGGCGTCGCGGTCCAGTCGAACGGCAGCGAGGCGAACTGCAGGTTCGCGGCGCGGAGCGCCTGGGTGACGCCGCAGGAGAAGCCGCAGCCGAAGCAGAAGTCGTAGTTCTTCATTTCTCCCAGAGCTCCTTCACCCACGGGCACGGCCGCGTCCAGCCGTCGATGTGCTTCGAGCCGCGGAAGCCGTCGATCGCCTGCTGCGGCGTGGGCGTGCCGTGGAAGCAGAGGATGCGGGTGTCCTTCTTCATCCGCGGGACGAGGAAGTGGTTGAGCGGCCAGGGCCAGGTGCAGCTGCGCTTGAAGGACCTGACGAAGTTGTCCGGCCAGAAGTTCACCTTGTCGAAGCCGACGGCGTGGGTCATGTACTCCTGCTCGGTGCCGTAGACCTCGGGGTCCATCGCCACGTCGGCCTCGGAGCGGAAGGTGTCGTAGATGTAGCGGCAGCCCTCGCCGGCGTCGAAGCGGAAGCAGCTGGAGTTGCCGCAGAAAGGCACCTTGCGGAAGAGCCGCTTCCTGAGCGCCACCCAGTTGTGGATGATGCAGAACTTCCCGGGCAGGTAGTCGAAGAAGCAGTCGAGCGGGCCGGTGACGATCTGGTCGATGTCGAGGAAGAGCGTCGGCCCCTCGAGTCCGGCGAACCCGGGCTCGAAGACAAGCAACTTCACGTATATGCCCGGCCACTCGGGGTAGCGGGCGTTGGGGTGGAACCACTCCGGCTTCTCGGGGAACGCCACCGCGTCCACGCCCTCGGCGAGCCCCGCGGGGTCGTCGGTCACGCAGACGAAGCGGAACGGGCGCGAAAGGTACGCCTTCACCCCGCGGTAGAGGCGGTTGACGTACTCTGAGGAGTACAGTGTACCCCACTTCAGCGTCAGTATGTTAACCCTGTTCTCTGTCATGCGTGAGTTCCACCTTGGTTTGCCGCTTCGCCCGCACAGCCCCGGAGAGGAGGCGCGCCTACAGCGACGCGCGGTCGCAGAGGGCGGAGACGAGCAGCGCCTTGATCGTGTGCATGCGGTTCTCGGACTCGTCGAAGACCTTCGAGTACTTCGACTCGAACACCTCGTCGGTCACCTCCAGCGCGCCGCACTCCTTCGTCACCTCTGTCTCGAAGTCGTGGAAGGCCGGCAGGCAGTGGAGGAACATGAGCCGCCCGTCGAGGTTGCCCGTGGCGCGCATGAGGTCCATGTTGATCTGGTAGGGCCGGAGCAGCTTGATGCGCTCGGCCGTCTTCGCCTCCTCGCCCATCGAGACCCAGACGTCGGTGTAGAGGACGTTCGCGCCCTTCACGCCCTTGGCGGGGTCGTCGAAGACGCGGATGTCCACGCCGTTGCGCTTCGCCACCTCCTCGGCCTCGGCGAGCACCTTCTCGTCCGGCCGCAGCTCGTTCGGGCAGCAGCAGACGTACCTCACTCCGCACTTGGCGCAGCCCATCATCAGCGAGTTGGCGACGTTGTTGCGGCCGTCGCCGACATAGGCGACGCAGGTGTTGGCGTCCAGGGAGCCGAAAGTCTCGCGCACGGTGAGGAGGTCCGCGAAGATCTGGGTCGGGTGGTAGTCGTCGGTAAGTCCGTTCCAGACCGGAACGCCGGAGTACTTCGCCAGCGCCTCGCAGTCCGCCTGGCGGAAGCCGCGGAAGAGGATGCCGTCGTAGATGCGCCCGAGGACGCGCGCGGTGTCCTTGACCGACTCCTTCTTGCCGAAGTGGATGTCGGGGCGGGTCAGGTACTCGCCGTTGCCGCCCTCGTCCCTGACCGCGATCAGGGTGGAGTTGCGCGTCCGCGTGGAGCTCTTCTCGAAGATGAGCGCGATGTTGCGGCGCCGCAGCAGGTCGCCGCGCACGCCGGCGGCTCGCCGGGCCTTGAGCTGGGCTGCGAGGTCGATGAGGTTGACCATCTCCTCGTCGGTGAACGAGGCGAGGCGGAGCATCGAGCGCCCCTTAAGCGAGTCCATCCAGGTAAGCATGTCAGTAGACCTTGATGTAGGTTTCGGCGCGGAGGCGCTCGATCCAGTCGCGGTATGCCTTCAGCGCGACGGCCTGGCGCACGTTCTCCTCCACGTCGGCGTACGCCTCGGCGAAGGTGCGGGCGCGGCCGGGTGCCTCGTCGTCCTTGCGCAGGAGGAAGCTCCAGCCGTCCAGCTCGATCCAGTGGCTGATGGTGCCCTTGGGCATCTTGGCGATCTCGTCGCAGATCTCCTTCTTGAAGACGTCGGCGGGAGTGACGTCCTTCCACACCCCGCCTTCCGCGGCGTGGCTGTCGGCGCTGTACCTGCGGGCGACGTCGGCGAAGGAGTTGGTGGCGATCGCGGCGGATACCTCGTCGCGCTTCGCAGCGTCCTCGGGCTTGAGCAGGATCACCGACACCGTGACCTTGGGCGGGGTGGAGTACCTCTCGGGATGGGCGTTGAACTCCTCGCGCATCGCGGCGGGGCTGGCGGTGGCGTTCTTGTCCACCACGTTCCAGCGCATCGCCTGGATGATCATGTCCTCGCGCATCCGCGCGTGCCACTCCGGGTAGGACACCTTCTGCTTCGAGAGCGACTCCATGAGCTTGTTGCGGTCGCCGCCGAAGGCGCGGTCGACGATGTCGCGGATGCGGTTCTCGACGATCCAGTCCTGCATCGTCATCTTCGCCTCTGACGCTGCGCGGAGGATCAGCTTGCGGTCGATCATCCCCGCGCGCACCTCGTCGTAGCTGGAGGCCGGAGCGCGCAGGCGCTGCATCTCCATCGCCACGTCGCTCTTGAGGATCGTCTCCGTGCCGACCCGTGCTGCGATGCCGTCCACCTCCACCGCGCCGGCCGTGAGCGCTAACGCGCCCGCGAGCGCGGACAGGGCTTGCATCGCCGTCTTCTTGGCTACCACCGGTTTCCTCCGCATCAGAGCATCGCAGCGATGCCGGCGCCGACCATCGGCGCGTCGTCGACCTGCGGGGTGATCTCGTAGTGGATGTTGCGGCGCTTGACGAGCATGTCGTCGAGCTCCTTCACCACGGTCTGGGCAAACGGGATGGCCTTGGTCTTGTAGTAGGTGGACCCGTCGATGTTGATCGCAACCGGGGCGGAGGCGTCGGCCCCCTCGCCGGACTTGATCACGAACGCCGCGAGCTGCACCGCGGTGAGCACCGCCGCGCGCTCGAAGACCGGCAGCGTGAGCCGGCGGGCCATCTTCGCCTCGTCGGCGTCGGCGAAGACGCAGAAGAGCGGATTCGGCCGCGTGTCGCGGAAGTTGGCGCAGAACTCGCTCAGGTCGCGCGTCTCGAGTGAGCCGAGGCCGGCGACGGCGTTGGCGGCCTTGGGCAGGAAGCCCTCCTTCGCCGCGGCCTTGAGGATCTCGAGCCCGACGCCGCCGAGGTAGGCGCCGGCGATCATCTTCTCGTAGAGCCCGTGGCCGGGGTTGCCGGTCTTGGCGTCCGCCGCGAGGTCGAACTTCGAGCGCGGCGCCTTGTCGAACGCGCCCGACTCGGCGTTGATGATCATCGAGCCGCCGGCGGGCAGGCCGGGGAGCTTGGTGATGTTCTCGTTCTTCTCGACGTAGGCCGTGTTGGTGCCGGTGCCGAGGATGAAGCCGATGTAGGAGGAGTAGGTCTTGTCGCCCTCGGTAGCCTTGGCGGCGAGCAGGGTGGCGACCGTGTCGTTGACGACGGCGATGGACTTGCCGCCGGTGCGCTTGAGGAGCTCCGCGCCGACGTTCTGGCCGACGATCTCCGGCGCGTCCACGTTCTTCGTCCAGCGCAGCAGCTTCGCGTCCAGGTCTGGCGTGGACTCGGCCGGATAGGAGAAGCACCAGCCGACCTTCTCGACCGTCGCCTTGCCGTCGAGGCGCTTGATCTCCTTCGCAAAGGCGTCGTAGAACTCGTCCTCGCCGACATGGCCGTGGGTGCCGGGCATCGGCTGGTTCTGCTTCTCCTCCACCTTCGGCGGAATGGTCACCACGCCGCCGCGGAAGTTGGTGCCGCCGGCGTCAAGCACGATCGCCTTCGACCCCTGCGGGATGCGGCCGTCGACGCCGACGTAGGCCGGAATCATCAGCAGGGACGACTTCTCGCCCCTGAGGCCCTTCTCCATTTCCGAGAGGAGCGAGGCGGTGAGCGCCTGGCGGTCCAGCTCGGCCGCCGTCACAAAGCCGTTGTCGGCGAGAAACTCTTCGGGTGTCTTCATCTTAGAATCCTCCTTTGTTTTCGGGAATTATACCAAAATACCTCCGTCCAAGGCAACCGCGTCCGCCTCAGGCTCCCGCCTTGATCAGCACGGCGAGACCGGCCACGAAGAGGACGAACATCGCGAGGTTGAGGTACGCCGACTTCTTCGGCGCGCCCGCGAACTCCCTCCAGACCAGGATGCCCCAGAGCGCCGAGACGAGCGTCGCGCCCTGGCCGAGCGCATAGGCGATCGCCGGCGAAGCCGCGCCCGCGGTGACGAACGAGAGGAGCGTGCCGAGTCCCCAGATGGTGCCGCCGAGCATGCCCACGAGGTGCGTCGCCGGCGAGCCGGCGAAATAGCGCCGGAGCCCGTCGCGGATCGGCTCGCCCTGCACCGGATGGCGCATCGCGATGGTGTTCCAGAGGAAGTTCGAGACGAAGATGCCCGCCGCAAAGACGAAGAACGCGGTGTAGGCGGTCATCTTGCCCGCCGCCGGCGCGGGGTTGGCGAATGCGTTGTCGATCACCTTGTTGACGAGCGGCGAGAACCACATCATCAGGAGGCCGGCGACGGCCGCGAGCGCCAGGCCGCGGCCGGTCTTGGACGACTGGCCGCCCTCCGCGGCGCCGGACGACTTCGCCTTGAACGCCATCGCGTTGCAGACGATGGAGACGACGATGAGCGCCAGGCCCGCGACGATGAGCCCGAGCGGCTTGCCCGCCGGGTTGAAGTAGTAGTTGAACACCGTGCCGCCAACGAGCGCGAGGCCCACGCCGACCGGGAACGCGACCGACATCCCCGCCACCGCAATCGACGCCGAGAGGAGGATGTTCGAGAGGTTGAAGACGATGCCCGCCGCGAGCGGCCAGAGCCACGCAGGGCCGAAGCTCGACTTCAGGTTGGCGATGAAGCCCCAGTCCGGATGCTCACCGATGCTGCCGAGCGTGAGGCCGGCAACGAGCGCGAAGAGCAGGAGGCCGATCACGTAGTCCCAGTAAAAGAGCTCGTACCGCCAGCTCTTGCCCACCAGCTTCTGGGTGTTGCCCCAGCTGCCCCAGCAGAACATGCAGACGACGCAGAGCGCCACCGCGAACGTGTAGTCGGATACGTAGAACATTTTCAGGTCCTTTCTTGTTGTTGTTTTCCGTTAAAGCTACTTCACCTCGCGGCGGCGCGGCACCGAGCTCTGGGCGCCGGGCCGGGTCACGGAGATCGCCGACGCCTTCTGGGCGAAGGCAATCGCGTCTCGGCACGACTTCCCCTCCGCGAGCGCCACCACGAACGCGCCGTTGAAGGTATCGCCGGCGGCGACGCAGTCGACCGCCTTCACCTTCTTCGCGGGATAGAGCCGCCGGCAGTTGCCGCAGTAGACGCCCTTCGCGCCCATGGTGATCGCGACGTTCTTCACGCCCTTGCGCTTCAGCGCGTCGACCGCGAGCTGCGCGCTCTTCGCGTCATTCACCTTCACCCCGGTGAGCAGCTCCGCCTCGGTCTCGTTCGGGGTGATCCAATCGATGAGCGGATAGAGCTCCTTCGGGAGCTTCGCCGCCGGCGCCGGGTTAAGCACCACCATCACGCCGGCCGCCTTCGCCGCCTTCGCCGCGGCGAGCACGGTGGGAATGGGCGTCTCGAGCTGCATCAAGAGCGCGGCTGCGCCCTTGAGGTCCTTGAGCCGCGGCTTCACGTCCGCCGGCGACAAGGTGCCGTTCGCGCCCAACGCCACCGAAATCACGTTCTGCCCCTTCGCGTCCACCAGGATGAGCGCGGTGCCGCTCGGGTTCCTCCGGTCCACGACGAGCCGCGCGTCGATGCCCTCGGCGCGGAAGCGCGCCGCCGCGTCGCGCCCGAAGAGGTCGTCGCCGACCTTGGCGACGAAGACGCAGGCGCCGCGCTTCGCCGCCAGCCGCGCCACCGCGACGGCCTGGTTGGCGCCCTTGCCGCCCGGGTTCATCATGAACCTGCCGCCGCTGATGGTCTCGCCCGGCGCCGGGAGCTTCCGGTCGGCGATCACCATGTCGGTGTTGGTCGAGCCAAGCACGAAGATCTTCTTCACTTCCCGAACCTCCTCACGATTTCCTCGTATTCCTTCGCCTGGGCCTCCATGGACTCCACCATCTTCAGCTGGGTGCGGCACCGGACGAGGTTGTGGTCGTCGTAGGCGGTGTGGAAATAGGTGTCGCCTGCGAGGTAGTCGGTGAGGAAGCGGATGCCGATCGTGAGCGTGATCAGCCGGCCGGAGAACGCCAGGTTCTCCCGCTCCGCCTCGGTGAGGAACTTCGCCTTCGGCAGGTAGCCGGCGACGAGCGCCTCGAAGTACTCCTTCTTCGAGTACACCTTCGAGAGGTCCTTCTCGTCCTCCGCCGCCGCGGCGGACGAGGTGCGCACCATGTCGCCGAAGTCGTAGAGCGCCGAGCCGGGCATAGTGGTGTCGAGGTCGATGACGACCGTCGAGCCGTCCGGCGCCATCATCACGTTGTTGATCTTGGTGTCGTTGTGGGTGATGCGCTCGGGGATCTCGCCCGCGGCCATCATCTTCACGATCTTCGCCGCGTCACCGCGGCGCGCGTCGATGAACGCAAGCTCCTTGGCGACCGAGGCGCGGCGCCCCTTCACGTCCGCGGCGGCGGCCTCGTCGAGCTGCCGCAGCCGGTCCACGGTGTCGTGGAAGCGCGGGATCACCGCCTTGAGCGGCGGCGCGGGCAAGTCGGCGAGGTCGTTCTGGAACTTCGCAAACGCGCCGGCCGCGATTGCCGCGTCCTTCGGGTCGGTGATGAGGTCGACCGAGGCGTAGCCTTCGAGGAAGCGGTAGACGCGCCACGGGTTCTCGTAGCCGACGACCTCGAGCGTCTTCACGCCCTTGGCCTTCAGGTGGCCGGTCACGCGCAGGATGTTCTCCTTGAGCACGTCCTTGTCGAAGATGTCGGTGACGCGCTGGAGGATGTACCTCGGCCCGCCGGACGTCTCCACCTTGAAGGTGTCGTTGATGTGCCCCGAGCCGTAGCGCGAGACGTCGGTCGCGTCGTTGATGCCGAAGCCGGCGAGCGCCGCCTTGAGCTCCTCCTGCGAATACTGCCTGTTGGACATGTCGAGTTGTTCCTTTCCCTTATTTCTCGGCCGGGTGGCGGTAGCGCTTGAAAAGCTGGCATTCGGTCCTGACGGACACGGCGTCGCCGCCGCAGTCGAGGATAACGTCAACAATCGCCGGCGAGCGGACGAAGCAGATGCGCGCCTTAAGCTCCGTCGGCGAGGTCCACCCGCCCGAGACTCCGACCGGCTGCTTCCCGCCGGGGACGCGGCTCAAGGTGAGCGCGGAGTGCTTCTCGGCCTCCAGCTCGCCGCGCGCCCACTTGCCGCCGCGTCCGACCTTGAGCTCCTGGCGGCCGAAGCTGTTGGAGACTACGAGCGTGCCCGTCGCCTCGTCGAACGCAAGCGCCTTCACGCTCTCCTCGAAATAGGTGCTTGCGGCCGCATCGCCCTTCTTCGCAGCGTCGGCTGGCACCTCCGGCGCGCACCAGCCGCGGCGGGCCATGGCGGCGGCTCCGGGCGTGGGCTTTGCCGCGTCCTTCGCCGCGGGCGCGGTGATCGAAAGCGCCGCGGAGCGCTCCCGGAGGCGCTTGAGCGCGGACGGGTTCTCTGGGAGCGGCGACTGGGAGAACTTCCCGAGCATGGCGTCGTAGAATGCGTTCACCGACTTCGAGTTCGCCCCGCCGCCGCCGGCGTTGGAGACGAAGACTACGTCCTCGGACGGCATCACAATCGCGATCTGGCCGAACGCCCCGCAGAGCCGGAAGGTCTCGTAGCGGCCCATCCAGAGCTGGTAGCCGTAGCCGACCTCCCAGTCCTCCCAGCCCTCGGTGCCGACGTGGAGCGCAAGCACCGGGTCGAGCACGTTGCCGTAGGGAGTCTGGCAGCTCGTCGCCTGCTTCACCCACCAGAGCGGAAGCAGCCGCTCGCCCTTCCAGACGCCGTTCTGGAGGAGCAGCTGGCCGACCTTGGCGAAGTCCTCGGTCCGGAGCTCGAAGCCGGAGCCGCCGGCGACGGTGCCGTCGGGCTGGCGCGCCCAGAGCATGTCCTCGATGCCGAGCTTGGAGAAGAGCCGCGAGTCGAGGTATTTCACGAGGTCAGGCTCGCCGGTCACGCGGCGGAGGATCTGCGCGAGCATCGCCGTGTTGCCGCTCATGTAGCGGAAGAAGATGCCCGGCTCGACGTCCATCGGCGTCTCGTAGAACCTGCGCACCTGCTCGCCGGCGGGCGCGGTGACCATTGCGTTGAAAGGATCGCTCTTGAGTCCGCTCGACATCGCCATCAGGTCGCGCACGCGCATCGCCGCGGCGCGCGGATCGCGCGGAGCCGGCACATACCAGGGGAAGAACCAGTCCACGCGGTCGTTGAGCGTGAGCAGCCGCTCCTCCGCCGCATAGCCGATGCCCATCGCGGCAAACGCCTTCGACGCGGAGTAGAGCTGGTGGCGCTCGTCCGCCGAATACGGCGCCCACCAGCCCTCGGCCACCACCTTGCCGTGGCGGATGAGCATGTAGGCATGAACCCAGTCGCCTTCGGCGTGGAGCCGCTCGACGAGGTCGAGGACCGCCTCGCTCGGCACTCCCTGCGACTCCGGCGTCGCGCGCGGGAAAGGCTGCGGCACCGCGGCAGAGGCGGCGGACAAGGCGACGACGGCCGCCAGCACGGCGGCGAGACGGGAAGCGGTCATCTGAGGACGCCTCCTTCGAGGGTAAGCACCCGGTCGCAGATTGCCGCGGCCTCGGGCGAGTGGGTCACCATCACCAGCGAAACCGAAGTGCCGGCCGAAAGGTCGGCGAGCATGCGCAGGATCTCGGACCCCGTCATCGCGTCAAGGTTGCCGGTGGGCTCGTCGGCCAGCACCAGCTCGGGGTCGGTCACCAGCGCGCGGGCGAGCGCGACGCGCTGCTGCTCGCCGCCGGAGAGCTCCGACGGCAGGTGGCGCAGGCGGTCCCCGAGCCCGACCTGCTCCAGCAGCTCTCGCGCGCGGCGGGCGCCGGCCGCGCCGCCGACGAGGGCGCGCATCTTGGCGGACATGGTGGGCAGGAGCACGTTCTCGTAGACGGTGAGCTCCGGCATCAGGTGGTACTGCTGGAAGACAAAGCCGATGTTCTGCGGACGCGTCACCGAGCCGCTGGTTGGCTTCTCGAGCCCGCCGAGGATGTTGAGCAGGGTCGACTTCCCCGCGCCGCTGCGGCCGACGATCGCCACCTTCTCGCCCGGGAAGACGGAGAAGTTGACCCCCTTCAGAACCTCGATCGGCTTCTGGCCAGGAATCTTGAATGTCTTTTTCAGGTCTATCGTTCCGAGTACCACCATCTGCGCAGCCCCTATTTGTCTCGCTATGCGTAGTGTATCATACTGTCCCCGCCGGGTCAATCCGGACCCGGCGGCCTTCGACGGAGAGCCGGCCGGCGGCAAGGAGCGCAAGCGCCTCGGGGAACGCCTTGTGCTCCTCGACCTGGATGCGCGCGTGCAGGGTCTCGGGCGTGTCGTCCTCGAGGACCGGCACCGCCTTCTGCACGATGATCGGGCCGGTATCGGTGCCGCCGTCCACGAAGTGCACCGTCACCCCCGCCACCTTGCAGCCGTAGTCAAGCGCCTGCGTCCAGCTGTGGACGCCGGGGAACGCCGGCAGTAGCGCGGGGTGGATGTTGAGGACGCGGTTCGGGAACGCCGCGAGGAGCTTGGGCTTGACGATGCGCATAAAGCCGGCGAGGACGACCGTGTCGACACCCGCCGCCTTGAGAATCTCGATGCAGCGGTCCTCCGCCGGACCCTCGAGTTTAGTCTTCCACGGCGCGCAGTCGAGATACTGGCAGGGAATGCCGTGCCGCTTCGCGCGGTCGAGGATCTTCGCGTCCGGCACGTCGGCAAGCACCACCCGCACCTCCGCGTCGAGCCGCCCCGCCTCGATCTCGTCGACTATCGACTGCATGTTCGAGCCCGAGCCCGAACCCAACACCCCGATCTTCAGCCTGCTCATTTCACCTCCTCCAGATCAGAACAGCCCGCGCACGCGGCCGGTCTCCACGTCGACGTCGATCTTGCGGTAGGCGGGCGAGGCGGAGGTGCCGGGCATGAGCTTGATCTCGCCGGCGACCGGCACCAGCAGCCCCGCGCCGCTGTAGATGAGGATGTCCTTGACCGGCAGCCGCCAGCCCTTCGGCCGCCCCAGGAGCGCCGGGTCGTGCGAAAGCGAGTATTGCGTCTTGGCCATGCAGACCGGCAGGCGCGCAGTCTCGGGGTCGGCCTCGAAACGCCGGAGCTTCTCGAGCGCCGCGGGCTCGTAGTCCACCCCGTCGCCGCCGTAGACCTCCTTCACCTGCTTCTCGATCCGCGCCGAGATCGGCTCGGCGAGGTCGCAGAGGTATTCGAACGAGTTCGGCTCGCTGCACGCCTTCACCACCGCCTCGGCGAGCTCCAGCGCGCCCTCGCCGCCCTTCAGCCAGTGGTCGGAGACGGCGAACGCCGCGCCGGCGCGCTCGGCGAAGGACTTCACCAGCGCGCGCTCGGCCGGGGTGTCGGTGTAGAACGCGTTGAGGCAGACGACCGGCTGCACGCCCGAGCGGCGGATGATGTCGATGTGCGCGAGCAGGTTGTCGCAGCCCTTCTCCAGCAGCTCCAGGTTCTCGGTGGTGTACGCCGGGTCGAGCGGCAGCCCCGCCTTCACCTTGGGCGCGCCGCCGTGCGCCTTGAGCGCGCGTACGGTCGCCACCAGCACCACCGCGTCGGGCTTGAGCCCCGAGCAGCGGCACTTGATGTTCCAGAACTTCTCGTAGCCCATGTCGCTCGCGAAGCCGCTCTCCGTCACCACGTAGTCGCCGAGCGCGCAGGCGAGCCGGTCGGCGACGACCGAGTTCTGGCCGATGGCGATGTTGGCGAATGGCCCGGCGTGCACGAACACCGGCTGGCCCTCGATGGACTGCATCAGCGTCGGCTTGATCGCGTTGACGAGCAGCGCGCACATCGCGCCGTCGACCTCGAGGTCCTTCGTCGTCACCGGCGCGCCGGACTTCGAGTAGGCGACGACTATCTTCGAGAGCCGCGACCGGAGGTCGGCGAGGTCGGCGCTCATCGCGAGGATCGCCATCACCTCGGAGGCTACGGTGATGTAGAAGCCGGAACTGCAGTTGAAGCCGTCCAACTTGCCGCCGCGACCGATCTCGATGTTCCTCAGCCCCTGCGCGCAGAAGTCCATCGCCCAGCGGAACTGGATGCGCTCCGGGTCGATGTCGAGCCGCTTCAGCCCGCGCTCGGCGAGCCAGGCGTCGTCGTGGTTGCGCTCGTGCTGCATGCGCGAGTTGAGCGCCACCATCGCCAGGTTGTTGGCGTTGGTGATCGCGTCGATGTCGCCGGTCAGCCCCAGCGAGAGCGAGGTCAGCGGAATCACCTGGGCGAGCCCGCCGCCGGCCGCGGACCCCTTGATGTTGAAGGTCGGGCCGCCGGAAGGCTGGCGCACGCAGCCGATCACGCGCTTGCCGAGGCGGCCAAGCCCCTCGACGAGCCCGAGCGTCGTCGTGGTCTTGCCCTCGCCGAGCGCGGTCGGGGTGATGGCGGTGACGTCGATGTACTTCGCGCGCTTCTTCTCCCCGAGCCGCCGCAGCACCTTCGTCGCGTCCACCTTGGCGAGATAGGTGCCGTAGGCATCCCATTCGCCCTTTTCCACCCCCAGTTCGGCAAGGAGATCGGCCGCCGGACGCATCCCGGCCTCGGCGGCCTCTGCGACCTCCCAGTCCTTCATCTTCGTTGGATCGAGTTTCATAGGTTGTATTATACCAAAAATCGCAGGGTCACGGCGTCGAGCGCAAAGCAGGCGCATCCAGCCATCGATGCCAACAGCGCAATCCAAGCTTTTTTCATAGTGAGTGTATTCTACGCCATCGGCGCATGACTTGTCAAGCGCGCTTTCAATGCAAACACGCCGCCAGCCCCTGCTCGTCAGGCGGCGCTCCGCGACATCGGCTTCGCGAACTGACGAATTACCGCCTATTTGACGATGACCAGGAATCCGCTGCCAATCATTTCAGCAGACGGCGACGCGCATAGCGTCGTCCGGACGTAGCCGGTGACGTTCGTGATTGCGCCATACTGGAACGCGCCAGTGCCGGCGCTGCCGGAGAAAGTCCTGTTCAGGCGGTCGTACATCCCGGCGACTCCGTCCAGCACCGCCGGCACATAGTCGCGCGCGAGCGTTCCGTCCGGATTTGTCGTCGGGTCGCCGTCGGTGTACATCTTGAGGTAGTGGCACTTCGCCCGGCAGCCATAGTTCGGCGACCCCTGCTTTGGAGAATACCAGTTTACAGCAAAGGCGAAGACGTTGACGTCGTAGTCCGGCGTCCAGGAGATGTCCGAACCCGCGTACTTGTCCACGCCATCGACCGTCAGCCGCTGTTCGCCGGAATACATCTTCGCCTCGACCTCGTAGGGCGTGTCGACGGCGAAAGGGCCCTTTTGGAAATTGCCGGATTTCCATCCAAGCCCCCACTGGCCGTTCGGGTATCCGTAGATCGGGAGGAACCGCGAGTCGCCGCTATCCGGGCGTGCGCCTATGAATCCGAAGTCGGACCATTTTGCCAGCCACTCGATGCGGGTCTGGACGCGTAGGCCGTGCTTCGCCTTGACCCCGGTGTCGAGATAGACGGTGATGTTGTTGTTGGCCGAGTTGCCGGCAGACGAAATGTAGTCGGCGAAGCCCATCGACTTGACCAGGAAGGCGCGGAACGCGGACCTGGGCTCCACCACCTTCGCCGGGAAGGAGAACCTCCCGCCCTCCTGCCCGACAGCCACCTGCGTCGCCAGGACATTGGGCCAGTCATTCGCGAAGATGCCATAGTCGCGGTCGCCCCAGCAGACGACCAGCATGTTGGTTTCGCCGACTGCCGCGCCCGGCGGCACCGTGACGTTGATCGCGCCGCCGGCAACGCTCGTTTCCAGGGTCTCGGGCATGTAGTCGGCCACGGCAGAACTCCCCACCACCACTTCCGGCTGCAGCGACACGACCGACTCGCCCGTCTCGTCGCCGCAATTGATGTAGGCTGGCGTGTCAAGGCCATTGAGATAGCACCCCGAATAGAAGACCTTGCCGGTCACGCGGTCGAAGACGCCGCCGCGCCCGTAGTAGTCCTTCACCGGCACGAAGTCGCGCACGAGGTCGCCTTCGGGATTGTCCGTCGTGTTGCCGTTCTCCCACATCTTGAGGGAATAGCAGCGCGCGCGGGTGGAAAGCCCGGGGAACTTGGATTGGCCGTACCAAGCGGCGAAAAGCGTGCAGGTTCCTTCCGTGGTGACCTCGCCTCCGTTGGTCTGCTCGTTGACAACGTTGGTAGTTCCCGCATCGACATCTATGACCTTGAGACGCTGTAGGCCGTCGTAGAGCCATGAGGCGATCTGGTAGCGGGTGCAAAGAGTGACGTCGTGCCCGGTATCCATTCCGACCGCCCCGTATCCATGGAACCATTTGCCGTTGACGATGTGGATCGGGAAGATGCGCCGGTTGTCGCCGGTCGTATAGCGCGCGCCGCAGAACTCGCAGTCGCCAAAATTCAGCCACATCATCTCCGCCTCGATGCGAAGTCCGCTTCGCGCGTCCACGCCCGTGTCGATATAGACCGTGCGGAGGATGTTGTTGTCTACCCGGATGGTGTTGTCGCTCGCCACGTATTCGACGCGCTTGGCTTCGCCAGGCACGATGAAGGCGCGCATGCGCTGGCCGCCCGTAATGCCCAACGCGGCGGCCGAAGCGGAGAAGGTTCCCCCGGCCGAAGTGAGTCCGTTCGTCGTGAGTACGTATGAGCTTGGCCAGGAGTCGATGGTGTCGCCGCCGGGGTCGTAGCCCCAGCATAGAACCACGCCGCACGGCGAGGCAACCCCATCCGGCGGCACCGACACGTTGATCGTGTCACCCGCAACGGAAACCACCGGCAGATGGTAGTTCGCAACCGCGCTGGCGCGGTAGGTCGTCAAGTTCAGCGTCTCGCCGGTTTCCGCCCCGACGGCCAGGTGTTCGACGGTGTTTGTACCGAAATAGACAGACTCGAAGACGAGGCCGGTCACTTTGTCGTAGAGCGCACCGTGACCGTCTGGGTCCTTCACCGGCACGAAGTCGCGCACGAGGTCGCCCTCAGGGTTGTCCGTCGTGTTGCCGTTCTCCCACATCTTGAGGTAATAGCAGCGCGCATGCGCCGTGGAACCGATCGGGTTGATGGTGTTGGCCATATAGTATGCGCCGAAAACCGCGCATTGCCCGCCCGTATCGACGTAGCGGTTGTCATCCGTTTCGCAGATCTGGTTCCCGTCCACCGACAGCGTCTGCCGTCCGCGATAGAGCTTTGCCTCCACCTCGTAGATGACATTGGTCTCGCACGCCGTCGAGTTGTATCTCGTGCCGCCGTAGCCGAGAAACCATTTGTTCTGGTACGTGTGGATGGGGAAGATGCGGTTGCTGTCGCCGTTGCCGGATGCCATACGTCCGCCGCATAGATCCATGTCAGCATACGCAAGCCACATCATCCGCGTCTTCACGTGCAGGCCGGTCCTCGCGCGAACTCCCGAATATACCGACAGCGTCTTATGGGTGACGTCCTCACCGCCCAGCCCAGCCTCCCCCGTCGTGGACTCGACATATTCAACCGCCTTGTAGGGACGCGTCACCGCGACAATCGCGCGCATTGCGGCGAAAACGCCTTTCTCCGCGGCCGAGACGGTCCAGACGCCGCCGGTCGCCGTTACGCTGCCGTCGGCAAGGCAGACCGAATGGCTCCACGCGGAGACCGCCTCGCCTGCGTCCAGCGCGCCCCAGCAAAGGTAGAGCGACGCATTGGTCGCAACCGTTCCCTCGGGAACCGTCACCGTGATCGTGTCACCCTCTAACGAGATGGTCGGCTCCCCAGCGCCTTGAACAGCTGGAGCGGCACCGAACACGGCCGTGACTGCAAGCGCAACTGAAGCAAGCGTCTTCACCGCGGCAGCTTTGACCGAAGATCCCCAAGTGACGGCATTAGTTGTAGCATCCATGGTATTTTCCTCTGTTTTTTCGTTTAAACACTCACTTTCGCTCTGATTCTTCTGGTGTCTGTCCCCATCAGCCTGGGGGCTGCCCCCAATGGTTTGCAGGGTCTGTCCTCCTTCTGCCTTGTCCCCATCAACATGGGGTCTGTCCCCATTGGCTTGCGAGACGACAGGTGCGGGATCGACAGTTGCGGGGTCTGTCCCCGTGAAGAGCGGGAACACGAGGCCGGTCATTACGGCGGCGGCGTAGAGAAGCGAGGATCCTACAAGGAGAGCGCCAACGGCAAGCGAGGCTCGGCCCAGCATCTTGCCGAGACGTTTCGCAAGAACCTTGCGCGCGTAGTAGAGGTTGCTTCTCACCGAATCTTGTGATTTGCAGAGCATTCCCGCAATCTGGCGAATCGAAAGCGATTCAAAATAGTGGAGCACAATTACCGAACGCGCACTTTCAGGCAATCTGGCAATCGCATCACGCACAATCTCAGCGTCGGAATTGGACTCGACCTCCTCGTTGGTGGACTTGCTCTGAGCACGGATATCGCTCAAGACCTCCAGTTCCTCCGGCGAAAGATAGGCAATTGATCGCGTGGCCTTGTCCCGCACCGCCTTGCCGTGTATTTTGCGCACAATCCCCTTCAGCCACGGCAAAAGTCCCCCTTTCGACGAGTTATACCTTTCGCGATTGAACAGATGAACCTCAAAAGCCTGCAAAACCAGCTCTTCGGCGGCATGAATATCGCCCGAGGTAAGCGATATCGCCTCCATCATCAATGCATCACGATACCGCGCGAGAAGGTGGATTGCCTCCTGCTCGATGTCGCCGTGCATTTCCTTGATGATGCCCATACGTCATCCTATTACCACTTCGCCGGGAAAAGGTGAAAAGAAAAAATCCGCTCATATTTGGAAAAGTCTGGACAGCATCAGCCGACAAGGACGCCGGGCACGCCGCTCAGCGCAGTTTGAAGGCCTTCGTCGGCATCAGCGCGGAGTGCACAAAGTATTGAGTTACACGACTCGCCCCTATTCCTGTTCGAAGACGAGCTCTCCTCCGGCGGCGAGGTCGGCATGGGCGACGCGGCGGTTGGCGAGCTCGCGCCCGTTGAACGACGCGCGGACGGTCCGCCAGGCGCCGGGACGGTGCCGGCGTACGGTGATGACGAGCCTGCGCCCGGCGATGTCGATCCGCGCACGGTCCACGAGCGGAGAGCCGAGCTCGTACTCGCCCGACGCCGGGTCGAGCGGATAGATGCCGAGCGCGGAGAGGATGTACCACGAGCTCATCGCCCCGCAGTCCTCGTTGCCGTCGAAGCCGCGGCGGCTGTCGGAGTAGCAGCGGGTGAGGATGTCGTGGACGCGGCGGCAGGTCTTGTCGTACCTGCCGATGCGGTTGTAGAGGTAGGCGATGTGGTGGCAGGTCTCGTTGCCGTGGACGGACGAGTTGCCGACCGTGTCGGTCTTGTAGAAGTCGGTCTCGAAGAACTTGTCGAGCTCGCGCTCGAACTCGTCCGGACCGCCCATCAGCGCGACGAGCCCGTCGACGTCGTGCGGCACGCACCAGCGCGCCGAGCGCTCGTTGGTCTCGGTGTAGGGGTGGTTCTCCCAGGTGGACGTGGATGGGTCGCCCCACTTGCCGTCGGACGTCTTCGGCAGGAAGCACTTCTCCGCCGCGCACCAGAGGTTGGTGTAGTTCTTGGCGCGCGCCGCGAAGCGCCGCGCCTCGTCCGTCCGGCCCAGCGCCGCCGCGAACTTCGCGATCGAAGCGTCCGCGAGCGAGTAGTCGAGCGTCCGCGAGACCGACTCCACCGTCTGGTCGTACGCGACGTACCCGTGCGAGAGGTACCAGGTGAGCCCGCCGCGCGTCTCAGGGCTCCCGGGCTCGTCCTTGCCCACGTCCAGCCAGGTGCGCTGCGCGTCGTCGGGCTGCGGAACGTCCGCGTTCTTGAGGCACGCCGCGAACGCCGCCTCGGCGTCGAAGCCCTTCACGCCCTTCACGTACGCCTCGGAAAGGACGATCGCCGCGGGGTCGCCGATCATGACGCCGGTATAGCCGGGGTTCGGCCAGATCGGCAGCCACCCGCCCCACTTGTACATGTCGACGAGCGACTGGTACATCTCGCCGGCGTAGTCAGGCGCGATGAGCGTCAGCAGCGGATGCTCGCTGCGGTAGGTGTCCCAGAGCGAGAAGCAGCTGTAGCCAGGGCCGACGTGCACCTTGTCGTCGACGGCGGAATAGTACTCGCCGCCCCGCTCCGAGAGCTTGCGGGGGTAGAGGAGCGCGTGGTAGAGCCCGGTGTAGAAGATGCGCTTGACCCGGTCCGTAGCGTCGATCTCCACCCGCGAGAAGAGCCGCTCCCACTCCAGACGCGCGACGGCGGCGCAGCCGTCCAGCCCCAGCGTCGCGGCATATCCGGCCGCCGCGGCCGCGTTTTCCGGCCGGATCAGCGAGACCCCCACGGCGACTTCGCGGCGGCCGTCGGCGCGCGCGGCGGTGCGCTTCGCCCAGTGGCAGCGGAAGTTGGGGATGGACTTCATCGACACGCGGCAGGTGCGCGCGCTGGTGGAGCCCGCATCCGCGAGCGCCACGCCCAAGGTCGGGTCGTCGGAGCGGATGACGGCCGCGTGCGAGAGCGCGGCGAGTTCGTAGGTCCTGCCGCCGGCCTTCACGACCGTGCGCCACGGGTGCGCGTCGACCGACTCGATCGGAAGCGGCTTCTCCAGCCAAATCGGCACCGCACCGAACTCGCCCATCCAGATGGCTGGCTGGCGCGACAGGACGAAGCCGAGGAGCTCCTTGTCGAGCGCGTTGAACCAGGTGCGGCCGACTGCGTTGGTGCGCGTCACCGGAATGACGTGCATCGAGCCGAACGGCACGCCCGTCATCGGCGTCATGCCGCCGTATTCACTGCCGGTGCCCTCGGTGCCGATCATCGGATCGACGAACGAAAGCGCTGTCGCAAGGATTGCCGTGACCATATCTTCCCTCCCCGGCGGACCTGTCGCCTTCAGCGTATGAGCCGGTAGCCTACGCGCCGCTGGCTGGTAATTAGCTCCCCGGCGGAACCCAGCTTGCGGCGCAGCCCCGAGATGTAGACATAGAGAACCGAGATGTCGCAGGGTGCGCCGCGCTCGCGCAGCGCGTCGAGCAGCTCCTCGGGACTCAGCGGGCGTCCGTTCGCCTTCCAGAGCTGCCGGAACACCTCCCACTCGCCGCCGGTGAGGCGGTCGGCGCCGTCGCCGCGGTCGACGACCAGGGTGGCGGTGTCAATCTCGGTCCGGCCAAGCTTGACCACCGCCGGCATCGCGTCTGGCGGCGGCGCCGACGCGGCCGCAGTTGACTCGGCACGGGCGGCGGCGCGGCGGATGTGCGCGACGATTACGTTCTCCGGCTCCGTCTTGGAGCAGAAGTCGTCCGCCCCCAGCCCCAGCGAACGCACCTCGTTGACGTCCGAGTCGTTGGCGGTGAGTACGACAATCGGCATCGCCGGCGCGGCGCGGCGGAACTCCTCGCAGACGCGGAAGCCGCTCACCTTGGGCAGGTCGAGGTCGAGGACGGCGACGTCGGGGCGCTTTCCAGCGAACGCCGCGAGCGCGGCCTCGCCGTCCTTCACCGCGCGGACCGAAAACCCCTCGCGCTCAAAAATGGCGGCATAGTGGGTGCGCAATATGCGCTCGTCCTCGACCAGCAGGACCTCAGCCATGGCGACCGGCCGCCAAGGCCTCCTTTATCGCCTTAATCTCGAGCCTGAGCTTCTGGATCATCTTCGGCGCGAGCGAGATCGCGGCCACGTCCCGGAGCGACATCGCGGGCGAGCCGATCACGTACTTCTGGGTGCCGTCGAGCGACTGCGGCACGCCGGCCTGGGGGCCGACCTGCACGCCGTCCGCGATCTTGATGTGGCCGGAGATGCCTGCCTGCGCCCAGATGAGGCAGCCGTAGCCGATCTCGGTGGAGCCGGCCACGCCCGACTGGGCGATGAGGCCTGAATATCCCTTGATCTTCACGTTGTGGCCGATCTGCACCAGGTTGTCGATCTTGGTCATGGGACCGATGTAGGTGCGGCCGATGCGCGCGCGGTCGACGGTGGTGTTGGAGCCGATCTCCACGCCGTCGCCGATCTCCACGATGCCGAGCTGGGGGATCTTCTCGATGGAGATCGATCCGTCCTCGCGGCGCATGTTGACGAAGCCGTAGCCGTCGCCGCCAAGGCGCACGCCGCAGTGGAGGATGCAGTCGGCGCCGACGATCGTCCCCTCGCGGAGCGTGACCTGCGGGTAGATGTGGGTGCCGCAGCCGATGCGGCAGCCTTCGCCGACGAACACCTGGGCCTCGACGACGGCGCGGTCGCCGATCACCGCGCCCTTCTCGACCACGGTGAAGGGGCCGATGTGGACGCCGGCGCCGATCTTGGCCGACGGGTCGACGAGCGCGGTCGGGTGGATGCCGGGCTCGCGCTTCGGCTCCGGCGCGGCGAGCAGCTTCGCGGCGGCCATGCAGGCGTGGTCGGGGTCGGCCACGCGGATGACCGAGCAGGGCGCGCCGCGGCTCCAGTCCGGCGGCAGCAGCACCGCGGAGGCCAGCGTCCCCTCCACCAGCGCGACGTGCTTCGGGTCCTTGCAGAAGCTCAGGTCGCCCTTCCGCGCCTCCTCGAGCCCGGCGCAGGCGGTTATGTCGACGTCCTCGCCCTCGAGCGTGCCGCCGACGGCGGCGGCGACCTCACTTGCCCTCATCGCGGCCCTTCGCGTTCGCGGGCTCGACGCCCATGTCCTTGAGCAGATCGTCGGTCACGTCGAAGGCCTTGCGCGAGTAGGGGGCTGCGTTCTTGTCGAGGATGAGGTCGTAGCCGCCCTTCTCGGCGAACTTCTCGATGCGGCGGCGCAGGTCGGTGGTGGTGGACTTGAGCATCCGAGCCTCGTCCTCCTGCAGCTCCTGGCGGATGCGCATCGCCTCGGCGCGGTAGCTCTGCTCGATCTTCGCCAGCCGCTGCTGGATGTCGAGGAGCTGGCGCTCGAGGTCCGCCTTCGCCTTCTCGGCGAGCATCGGATTGCGGAACTGCTCGGCGAGCTTCTTGCCCTCGTCCTGGAGCTCGTCGCCCTCCTTCTTGATTTCGTCGAGCTTCTTCTGGCCGTCCTTGTCCTTGTCGGAGAGGAAGGTCTTGTTCCGCTCGTAGTCGGGGTGGTTGCGCACGAGCAGCATGAGGTCGACGGTGCCGACCTTTGTCTCCGCTCCGGCGGCGAGCGCCGCGGCGAGCGCGGCGGCGATGATGAGTTGCTTCATTATGCCTCCTTGTCTTAGAAATCGTAGCCGATGGTGAACGAGAACGCCTCCTTCTCGGCCCAGTCCGGCTTCTTGACCGGCGTGGCGAAGTCGAGGCGGATCGGGAACATCGGGATGTCGAGGCGCAGGCCGAGGCCGACCGTCCAGGCGAAGGTGTCGCTGAAGTTGAAGTCGAACTCGTCCACGCCGACGCCGCCGAGGTCGCTGAATACCGCGAAGCGGAACATCTTGACGATCGGGATGGTGTACTCGAAGTTCATGCAGAAGAGCGACTGGCCGCCCCAGGGGGAGGCGTCCCACGCGACGAATGGCGAGCGGCTCACCATCGGCGCGACGTTGCGGTACTCGATGCCGCGGATGGACTTGGGACCGCCGAGGAACATACGGTTGTAGATCGGCACCTCGTCGCTGATCGCGTCGATCGTCTCCGCCCGCAAGCCGACCATGAACACATGGCCGTAGCGCTTCCAGGTCTGGAAGTAGCTGCGGTGGCTGAGGCCGAGCCGCCAGTACTTGTTGTCGCCGGCCGGCGCGACGTCGGCGAAGAGGCGGGTGCGGTATCCGGTCGTCGGCATGCGGAAGCTGTCGCGGGTGTCGCGCGTCCAGAAGAGGTGCACCACCGGTTCGATCGCATCGTCGTACTCGCGCTCCTCCTGCCAGAACGAGACCCTCTTGCCGGACTTGTCGTAGAAGTAGCCCCACTCCACGTCGTCGAACTGGATGTATTCGCCGGAGAGCCCGATGCCGAGCCGGCCGAACGGGTTCCAGGTCGGCCAGAACTTGACCGGGTAGGCGAGCGAGGCGTTCGCGCCGCTGCGGTAGAGGTTGTACTCGTCGTACCAGCGCATGCGCCGGTAGGCGTCCACCGAGAGCTCCAGCATCCGCCCGAAGAGGTAGGGCTCGACGATGCCGAGCTCGGCGCTCTGGTAGCGCGGGCCCCAGGCGATGTAGGCGCGGCCCTTCTGCCCGCCGCCGCGGAAGAACTTGCCCGGCGCGAAGAGGTCGAAGTTGTTCTGGTTGACCTCGGCCGAGACGTAGACCGAGTCGACCGAGCTCGCGCCGATGCCGACCATGAACGAGCCGGTGTTCTTCTCCTCCACCTCGTAGACCAGGTTGCGGTACTCCGCGCCGTTCTCGTCCTTGCCGAGGTCGGTCTTCTCGAGGTAGTAGCCGACGCGGGAGAAGTAGTCGAGGTTCTCGAGGCGCTTCTTGGAGCGCTCCGCGTGGTCCTCGAGCATGCGGTCGCCCGGCCCGAGGCTGATCTCGCGGCGGATCACCTTGTCCTTGGTGTAGTCGTTGCCGCGGATCTTCACCTCGTTGATCCTGACCGGCACGCCCTCGGTCACCTGGAAGACGATGTCAACCGTCGACGGATCCACCTCCGACGGGATGTGGCGCGCCTCGACCCTGGTGTCGGCAAGGCCGGAGTCGCCCGACCCGACCGCCACCTTAACCCGCTGCGCCGCGTCGTCGAGCATCTTCCTGCCGGCGACCACGCCCTCCTCGGGCACGTCGCTCGCCGCGATCACCGCGTCCTCGCGGTAGCGCGTGAGCCCGGCGACGGAGACGCGGCCGACCTTGTACTGCGGCCCCTCCTTCACCTTGAAGACGATGTCCTTGAGGTCGCCCTCGACCTCGACCTCCTCGGGCCCGGTCACCGCGGCGTCGAGATAGCCGTGGTTGCGGTAGACCTCGGCGAGCTTGTCGCAGCACTGCGCCAGCTGGTCGCGCGAGACCGGCTCGTCGGCGAACCAGCCGACCGGGTTCCACCACGGGTAGTCGCTGATCGCCTCCCTGAGCTCGGCGACCGGAAACTCGCCGTTGTCGTACTCGGGGTTGGGCGCGATGGCGCGCAGGAACCCGGGCTTGACCGCGTGCTCGGCGCCGTCGAACACGAACTCCCGCACCTTGCGGCGCACGCCCTCGTCGACGACGAAGGTGATCTTCGCGTCGTTGGCTGAGACGACCTCGACGACCGGCGAGACCTTGGCGTCGGCGAAGTTCTTCTTGCGGTAGGCCTTGCGCACCTTCGCGGCCGCCTCGGCGAGGTCCGCCTCGCCGTAGAGCGCGCCGTCGCTGAGACCGGCCTCCTTGGCGACCTTGGACTCGCTGAAGAACTCGTTGCCGTCCACCTTCAGCGGCGCCTGGAAGCGCACCTTGCGCTTGACGTAGAAGACGACGTCGATGTCGCCGGAGAAGCCCTTGACCGCGTCGGCCGTGATCTCCTCGAACTCGCCGGACGACTTGAGCGCGTTGACGTCGCGCGTGACCGTGACCGGGTCGTACTCGGCCCCCGCCTTGGTCTGGCAGCGACTCGCCACCGACCCCGCGTCGCCACCGAAGCCGTCCAGCGCCTTGACCTTGACCTCCGACACCTTGGCGGCGTGCGCGCACGCCGCAAGGAACACTACCGACAGTAGAAGATGTTTCATGGTGCGTATTATACCATATTTGACGGCGAAAAATCGAGGAGCCGCGGCAATGTGCCGCGGCTCCCTGGCATTGACGTCTGTGTCGGGACCTTACTTGATCTCGACCTCGGCGCCGGCCTTCTTGAGCTGCTCGGCGATCTTGTCGGCCTCGTCCTTGGCGATGGCCTCCTTGACCTTCTTCGGCGCGCCGTCGACCATGTCCTTGGCGTCCTTGAGGCCGAGACCGGTGATCGCGCGGATCTCCTTGATGACGGCGATCTTGTTCGCGCCGGCGGCCTTGAGGATGACGTCGAACTCGGTCTTCTCCTCGGCAGCGGCGGCACCGCCGGCTCCGGGGGCGGCGACTGCGACTGCGGCGGCGGCACTGACGCCCCACGCCTCTTCGAGCGCCTTCACGAGGTCGTTGATCTCGAGCACGGTCTTGCCCGAGAGCTCCTTGATGATTTCTTCGTTGGTCATTTTTTGTTTCTCCTTTTTAGTTCAACCTTCAGCGTTTTGCATCTGAAGGAAATGCTTGGTTTATGCCTGTGCGGGCGGCTCTGCGGGAGCGGACTCGGCCGGTTTCTCCTCGGCGGGCGCAGGGGCGGCGTCGCCCTTCTTCGCCTTCTCGGCGAGGACGCGCGCGAGGCGGGTCGCCGGCTCCTTGAGGAGCATGAGCAGCGTCGCGCGGAGCTCGTTCTTGCCGGGAACCTTGGAGAGCGCCTCGACCATCGCGGCGTCCACGATCTTGCTGTCGTAGTCGGCGCCCTTGACGGAGGCCTTGCCGTTAGAGTCCTTGACGAACTCCATGATGGCCTTGGCGACGGCCGTGGGCTCGCCGTGGCCGGTGACGACCGCGGAGTTGCCCTTGAGCATCGCATTGACCTCTTCGCTCCAGCCCTTCTCCTTCGCGACCTTGGCGAGGAAGGTGTTCTTCACGACCAGGAGGCGGCTGTCGAGCGCGCGCAGCGCCTTGCGGAGCTTCGCGAACTGGGCGACGGTCACCCCGCCGTGGTCGATGATGAAGCAGTAGTCCGAGTCCTTGACGCGGGCGACGACCTCTTCGAGGATAGCAATCTTTTCGACTCTCATTTCGTCATCCTCCTTACTCGGCGTCCGCCGCGACGACCACCGGAACACCGACGCCCATCGTGGACGAGATGCTCATGGACTTGATGAACACGCCCTTGACCGTGGCAGGCTTGGCGGCCTGGACCGCGGCGACGACCGCATTGACGTTCTCGACGAGCTTCGCCTCGTCGAACGAGCGCTTGCCCGCGACGACGGCCAGGTTGCCGGTCTTGTCCATGCGGAAGTCGACCTTGCCGCCCTTCGCCTCCTTGACCGCGGCGGCCGTGTCGTCGGTCACCGTGCCGGTCTTGGGGTTAGGCATGAGGCCGCGGGGGCCGAGGATGCGGGCGCACTTGCGCACGTCCTTCATCGCCTCGACGGTCGCGATCGCGACGTCGAAGTCGCACCAGCCCTCCTTCGTCACCTTCTCGATGAGGTCGGCGAGGCCGACGTAGTCGGCGCCGGCCTGGCGGGCCTCCTCGGCGTGGTCGCCGCCGGCGAACACCGCCACCCTGACGACCTTGCCCGAGCCGTGCGGAAGCTTGACGGCGCCGCGGACCGCGGTGTCGCCCTTGGTGCAGTCCTTGCCCAGGCGGAAGTAGACGTCGACCGTCTCGTCGAACTTGGCGCCGGGGTTCGCCTTGACGAACTTGACCGCCTCCTCGACCGAAACCGGCTTCTTCGGGGCCTTCTTCGCCGCGTTGAAGTACTTCTTGCCGTGCGCGCTCATTCCACCACCTCGATTCCCATGTTGCGGGCCGTGCCGGCGATCATCTTGATGGCCTGCTCCGGGTCCTCGGTGTTGAGGTCGGCCTTCTTCATCTCCACGATCTTCAGGAGCTGGGCCTTGGTGACCTTGCCGACCTTGTTCTTGTTGGGTACGCCGCTGCCCTTGGCGAGCCCGGCCTCCTTCTTGAGGAGCACCGACGCGGGCGGCGACTTGAACTGCAGCGAGAAGCTGCGGTCCTGGTAGACCGTGATGATCACGGGGATGACCAGCCCTGCGTCCTTCGCCGTCTTGGCGTTGAACTCCTTGCAGAACTGCATGATGTTGACGCCGGCCGAGCCAAGGGCCGGTCCGACGGGCGGCGCGGGGTTCGCGGCGCCGGCGGGAATCTGGAGCTTGACCACTCCAGTGACTTTCTTCGCCATCTTTCCTTTTCCTTCCTTCGTGCGGCTCCTCCCGGGGATCCGTCCCGGTCAAGCGGACCGCAAAACCTGCCTCCTACTTGCGGGCGGACTCGAAGGTCTCCTCGATCGGGACCTTCTCCACCTGCCAGTACTCGACGTCGACCGGGACCTTGCGGCCGAAGACCTGTACTTCGACCTTGAGTTTGCCCCGATCGGGATCCACCACGCTGACCAGGCCCGTCAAACCCATGAACGCGCCGTCAACAATCTTCACCGCCTCGTCGACGTTGAAAACAACCTTCGGACGCTCGATGCCCTGGCCGCCCGAGGGCTTGTCCAGGAGAATCGCGTCCACTTCGCTCTGCTTGAGCGGCTGCGGGCGGTCGCCGCCGACGAACCCGATGACACCCGGGGTCTCGCGCAGGAACTGCCACGTCCGCTCGTAAATCGCCTTCTTCCCGTTCTCGTCCAGGCCCCGCGACTCGTCGTAGAGCGCGAGCTCGCAGAGACAGTAGCCGGGGAAGAACTTCTTGACGATGGTGCGCTTGCGGCCGTTCTTCTTCTCGGTCACCCTCTCGGTGGGGACCACGCAACGGCCGATGAAGTCCTCCATCCGCTCGAGCTTGACCCGGGCTTCGATCGACCGCTGGGCCTTGTTCTCCTGGCCAGTCAGCGTGTGAAGGACAAACCACTGCTTTTCCATTTCCGTATCCTCCGGCTCCATCCGCCGCGCCCTCAGGCGCCCGCGTGCACCACCTTGATGAAGCCCTCGATCACCTTGTCGCACACCAGCGTGGTGGCGGCCAGGATGAAGATGAACGAAATCACGACGAGGGTCGACTCCCAGAGCTCGTGAACTCCAGGCCAGGTCACGCGCTTCGCCTCTGCGGCGACGCCGCTCAGATATCCCTTTGTCTTCTCCCAGATGTGCATTCAGCAGCCCTCATCTCTCTCTTGGCAGGGTAAGAGGGAATCGAACCCCCATGGGCGGTTTTGGAGACCGCTGCACTGCCATTGTGCTATTACCCTAGTGAAATCATAGCGCCGCGCCCGGCAGCCGCCGGACGCTACTTCGTCTCCTTGTGCGTCGTGTGCTTGCGGCAGAACTTGCAGAACTTGACCTTCTCGAGACGTTCGGTCGTCGTCTTCTTGTTCCGCGTTGTCGTGTAGTTGCGGCGCTTGCACTCGCCGCACGCCAATATCGCCAGGTCGCGCATTTCCTATTCTCTCCAGTGTCGGACCTTCGGATCAAGCCTCGCCCGCTCCCCCGGCCGGCCACCGCAGGCCGGGTTCGCGGACGGGCATCTCACAGAAGGCCTTCGCTCTTACTTGATGATCGCGGAGACCGTGCCGGCGCCGACGGTGCGGCCGCCCTCGCGGATCGCGAAGCGCATCTTCTCCTCAAGCGCCACCGGGGCGATGAGCTTGACGGAGATCTCGACGTTGTCGCCGGGCATGACCATCTCGACTCCGTCGGGGAGCTGGATGTCGCCGGTGACGTCGGTCGTGCGGATGTAGAACTGCGGACGATACCCCTTCATGAACGCCGTGTGGCGGCCGCCCTCGTCCTTGGTGAGGACGTAGACCTGGCCCTTGAACTCGGTGTGCGGGGTGATGGAGCCGGGCTTCGCGAGCACCTGGCCGCGGGCGACCTCCTCCTTCTTCGTGCCGCGCAGAAGCGTGCCGATGTTGTCGCCGGCCTGGCCCTGGTCCAGCAGCTTGCGGAACATCTCGACGCCGGTGACGGCCGTCTTCGCCGTCGGCTTGAGGCCGACGATCTCGACTTCGTCGCCAACCTTCACGACGCCGCGCTCGACGCGGCCGGTCACGACCGTGCCACGGCCTTCGATCGAGAAGATGTCCTCGATCGGCATGAGGAACGGCTTGTCAAGCTCGCGGACGGGCTCGGGGATGTAGGTGTCGAGAGCCTCCATGAGCTCGTCGATGCACTTGCACGCCGGGTCGTCGGCGGAGGTCGCCTGGGTGGCGGGGAAGGCGGCGCCGCGGATCACCGGGGCGTTGTCGCCGTCATACTCGTACTTGGAAAGAAGCTCGCGCACCTCCATCTCGACGAGGTCGAGCATCTCGGCGTCGTCGACGAGGTCGCACTTGTTGAGGAACACCACGATCTTCGGCACGCCGACCTGGCGGGCGAGCAGCACGTGCTCGCGAGTCTGGGGCATCGGGCCGTCGACGGCGGAGACGACGAGGATCGCGCCGTCCATCTGCGCGGCGCCGGTGATCATGTTCTTCACGTAGTCGGCGTGGCCGGGGCAGTCGACGTGCGCGTAGTGGCGGTTCGCGGTCGCGTACTCGACGTGGGACGAGGCGATCGTGAGGATCTTCGTCGCGTCGCGGCGGCCGGCGGACTCGGACGCCTTCGCGACCTCGTCGTACTTGATCTCGGTGCAGAGGCCCTTGAGCGCCTGGACGTGGGTGATGGCGGCCGTGAGGGTGGTCTTGCCGTGGTCGACATGGCCGATTGTGCCGACGTTCACGTGCGGCTTGCCGCCGCGATCGAATGTTTCCTTAGCCATTTTTTAGCTCCTGTGAGTTGTTTTTTCCTTCTTGCTCCGTCCCGCTGGAGCCACCTAGCGGAATCGAACCGCCGACCTCTTCCTTACCAAGGAAGTGCTCTACCTACTGAGCTAAAGTGGCCTCCTTTGAGACGAAAACTTGCGTAGTATAACAAAAATGACCGCCACTTGACAAGGGGGTGCGGCGGAAGCTTCTCAGCAACCAGCAGCCAGTAATCAGTGTCCAGTTGGATGCGGACTCCTTACCGGCCGCTGCGCTGCCGGCTGCTGACTACTGAAGCACTTCCAACGCATGCGTTGGCCATAGGCTACCGGGCGAGCCAGCCGCCGTCGACCGGCAGGATCGCTCCGTGGACGTATGCCGCCGCCGGCGAGCAGAGGAATACGCACGCGCCCGCGATGTCCGCTGCCTCGCCCCAGCGCCCCGCCGGAATGCGCTCGAGGATCTGGCGCGAGCGGACCGGGTCGGCCCGGAGCGCGGCGGTGTTGTCCGTCGCGATGTAGCCGGGCGCGATGCCGTTCACGTTCACCCCCTTCGGCGCCCACTCGTTCGCAAGCGCCTTCACGAGCTGCCCGACGCCGCCCTTCGACGCGGCGTAGCCTGGCACGGTTATCCCGCCCTGGAAGGTGAGCAGCGAGCAGGTGAACACGATCTTGCCCCAGCCGCGCGCGACCATGTCCTTGCCGAACTCGCGCGCGAGGACGAACTGCGAGTCGAGGTTGACGGACATCACCTTGTCCCACCACTCGTCCGGATGCTCGGCGGCGGGCTTCCTCAGGATCATCCCCGCGTTGTTCACGAGGATGTCGATCTGGTGATCCTTCTTGACGCGCTCGACGAACGCATAGACCGCCTTGCGGTCGGAGAGGTCGCAGTCCTTCGACGAGGTACGCACCACCTGCGCCCCGGCCGCCTCGAGCGCGTCGGCCATCGCCTTGCCGATGCCGCGGTTCGAGCCAGTCACCAGCGCCGTCCTGCCAGATAGATCGTAAGTTATCATGTTTCCTCCTTATTTCATTTCCGTTACGGGAACTTTATCCATATCGCCGTAGTTGAGGTTCTCGCCGCCCATGCCCCAGATGAACATGTAGTTCGAGGTTCCCGCGGCGGAATGGACGCTCCACTCGGGCGCGGTGATCGCCTGCTCGTTGTGGAGCCACACGAGCCGCTGCTCCTGCGGACGGCCCATCTGGTGGCAGATCGCCTGGCCTTCGGGGACGTTGAAGTAGAAGTACGCCTCCATGCGCCGGTTGTGCGTGTGCTGGGGCATCGTGTTCCAGACGCTCCCGGGCTTGAGCTCCGTGAGGCCCATCTGAAGCTGGCAGCATCCGCCGCCCTCAACCTTTGAAAGGACAGGATAGACGATGAGCTGGTTGATGACGCGGTCGTTCGACTCCTCCATCTTGCCGGCCTTGATGTAGTTGCCGATCGTGTAGCCCGGCTTCCTGCAGCTCTGGTCGCTCGTGATGCGCTGGGTGACGAACTCCTTGTAGGCGGGCGCGGAGTTAATGTAGAACTTCGCGGGGTTCGCCTTGTCCTTCGAGGCAAACCTGACCTCCTTCTTCCCGCAGCCGACATAGAGCGCCTCCTTGAACTCGAGGTCAAAGACTTGCTGTTGTCCGCTTGCTGTCGTTCCAATCTCCTTAATCGTCACCGCTCCAGGACCACCAATGTTGACAACCCCGAGCTCTCTCCTCTCAAGGAAGTAATCTGCCTTTAGCTCTTCAAACGACTCAAGCACGAGCTCCTTCTCCACCGGCATCGCGCCGCCGTAGACGAGGCGGTCGTACATCGTGTAGGTGAGGTTGACCCCGTCGGGAGCCATCACCTTCTCCATCACGAACCGGCTCCTGATCTTCGCCGTGTCGTACGACTTGAAGTCGTCGGGGTGAACCGCGGTTTGGACGGTGAAGTTTACCGTCGTCGCCAGCATTATCGCAATCATGTTCATTTGTCTTTTCCTTTCGTTTTATGTTTTAACTTAGATGTCTAGTCTGTTTTAGCCACAAAGAACAGGAGAAACAGAAGATGGTTCTTGTGGCCCGCACCATTTCCAACTGCTCTTTTATTTTGCATCTAAAATCCACTGGCGAGCTTGGTCTTTCCACTCTCGTACCACCCTTGCGTTTTGCGCACGTAGGCGTGCCACGCCTTCGCGTCGCGGAACCGGCCGGCCTCGGTCCAGTCAGCGCCAGCGCAAACAAGAAGCGCGGTACCGTGATGTTTCAATGGCTCTGTCATTATCATCTTTGCGCCTTCGGGGCCGTCGGCAAGCGCGACACCGCCCATACCCGGCATCGCGAATATCGCGCTCATCATCGAACCCTCCTCGCCCTCGCGGTTGTGCGGCTTCTCGAAGAGGGAGACCATGAGCTTCTTTTCGTCTACGAAAAGGTCGCCCGCGTGTTCGCGCTCGGCGCTTAAGTCGAGCCCTACGCCAACCTCGACACCCTCGATCGGCGCATCCTTTGAAAACGTCACCGCCTCTGTGAAAAACGAGCGTCCTTTCTCCAGGACAATCCCAAGTGTCATCGTGCCGCCAATCGGGAGCTTGTAGTCGAGCTCGAAGGCGCAGCGCTCCTCGCAGTTGGTGTGGATGCGATAGGCCACCCAGTTGCCGTAGTCAGAAAGCCACTTGCCGTCCTTCCTGAACGCCACCCCGCCGACGCCGCGACCGGGGCCTACGGCGTAGTCATCCATGCCAAGGCCCTTCACGTTCTTGTGCCAGTTGCCGTGTTTCCCCGGCTCACGCAGGAGATGCACAACGAAGTTGTTTGTCGTCGCCTTATTGAAGACGTCGATGCCGCTCCACTTGTGCGGATCGCCCGGCCCGTATGCGCGAAAGCCAGTGCGGTCGTTTTCCCAGAAGAAGTCGTTCGCCCGCTCCGGCGCCTCCCCGCAGAGGCACGTGGTCGCTATCAATATTGCCGCAATCATAGCCCTCCCCCTTGCTGTTGTACGCTTGCTGTTCTCGTCTTGCCCAAGTCGGCCCTCGAAAAGCCAGAAGAGAGGTCGCCAATCGCCTTTGAAGCCAGGTTAAGCCATTCAAACCGAGCCTTGCCGTAACTCGTGCGAGCTGCGCCAGTCTCGCGCGGCGCGAATGGCGACAGCTGAAGAAGCCGCCCCTCAGCACATAAATCGAAATCTCCGCCCCACGGCTTGTAGTAGCGACCCATGCCCTCGGCGAGCAACTGCACCACCCTCCCTCCACGAGCAATGGCCTCGGCCTTGACCGCTTTCTCTCCCGGGGAAATCCAGGGGCTAACAAGCACAGCTCCACGCTCGGCCTTTGCGCCCAGCTTCGTGACGAGTTCGGCAAGTTTGCCGTCTGGCGTTGCCGTCGATATTCTAACGCTCACCAGAAGCGGAGCGTCCAGCAGAAATGGGTTGCCGACGGCAGTCCAGGCCAACTTGCCTCCCTCCGACTGCTGTTCTTCCTTGCTGTCGTACGCTTGCTGTTCTTCAAACGCCCTCTGCTCCCGATTACCCTTCTTTGGCTTTGCAATCTCCTCGCCGGTCTCGACATCCCAGAGCTCGCCGCCATCTCGGGCAAAGGCGCGGAAATCCCAGCTGTCGGCGCCGGCAACGCCAGCCAGCGTCTCGCCCGCGCGCCCAAGCCGCCAATGCCTAAAGCCCATGACCTTCTTGAAAAGCCCTGGGTTGTTCTCCTTTATCCAGCGACGCTTGGCGTTTGCCAAGACATAGCTTATCTGCCTATGAAGCTGCCCCTTCGCAAGGCAAACCGAGTCGCGCCAAATCGGATTCCATACACTGCGGCCGATGCGCCTCTCGACCTCGCCGGCAAAAAAGGCAACGACCTCGTCGAGAACAGCCGCCCCTTCCTCTGTTATGTAGACAATGCCGTGGAAGTGGTCGGGCATTATCGCATTGTAAGTAGCCCTAACTCCGGGAAACTTCGCCTCGATCGCCTGCCATGACTCGTAGACGGCACGTCCTTCTTCCGAGCGCTCAACGCCCCACTCTCTCAGAATGCCAAAGACATTGGCCCTCGGCTCGGTGACAAGCGTTATCATATAGTTGCATCGAGAGTCATAGCACCAGCCCAAGAGCCCCTTGTGGCGCATTGGAGTGACAGCAAGCGTACGACAACAAGCCGCGCCTTCGTTGGCTTGTTGAAGGTCAGGCCGTTGCGGCAAGCCTCCTTGCTGTTGTACGCTTGCTGTCATTCCACTCCTTACTGTTGTACGCTTGCTGTCATTCCACTCCTTGCTGTTGTACGCTTGCTGTCATTCCACTCCTTGCTGTTGTACGCTTGCTGTCATTTTGCCCCTCTGATTCTCAGCCAATTCACTGCGCACATGCCGAGTGCAAGAAGCCCGGCGAGAGCGGCGCCAATCCACTTGAGCGTAACCGTGAGATGGTAGATCGACCAGCACCACAGCGCGGACGCGAAATCCAAGGCCGCTCCGCCCTCGAAGCCCTCTGGCACGGCGATGCCGTCGCAGTTCGCCGCCGCAATCGCCTTGGTGAACGCTGGCGTGAGGTTCGTGACGAAAAAAAGTCCCGCGACGAGCGCGACAAGTCCGATGACAAACGTCTTCGGCACATTGCCCTTCGTGATCGGCAACACGCACGGAAAGAGATAGAACATCCCCGCGAGCGACGCGAGCGGCAGGAACTTGTTGCCAGGTAGAAACACGGAGAGGAAGAGAATCACCGGAATCAGCAGAATCGAGACGACGAGCGTGGTCGGGTGTCCGATGACGAGCGCCGGACTCATTCCGATCGAAAGCCCCTTGAGCCCCGAGAAGCGCTTTTCGACAAAGCTCCTCGTCTGCTCGCAGATGGGCTTGAGGCCTTCGATGAAGAGGCCAGTAATGCGCGGGATAAGCTCCATCACCGCGCCGACCGTCACGCCGAGCTTCAGTATCTGCGGTATCGAGTCGACGACGCCCTTCATGGAGTCGCACCGGAGCGCACCGATGGCGCAGCCGATCACGAGGCCGAGGAAAAGCGGCTCGCCGAGAAGCCCGAACTTCCGCTTCATCCCCTCCGCGTCGATGTCGAGCTTCGAAAAGCCGGGGATGCGGTCGAGCAGCCAGCCAATCGCCACCGCAAACGGCGTGAAGCTCTGGCAGAACGGCTGGGGAATGGAGATGCCGTCCATGTCCTTGTAGTATGCCTGGAAGCCCTTTGCCGTGAAGTCGGCCATGCAAAGCGTAATGACGTAGAGAACGATCGCCGCGTAGAACGCCCAGCCAAGCGAGCCGGTCGCAAAGAACACCATCGCGCCGAGGAACGCGAAATGCCAGTAGTTCCAGAGGTCGATGTTCACCGTGCGCGTCGTCTTCGTCAGCAGCATCACGACGTTCACGCCGAGGCACACGGGGATGATGAACGCGCCGACCGCGCAGGAGTACGCGACCGCCGCGGCGGCTGGCCAGCCGAGGTCGAAGAACGGAAGGTTCAGGTGGTAGAGGTCGGTCATGCCCTTCAGCGCCGGACCGAGGCTCGTAGTGAGGAGCGCCGTGACTACGCCGAGCCCCACGAAACCGACGCCGACGAGCAGCCCCGACTTCAGCGCCTTGGCGGGCTTGATCCCGATCAGCACCCCGAGCACGGTGAAGATGACCGGCATCATCACCGCCGCGCCGAGCCCTATTATGTATGCGAACGCCTCCTTCATCGCCCGCTCTCCCTGTACCGCAGCAGCGCCTCGAGGAAATAGTAGTCGCCGTAGTCGAGCGGCACGTCAATCTCGCTGTCGCCCGGCTTGTGCCCGACGCCGTGCTTGAGCAGCCAGTGTCCGTTCTCGTCCCCCTCGGAGAAGTACGCCGGCGACGAGAGCGCGAGAAGCTGCTTCGCCGCGAAGGCGCGGTAGGCTGCGCCCTTCTTGCCGCCGACGAGGCGTGCAAGCTCCACCAGCGCCGAGGCCATGACCGCGCCGGCGGAGCTGTCGCGCTCCTCGCCGGGCGCGCCGAAGTCCCAGTATGGGATGCCGTCCGCCGGCATGTTCGGATGCCCGATGGCGTAGTCGGCGAGCTTCGCGGCGAAGTCGAGGTAGCGTCTCTCGCCCGTCTCGCGGAACATCATCGAGTAGCCGTAGATCGCCCAGCTCTGCCCGCGGCTCCACGCCGTCTCGCAGGAGCGTCCCTGTCCGCGGCGGATCTCCTGCACCACGCCGACAAAGCCAGGGCGCTGGTCGTAGTTGAGCACGTGGAACACGCCGCCGTCGGGACGGAAATGGTGCTTCATCGTCGTGTCGGCGTGCGAGCGCGCGATTTCGTCGAAGCGCCGGTCCCCGCCCTTCGCCTTCGCCGCCCACTCAAGCAGCTCGAGGTTCATCATGTTGTCGGGGATGACCAGGAACTCCCGCTTCTCGTTCAGCGCGCCCCAGCTCCTTATGAGGCCAAGCTCGGGGTTGAACCGCTTCGAAAGCGAATCCGCCGTCTCGACGAGCAGCGCGTCGTACTTGTCGGTCTTGAGAAGACGGCGCGCGTTGCCGTACGAGCAGTACATGATGAAGCCGACGTCGTGGTTGTCCGTCACCTTGGAATTCGGCGCGAGCGTCTCCGTCCAAGCGGTCGCCCGATCCTTGAAGAACTCGTCTCCGGTCGCCTCGTAGAGATACCAGAGCGAGCCCGGGAAGTGCCCCGAGGTCCACCAGTAGATGGAGCGCATGTCGAGCTTGCCGGTCTTGGCGTTCCAGCCGTGCGGAACCCGGCGATCGCCATGCGGCTTGGCGCCGTGCGGCACCGCCTCCTTCGCATCTCCAGCTCCCTTGAGCGGCGTCGCCGCCGCGTCCAGGGCCCGGTAGTGCTCCGCGGCCTTGGCGAAGATCTCCGGCATGCGGGCAATCAAGACGTCTTCTGCCGCGGTCGCAGTCGCGGCAAATAGCGCCAACATCATCAGTGCTGTGTATTTCATTCGTGGTTTGTGATTAGTGGTTCGTAATTCAGGGTTAGACAAGCGGACATCGAACGAAGCTGTCGGCAGAGCAAGCTGCGACGGCCTTCGGGCAGCGCGGATGGAACGCGCACCCCTTCGGCCAGTCCCACGGCGGCGGCACCGTGCCGGGGATGTCCGCCAGCGGCGCGTCCCGCGGCGCGTCCAGCCGCGGCACTGCGGCAAGAAGGCCCTGGGTATACGGGTGCCGCGGATGCGCAAGCACCTCCGCCACCGCGCCGGACTCCACCACCTCGCCGGCGTACATCACGTAGACCTCGCGCGAGTAGGCGGAGACGAGCCCCAGGTTGTGGGTAATGAGCAGCACCGCCATCTTCCGCTCGTCGGCGATGCGCGCGATGAGGTCGAGCACCTCCTTCTGGGTGGTCACGTCCAGCGCCGTCGTCGGCTCGTCCGCCACCAGCAGCTCCGGATCCTGCGCGAGCGCCGAGGCGATCATCACCCGCTGCTGCTGGCCGCCGGAAAGCTCGCATGGATGCTTCTTCGCTGACTCCGGCGGCAGCCCCACCGCCTCAATGAGCTCCGCGACGCGGCGGAGACGGTCGGGACGCGAACCTGCGCGCATCCCCTCCTCGATCTGCGCGCCGACTTTCATCACCGGATCAAGCGACTGCATCGGATTCTGGAACACGTACGCAATCCGCGGACGACCGCGGATCTCGCCGGTGATGCGCGCGCGGTCGACAAGTCCGCCGAGCGCCAGCGCGGTCAGCGACTTGCCACACCCGGACTCGCCCACGAGCGCGACGCGTCCGTTCTCCGGCACCCGAAAGCCGACCTTCCGCACCGGCACCGAGACGCGTCCCTCGAACGCGAACTCGATGCGCAGATCCTCGACTTCGACCAGCATGCGACGCCCCTCAGCGCTTCGCGCCGCCCTTCTCCGCAACCGGCCAGGCATCGATGCGGAACCGCCGCTCGCCGCCAGCGGGAACCGTCATACCAAGCGCGTCGGCGGCAAGGTCCAGCTCCGCCATTTCCACGAGGTCGAACACCGCCACCCGCTCCCTGAAACCAAGCGCGACGAACGGAATATTGAATTCAAAAGACTTGTCGCCGTCGTTGCGCAGGACGAGGAACACCGCCTTACCGCCCGCGCCCGCCACCCCGCGGAAACGCACGGTCGCCTTCGGGTCCTTCTGCACGAGCGACCGCTCCTCGCCTTCGCCGCAGAGCCGCGCCGAGTTCGCAAGCGCCTTCGCCGACATATCCTCGCCGACCGCGCCGCCATCCGCCGCAAGCGCACGCCGCGCCGCGTCGGCCATGCGCAGGACGGCGAAGGCGCGCGCGGCGACGGCGGGACGGTCCGCCGCGCCCACTCTGCTCGTGTTGACGAAGGCTATCGACGCCTCCGGCGAGACGCGCATCCGCATCTCGCAGGTCGGGCAATCGCGAAAGCGCACCCTAAACGCGCCCTCGCGCAGCTCTGCCGCGCCTCCGTCCAGTCCGGAATCGGCCACCGCCATCGCAACCGCCACCACAAGGAATGGCAGCGCACACGCGAGCGCTGCGACATACGGAATCCTGTGCTTCATCCCCATGCCGCGTATTATACCATATTTGCTGGTTAGAACTACTGGACGATGTTGAAATCAGCTTGCGGGCGGGAAAGTGCCGGCGGCTACTTCGCCGACATAGGACGCAAAAGCGCCGCGGACAACCGAGGCGAGGTCGGCGTACTTCTTCACAAACGACGGGACCTTCTCGTTAAGCCCGAGGAGGTCGTGCATCACCAGCCACTGCGCGTCGCAGACGGGGCCTGCGCCGATGCCGACGGTTACGATCTTCAGCGCCGCGGTAATCTCCGCCGCCAGCTCCGAGGGAATGCACTCGAGCGTCACCGCGAAGGCTCCAGCCGCCTCAACTGCCTTAGCGTCCGCCAGCACCTGTTCAGCTGCCTCGCGCGTCTTGCCCTGCTTCTTGAAGCCGCCGTAGGAGTTGACGCTCTGCGGCGTCATCCCGACATGCGCCAGCACCGGGATACCGGCCGAGGTCAGCCGCTTGATCAGACCCGCCACCGTCGCGCCTCCCTCGAGCTTGACCGCGTCCGCCCCGGCCTTGATGACCGCTATGGCGTTGCGCATCGCCTCGTCATCGCCGCACTGATAGGAGCCGAACGGCATGTCGCCGACGACCAGGGCGTCCTTCGCCGCGCGCGAGACAGCTCCGACCGCGGCCAGCGTGTCGGACATCTCCACCGGCAGCGTCGTCGCGTAGCCGAGCGTGTTCATCCCCAGCGAATCGCCGACGAGGATGATGGGCACCCCGGCCTCGTCCGCCAGGCGGGCAAAGCAGGCATCGTAGGCGGTGCAGCAGCCGAGCTTCTCCACGCCCTTTGACTTCCTGATGCGATCGACATTCCACTTCTTCATCTTCGCGCCCCCCTTTCGAGGCCAAGGAAAACTGGTGGACCCTGCGGGACTTGAACCCACGACCAAGGGATTATGAGTCCCCCGCTCTGACCGACTGAGCTAAGGGTCCGTGTAGGTGTGTATTATACCAAAATTCGAGGTCGAGGGCTAGGGCAGGAAGTAGTGGAAGACGGTGGTGCCGACGCGGCGGGGCACGAACTGGCTGAACTCTCCGAGGTCGGACGCCGCAAACGAAGTGAAGAGCGCGGCGTCGAGGTTGCGTCCGCAGAAGACCGGAGCGCCGGCGGGACCTCCGGCCGACGCCACCCCCGCCACCCTGACCGGACCCGACGCGACCGGCGCCGACGAAACCGCGAAGTACATGCTCCTCCCGGGCTCGAAGGCATAGCGGTCGACGGCGATCTGCGAACGGGAGACGTCGACCGGGACCGACGAGCGGTTGGCGAGGACGACTTCGCAGGAGTTGGAGAACGGCATCACCCAGAACGACTCCATGTAGCCGTCGCCGCCCGAAAGCGCATACCAGGAGCGGAACCGCTCCGACGGCAGTCCGGCCGGCGCGAAAAGCGTTGAGAGCGGCGCGCGCACGGTCTCGTGGCCGTCGAACCTGATCGTCGCCTCGACGGCGTCGAACGCGCCGGCGGCCGTCTCCGGTCCGGCGGCGCCCTCCGCGAACACCGCCTTGGCCGAGATGTTCTTGACCGCCCCGGGTCCGTCGAACCGCAGCGTCCGCGACGCCTTCGGCTCGAGGCGGCCGTCGAAGACGAGCGACTTCTCGATGTGGCCGCCGGGACGCGCCGGCAGGACCGACCTCGCGTAGGCGAAGGCGCGCGCGGCTCGGTCGAGCACCGTCCTGGACGCGCTCTCCACCTTTGTCCCGCACGCGTACACCCGCGCCTCGATCCCGTACTTGAACTCGCCGATGTCGGACGCCTCGACGGTGGCGCGGAAGCTCCGGGCGAACGGGATGGGTACGAAGAGCGCCTCGTCGCGCCGCGGCGCGGACGGCGAGCGGCCGCAGAGGACGCTCGACGCCCAGCCCTCGACTACGGGACGCTCTGAGCCGTCAACGTACAGCCTCGCCTTCTCGAAGCCGGTGCCCTCGCACCAGCCGCCGACCACGGCGCCGGGTCCGCTCGCCTCGGCGACGATGTACTCCACCCTGCCGGCGGAGTTGGTGATAGCGCGGAGGGTGCCGGACGCGCCTGCGGCGCCGCCCCAGTGGCTGCGCGCGTACGCGGGCACCGGCATGCGCGTCACCGCCTCGCGGTCGAGGGTCTCGTCAATCAGCGACTCAACCGTCACGATGCCGGGCACGGCGGCGGGCGGCGAGCCAGGTCCGAAGACGCGCCGCACGGCCTCCAGGTAGCCGTATCCGAACTGCTCGTCGGGCTCGAGGTAGGAGCCCTCGGTCCACTCGTTCCAGGAGTTGACGGTGACGAGGTGCGGCCAGCCGGGCGGGGTGTTGCGGTCGCACCAGTCCTTGGCGCGCCGGAGGGCGACCTCGAACTTCTCCGGGGAGGAGCCGAGGACCGTCGGCTGCACCGAGCCGGCGGGGTAGCGCGGATTGGTGTCCCACCCGACCGAGGCGTGGGCGAAGTAGCACTGCACCCCAAGCTGCGCCTTGGCGTGGACGAAGCGCTGGGCGCCGCGCTCGGCCCAGGCGGAGTAGTCGGGGTTGCCGTACGGGCTGGACCAGTGGACGAAATTGTAGATCGAGGCGGACTCCACCCCCAGCGCCCGCACCCACTCCTGCTTGACGCCGAAGTCGCAGGTCATCAGGTGGACGCCGCCGAGGCCGGCGGCGCGGCAGGCGTCACGCAGGTAGGCGACGGACTCCATAGCGTTGGCGAGCCCGCCCACTCCGTCGACGAAGGTCTTGAGCTCGTAGATCATCAGCACCGGCCGGCCGCCGATGCGGTAGTAGTTGCCGCGGCGGAAGTACTTCTCGATCCAGCGCCAGGTGAGCTCCTTGAACTCCTCCTGCGACACCCACCCGCGCCAGGTCGGCGACGACCAGTGCTTGTCGGCGACGCGGTTGTCCCAGAGCTTGTTGACGTGGTGGTTGGCCCACATGAGGAAGAAGCGCATCCGGCCGTTGTTCGGCGCGCCGAGGAAGCCGTCGTCGAGGGCGCTTTCGAGGAACGGGCGGTGGCCGTACCAGTACCAGTCGTAGATGAAGACGTTGACGCCATGGGCGACCGCGGCGTCGATCTTCCTCGCCACCACCGCCGGGTCGGCCTCGTTCTCGTAGCCCCAGAGCGGCTTGAGCGGCTGGACGTGGCCCTTCCACTTCGGCACCGCCTCCTTCACGTTCTGCCACTCGCCGATGCCCTCCGGGAAGATGTCCAGCTCGGCCCACCTGGGCTCGGGCTGGTAGGCGGGCCAGACATAGGCGGCGACGTCGTACTGGGCGGCCGCGGCAGAAGCCGCCAGAAGCGCGCCGGCGGCCATCGCCGCCAGCCGCTTCGTGCATGGATGCGCTGGCATCGGCGGCAACCTACTTCACAAACTTGCGGATCATTTCCTCAAGCTTGGCGGACTCCTCGGCGGAGATCTCGCCGTCCTCGCGGACCTTGAGGAGCGCGGAGCGGAACTCCGCCGCCGCCTCGCCGTCGATGCCCTTGAAGAAGGAGAGCAGCGTGCCGGTCTCCTCGAAGTCGACCTTGCCGTTGGCGAGGATCTCCTTGCCCATCGTGCGCATGACCTTGGCAAACGCCTTCTCCGACGCGCCGGAGACGAGGGCGCGCATGACCGGACCGAGGTCGGCGCGGCCGCGCAGGACGGCCTTCATCGCGAAGAGCGCCGCGAAGAGCAGCGCCACGGCGACGCCAAGCGACAGCCAGACGTTGCCGATGAACGGCGCGAGCACGTAGGCGACGAACGAAACCGCCGCGACGGCGAGCGCGTACGGGAGCTGGGTGCCGACGTGCACGATGTGGTTGCACTGGGCGCCGGCGGAGGCCATGATGGTCGTGTCGGAGATCGGCGAGCAGTGGTCGCCGCAGACCGCGCCGGCCATGCAGGCGGAGACGGCGACGATCGTCATCGAGGAGCCGGGGACGGCGGCGAGCACGATCGGGATGAGGATGCCGAAGGTGCCCCAGCTGGTGCCGGTCGAGAACGCGAGCACGATGGCGATCACGAAGATGATCGCGGGCAGGAAGTTCCAGAGCCCGGCGGCCGGCCCGTTGATGAGGTCGGAGATGAAGATCTTGGCGCCGAGCGAGTCGGTCATCGTCTTGAGCGCCCAGGCGCAGCAGAGGATCATGATCGCCGGAACCATCGCCTTGAAGCCCTCGGGGAAGGCCTCCATGCAGTCGCGGAACGAAATGACGCGGCGGCAGAGGAAGAAGAAGACCGAGAAGACGATCGCGACGATGGAGCCGAAGACGAGGCCGACGGACGCGTCGGAGTCGGAGAACGCCTGGACGAAGCCGGGGTTGCCGTCGCCGAAGTAGCCGCCAGAGTAGATCATCCCGACCATGCAGGAGGCGATGAGCACCACGACCGGCACGACCAGGTCGATCACCCTGCCGCGGTCGTTCCTGGCGAGCTGCTCGGTCATGTCCTCGATCGCCCCGAGGTCCGGGAGCCCCTCCGAGACCGCGGCTTCATGGCGCTTCATGGGGCCGAAGTCAAACTTAGTGAGCGCGAAGAAGAACATCGCCAGGATTGTGAGGATGGCGTAGTAGTTGTAGGGAATGGCGTTGATGAAGAGCGAGAAGCCGCTTTCGGCGCCCGCGCCCTTGGCGAAGCCGGCGACCGCAGCGGCCCAGCTGGAGATCGGCGCGATGATGCAGATCGGCGCGGCGGTGGCGTCGATGAGGTAGGAGAGCTTGGCGCGCGACACCTTCTTCGCGTCGGTCACCGGGCGCATCACGCTGCCGACGGTAAGGCAGTTGAAGTAGTCGTCCACGAAGATGAGCATGCCGAGCACGATCGTCGCGACCTGGGCGCCGACGCGGCTCTTGATGTGGGTCTGGGCCCAGCGGCCGAACGCCGCCGAGGCGCCGGTCTTGTTCATCATCGCGACGAGCGCGCCGAGGAGGACGAGGAAGAGAAGGATGCCCACGTTGTACGGGTCGGCCACCGAGCCGATGAAGCCCTTCTGGGCCACGTGGACGAGCGTCCCCTCGAAGGAGAAGCCGGAGTAGAGGACGCCGCCGGCTACGATGCCGACGAAGAGCGAGGAGTAGACCTCCTTGGTCACCAGCGCGAGGAGGATCGCGAGGATCGGCGGGAAGATCGCCCACCAGGTGCCGTAGAAGGAGACGCCGCTCTCCTTGTCGGTCCTGATCGTCGCGAGCGCCGCGGCCTCGTTGGCCTTGAAGTCCTTGTCGTAGCAGACGTTGTCGGCGTAGGCGTCGACGTAGGACTTGGCGCCCTTCACGTCGCCGTCGTCGGCAAGCGCGGCGAGGTTGTACGTGTTGGTGGAGTCATCGACGACCACCGACACGGTGCTGGAACCGTCGGCGAAAGCGCCGAACACGAGCGCGGCCGCGGCCGCAAGCGAGAGGAGTGAGGTCTTCATGGCGCGTATTATAGCATATTTCGCGGCTCGTGGTTCGTGATTCGCGGCTCGTTAGCAGGTTAAAAGCCGGCGGACCATCCGCCCCCAGGCAATCAGCCGCCATTCGACCAGTGCGCCTTCGGGCCTAAGGACTTCAGGGATAGTCCGCCGGCAAAGTGAGGATTTCGCAGCCGTCGTCGGTGATGGCCACGGTATGCTCGAAATGGGCGGAAAGCGAGCGGTCGCGGGTGACGACGGTCCAGCCGTCGGAGAGGACGTCGGTCGCCTCGCCAGCCTTGGTCATGGTGATCATCGGCTCGATGGCGATGGTCATGCCGGGACGGAGGACGAGCTTGGTGCCGGGCTTGCCGTAGTTGGGCACCTCCGGGTCCTCGTGGATGGTGCGGCCGACGCCGTGGCCGATCCAGTTGCGGACGACGCCGAAGCCAGCGGCCACGGCGACCTGCTCGATGGCGTAGCCGACGTCGCCGAGGTGGACGCCGGGACCGCAGGCGGCGATGCCGGCCTTGAGGCAGTCCTTGGTGGTCTCGACGAGGCGTAGCACCTCGGGGTCGGTGACGCCGACCGCGACGGTGCGCGAGGTGTCACCGTTGAAGCCGTCCTTGAAGATGCCGACGTCGGTCTTGACGAGGTCGCCGGGCACGATGACGCGGTGCGGCGAGGGGATGCCGTGGATCACCTCGTCGTTGATCGAGACGCAGAGGTGGCCGGGATAGCCGTGGTAATCGTAGAAGCCGGCCCTGACATGGTGCTTCTCGCAGTAGTCGACGACAAGTGCGTCGATCTCTCCGGTGGTGACGCCGGGCGCGACGGCGGCGGCGCAGATGTCGCGGATCTCCGCGCTCATCCGGCACGCCTCGCGCATCCGGTCGATTTCCGCCCGCGACTTGACGTCGACCTTCATCTCGCTACATCGCGGCCTTGAACGCCGCGGCGTTGCGCACCGGGCCCTGGTCGCCGTCGATGCGGCGGAGGAGACCTTTCGCCTCGTAGTAGGCGACTAGCGGCTCGGTCTCGCGGTGGTAGACGACGAGCCGGTCCTTGACGGTCTCGGGGTTGTCGTCCTTGCGCACCGTGAGCGCCGCGCCGCACTTGTCGCAGATGCCCTCCACCTTCGGCGGCAGCGCCTTGACGTGGTAGCCGGCCTTGCACTTCGGGCAGGTACGGCGGCCGGCGATGCGGTCGGCAATGATCTCGTCGGGGACGTCCACCAGCACGGCGGAGCGCACCTTCGCGCCGGAGCGCTCGAGCGCCTCGGCCTGGGCGACGTTGCGCGGGAAGCCGTCGAGCAGCATCGTCTCGGCGGTCTTCTCGGCGGCGATCACGTCGCCGATCATCGCGACGACGAGCGCGTCGGGGACGAGCTGGCCCTTGTCCATGTACGCCTTGGCCTCGATGCCGGCCGGCGTGCCGGCGGCGATGGCGCCGCGGAGGAGGTCGCCGGAGGAGACGTGGCGGACGGAGGGGTCCTCGCCCGCGAGACGCGAGGCGATGGTCCCCTTGCCGGATCCGGGCGCTCCGAGCAGGATTACGATTTCCATCTCATTCCTTTCGATTTGCCGCGGATCAGTTCAGCAGGTCGTCGCCGCCGGCCACGATCTCGTCGGAGTTGACGATGTCGTTGCCGTCCACCGAGGTGTCGCCGGTGTCAGCCACCAGCTGCGGCACGAGGTCTGACTCGTCCTCGCTGTCCTCTTCGCCGGGGATGCCGGACGACGGGATGCCGTAGACCTCCTCGTTGCGCTTGCGCTGCTCGTCGTGGAGCTTCTCCATCTCCTCGTCGGAGATCGGCTCGGCGAGCGGCACGAGCTTGATGTAGCGGTGGAGCGGGAAGCCGGTGCCGCCGGGGATGAGGTGGCCGAGGATGACGTTCTCCTTGAAGCCGCGGAGCTCGTCGACCCTGCCCATCGTCGCGGCCTCGGTGAGGACGCGCGTCGTGTCCTGGAAGGACGCGGCGGAGATGAACGAGTCGGTCTCGAGCGCGGCCTTGGTGATGCCGAGGAGCGCGGGCTGGGCCTCCGCCGGGCGGCGGCCTTCGTTCATCATCTCCTCGTTCACGCGCAGGAACGACTGGCGGGTGACCTGCTCGCCCCAGAGGAACTCAGTGTCGCCCGGGTTGGTGATGCGGACCTTGCGGAGCATCTGGCGGACGATGATCTCGATGTGCTTGTCGTTGATCTCGACGCCCTGGAGGCGGTAGACCTGCTGCACCTCGTTGACGAGGTACTTCTCGAGCTCCTGCGGACCGGACACCTCGAGGATCTCCTGCGGGATGACCGGGCCTTCGGTGAGCGGCTGGCCCTTCTTGACGTGGTCGCCCTTGAACACGACGATCTGCTTGCCCATCGGGATGAGGTGCTCCTCGACGAGGCCGGTGACCTTGTCGACCACCTTGACGCAGCGCTTGCCGCGGACGTTCTCCGGCGGCATCTCGATGACGCCGTCGATCTTGGCGATCTCCGCGGCGTCCTTGGGCTGGCGAGCCTCGAAGAGCTCGGCGACGCGCGGCAGGCCGCCGGTGATGTCGCGGGTCTTCGCGGCCTCGCGCGGCGTCTTGGCGAGCAGCATGCCGGCGGTGGCCTTCATGCCGTCGCGCACCATGACGATGGCGCCGGTCGGGACGTCGTGGGAGTCGAGCATCACGCCATCGGCGGCGCGGATCTCGATGCGCGGGTGCAGGTTCGACTCGGAGGTCGGCAGCACGACGAGCGTCTTCGCGCCGGTGGCGCGGTCGGTCTCGGTCTTGACGGAGACGTCCTCCTCGAAGTCCACGAACTGGACGCGGCCGGCGGCCTCGGAGAGGACCGGGACGGAGTGGGGGTCCCACTCGGCGGCCTTCTGGCCCTTCTTGACCTCGGCGCCGTCCTCGATGAGGAGCACCGTGCCCATCTGGAGCTGGTAGACGTCGAGCCTGGCGCCGGACTTCGAGTAGATCTCGAGCGAGCCGTTCTTGTTGAGGACGACCTCGCGGCCCTCGTCGTTGCGCACCTTGCGCACGTCGACGAACTTCGCGACGCCGTCGTTCTTGAGGACGATCTCCGGCTTTGCCGCGGTAGCGGACGCCGTGCCGCCGATGTGGAACGTACGCATCGTGAGCTGGGTGCCGGGCTCGCCGATCGACTGCGCGGCGATGATGCCGACGGCGGTGCCGATCTCGACCTGCTTGCCGGTGGAGAGGTCGCGGCCGTAGCACTTGGCGCACATGCCGTGCTCGGCGTCGCAGGTGAGGCCGGAGCGGATCCAGACGCGCTCGATGCCGGCGGCGTTGATCTTGGCGGCGGCCTCCTCGTCGACGATCTCGTTGGCGGGGACGATGACGTCGCCGGTCTTCGGGTTGCGGATCTCGTAGAGCGCGGTGCGGCCGAGGATGCGCTCGCCGAGCGTCACCTTGACCTCGTCGCCCTCGACGATCGCCTCGACCTCGATGCCGTTCACCGTGTTGCAGTCCTCCTGCGTGATGATGACGTCCTGCGAGACGTCCACGAGCTTGCGGGTGAGGTAGCCGGCGTCGGCCGTCTTGAGCGCGGTGTCGGCGAGGCCCTTGCGGGCGCCGTGGGACGAGATGAAGTACTCGAGCACCGAGAGGCCCTCGCGGAACGACGCGGTGATCGGGCGCTCGATGATGTCGCCGGACGGGTTGGACATGAGGCCGCGCATGCCGGCGAGCTGGCGGATCTGCAGCTTGGAGCCGCGGGCCTTCGAGTCGGCGAACATGTAGACCGGGTTGAGCTCGGTCGGGTTCTTGTTGTCCGGCCGCACGTTGCGGTCGATCGTCTTGTAGAGGAGCTCGCCGATGCGCTCGGTGGTGCCAGCCCAGATGTCGACGATCTTGTTGTGGCGCTCGCCCTCGGTGATGATGCCCTGCTGGAACTGCGCCTGGACCTTGTCGGCCTCCTTGCGGGCCTTGGCGATCTCGGCGTCCTTCTCGGCCGGGCGGATCATGTCCTTGAGTCCCATCGACGCGCCGGAGATGGTCGCGAAGCGGTAGCCGAGCGACTTGAGGTTGTCGACGGCGGCGACGGTGACGTCGTGGCCGGCGACCTTGTGGCAGTCGAGGATCAGCTTGCCGATCGTGGACTTGGAGCACTTGTCGTTCCAGAAGCCCATCTCCTTCGGCCAGACGTCGTTGAAGATGACGCGGCCGGCGGTGGTCTCGAGCGTGCGCAGCTCGGGGTTGCCGTGCGGACGCCCGGTCGTGCCGTAGTCGGGGTTGCGGAAGCGGATGCGCGAGTGGTAGTCGATCACGCCCTCGGCGATGCCGAACTCAACCTCGGCGATGTCGTTGAAGAGCGGCAGGTGCTCGCCCGACATGTCGGTCTTGCCGGCGATCTTGCCGGCGAGCTTGTCCTGCTGTGACGGCACGGTGAGGAAGTAGAGCCCGAGGCAGACGTCCTGGGTCGGCGTCACGATCGACTTGCCGGACGCCGGCGAGAAGATCGAGGTCGTCGCCAGCATCATCAGCTTCGACTCCATCTGGGCCTCGACCGAGAGCGGCACGTGCACGGCCATCTGGTCGCCGTCGAAGTCGGCGTTGAACGGGGTGCAGACCATCGGGTGGAGGCGGATCGCCTTGCCCTCGACGAGCACCGGCTCGAACGCCTGGATCGACAGGCGGTGGAGCGTCGGGGCGCGGTTGAGGAAAACGGTCTTGTCCTTGATCACCTCGTCGAGGATCGCCCAGACCTTGTCGTCGTGGCGCTCGATCATCTTCCTCGCCGTGCGCACGGTGTGCACCATGCCGCGGTCCTTCATGACGCGGATGATGAACGGCTCGAAGAGCCTCAGCGCCATCTCCTTCGGGAGGCCGCACTGCGGGAACTTGAGCTCGGGGCCGACGACGATCACCGAGCGGCCGGAGTAGTCGACGCGCTTGCCGAGCAGGTTCTGGCGGAAGCGGCCGGTCTTGCCCTTGAGGATCTCGGAGAGCGACTTGAGCGTGCGGCTGCCGGGGCCGGTCACCGCGCGGCCGTGGCGGCCGTTGTCGAGGACGGCGTCGACCGCCTCCTGCAGCATGCGCTTCTCGTTGCGGATGATGACGTCCGGCGTCTTGAGCGCCAGCAGGTTACGGAGGCGGTTGTTGCGGTTGATGACGCGGCGGTAGAGGTCGTTCAGGTCGCTCGTCGCGAAGCGGCCGCCCTCGAGCGGGACGAGCGGACGGAGCTCCGGCGGGATGACCGGCAGCACGTCCAGCACCATCCACTCGGGCTTGGACTGCGAGGTGCGGAAGCCCTCGACCACCTTCATCCGCTTGGCGATCTTCTTGCGGTTCTGCTTGGAGCGGGTGTTCTCCATCTGCTCCTCGAGCGTGCGCATGAGCTCGTCGAGGTCGAGGCCGCGAAGGAGCTTCCTGACCGCCTCGGCGCCCATGTCGGCCTTGAACATGTCCTGGTACTTCTCCTGCGCGTCGAGGTACTCCTGCTCGGTGAGGATCTGGCCCTTCGCGAGCGGGGTGTCGCCGGGCTCGGTGACCATCCAGTCCTGGTAGTAGAGGACGCGGTCTAGCTCGGCGGTGGTCTTGTCGAGGAGGAGTCCCATCCTGGACGGCGAGCACTTGAAGAACCAGATGTGGCTCACCGGAACGGCGAGCTCGATGTGGCCCATGCGCTGGCGGCGGACCGAGGCGAGGGTCACCTCCACGCCGCAGCGGTCGCAGACCATGCCCTTGTTCTTGATGCGCTTGTACTTGCCGCAGGCGCACTCCCAGTCCTTGGTCGGGCCGAAGATCTTCTCGCAGAAGAGTCCGTCCTTCTCGGGCCGGTAGGTGCGGTAGTTGATGGTCTCGGGGTTCTTGACCTCGCCGTGGGACCAGGAGCGGATCGTCTCCGGGGAGGCGAGCGTGACCTTGACCGCGTCGTAGTGGGCGGAGGCGTTGAAGGAGCCGCCGAAGATGTCAGAGGTGTTGTAAGGATTCATAGCCGTCTTTCTTTTGAAGGTTGTTGTTTTGCGGTACCGTGCTTACGGTCCTCCTTACAGGTTGAGCGCGCCCGAGAGCAGGTCGTCGGCCGGCGCGGCGCTCGGCGCCGCCTCGGCCGCGCGCGCCTGGGAGCGCGAGCGGGAGCCGCGCCCCTCGACGTTGCCGCCGAGGAGCTGGGTGTCGAGGCAGAGGCCCCGGAGCTCGTGGATGAGCACCGAGAACGACTCGGGCATGCCGGAGTCGAGGATGTTCTGGCCCTTGACGATCGACTCGTAGATGCGGGTGCGGCCCTGGACGTCGTCGGACTTGACGGTCAGGAGCTCCTGGAGCGCGTAGGCGACGCCGTACGCCTCGAGCGCCCACACCTCCATTTCGCCCATGCGCTGGCCACCGAGCTGCGCCTTGCCGCCCAGCGGCTGCTGGGTGACGAGCGAGTAGGGGCCGACCGCGCGGGCGTGGATCTTGTCGGTGACGAGGTGGTGGAGCTTCAGCATGTAGATGACGCCAACCACCACCTTCTGGCGGAATGGCTCGCCGGTGAGGCCGTCGTAGAGCACGGTCTTGCCCTCGGGGCAGATCCAGCTCTGCTCGCCCTCCTCCTTCTCCTGCACCTTGCGCGCCTCGGCGAGCAGCTCGTCGATCTCCGACTCCTGCACGCCGTCGAACACCGGCGTCGCCGCGTGGAACCCGAGGGTGCGGCAGGCGAGTCCGAGGTAGGTCTCGAACAGCTGGCCGAGGTTCATGCGCGAAGGCACGCCGAGCGGGTTGAGGACGATGTCCACCGCGCGGCCGTCGGGCAGGAACGGCATGTCGCAGGTCGGCAGGATCCGCGAGACGACGCCCTTGTTGCCGTGGCGGCCGGCCATCTTGTCGCCGACCGAGAGGTTCTTCTTGTCGACGAGGAACACCCTTACCTGCTTGACCACCTCGCCGTCGCCGGCGAAGTCGCCGAAGAGCCCGCCGTCGCCGCCCTCCGCGGCGTCCTCGATCGCGGCGAACTCCATCTCGAACGGGTCCATGATCGCGCGGACGCGGTCCTTGTACGGGCCCTCGTCCATGTCCCAGTGCGCGTGGGCGTGGGCGAGCTTCACGAGCTGGCTCTTCTTGATCTTCTTGCCGGGCTCGACGATCACGTCGCCGGACTCGGAGTCGGTGATGCTGCAGTTGATCTTCTCGTTCATCAGCTCGGCGGCGAGCTTCGCGAGGAGATCCTTCTCGATGCGGGCGAGCTGGTTCTTGCGCTTCTTCTCGGCGTCCCTCTTCGCCTTCTTGTTGCGCTTCTCGTCGCCAAGCTCGCTGCGCTTGGTGGACTGCACCTGCACGTCCATGACCACGCCGGTCGTGCCGGGCGGGACCATGAGCGAGGTGTCCCTGACGTCAGCCGCCTTCTCGCCGAAGATCGCCCTCAGGAGGCGCTCCTCCGGCGAGAGCTCGGTCTCGCCCTTCGGCGTGACCTTGCCGACGAGGATGTCGCCGGGCCTGACCTCGGCGCCGATGCGCACGATGCCGTCCGGCCCGAGGTTCTTGAGCGCGTCCTCGGAGACGTTCGGGATGTCGCGCGTGATCTCCTCGGGGCCGAGCTTGGTGTCGCGGGCGGTGCACTCGAAGGGCGAGATGTGGAGCGAGGTGAGCGCGTCCTCGCGGACCAGCTTCTCGTTCACCAGGATCGCGTCCTCGAAGTTGTAGCCGCGCCAGCTCATGAACGCCACGAGCAGGTTCTTGCCGAGCGCGAGCTCGCCCTGGTCGGTCGCGGGGCCGTCGGCAAGGCAGTCGCCCGCCTTGACCTTCTGGCCCTTCTTCACGATCGGGCGCTGGTTGAAGCAGGTCCCCGAGTTGCAGCGGCGGAACTTCTGGAGGTCGTACCGCCACACCCCCTTCTCAGGCGCGTGGACGAACATCGCCTTGCCCGAGGGCAGCTTGCCGTCCTTCGTCACCATCAGGAAGTCGGCCGAGACGTAGGCGACGACGCCGTCGGCGAGCGCGGTCACCGTCACCTTGGAGTCGCGGGCCGAGACCTCCTCGAGGCCGGTGCCCACGTACGGGCGCTCCGTCGTCATCAGCGGCACGCCCTGGCGCATCATGTTCGCGCCCATGAGCGCGCGGTTCGCGTCGTCGTGCTCGAGGAACGGGATGAGGCCGGCGGCGATCGAGATCACCTGCATCGGCGCGACGTCCATGTACTGCACCTCGCGCGCGGGGCGGTCGCAGAACTCGGTCCGGAAGCGGCAGGTCACGCGGTCCTCCGCGAAGGTGCGGTTGGGCTTGAGCGGCGCGTTCGCCTGCGCGATCACGTACTGCTCCTCCTCGTCGGCGGGCAGGTACTCGATCTCGTCGGTCACCTTGCCGGCCACGACCTTGCGGTAGGGCGTCTCGATGAAGCCGAAGCGGTTGACCTTGGCGTAGATGCCGAGCGAGGAGATGAGGCCGATGTTCGGGCCTTCGGGCGTCTCGATCGGGCAGATGCGGCCGTAGTGCGAGGGGTGCACGTCGCGCACCTCGAAGCCGGCGCGCTCGCGGCTGAGGCCGCCGGGGCCGAGCGCCGAGAGGCGCCGCTTGTGGGCAAGGGCCGAGAGCGGGTTCGTCTGGTCCATGAACTGCGAGAGCTGGCTCCGCGCGAAGAAGTCCTGCACCACCACGCTGAAGGTCTTGGCGTTCACCAGGCGCTGCGGGGTGAGCGGGCCCTGGTTCGGGTCGTGCACCGTCATCCGCTCGCGGATGTTGCGCTCCGTGCGCGCCAGGCCGACCCGGCACTGGTTCTCGAGGAGCTCGCCGGTCGTGCGGATGCGGCGGTTGCCGAGGTGGTCGATGTCGTCGACGACGTCCTTGCCAGAGTGGATGCGGAGCAGCAGGCGGATCGCCTCGATGATGTCGATGCCGGACTCGTGGAGCGTCCGCAGGTTCTCGTCGATCTTGCCGGTGAGGCCGAGGCGCTTGTTGATCTTGTGGCGCCCGACGTAGCCGAGGTCGTAGTGGGCGAGCTCGAGGAACATGCGGTGGAGCATCTGCTTGGAGTTGCTTGCCGTGGGCGGGTCGCCGGGGCGCATCTTCTTGTAGACCTCGCGGAGCGCGTCCTCCTCGTTGTGGATGCCGGCCTTCGCGTCCTCGCGCAGGGTCTTGATGAGCGTGCCGCCGTCGACCGAGACGTCGACGACCTCGACCGAGGCGATGCCCGCGGCCGCGACCTGCTCCATCATCGCCGGGGTGACCGGGTCGTACCGGCGGGCGATCACCGCCTGCGACTCGGCGTCGACGAGGTCGTCCTTCATCACCATCATCCTAAGGTCGCCCTCGGTGTAGCGGCGGCTCGAGGGCAGGCGCTTGAACTCGTAGAACAGCTCCATCAGCTGGGTGTCGCTGCCGTAGCCGAACGCCCTCAGGAGCGTCGTCGCGTAGAACTTCCGGCGGCGGCGGCGCTGGTCCATGAAGCACCACATCACGTCGTTGGTGTCGAACATGATCTCGATCCAGTTGCCGCGGTCAGGGATGATGCGCACCGACAGGAGCGTCTGGCCGTTCGCGTGGACCTGCTTCTCGGACGAGATGCCGGGGCTGCGGTGGAGCTGCGAGACCACCACGCGCTCGGCGCCGTTGATCACGAACGCGCCGTCGGGCGTCATGATCGGCATGTCGCCGAGGAACACCTCCTCCTCGCGCACGTCCTCGCCCTCCATCAGGCGGAACGACACCTTGAGCGGGCGGACGTAGGACTCGCCGTCGGAAAGCGCCTGGAGATAGCTCTTCTTCTCCGGCTCCAGGTTGTACGACACGAAGTCGAGCTTGTAGCGGCCGTCGAAGGAAACCACCGGGAAGATCTCCTTGAAGATCGCCTGGAGGCCCTCGTCGCGGCGCTTCTGCGGCGGCACGTCCGCCTGCAGGAACTTGCGGTACGACTCGAGCTGGATGTCGAGGGGATCGGGCATCGGCGACTCCATGCCGTGGAGCCGGCCGAACACTTTGCGTTCTGCGCTCATGTAGCTTACCTTGTTTTGTTGTTGCTGTGTTTTCGAAGCTTTCTCCACCCCGAACAGGCGCCTGAAGTGTGGTAAGCGGCCACTTTGTTAACTGTACGTCTGGTGGGCGATACTGGACTCGGACCAGTGACCCCTACCGTGTGAAGGTAGTGCTCTAACCAACTGAGCTAATCGCCCTAGGGGTGCTTGAAATGCGGAGTATATCAAATTTCGGCCGAATCTGTCAAATAGGCAGATTAGCCAATTGCGGCTCAGTCGTCGGCGACCTTGGCGGAGATGACGTTGTAGGGGAAAATGAGCACCAGCGCGGCGACGAGGCCCGCGGCGGTGGTGATCAGCGCCTCGCCGATGCCGGCCGTGGCGGCGAGTGGATCCGCCGCGCCCGCCGACGCGTTGAGCGCGCCGAAGGTCTTGATGATGCCAGTCACCGTGCCGAGGATGCCCAGCATCGGCTCGGCGGTGATGATGGTCGAGACCACCACCAGCCCTCGCGCGTTGCGCCGCCCCGCCCGAAGCTCCAGCGCCTTCCAGAAGAGGATCGCGAGCCCGATCACCGAAAGTCCTAGGATCGGCCACATCACCGGCCCGCCGTCGAGAAACAGCTTCGCCAGCGCCTTCAAGTCCATCGTCATCGCCATTGTCATCGCTTCCCCCTTCCCGCGCGCCTCCGCGCGCCGCCTACTATCCATGCCGCGGTCGGAACCGCGACTACAAGCGCGAAGACTACCGCCCCCGCCGCGCCCTCAATGACCACCGCCCACGGAACCGCGAAATGGTGCGGCATCCCCGGCCAGTGACCCGCCGTGCCGAACGACGCGTACCAGCCCGACGCCGCGCCGAGCGGCAGCCCCGCGGCAATTCCGGCGAACGCCGTGCGCACCGCGGCCAGCGCGAGCGCCCACGCCACCTGCCCGAGCGTCGCGCCCGCCGCGCGCAACGCCTTGAACTCGTCCTTCCGCGCATCCGCCTCGGCTACGAGCATCGCCACGAACCCGATCGCGAGGATGGCGAGGAAAACGAACGGCACCCGCGCCGCCTGGCCAATCAGGTCCGAGCCGTGCGCCAGCGTCCCGTCCGCGATCTCGTCCCGCGCATGTAGCCGCACCGTCGCCTGCACCGGGTTTCCCAGCCGCCGCGCGATTTCCGCCTCTACCAGCCGCCCGGCCGGGAACACGCCGTGGCGCGCGAGGAAACCCGGCTCGTACTCCACCCAGAGATGGGTCATCGGCGCCGACATCGCCGGCTCGGTCATGTAGGTGCGCGGGTCGATCTCGCCCATCGTGTCCAGGGAGCAGAACGCCGGGCCGTCGGTCATCGGTGAGGCGCCGTTGAGTCCTCGCACGAGGCCGCGACTCGTCACCATGTGCCAGTTGAGGTCCACCACCCCGGCGACCGGAAACCTGAGCTCGCGACCCGGCGCGCCGCGGCGACCAGCCGCCGCCACCTTCAGCTCGTCGCCGACATGGAGGCCGTGCGCACGGGAAAGCATCTCGGCGATCACCACCGCGCGGCCCTCCGCCACCGCCTTCGCCGCACCTTCGCGGTCGCCCTCGACGAACCGGAAGTCCGGCAAAAACTCGGCGGCGAGGAAAAGGACGTTCGGTGCGGCGAGGCGTCCGCCCATGACCGGACGCGGCTTGGCGCCGGCAATCTCCAGCTGCCGCGGCACCAGCTCGGAAATCCGCTTCACGCCCTCGATGCCGCGCAGCTTTTCCACCTCGAAGCTCGACACCCCGCCCGGCAGCAGCGAGACGATCGCGTCCGGCCACTCCGGCGACGGCACGAAGCCGCGCATCAGCGACGCGCCCCACACCTCCACCGCCACGAACGCGGCGAATCCACAGCCGTAGGCGATCGCCATGCCGCGGCGACGGCGGCGCGGGACGCGGCAGGCGGCGTCCATCCCCCGCACCCGCAGCGCCGGCGCGAGCGCGGCGGCGAGCGCGAGCGCGGCGACGAACGGCATGGCCGCAAGCGTGAGGAAGATCTTACCGCAGTCAAGGACGACGCCGAACGGGAAAGCCGCCGCGGCAAAATGCACGTAGACGTGGAGCGCGACCACCGCCCCCAATACGCCCTGCACCCAGCCGTGGAGCACCGTCAACGCCGCCTCGGCGCCGACGCAGGCGACCACGCCAGACCGCGTCATGCCGACGGCGCGCAGGCGCGCGAGCGCGGGACGGTTCGACTCCACCGCCAGGAGCAGCGAGTTGACCAATAGCGCCAGCGCGGTCAGGAACGCCGCTATCACCAGCAATGGCTTCGCGTAGTCCATCCGCCGCTGCTCGTCGCCGCGGAACGCCGCGACCACCTGCTCGCTCCGCGGCGTCAGCGCGTCGGCTGGCGCGGGGGCGTCACGGAAAAGCTCCACCCGTACCTGATGCTCGCCGGCGAGGGCGGCAAATGCACTCGGGTTGGCGAAGACGTTCGGAAACTCGCGCGGCAGGCGTCCGCCGTCGAGATAGCCAACCACCTTCGCGGTCATGGTTGTCGCGCGGCCGACGAACTTCACCTCGCTCCCCAGCGCCGGTTCTTGTTCGCGCGAGAAGCGCCTGAGCGCAGACCTCACCGCCACCACTTCACATCCGGACGCGGACGCGTCCGGCCAGCGTCCTTCCGCAAGGCTCACCGCTCCGTATGGATTCTGAGCCGGCGCAGCGGCAAGGAGGACTCGCATCGGCGGACCCTGCAGGACGCGTCCGCCCGGACGGTAGTCGACGCTGAGCGGCACTGCGCGGAGCGATAGGTCGGCCTCGTCTACTTTACCGCACTTCACCAGTTCGCGCGTCCGCCACGCCGCCCAGGGAACCGCGGCACCTTGCGCGGCAAAAGGCGCCTGCGCGTCGTTGGTGGCGACGAGCGAAGTCATGAACACGATCGACCCCGTCGCCGCGGCGATGCCGACGACAGCGCATAGGAATCGCGCCTTCCCCCTCTTCAGTCCGGCGAGGACAATCTCCAGGACAACTCCCATCAGCTCACCCGCACTCAGCCGCAGTGCCTAAGGTACATCGACGAAACCGCCGCGGGATCGTGCCCGGTCTCGCACGAGGCGACGACCGCACCGTCCCGCAGGAAGCACACGCGCGAGGCCTCCGCGGCGACCACGGGGTCGTGGGTGACGACGAGGATGGCCGTCCGCTCCGACGCGTTGAGCTCGCCGAGGAGCGCGCAGATGCCGCGGGCGGAGGCGAGGTCGAGGTTGCCGGTCGGCTCGTCCGCAAGCACGATCTCCGGCTTCATGTAGAGCGCACGGGCGATGGCGACGCGCTGGCGCTCGCCGCCGGAAAGCCGGGCGGGGAGGCGCTTCTCCAGCCCCGCAAGCCCGAGGCGCGAGACAAGCTCGGCCACCCGCGACGCGTCGGCGCGGCGGTGGTCGAGCCGCGCCGGCAGGGCGATGTTCGCCTCGACGTCCATCGACTCGATGAGGTTGAAGGACTGGAACACCACCCCTTCGCGACGGCGGCGGAAGCGGGCTGCCGCGGAGTCGCCCATCCGCGAGACCATCTCGCCGCCGACCTCGATCTCGCCCGAGTCTGGCACCAGCAGCCCTGCCGCCAGGTGGAGGAAGGTGGACTTGCCGCTGCCGCTCGGGCCCATCAGCGCCACGAACTCGCCGGACGCGACCTCGAGCGAGAAGCCCTTCAGCACTTCGCGGCGCGAAGTGCCGGAACCATACGCGTGGCCGACTGCGCTGGCGCGCAGCGCAGGACGCAAATCTGATGTTTCGCTACTTTTCACGATTGTTTAAACGCCGCGGAAGGCGGCATGGTTCGCCGCAGCCTCCGTCGGCGCGTATTATACCAAAAATGACGTAGGCGCGGCTCAGCGGGGAGCGAGTGCTCGGTCTCGTCGCGGGTGACTTAGTCGCCTTCCACGCTTAGGACAACCAGCCTGGTTTACCCTGGCAGCCTGAATCCTATCGCTGGTTGCGCACAGGATCACTCACACGGCGAGTCGCACCCGTCGACTCACTCGCACCACTCCCCCGCTTCGCCGCCCGCTTTGCACACCTTGCTTCATAAGGCAAAGCACCGCAACATAGACACAACCGTTGCGGTGAGATTACGGCGCAAACGAAATCTTCCGCCGGCAGCTACACGCCGCCGCCTACAGCTTACCCTTACCGTGGCAGACTGGGCACTCGACGTCGCGCTCCACCGACACCCGACCGCGCCTTCCGCACGCCGCGCAATCAGAACCTGATCTGGATCCAGTCTTGATCACGCCCTTGCCATTACACTCCGCACATGGCTCAAGACGAAAAACCTGGACAGTGCCCAGACCTTTGCACTTGTAGCATTTTGGCTTACCGCCGCCAGTCTGGTCTGCCGTCTTGGCTTTCAACTTTCCAGTCCGCGATATGCTGGCCAGGCGCTTCTCGACAAGCTTCTTCTTCAGTTCAGACATTCCCCCTTCGGCAAGAGCCTTGCGATACCAATACGCGGCATGCCTAGTAGTGGACTTAAACAGCAGCCGGTGCTCGTCCTTGCCGTCGACAAAGCCCCACCAATAGTCTCCAACTTTCTCCGCAGTGTAGTCGGCCGTGCGAGACTTAGGATCCATCAACTCCCAGCTACAGATCCTTCCTTTGTCATCGTCGTTCTTCGCGTATGTCTTCAGTGCCAGCTCCCAGTCTGAAATCTTGATGGCATTAAGCGCCAGCCGCATTCTTGCTTTCTGGTCAGACGGGCGTTTCGCCAGCTCCTTAACCGCCTCATCGCATGCCTTGCAGCTTTCCTCGGCCTCCTCGATAAGTGCCAGTAGTGGCTTCGCGGCAACAGCATGCTTTGGAGAGTTCGCCATCTTCTTCAGTGTATCCCGCGAGAAATTGGCCATCACCGACGCGAACCTACCGCCAAATTTGACATAGACAGCGTCGAAGAGCTTCTGCGCCGTAGCAACATCGCCAACATTCAGCAGCAAATTGAAGGAATTTCTGAAAAGCACAAACTTGACCGCAACATTGTCAGACAGCTTGGAGTCTTCTAACAACTTCATCGCGAACTTCTGCTTGTCCAACTTACCGGCGTTCATCGCCTTGACATCGTCCTCGACAAGTTCCTTTACAATCTTAACCGCCTTCGTCGCCTGCGCCGTGTCGGGAACCGGCGTCGGCTTGGTAAACGAAGGCTCACCGCCTACATCAACACTTCCGCTCCCCGCATCAAGATCCGGCACACTGCCATCCTCATTACCATCTTCCGCTGCGTTTTCACCTCCGCTGGCGGGTTCTTCATTGGCAACCGCTTCTTCTTTCTCGCCTCTCAAGCTTCCATTCTTGCACCCTGGGTAGTCCCGCGCGCCACAGTCCTCCGGGGGCTTCACCAGAAATCCTGTTAAATCGACAATGCCTTCCCCGTGCCCATCTAGCTTATCTTTGATCTTTGATAAATTTGCCGACGCGCCCTGTTGACTGAGCCTGCGCGTAGCGGCAGCGCCCCAGTAGTTCTTCCCAAAATCCCAGACACCACCGGGGCAAACAACATCAAATCCTCTGTTGTTTTCAATAATGCACTCTGTTGCGGTACTTTTCCCATTGGAACAGTCAATGCCATTTTCAAGATTCCCAACCAGTCGACACGATATCAATCGTGCACTCCCCCAGCCGCCAATACCCTTGCCATTCTCAGATATTGTACAATGGTTGAAGATTGACGGTCCATAATGCACCTGTGCCCCATCTTTACTATTTTTCGTCAAGACACAGTCCTCCATCTGTCCATTATTTTCCCAAAAACATACGCCCTTTTCGTTCTGGGCAAACAATGAGCGGCGAACGACCGCGCTTGACCCCCATGCAGATTTCAGGCCAATCTTGGCACCTGTAATCACCGCCCCGCAAATCTCAACTTTGGCCTTGTTTTCCATCCGTATGCCAGTCCACACACCGACACCAGACCTCTTCCCCCTGAAAGTGGCCGGCCGGCCGCTTGAGCCCGAGACAGTTAGTTTGGCGCCGCCAGAAACAGACATCCCGATATTGTCAGCAAAAACAAGCGTCACACCTTCTCCAACAACAAGTTCATAACCCTTGGGGATGATATACTCCGAGTTCACATTGTATGTACCACCATCATTCAATTCGACAAACGAATCTACCTGTTTCCCAGAAAGGATTCGCGCTGCTGTTGACTTGGAGGACGCTTGAGTTTGATGCCGTTGCATCGTCATATCTTGCGGTTCATCCGATGGACCAGCAAATGCATGAAGCAACGACATCAACACAACCGCCATCAAAACGCTATTTGTCAATTTCATTTGCCACTTCTCCTTTCTCATTGTTGGTTGTACGCCGGCGACAAAAGAGCGACGCACTCCCGAAATTCACATCTCAGTAGAGGCACCGCTAAGAGCCTGTTTGGAAATATGAACGAAGAAGTGCGCCGCGTGATTGTCACGCAACGCACAGCCCGCATTTCACTTCCAAACTGAAAAATTAGCGGTTTTCCACTGAAGTTACTTTACGCACTGTTGCGTACGTCTCCTCCTTGCGGCGGGACACCTTCGCACTATGCTTGGGCTGGACGCCGACTTTGGAGGATGTGCCGCGAGCGTCTGTTGCGTTTCCGCGGCTCTGCGATGGCGGAACTTCTGCAGGCTTGCTCCGCCGTTGGGAAAGAGCGTTCGTCACTCACGCGATATAGCCACAGACGCCTGCCCGTCAGCGGCTGAAAGTGCTCGTATTATACCATATTCTATGGCAGTTGTGTGGAGATCGCGCAAAAACCACGAGGTCCCCAGCATTCGCTACTTGCGGCGCGGCGGAGGGCGGGGCGTCGGCCCGACGACGTGATTCGAGACCTAAGCGCGTTCGGAACGGAAGCGAGTTGCGGTCAGTGTCGAGAATCCCGAGCTCGGCACGTTAGGAGGCCGAGCGTTCGGCGGGCCGAGCGCCCCAGCCCGAAGCCGCAGAAACTGCCGCGGATCACAACCCCATGACGCTGAGATACCAGTTGACGATCTCAGGGCCGAAGAATATCCACACCAGGCAGGCGCCGCAGATGTAGGGACCGTAGGGGATCTCGAGGAAGCGCCCGAACTTCGTCTTCGCAAGCGCAACGAGCGAGAGCCCCGCCACCGAGCCGAGGACGGACGAGACGATGAGCGTGAAGAGGACAGCCACCGGTCCGAAGAGAGCCCCAACCGCACCCATCAAAAAGACGTCACCCATCCCCATCGCCTCGCGCTTGAACGCCTTGGTGCCGACTGTGCGGATGAACATCAGCAACCCGAAGCCGAAGACAAGTCCGGACACCGACCAGAAGAGCGGCATGCATCCAGCGAGGCCTGCGCCGTAGACCATGTTCACCGCAGACTTGGCGACGGCATAGACAAGCCCGAGCACCATGCCGCCGACGGTCACAAAGTCTGGGAGGAGCTTGTGGTCGAAGTCGATCACCGAACCAACCAGCATCAGCGAGACCCAGATCCAGAGGAGCACCACCGCCGAAACCACCGGCAGGAACTTCCACGCAACGGCGAGGAAGAGAAGCCCTCCGATCGTCTCCACGATGATGTAACGCGGCGAAATCGGCGCACGGCAGCTGGCGCACTTGCCGCGCAGGGCGAGCCACGAGAGGATGGGGATGTTCTGCCACCACCTGATCGGCGCATTGCACTTCGGGCAGTGCGACGGCGGGCGGACGATCGACTCGCCGCGCGGGACGCGCCAGGCGACGACGTTCAGGAACGAGGCGATCGAGGCGCCCAGCCCGAAGGCGAAGACGCAGAGGATCGTCTTTAGCTCGGAGTCCATTTCCGCCTACATCCCGGCGCCGCCGGACGACACCGAGCCGATGATCTTGACCATGGGCAGGAACATCGCAATCACGATGGTGCCGACCACCACCGCGAGCACGATGATCAGCGCCGGCTCGATCGCGGCGGTCATGCCGGCGACGGCGTTGTCCACCTCGTCGTCGTAGGTGTCTGCGATGCGGGTGAGCATGTCGGCGAGCGCGCCGGTCTCCTCGCCGACCTCGACCATCGAGATCACCATCGGCGGGAACACCGAGCACTGCGAGAGCGGCTGGGTCATCGACTCGCCCTCCTTCACCGCGTCGTGCACCGTCTGGATGGCGTTGGAGAGGACGCGGTTGCCGGTGGTGTCGCGGGTGATGACGAGCGACTGGAGGATCGGCACGCCGGAGGAGAGCAGCGTTCCGAGCGTGCGCGAGAAGCGCGACACCGCCGAGCGCTGGGCAAGGGTGCCGATGACTGGCAGCTTGAGCTTGAGCGCATCGAAGAAGTACGCGCCCGCCTCGGTCTTGGCGACCACCTTCACGATCACGAACAGGGCAACCGCGGCGATGAAGATCATGAGGCCGTTGTGCTGCACGAACTCCGAGGCCTGGATCACGAACTCCGTGACCGCCGGCAGCGACTGGCCGCCGAGCATGTCGCTGAACACCTGCTTGAACTTAGGGATCACCATCACCAGGAGGAACGCGGTGATGCCGATCGCGGCGAAGAGGACGACGCTCGGGTAGATCATCGCGCCCTTCACCTTGTTCTTGATCTTCTCGGACTTCTCCGCGAAGTCGGCGAGACGCGCCAGCACCACCTCCAGCACGCCGCCTGCCTCGCCGGCCTTGACCATGTTGATGTAGAGGTTGTCGAAGATCTTCGGGTAGGCGGTGAGCGCCTCGGAGAACGTGCCGCCGGCGGCGATGGTGTCGGAGATGCCTTCGAGCGCCTCGCGCATCTGCTGGTTCTTCATCTGGCGCTTGAGCACCTCGAGCCCGCGCATCAGCGCGAGGCCGGCGTTCACGAGCGTCGCCAGCTGGCGGGTGAACTGGGTGAGCACCTTGGTCTTGATCCGGCCCTGGAGGAACTTGGGGAGCTTGATCTTGATCTCGATGTTGCGGTTGAGGCCGCCGCCCTTCTTGCCCCCGGCGGCCGGCTTCTTCGCCGCCTTGCCGCGCGCCGGCGTCGCGGCCGGAGCCGGCGCGGCGCTTTTCACCTCGCCGAGCGCGGTCGGCATCAGCCCCTGCGCCCTGACGGCGGCGATCGCGGAACTGCGATCACCCGCCTCGACCGTACCCCGCGTCTCGTTGCCGGACGCGTCCTTGGCGATATACTGGAAAGTGGCCATCTCTATCCCCTTTTCGCTTCCTCAGACTGTTGACGCGTATGATACCAAAACCGCCCCCCGGATGTCAAATGCGCGGGCGGCCGCCAGAGGCTCGGGTTCGTGGCTCATGATTCGACACCTCGCAGGGGTCGTGCCATCAGTCAGAGGTGGCCCAGTAACGGAAATAGTCGATGGAGTAGACCTGCGGGAGGCGGGCGCGGTCGGGCTCGCCAACCCAGGTGTACATTATCTCGCAGTCGAAGGTGACGTGGAGCGGACGGTGGAAGCGGTCGTTCGCGCGCGAAAAGACCTCCTTGCCGTCGATGTACCAGGCGAGGCGGTCGCGGGACCAGAGGAAGCCATAGACGTGGAACTCCGCGGCGGGATTGAAATCGAGCGCCACCTTCTTCGACTTCTCCGGCAGTTTCTCCACCCCGCCGTGGACGATTCCCTCGAGATACGGCGTCTTAAGGCAGTGGACCGTGCCGTACCATTCGCGCAACGAGCCGAAGATCTCGAACATGTCGATCTCCTCCGAGACGTCGCCGACGCGGAACTTGCGCTCGGGCTGGTCGGAGAGCGGATCGTAGAGCCAGAAGGCGTTGCACACCTTCGAGTCCATCGTCCGAGCGCGGCACTCGTAGTAGCCGTAGAAGCTCTTCTCGCGGCGGCGAACGTAGGCGGTGGCGTAGGTGTCGAAGCCGCGGCGGAGATTCTCCACCGTCTTCTCGTCCGCGCGCAGCAGCCGCGCGGTAAGGTTGAGGCATCCGTTGGAGACCGCGACATTGTCCCGGGCGAAGAGAAACCCTGCGCGGCGACCCTGGAAGGACGCCTCCCAGTCGCTCCAGACTTGCTCGTCGAGCCCGACGCCGTCGAACTCGTCCGCAAATGTCGGCGCGCCGCGCCCGGCCGGGCCGGCGGCAGCGGCGGCCGCCAGCGCGGCGGCGGCCAGCAGGACCGCGGCGGTCATGCGAGCAAAGAGGCTACGGCCTCGGCGGCCTCGGCGGGCGGCACGACCCGGGTGGCGGACTTCTCGTCGCACCGGCGTTTCACCTCGACTCCGCCGGCGGCGAGGCCCTTGGCGCCGACGACGACGCGGACGGTGAAGCCGATGAGGTCGGCGTCCTTGAACTTGACGCCCGGACGCTCCTGGCGGTCGTCGACGACGACGTCGATCCCCTTCGCCTCCAGCTCCGACTCGAGCTTCGCGGCGACCTGGGCGGCGTCCGCGTTGTCCGGGTCGAGCAGGCAGATGCAGACCTGGAACGGCGAGACGGACGCCGGCCAGACGATGCCGTTCGCGTCGTGGCTCTGCTCGATGACGGCCTGGACGGTGCGCGAGACGCCGATGCCGTAGCAGCCCATCACCATCGTCCGCTCCTCGAGGTTGTCGTTCTTGTAGACGGCCTTGAACGCGTCGGTGTACTTGGTGCCGAGCTTGAAGACGTGGCCCACCTCGATGCCGCGGCGGATGGCGAGCGGCTTGCCGCACTTGGCGCAGACGTCGCCGTCGCGGACGACAACGAGGTCGGCGTAGTCGGCGTCGGCGATCTTCGCGTCGCGGGAGAGATCGACGTTCTTGATGTGGTGGTCGTCGCGGTTGGCGCCGACGATGCAGCCCTTCGCGCCCCTGAGCTCCTGGTCGCAGACGATGCGGAGGGACGCGTCGGCCGGCTTGACCGGGCCCACCGAGCCGGCGTTCGCGCCGGTCGCGCGGAGCACGGTCTCGAAGTCCGCGAGTTCCACCTTCTTGGCGTCGAGGAAGTGGCGGAGCTTCACCTCGTTGACGTCGCGGTCGCCGGGGACGCAGACCATGACCGGTCTGCCGTCGGCGAGGTAGACGAGGGACTTGACGAACGCCGAGCCGGGCACGCCCATGAACTTCGAGACCTCGTCGATCGTCTTGGCGCCGGGCGTGGGGATGGTCTCCATCTCGCCGCAGGAAGCGTCGGCGCGCGGGGCGACGCGGCGCTCGGCCTTCTCGAGGTTGGCGGCGTAGCCGCAGCCGCCGCAGAAGGCGATGCCGTCCTCGCCCGAGTCGGCGAGCACGTGGAACTCGTGGCTGAACTTGCCGCCGATGTCGCCGGTGTCGGCCTCGACCGGGTACGCCTTGAGGCCGCAGCGCTCGAAGACGCGCTTGTACGCCTCGAACATCGCCATGTAGCTCGCGTCCGCCGCGTCAAGCGAGACATCAAAGGAATACGCGTCCTTCATCAGGAACTCCTTCGAGCGCATGAGGCCGAAGCGCGGGCGGATCTCGTCGCGGAACTTCCACTGGATCTGGTAGACCGTGACCGGCAGCTGGCGGTAGGAGCTGACGACGCCCTTGACGAGGTCGGTCACCATCTCCTCGGCGGTCGGCGAAAGTGCGTAGTCGTGGGCGCCGCGGTCCTTGAGGCGGAACATACCGGGGCCCATCGACTCCCAGCGGCCGGAGGTCTTCCAGAGCTCGGCTGGCTGGAGGATCGGCATTACGATCTCCTGGGCGCCGGCGCGGTCCATCTCCTCGCGGACGATGCGCTGGACCTTGTTGAGGACGCGCATGCCGAGCGGCAGGTAGGTGTAGAGGCCGCCGGCGGCTTTCTTCATGAGTCCGGCGCGGACCATGAGCTTGTGCGAGTCGATTTCGGCGTCGCCCGGGTCCTCCCGGAGCGTCTGTATCATCAGCTTAGACCATTTCATGGCGCGTATTATATCATATTCGTGGTTCGTGGTTCGTGGTTCGTTTCAGGCGGGAGATTTCGCGGTCGACGAGGAGGCGGTACCAGAGTCCCTGCCAGAAGTGCCAGCGCCAGCCGGGGAGTCCGTCGAGGAAGCCGAGGCGCAGGAAGTAGCGATAGCAAAAATAGGCGACTGCGCGCAGGTACGGCGGCAGGCGGTAGTAGAGGCGCTTGTTGCCGTTGGCGCGCCCCTCGACGGCCATCCTCGCCTCTCGCCGCGCGTAGTCGCGGTGCTTCTGCTTCCAGTCCGCGAGCGGCAGGAGCGAATCGTCCACGAACCCGCCCTTCAGCCGCAGGCAGGTTCCGCGCGTGGTCACGAACCGCTCGTCCATCTCCGCGCCGGTGCTGCGCCCGAGTCCGCGGCGGAATGCGCGCACGAGCACAATCTCGGGCATGCCGTGGCGGATGGGTCCGCCGAAGATGCACCGCGAGAGCGGGAAGGCAAGCGAGGTGGCGTCGGTCGCGGGGAGCGTCGCCTTGAGCTCCTCGACGGTCTCCGGCAGGAGGTACTCGTCGGCGTCGAGCCGCAGCACCCATTCCGCCGCGAGCGGCAGGTTGTCGAGCGCCCAGTTGAACTGGACCGCCTGATTGCCCGGCCATTCGTGGAAGCGGATCTCCAGCGACGGACGCGCGGGGTCCTGCGCGTCCACGGCCCAGCCGAGCCGCCGCGCGGCGTCGCGCGCGAGGGCCTCGCCGCCGTCGTCAGGCTGCGAGGCGACGACGAAGACCTGCCGCGGTGCGAGGGGGGCGAGGCGCTCCACGCACCGCGCGATGTGCAGGCGCTCGCGCCCGATCAGCACTATCACCGCGACGTCGGTCACTTCGGCTACTCCTTCCAGCTCACGTAGCGGACCTGCTTGTCCTTCACGTAGCACTCGCACTCGGCGGTGTACGACATGTCCATGAGCCGCGCGGTAATCCGCATCTTGAAGACGGTGGACTCGGACGGCGCGGCGGTGAGGTACTTCTGGGCGGCCTGGTCGACCTCGACATCGAACTCGTCCGAGACGCGCTGGCACATGTCCGACCACCAGTCGGAGGTGAACTCGCCGTAGCCCCACTCGGTGCGGCCGTCCTCGGGCACGTCGTACTCCTGCGGCTTGATCGAGCGGCACTTGACGATCGCCTCGGCGACCTCGAGGCTCTCGGTCTTGTCGTCGTCGTCCACCTCGTCCTCGACGTAGATGCCGGGCACGGTTAGGAGCTGGTCGACGGTGCAGTCGTTGACGTTGATCTTGCCGTCGCCGGTGGCGGAGAGGATCTTCATGTTGAGGAGCCCCTTCACCGTGACCTGGCTCTTGCGGTCGTCGTAGGGGTTCACCACGCCGCCGGTGAGCAGCGCAGGGTACTCGCGGAAGCAGAGGACGCGGGAGAGCTCCTTGATGTCGGTGATCTCGCCGTTGAGCGGGCCGAAGCGGTCCTCCTCGGCGACCTCCTTCTTGTGGTCGTCGTACCACTCCTCGTATTCCTTGTTCTCGGCGCCGCACTCCTTGCCGTCGATCGAGGTGGTGACGTCGTCCTCGTCGCGGTAGTCGTTCCAGCAGGCGATGACGCGGTGCTGGAGGTTGATGGTCTTGCCTTCCTCGGTGCGGAAGTCTTCCTCGCGCGAGACGCCGAGCCGGTCGAGGATGATCTGCCAGCGGGTGATGTAGTTGGGGTCCTCGGAGAAGAGCTTGTTGACGTTGATGCCGCCCTCGGAGGCGTGTTCGGAAATGGAGATCTCGACCTCGACGGTGCCGGAGTCGGGGTCGTCCTCGTCGAGCAGGATGGGGCCGACGATGCACTTCGAGGCGTACTTGAGGTCGCGCTTCTCCCTGTACCAGCGGTCGTCCTCGAGGAGCTCCTTCTCGTCCTCGTCCTCGGTCCACTGCTTGGCGTCGTTGTAGCCGAGGAGCACCGCCTCGCCGAGGATCCGTCCGGACTCGACGAGGCGCTTCACGCGGTTCTTGTTCTGGACGTAGACGTTGATGCCGCCCTGGAGCCGCGCCTCGAAGGAGAACGAAATCACGATCACGGAGAGGACCATGATCGTCCAGAGGGCCATCAGCAGCGCGCTTCCCCGCCTCATCTGCCGCCTCCTCCGCCTCCTGGCGCCGCGCCGCCTCCGCCTCCTGGCGCGCGGATTCCGCCGCCGCCTACCCTGCGCGGGCCGGCGCTACGGCCGCCGTCTTCCCCCTCGCCCGGCAGCGCGGCGCCGTCCTTAGACTGCTCGTAGACGGGCATCCGGACTGTCCGCAGGAGCGGGATGCGGATCTTGCGCGAGCGGTACTCGGGGTCCTCCTTCTCGATGTAGAAGGTGAGCTGCACCTTGTAGGGGACGGCGTTGGACTCGGCGAACTCGTCCTCCCACTCCGACTTGTCCTCCTTGCCGCGGGTGTCGTTCTGCGGCGGCTCCTTGAGGACGCGGCAGTTGAATCCGTCCACGTCGCCGGCGACGAGCATCGGGAAATACCGCTCGTCGCTTTCGAAGCCGAAGTCCTTCTCGTCCTTGGTGGAGCCGTCCTCGATCATCACCTTGGCGTGGGGCTTGACGCGGGCGTAGAGCCCGGTGCGCTCGATCTTCACGCCCCAGTCGTCGCTGCCCTTCTCGAGCACCATCAGCTGGAGGCGGTGGACGGCGTCGCCGGAGGAGTCGGAGCCGATGAGGGCGGTTCCCTTCTTCGACCATTCAATGGTGTCGGAATCCCGCGGCGAGTCGCCGTCGCCGTTGTCCGTGAGCATGAAGCCGAATTCGCCGTTCTGGGATCCGGAATGGGGATAGTAGGCGCACTTGAGCGCGGAGACGAGCTGGTCGAGGGCGTAGTCGGTGCGCTCGAGGCGGTCCATGTACTCGCGCGAGACGCGCCAGCCGTTGGTGACGGCGCGGAAGGTGAGGATGGAGATGGTGGTCATAACGCCGAGCAGCACCACGGCGAGCATGAGCTCGACGAGGGTGAAGGCTGGTCTGTGGCGTCTTTCCGTGCGCATTTTGGGCAATCCTCACTTCTCCGGGTCGCGCCAGAGCGTGACGTAGCTTTCCGAGTTCTTCTTGCCGCGGAAGCGGTCGCCCCAGGTGACGGTGACGCGCACACGGTGGAGGTAGCCGAGGCGCTCCAGGTCCTTGTCGGACGCGTGCTCGTCGAGGTCCTCGCGCTCCCAGCGGTAGCCGTGGTACTTCTCGTTCTGCTCGCGGGTGAGGCGCGGGCCGTGGTCGCCGGCGATGATCCGCCAGAGGTCGTCCACCCGGCACTCCCTGACGTTGATGTCGGTTGCGTCCTTCACCTCGGCGAGCGGATAGGCCATGTCGCCGAGGTCCATCATCTCCTGGGCGGTCACGAGGTCTGGCATGGTCTGCATGAAGCGCTGCGACTGGACCATCGAGGTGAGGATGCCGGCAAGCCCGACGCCGAGGATGATCGCGGCGAGCAGCACTTCGAGGAGGGTGAAACCGCGCCTCAACGCTCTCCTCCCTCCAGTTCGCGGCAGCGGGGCTCGCCGAAGCGGTCAACCTCGATGCAGTAGCCCTTCTCCGGCGTGGAGCCGTCCGGGTAGATCCAGATGCGGTGGGCTGGGTCCACGGTGCCGTTGGCGGCGAAGGCCACCTTCACCGGGCCGTCGGCCTCGGCGCCGTCGCCCTCCGGCGCCTCGGGCGCCTTCTTCTCATCCTCCGCGACCAGGGTGCGGGAGACGTTGTCGGCGGTCGAGTAGATCGATATCCGCGAGCGGGCGCGCTCCTCGCCGGAGGAGGCGAGCTCCTCGTCGCCGACGAGCACCTTGACGCGCAGCCCGCGCCCGACCTCCTCGGAGAGCGACTCGGGCGAGAGGACGTCCTCGATCGTCTCGCCGCCGCCTTCGGCGCCGGCCGGCTCCGGCGCCGGCACCAGGTCGCCGGCGAGCGTCCGCACCTCGCGCGTCGACTCGTTCGAAGAGAAGAGCCGCTCGCCCTTGATCTCCACCTTGATGGACGGCTCGTCGCCGACCATGGCGTTGGAGTAGATCACCAGCGCCGGCTTCTGGGTGACGAGCGCCACCGACCGCGCGCGGCGGATCATCGCCATCATGTCCCTGACCGCCGCGAAGACGCGGGTGGAGCCGCGCGAAGAGCTGAGGCTCACCACGCCGACCGTGACCATCGTCGCCATGATGGCGACGACAGTCAAAAGCTCGATCAGGGTGAAGGCGCGGCGCATGGCGTTCTCCCCTACCTGTCCCGGCGGCCGACGGGGACGAAGTCCACCCGCCGCGCGTCGAAGTCCACCCGCGCCACGTGGACGCGCATCCGGTCGCCTACGCGCCAGCTGCCGCCGCCGGGCGCCGAGAGCGTCTGGTCGCTTTCGTTGAAGCGCACGAACTTGCGGGAGAGGAGCGAGACGTGGACGAGCCCCGAGACCGCGAGCTCGGGAATCTCCACGAAGCAGCCGAACGGCGCGCACTTGGTGACGACGGCGTCGTAGTCGAGGATCTGCCGGGTCGAGAGCTGGGCGTCGAGCAGGCGGTACTTCTTGATCTCCAGAAGCCCCCGCTCCGCCTCGGCGGCGATCTCCTCGCGCTCGCTCGAGTGCTCTGCCCACTTCGCGAGCAGCTTCGGCGGCACCTTGGCGTCCCGCTTCTCCAGCCACGCCGCGAGCTGGCGGTGGAGCGTGAGGTCGGGATAGCGGCGGATGGGCGAGGTGAAGTGGGCGTAGTAGCGCTTGGCGAGGCCGAAGTGGCCGATCGTGGACGCGTCGTAGACCGCGCGCTTCATCGACCTCAGAACCATCATCGCGATCGTCGGGTAGAGCGGGTGGCCCTTGACGGAGGCGAGGAACTGCGCCATCACCTTCTGGTTGCCGAGGTTGCCGGCCTTGACGCCGATGGACTTGAGCTCCGCGCGCAGCATCAGCAGCTTCTCCGGGTCCGGCGGCTCGTGGAGGCGCGCGAGGATCCTGATCCCGCGCGTCCAGAGCTCCTTGGCGACGGCCTCGTTCGCGGCGACCATGCACTCCTCGACCATCTGGTGCGACTCGTCGTAGGGGCGGGCGGTGATGCTCTCGAGCTCGCCGTCGCGGTCGAGCGCGACCTCCGCCTCTGGGATCTCGATGTCGAGCGCGCCGGCGGCGAAGCGGCGCGCGCGCAGCTCCATCGCGAGCGCGGCGATGGCGCGCACGGTCCTGAGCTCCTTGGGGCCGACGCCGGCAACGGACGCGCGGCCGCCGCGGATAACCGCCATCACCTGCTCGTAGGTGAAGCGCGCGCGGGAGCGGATGACGCTTTTCGCGAACTCGCGGCGGACCATCTCGCCGGAGCGGTCGAAGGTCATGAACACCGAGAACGCGAGCCGGTCCTCGCCAGGCACGAGCGAGCAGACGCCGTTGGAGAGCTCCTCGGGGAGCATCGGCACCACGCGGTCGCAGAGGTAGACGCTGGTGCCGCGGCGGTACGCCTCGCGGTCGAGCGCGGAGCCGGGCTTCACGTAGTGCGAGACGTCCGCGATGTGCACGCCGAGGACGCGGTTGCCGCGGCGGTCGGTCTCGAGCGAGAGCGCGTCGTCGAAGTCCCGCGCCGACTCGGGGTCGCAGGTGAAGATGAACTTCTTCCGGAGGTCGAGCCGGCCCTTCGCCGGAATCGCGCCGCGGGCGATCCGCCGCGCCTCCTCCAGCGCCGCCGGCGGGAACGCCTTGGGCAGCCGGTAGAACTTCATCACCGCCGCGGTGTCCTCGCGCGGCGTCCGCCCCGGCGGCGGAAACCTCGACTCGCCTATCTCGTCAAGCGCCATGTTTCTTATATCCTTTCGCTGCAGCGGCAGTAGAATACACGGAACCGGCCGCTACTCCGGCTTCAGGCTACGGGACATCACGAGCCCCACCGCGTCGCGCGCGGGGAGCCCGCAGTGGCAGACGCGGTATACGAGTTCGCAGATCGGCATCTCGACGCCGAGCCGCGTGGCGATCTCGTGCACCACCAGCGAGTTCCAAACCCCCTCGGCGACCATCTGCATGGAGCCGGTTATCGCCTCGATCCGCTCGCCGCGCCCAAGGCGCTCTCCGACCGCGTGGTTGCGCGAATGCACCGAGGTGCAGGTCACGATCAGGTCGCCGACGCCGGCGAGCCCATCGAGGGTCTCGCGCCGGCCGCCGTAGGCAATCACGAAGCGCTTCATCTCCACCAGGCCGCGCGTGATCAGCGCCGCGCGCGTGTTGTCGCCGAAGCCCATGCCGTCGGAGCAGCCAACGGCGATCGCGAGCACGTTCTTCACCGCCCCGCCGATCTCGACCCCGGCCGGGTCGTCGGAGGTGTAGACGCGGAAGCGCGGGCCGGACCAGATCTCCTGCACCCGCCGCGCCTTTTCAGGATCGGTGCACGCGGCGACGACCGCAGTCGGGATGCCGCGCGAGACCTCCTCGGCGTGCGAGGGACCGGCAAGAGCGACTATCGGCCCAATGCCGAGCGTCTCCTCGCCGAGCTCGGTCATCCGCCGGCAGGTCCGCTCGCAGAGCCCCTTGGTGATCGAGACCACCAGCGCCTCCGGCCCCACCAGCCCGCGGAAGCCCTCGGCCACCTTGGCGAAGTACTTCGAAGGCGGCGCAAGCACCACCACCTCGGCCCCTTCCGCGGCGCGGGCGCGGTCGGACTCGAGCCGCACCGCCGCCGGCAGCTCCACCCCGGGAAGGTAGCGCTCGTTGCGGCGAGTCCGGCGCATCTCCTCGATATAGTCCGGAAATGCGCCCCAAAGCGTCACGTCATGGCCGTACCCGGAGAGCAGCATCGCGTTTGCCGTTCCCCAGCCTCCGTCTCCAACTACACAGATTTTCATTGCTGTGCAGTAGTATACCAGATTTCAGTTTGGCTTGTAAAGCGGGTGCCCGCGGGCTACTCCCACTCGATTGTCGCTGGGGGCTTGGAGGAGATGTCGTAGACGACGCGGTTGATGCCGCGCACCTCGTTGATGATCCGGCTCGAGATCGCCGCCAGCGTCTCGTAGGGGAGCCGCGCCCAGTCCGCCGTCATCGCGTCGATGGAGTTCACGCAGCGGATCGCGCAGGTGTACTCGTAGGTGCGCTGGTCGCCCATCACCCCCACCGAGCGGCACGGCAGCAGCACCGCGAAGGACTGCCAGATGTCCCGATAGCCGGGCAGCTTGCGCACTTCCTCCTGGACGCGGCGGTCCGCCTCCTGCAGAAGCCGCACCTTCTCGCCCGTCACCTCGCCGAGGATGCGCACGCCGAGCCCAGGACCGGGAAACGGCTGGCGGTCGAGGAGCGAGGGATCCATGCCGAGAAGCCGACCCACCGCGCGCACCTCGTCCTTGAAGAGGTCGCGGAGCGGCTCGACGAGCTCGAACTTGAGGTCTGGCGGCAGCCCGCCGACGTTGTGGTGGCTCTTGATGGTCTGCGATGGGCCGCCGGGCGCGCAGGAGCTCTCGATGACGTCGGGGTAGATCGTGCCCTGCGCGAGGAACCGGCAGTGGCTGAACTTGCGCGCCTCCTCGGCGAAGACGGCGATGAACTCGCGGCCGATGGCCTTGCGCTTAGCCTCCGGCTCCTCGACGTCCTTCAGCGCCGAATAGAACCGCTCCGCCGCGCGGGCGACGTGGAGGTCGAGGCCGAGCTTCCCCGCGAACATCGCCTCCACCTCCTCGACCTCGCGGTAGCGGAGGAGCCCGTTGTCCACGAAGATGCAGTGGAGCCGCTTGCCGATCGCGCGGTCGAGCAGCACGGCGACGACCGAGGAGTCCACGCCGCCGGAGAGGCCGAGGACGACGTGCTCGTCGCCGATCTTCCGGCGCAGGTCCTCGACCGCGCGCTCGATCCACTTGCCCATGTCCCATTCGGGGCGGCAGGCGCAGATTCCGAAGAGGAAGTTGCCGATGATCCGCTCGCCGAACTGGGTGTGCACGACCTCAGGATGGAACTGAAGCGCGTAGAGCCGGCGCGACTCGTCGCACGCCGCGGCGAACGGGCAGTTCGCGCTCACCGCCGCCGCCCTAAAGCCCTCCGGCAGCCGCTCGACCCTGTCGCCGTGGCTCATCCAGACGACCGACGACTCGGGGACGCCGGCGAAGAGCGCGCTCGCGCCGTCCGCCTTCAGCTCCGCCTTGCCGTACTCGCGCGCGGTGCCGGCCACGACCCTGCCGCCGAGCGCCTGGGACATGATCTGCATCCCGTAGCAGATCCCGAGCACCGGCACGCCGAGGTCGAACACCGCGGGATCGATGGACGGAGCGCCATCGGCGAATACGCTGTTCGGGCCGCCGGAAAGGACTATGCCCGCCGGCAGGTCCGCGCGGAGGCTCTCGGCGGTCGTCGAGAACGGGACGACCTCGGAATAGACGTGCTGCTCGCGGATGCGGCGCGCGATGAGGTGCGTGTACTGCGAGCCGTAGTCGAAGATGACGATGCGCTGGCGAACTTTCTCCATTGCTTCCTTTCCTAATCTACCGGCGGTGCGCCGGCAGGACTTTCGTGAAATACGGACGTACGTCCGCCCAGCCGGCGACGAGTCGCTTGGCCTTGGGCGAGCCGGTGCGCGAGATGTGCTCGTCGATGAGCGCGAGCAGCTCCTTCTCGTCCGCCGATCCCGCCTCCACCGGGAAGAGGTCGACGGAGTCGAGGTTGCAGTTGAGGTCCATGTCGCCCTTCTCGTCGTAGACGTAGGCGACGCCGCCGGTCATGCCCGCGGCGAAGTTGACGCCGACCGGACCCAGCACCACCGCCGTGCCGCCGGTCATGTACTCGCAGCCGTGGTCGCCCACGCCCTCGGCGACGAGCGTCGCGCCGGAGTTGCGGATGCCGAAGCGCTCGCCCGCCTGCCCGTTGACGTAGATCGCGCCCGACGTGGCGCCGTAGGCGATCACGTTGCCGGCGATGACATTGTCCTCGGGACGGAAAAACTTGTTATCCTGCGCCTTGATGGTAATCACGCCGCCGGAGAGCGACTTGCCGACGTAGTCGTTCGCCTCGCCCACGAGGTTGAACTCCACTCCCTTGGCGAGAAACGCGCCGAAGGACTGCCCGGCAACGCCGATGAAGTTTATGGTTAGGTGGTTCGTGGTTCGTGGTTCGTGGCTCGTGGTTCGTGGTTCGTCGCGGTGGGCGACGAGCCAGCCGGAGAGCGCCGCGCCGACGGATCGGTCGCGGTTGGCGATCGCGCGCTTCAGCTCGGTCTCGCCCTTCTCCACGGCCGGGATCAGCTCGCGGAAGTCGTAGTTCTCGGCCTCAATCGACGGCTGATTTTCCGACGACAGCCGACATTCGACATCCGACACTGGCTTAAGCAAGTCGACGAAGTCAAACTTGACGCCGCCCTTCGCCTGGAGCAGGTCGGTGCGGCCGCGCGCCTCGGCGAGCGACTTGAGCCCGAGCGAGGCGAGCACCTCGCGCACCTCCTCGGCGAGGAATCGGAAGTAGCGCTGCAGGTGCTCGGGCTTGCCGGCGAACTTGCAGCGCAGCTCCTCCTTCTGGGTCGCGATGCCGACGGGGCAGCAGTTGAGGTTGCAGTTGCGGCACTGGATGCAGCCGAGCGAGACGAGCATCGAGGTGCCGAAGGCGAATTCGTCCGCGCCGAACATCGCGGCAATCACGATGTCGCGGCCGGTGCGGAGCTGTCCGTCGACCTGCAGCTTCACGCGGTGCCGGAGGTTGTTCTTGACCAGCGTCTGATGGGCCTCGGCGAGACCGGGCTCCCACGGCAGACCCGTGTGCTTCACCGAGGTGAGCGGGGCGGCGCCGGTGCCGCCGTCGAAGCCGGAGATGACCACCACGTCGGCGTGCGCCTTGGCGACGCCCGCGGCAATCGTGCCGACTCCCGCCTCGGAGACGAGCTTCACCGAGACGCGCGCGGCGGGGTTGGCGCACTTGAGGTCGTAGACGAGCTGCGCAAGGTCCTCGATGGAGTAGATGTCGTGGTGCGGCGGCGGCGAAATGAGCGGGGTGCCCGGCTTCGCGTGGCGGAGGCGGGCGACGAACTCGTTCACCTTGTGCGCGGGTAGCTGCCCGCCCTCGCCCGGCTTCGCGCCCTGGGCGAGCTTGATCTGCAGGTCTTTGGCGCTGCGGAGGTACTCGATCGTCACGCCGAAGCGACCGGACGCGACCTGCTTGATCGCGCTGTTCTTGTCGGTGCCGAAGCGCTCGGGGTTCTCGCCACCCTCGCCGGAGTTGGACATCGTGCCGAGCCCGTTCAGCGCAAGCGCGATCGTCTCGTGCGCCTCGGGCGAGAGCGAGCCCAGGGACATCGCGCCGCCGACAAAGTGCTTCACGATGGAATCGACGGGCTCGACGAAGTCGTGGTTCGTGGTTCGTGGTTCGTGGTTCGTGGGATCGTCACCAACCACCGTCTTGAACTCCAGCTGCGAGCGGAGCGTGACGCGGCTCGCGCGTTCAAGGTCGTCGGTGTAGCGGTGGAAGCGGGCGTAGTCGTCGTTGCGCACCGCCTCGCGGAAGTCGACGAGACGCTGAGGCGTCCAGAGGTGCTCCTCGCCGCCCTTGCGCGCGCGGTACTCGCCGCCGGGCGAAAGAGTCGTGTTTCGTGATTCGTGGTTCGCGATTCGTGGCTCGTGATTCTCCGACACGAACCACGAGCCACGAGCCACGAGTCTCTCGATATCCCCAAGCTCCAGGCCGCCGACGGGCGAGACGACGCCCTCGAAGTACTCCGCCATGAGCTTTGGACCGAGCCCTACGGCCTCGAAGATCTTCGCCGAGCGGTAGGACCTGAGCGTCGAGATGCCCATCTTCGACATGATCTTCATCAGCCCCTTGCACACCGCCGTGACGTAGTTGGAGGTGGCCAGGTAGGGGGCGGTCTCCGGACGCACCGCGTGGAGCGCGGTCGTCTCGACGGCGGAACGTGGAAGCCACGCCCGGCCGATCTCCGAGACGGTCTCCAGCGCAAGCCAGGGGTTGACCGCCGTCGCGCCAAAGCCGAGCAGGACGGCGAAGTGGTGCACCTCGCACACCTCTCCGGACTCGACGATGACGCCGACGGACGGTCTCAAGCCGGCGTCCGCAAGCGACTTGTTGACTGCCGCGACTGCAAGCAGTGACGGTATTCTTTTCCCCTCTGTGTCCTTTGTGGCTAAACTCTCTCTGTCCGACAAAATAATGATCTTCGCGCCGCCCTTCACCGCCGCGAGCGCGTCCGCTGCGAGCCGTTTGAGCGCGTCCTCAAGCGAGCCGCCGAAGAACAGCGACAGCGTCTTCGCCGGGAAGTCGGGGATGTTCCGGATGCGCCGCATCTCGTCGTCGGTCAGCACCGGGCGCGTCATCTTGACGAGCCGCGCGTGCTCCGGCGTCTCGTCTAGGATGTTCCCCTGGTTGCCGATGTAGGTCATGATCGACATCACGAGCTCCTCGCGGATCGGGTCGATCGGCGGGTTCGTGACCTGCGCGAAGAGCTGGTGGAAGCAGTCGAAGAGGCGGAAGCGCCCCTGCCGCAGGCACGCAAGCGCCGCGTCGTTGCCCATCGCGCCGACCGGCTCGTGCCCGGTCTCGGCCATGGGCCTGAGGATGAGCTCGACGTCCTCCAGCGTGTATCCGAAGCTCCGCTGCTGCGCGGCGAGCGCGCCCGCGCCGCCGGGCGCCTTCGACGGCACGATCTCCGCGAAGAGGCCGGTGACCGGAATGTGGTTCTCGTCCACCCAGCGGCGGTAGGGGCGGCGGCGGGCGTAGAACGTCTTGACCTCAGCGTCCTCCATGAGCCGGTGGCTCTCGAGGTCCAGCCAGAGCATCGCCCCCGGCTTCACTCTGCCGCGGCGGGCGACCGACTCCGCCGGAATGTCGAGAACGCCGGTCTCGGAGGCGAGGACGAAGAGCCCGTCCTTGGTGAGCGTCCATCGCGCGGGACGGAGTCCGTTGCGGTCGAGGGTCGCGCCGAGGCCCTTGCCATCGGTGAACGCCAGCGCCGCGGGGCCGTCCCACGGCTCCATCAGCGCGGAGTGGTACTCGTAGAAGGCGCGCACGTCGTGGCCCATGTGGTACTTCGCGCCCCACGCCTGGGGAACGAGCATCATCATCGCGTGAGGGGCGTCGCGCCCGGCCGCGACCAGCAGCTCGAACATGTTGTCGAGCGAGGCGGAGTCGGACTGCCCCGCGTGGACGACCGGCAGCAGCTTCTTCAGCTCGTCGCCGAAGAGCGGCGAGGCGAGCGACGGCTCGCGCGCGGCAAGCGCGTTGAGGTTGCCCTTGAGCGCGTTGATCTCGCCGTTGTGCGCGATGGCGCGAAACGGATGGGCGAGCTCCCAGGAAGGGAAGGTGTTCGTGGAGTACCGCTGGTGGACGATCGCGAACGGCGTGACGAAGTCCGGGTCCGAGAGGTCGGGGTAGAACCTCTCGATCTGGGTCGCCAGCAGCAGCCCCTTGTAAACAATCGTCCGCGCCGAGCAGGAGCAGACGTACGTCTTCTTCGTCGCCTTCTCGATCTGCCGTCGAATGACGTAAAGCCTACGCTCGAAAGCCGAATCTTCCTTGCCTCCCGACTCCTTTGCGCTCTTTGTGTCCTTTGTGGCTATAAAACATTGTCTAATTCTCGGCATCACCTTTCTTGCGTCGCGTCCGATGGCGTCGGGATTGGTCGGCACGTCGCGCCAGCCGAGGACCTTGCATCCCTCGGACTTGACCACGCCCTCGATCTCCGCCTCCTCGCCCTCGCCGCCGAAGATCATCGCAACGCCAAAGTCATTTTCTTGGCCACAAAGATCACAAAGTTCACAAAAGTTTTTATTCCGCTCTTTGTGCTCTTTGTGTCCTTTGTGGCTGAACGCCTCTTCCATGACCTTCCTAAAGAACCCGTGGGGGATCTTCATCAGCAGCCCCGCGCCGTCGCCGGTCTCCGGGTCGTTGCCGGTGGCACCGCGGTGCATGAGCCGCTTCAGGATGGTCATGCCCTTCTCGACGATGTCGTGGCTCGCCTCGCCGGAGAGGTTCGCGACCATGCCGACGCCGCACGCGTCGTGCTCGAATTCTCGCCGGTAGAGCCCCGGCTGTCGGTCTTTTCTGCTTTGATCGTTCATGGTCTGGTTCTTTCAATCAAGTGGCAGCGCCTTCCCGCTGGCGAGGGCGCGAACGACGAGCGACGCGCCCGAGGCGCAGTCGCCGACGCAGAAGATGTTCCGCGCCGGGTCGGGCATTAGCGCGGTGCGCGGCGTCTCCTTGAGGCCGAGCTGCGCGACGAGCGGCAGGTCGGCGGGGACGCCGGTGAAGCCCATGGCGAGCAGCACGAGGTCGGCCTTGATCGTCTCCTTAGTCCCCGGCACCGCGGCGAACTTCGCCGGACGGCCCTCGGGCGAGAACTCCCACTTGACCGTCTCCACCTCCACGCCCGCGACGCGCCCGTCGCCGACGAACCGGAGCGAATTGAGGTTCCAGCGGCGGATGCAGCCCTCCTTGTGGCTGGAGCTCGTGCGCAGCATGTAGGGCCAGAGCGGCCACGGCGTCGAGGCGTCGCGCTCCTCCGGCGGCTTGGGCATGATCTCGATCTGCGTCACCGACTTCGCGCCGTGGCGGATCGCGGTGCCGACGCAGTCCGAGCCGGTGTCGCCGCCGCCGATGACGAGCACGTCCCTGCCCTTGGCGCTGATCGGCGGCTCCGGCAGCTCGCCGGTGAGAAAACGGTTCTGCCCTTCGAGTAGCTCGAGCGCGAGGTGGATCCCCTCGAGCTCGCGCCCGGGGATCTTCAGGTCGCGCGCGGCGGGCGTGCCGATGGCGACGACAACCGCGTCATGCTCCTTCTCCAGCCATTCGGCGGAGACGTCCCGGCCGACCTCGCAGTCCGTCACGAACTTTATCCCTTCCGCCTCCAGGACCTTGCGGCGGCGGTCAATGAGCGCCTTGTCGAGCTTGAAGCAGGGAATGCCGTAGCGGAGCAGCCCGCCGATCTGGGCGCGGCGCTCGTAGACCGTGACGGCCCAGCCCCGGCGCCGGAGCGTAACTGCCGCGGAAAGCCCCGCCGGCCCCGCGCCAATCACCGCGGCGGACTTGCCGTTTTCCCTTTCCGGCGGACACGGCACCACCCAGCCGCGCTCAAACGCGGTCTCGATGATGCGCTTCTCCGACTGGCGGATCATCACCGCCTCCTCGTCAAGCCCGTGGACGCAGCTCGCCTCGCAGAGCGCGGGGCAGATGCGCGAGGTGAACTCGGGGAAGTCCGAGTTCACCGTCAAAAGGTCGTATGCCCGCTTCCAGTCGCCCTGCGCTACGGCGCGGTTCTGGTCCGGCACAAGGTTCCCGAGCGGACAACCGTAGGCGTGGCAGAACGGCTGGCCGCAGTTCATGCAGCGCGAAGTCTGCTCCTTCAGCTCTTCGTCCGAAAGCGAGCGCTCGACTTCGCGCCAGTCAGCCTTGCGCTCCTCCGCCGGGCGGTAGATGTCGTGTATCCGTTGCATATTGGGTGCAACTTAGCACAACCCGTGCCAATGGCTGACAACCCCGCGCAAAACCGAATTTCTTACAGCCCATGTAATTCGCCCATCCGCAAAGTATCAATCATGTAATAAACGGCGGCGTTGACGGCCGTCCGGGAAGTCCAATCAGGACTTGCCATTGTATCCGGTGCCGGTTACGATTTCAGTAATCGCTTCGCCGAGAATCCGACGCTGCGCGTAAGAATCCGGCCGCGCGCCGCGGCATTTCGGCTTTGGCACGGATCGTGCTAATGAAAACACGTTCGCTCGCCACGTCATGGTGACGCGGCGGCACCGAAAGGAAAACGCAATGACGGAAGAGACCAAGAAAGCCACCCACTTCGGCGAAGACGTATTCGGCGAAGAGGCCATCAAGACCTACCTAAGCAAGGACACGGCGAAGAAGCTCCAGGCGACGATTCGCGAAGGCAAGCCGCTCGATCCGTCGATCGCGAACGAGGTCGCGCACGGCATCCGCCACTGGGCGATGGACCGCGGCGCCACCCACTACACCCACTGGTTCCTGCCGATGACCGGCTCCACCGCCGAGAAGCACGACTCGTTCCTGGAGCTGAAGGACGGCGAGCCGATCATGCTCTTCAGCGGCAAGAACCTCATCGTCGGCGAGCCCGACGCCTCGTCCTTCCCCTCGGGCGGCATCCGCTCCACCTTCGAGGCCCGCGGCTACACGGCGTGGGACCCGACGAGCCCCGCCTTCATCAAGCGCCACTCGAACGGCGCGACGCTCTGCATCCCGACCGCCTTCTGCGCCTACACCGGCGAGTCGCTCGACAAGAAGACGCCGCTCCTCAGGTCGATGCAGGCGCTCGACAAGTCGCTCAAGCGCCTGATGAAGCTCTTCGGCCGCGGCGAGGCGCACACCGGCTGCACGCTCGGGGCGGAGCAGGAGTACTTCCTCGTCGACAAGGAGTACTGGAAGAAGCGCCCCGACCTCGTGCTCACCGGCCGCACGCTCTTCGGCGCGCCGTCCGCCAAGGGACAGCAGCTCGAGGACCACTACTTCGGCACCATCCCGGACCGCGTGCTCTCGTTCATGAACGACGTCGAGCGCGAGCTCTGGAAGCTCGGCATCCCCGCCAAGACGCGCCACAACGAGGTCGCGCCCGCGCAGTTCGAGCTCGCGCCGCAGTTCGAGGAGCT
>CACWVU010000001.1 GCA_902764415.1 uncultured bacterium | reverse complement strand
GAGCCTGAAATTTGCAAAACTAAACGCTACCTCACAGTCGGAATTGACGCGTTCACCCAGCTTCAGAAACTAAACTTTCGTTTAGTTTTTCAATCGACAAACAGCCCGTCACACACGGTCAGTAGCCGCAGGACATGATGTCCTTCTCGAAGCCGAAGGTGGCGGCAATGAGCGCGGCGCGGATCCACATGCCGTTGCGCATCTGGCGCCAGTACATCGCGCGCGGGTCGCGGTCGCAGCAGACGGCGATCTCGTCCCGCCGCGGCAGCGGATGAAGGAGGCAGCCGTCCGGCTTGAGGAGCTTGAGCTCCTCGGCGCCGAACTTGAAGCGCGAGGTGTCGATGCGCGCCGAGGCTCCCTTGGACGAGTCCCACTCGTCCTGGATGCGCGTCATGTACACCGCGTCCGCCGACTTCACCGACTCGCGCAGGTTGTCGGTCACCTCGAAGTCGATGCCGCGGCGCGCGAGGATCATCACCACGTCGGCCGGGACCTGCAGCTCCTGCGGGGCGACGAACACCTGGCGGACGTTGCGGAAGTCGGTGAGCAGGTAGGAGAGCGAGCGCACCGTGCGGCCGCGCATGAGGTCGCCGCAGAAGACCACGGTGCGGCCGTCCAGCCCGCCCTTCTCCTCGAAGGAGCGCATCAGCGTGTAGATGTCCAGCAGCGCCTGGGTCGGGTGCTGGTCCTTGCCAGAGCCGGCGTTGATGATCGGGATCGACCGCGAGGAGTTGGAGAGCTCCCACGCCATCCGCTCCGCCAGGCCCTGCTCCGGCGAGCGCATGATGATCATGTCGAAGTAGGAGGAGAATGTCCTCACCGAATCCTCCCGCGACTCGCCCTTGAACTCCGAGGACGTCGCCGCGTCCCTGACCGAGCCGGTGGTGATGCCGAGGATCTGGCAGGCGGCGAGGTGGGAGAGGAACGTGCGCGACGACGGCTGCGAGAAGTAGAGCATAGCCCGCTTGTGCGCCAGCACCCCCTTCAGGTAGAGCGCGCCCTCCTTCGACTTGTTGATGAAGCGGATGCGGTTGGCGAGCGCGCAGAGCCGCTCGAGGACAGGTCGGTCGAACTGCTGCGCGAACAGCGTGTGGTACGGCATGCCGTCGCCCTCCACGCGCTCGAGGTACGGACGCTTCTCCTCGAGCGAAAGCGCCTCGAACTTCTCCCATTCGATTTCGTTGAGTCTCTTCACGCGATATTCCTCCTTGAAATTGTTCCGGCCTTAAGCGTCGAGCAGGACGTCCTCGAACGGCCTGAGCGGACGGCCCCGCACGAACGCGCCGCCGTCCATCGCCGCCGCGCCCTCTGGCTTCACCTCCGAGAGCAGGAGCGCGGTGTCGTGGCACCTGACCACCGGCCCCTCCTTGCCGACCTTGAGCACCGTCCCGGGGGCGTATGCCTCCCAGCCGGGCTCGAGCCGGACTATTTTCGAGCGCAGCACCACCAGTCGCCCGGTGTTGCCCTTGCGGCGGAAGCGCTCGGGCAGGAACGTGTACGAGCCGGGCCAGGGGTTGTAGGCCCTGATCTTCCGCTCGGTCACGATCACCGGCCGGTCCCAGTCGATGAGCCCGTCGGTCTTCTTGAGCTTCTTCACGAACGTCGCGGCCGCGTCGTCCTGCGGCACCTCCGGCGGCAGCGCGTTGCGGTTCATGAGCCTCAGCGCCTTGGCGAGCGCGCAGCCGCCGGCGATGGCGAGGTCGTTCATCAGCGCGCCGCCGGTGGTGTCGGGGTAGATCGGCTCGAAACTCTGGAGCATGATCGGCCCGTCGTCCAGCCCCGGACCCATGTGCATCACCGTCACCCCGGTCAGGCGCTCGCCCGCCTCGAGCGCGGCCACCACCGGCGCCGCGCCACGGTACTTGGGGAGCAGCGAGAAGTGGCAGTTGACGCAGCCGAAGAGCGGCAGGTCGAGGAGCGGCTGCTTGAGGATCTGGCCGTAGGCGACGACCGCGATCACGTCCGGCCGCCGCTCGCGCAGCCACGCCATCGGCTCCGGGTCGTTGACGCGGTCCGGCTTGAGGATGTCGGCGATGCCGTGCTCCGCCGCGAAGCGCGCCACCGCGCTCGGCGTGAGCGCCTTGCCGCGCCCGGCGGGGCGGTCCGGCTGGGTGACGACGCCGACCACTTCGAGCTCCGGTTCGCGCAGGATGGCGCGAAGGCACTCGACCGAGGCCGGCGAAGAACCCATGAAGACTACGCGCATCCTACCTGGAAAGCTCCTTTGAGGCGATGTAGGCGAGGTCCTTGACGCCCTTGTCGGACGACTTCTCGCCGATTGCCGCGATCGCCGCGGCCTGGCACTTGAGTCCGCACCAGCGCAGCTGGTCTATGCAGAACTGCTGCACGTACGCGTCGGACGCGTCTTCTGCCCGCTTCAGGAGCGCGGCGGACCAGAGCTCGCGCTCCGGCGCGACGGACGTCTTCCAGAAGGCGAGGCTGAAGCCGCCCTTGAGGGTCATCACGTACTGGCTGACGGCGCCAATCACGTGGGCGTCGAGCGGATCGGTGTGGTAGGCGCCCTTCACCTTCTCGAGCAGCGCGGCGGCGGCCTCGGCGGTCGCGACGTGCGCGGCGAGCGCCTCGGTGGTGGTCGCCGCGGCGAGCCGGGTTGCGTTCGTCGCCTGCCATTCGACGGCGGTAAGCGCCGCGGACGAGCTCTCGCCGGGGCGGATGTCGTACTGGTCCTTGGCCTCGAGCGCGGCCGCGGCGAAGGCCGCGGCGAGGACCGCAAATGCTGTCTTCAGATTCATCGTCTGCTACTCCTTTCCCTTAGTCGCGGGCGAACTCGCTCGCCCATGGCTCGCGCATCTCCTGGTAGAGGAAGCGGTTGGCCGCCTCGTCGCCCTTCGCCACCAGCTTCACCGGGTCGAACTCGAAGCCGCGGCCGAGGCGCTCGGCGGCGATCGCGAGGTTGAACATGGTGCAGCTGCGGAAGCCGGTCTCCTCGTTGAGGCAGAACTTCCGGCGCGTGCGCACGCTGTCGATGAAGTCGGTCTGCTGCGCCGCGGGCTCGGGCAGCGACTTGAGGAGCGAGGGGACGTCGATCTTCACGCCGTTCGCGTCGAGCATGCCGAAGAACTGCGTCTTCGCCACGTCCTCGTTCGTCCAGCCGCCGTTGATCACCTTGCCGTCGAGCTTGCCGACCGGCCACACCGTCACCCCGTTCGCGCCGCGCAAGAGCGGCTCGTCCTTGAGCGACTCGTCGCCGTCGAGGATCACCTCGGTGCCGTCGGCGTAGGTGAGGGTGATGCGGTCGAAACGGCCGACCACGTCCGGATGCTGCTTCGGGCCGACGTAGTCGACCTTCACCGGGCTCGTCTCGTCCTTGCACAGCAGGTACTGGAGTGGGTCGAGGTAGTGCTGGGCCATGTCGCCGAGCCCGCCGGAGTCGTAGTCCCAGTAGCCGCGGAAGGTGCCGTGGGTGCGGTGCTTGTTGTAGGGCTTCCACGGCGCCGGGCCGAGCCACATGTCCCAGTCGAAGGTCTTGGGGCACGGCTCCGGGTCGAGGTTGACCTTGCCGGACCAGTAGAACTTCCAGCTGAAGCCCTGCCCCGCGCCGAAGACGCACCTGAGCGGGCCCTTGCCGAGGACGCCGCCCTCGACCACCTGGCGGATCGGCTTCACCGTGGTGCCGAAGCCGTAGAAGCCGCCCTGGAAGCGGAACCAGGTGTTGAGGCGGAACATCCGCCCCTTGGCCTTCACGTAGTCCATCACCCGCTTGCCCTCGCCGACGGTGCGGGTCATCGGCTTTTCGCACCAGATGTCCTTGCCGGCGCGCGCGGCCATCAGCGACTGCACGCCGTGCCAGTGCGGCGGGGTGCAGATGTGGACGATGTCCACGCCCGGGTCGGCGAGGAGCTCGAGGAAGTCCTTGTACGCCTTGACCTTGCCCCAGCCGTTCTTCTCAGCGGCCTCGAGGCCCTCCGCGACGCGCAGCTGGTCGGGGTCGCAGAGGCCCACGAGGCGCGAGCCCTTGAACGGCAGGTGGTTCTCGCTGTGCGCGATGCTGCCGAAGCCGATGAGCGCGCGGGTGAGCTGGTTGGACGGCGCGTCCGCCCCCCACAGCACCTTCGCCGGCACGAGGTTGAACGCGCCGATCGCCGCCGCACCCTTGAGGAACGATCTCCTGGTCTGCTTCATCTACTTCCCCTTCCTTGCGTATTTAAGACCGATCTCCAGCCCGCGCAGCTCCGCGAGGCCGATGAGCCGCCCGCCGTAGCTGTAGCCGCAGTAGCAGTCCTTGCCCTTGAGCTTCGCGAGCTCGCGGTCGATCTCGAGGTAGCGGCCGTGGTCGGGCCGCACGACGATCCCCTCACCGCGGCGCTTCTCCTCCTTGAGGAACTCCTCGAAGAGCTTAGGGATGTTCGTCTGCCCGCAGAGGTGGCACTGCGACTCGTGGAACACCTTGTCGTCGGTGTACTCGAGGTTGCGGAAGTGGCAGAAGAAGACGCGCTTGCCGAACTTCTTCATGATCTCCACCGCGTCGTTACGCGGGTCGCCGCCGAGGGAGCCGGTGCAGAGCGTGAGGCCGACGTGCCTCGACGGGCAGCGGCGGTACATCTCGGCGATGTCCTTCGCGTTCGAGAGGATCCGCGGCAGCCCGAAGATCGGGTGCGGCGGGTCGTCGGGGTGGATGCACATGTCGACGCCGGTCTCCTCGAGGACCGGAGAGATCTCGTTGAGGAACCAGTACATGTTCTCGCGGAGCTTCCGGTCGTCGATGCCGTCGTAGGTCTTGAGCTGGGCAAGGAACTCGGCGGGCGTGAGGTCGTCCACCGTGCCAGGGAGGCCGCAGAGGACGGAGTCCGCGACGCGCTTCCTGCCCTTCTTGTCGAGCTTCGCCCACGTCTTCTTCGCCCGCGCCCTGGTCTTCGCGTCGTACTCCTTCTCCGCGCCGGGGCGCTTGAGGTAGAAGAGGTCGAAGCCGGCGAGCTCGTACTCGTTGTACTCGAGGCAGGTGGAGCCGTCCGCGAGCGCGTAGGTGAGGTTGGAGCGCGTCCAGTCGAGGACCGGCATGAAGTTGTAGCAGACGGTCTTGATGCCGCACTTGGCGAGGTTCCGCAATGTCTGCTTGTAGTTCGCGACGTACTTGAGGTAGTCGCCGGTGCGCTTCTTGATGTCCTCGTGGACCGGCACCGACTCGACGACGCTCCAGGTCATCCCGGCGTCCTTCACCTTCTTCGCACGCGCCCTGATCTCGGCGACCGGCCAGACCTCGCCGGGCCTGCGCTCGTAGAGCGCCGCGACGATGTCCGTGACCCCGGCCTGCCGGATCTCCTTCAGGGTGATCGCGTCAGCGTCACCGTACCATCTCCAGCCCTGCTTCATGCCGTGCCTCCCCGCCTCAGGCGCGCTTCGCGAGCACGTCGCGCTCGTACTTCTTCACGCCGTCGAGCCAGGCCTCGCCGGCCGGCACGCCGGCGCGGCGGCAGAACTCCGCCCACACCTCCTCGGCCGGGTAGTTCTTGTACTCCTCCTGCAGGACGAGCTGCGAGGTGAACTCCTGCGCGTCCTGCATCGCCTTCAGCTCCTTCCACGGCGTCAGCATCGCCTTGAGGAGCTCCTTCTGCATGTTGCGCATGCCGAGCACCCAGGCGGCGACGCGGTTGATCGAGGCGTCGAAGTAGTCGAGCGCGATGATGAAGTTCTTCGGGTCCATCTTCACGATCTCCTGCGCGGCGGCCCTGAGGTCGTCGTTCTGGCGGATCACGTGGTCGGAGTCCCACCGGACCGGGCGCGAGATGTGGAACGCGACCTTGCCGAAGGTGTAGAGGAAGGAGCTGATCTTGTCCGCCACCGACTCCGAGATGTGGAAGTGGCCCATGTCGAGGAGCGCGAGGATCTTCGCCTTCATCGCGTAGCCCATCACGAACTCGTGGGAGTTGACGGTGTAGCTCTCGAGGCCGATGCCGAAGAGCTTCGACTCGAGGAACGGAATGACCGATTTCTTGTTGTACTTGTACCTGAAGATCTTGTCGAGCGAGTCGGCCATCCTGAGCCGCGGGCCGAGGCGGTCCGAGGGCTCGTCCTTGTAGCCGTCGGGGCACCAGAAGTTGATGCCGCACGGGCTCTTGAGCTCCTTCGCGAAGTACTCCGCGATCTTGAGGCACTGGATGCCGTGGTTGATCCAGAACTTGCGGACCTTCGGGTCGGGGTTGGAGAGGGTGAGCGAGTCGGCGGCGAGCGGATGCGAGAAGAAGGTTGGGTTGAAGTCGAGCTTCACGCCGGTCTTCTTCGCCCACTTCACCCACGGCTCGAACTGCTTGGGGCCGATCTTGTCGCGGTCGACCACCTTGCCCTCGTGGATGCCGTAGCAGGCGTGGAGGTTGACGCGGTGCCGGCCGGGGATGAGCCCGAGCGCGAACTCGAGGTCCTGCATCAGCTCCGCGGGCGTACGTGCCTTGCCGGGGTAGTTGCCGGTCGTCTGGATGCCGCCGGAGGCGCCGCCGGTCGTCTCGAACCCGCCGACGTCGTCGCCCTGCCAGCAGTGGAGGGAGATGGAGATCTTGCCGAGGTCGGCGATCACCTTCTCGGTGTCGATGCCGATCTTCGCGTACTTTGACTTGGCTTCCTTGTAGCTCATGGTGTTTTCTCCTTTGGTGGACTAGGTCCGGTTTTGTTGAATTATACCAAAAATCCCCGTGCGCGTGCGCCCATACTACACCCTCACCCAGGCGCTGCCCTTGGCGTTGGACGCGAGCGCCGCCTCGACGAAGCGCATCGAGCGGACGCCCTCGCGCGGGCCGGGGTAGTCGCAGGCGCGGCGCGTTAGGACCGCGGCGACGAACTCGTCGTAGATCGTGGCGAGCGCCTCGACGAACCCCTCGTGGTGTCCGGCCGGGAAGCGCGACGCCTTCACCGACGCCGGCGAGAGGTCGGCCACGTACGGCGCCTTGCGGCGGAAGACGCGGTCGGGCTGAAACGGGTACTTGAGCGTCAGGTAGTTCGGCGCCTCCTGGTCCCAGTGGAGCGACGCCTTGTCGCCGTAGACGCGCAGCCTGACGCCGTTCTCCTCGCCGGTCGCGATCTTGGAGACGACGAGCGACGCCTTGGCCGACGCGCCGCGCGCGCCGCCCTTCGCGGAGCCGAGGCGCATGAGGATGGACGCGTCGTCGTCCAGCTTGTTGCCGGGCGCGAAGGACGAGAGGTCGGCGAGGAGCGTCTTCGCCTCGAGGCCGGTCACGTACTCGACCATGGTGAAGGCGTGGACGCCGATGTCCGCCACCACGCAGCTCGGGCCGGAGATCTTCGGGTTCATCTTCCAGGCATTGTGGCGGTCGAGCGGCTTGGAGAAGTCCACCTTGCGGAACGACCCCTGCACGTACTCGAGCACCACCTTGTCGACTTTGCCCAGCTCGCCCCTGCGCACGAGGTCGCGCGCGAGCTTCACCATCGGGTAGCCGGTGTAGGTGAAGGGAATCCCCAGGACGCGCCGCCGGCGCCTGGCGACGCGGCCGAGCTCCTCGGCCTCGGGGACGGTCAGCGAGAGCGGCTTCTCGCAGAAGACGTCGAACCCGGCCTCGAGCGCGGCGCGCGCGATCTCGTAGTGGGTCTCGTTGGTGGTGCAGACGACCACGAAGTCCACCTTGCCGCGCTCGGCCGCGATCAGCTCGCGCCAGCTGGGGTAGACCCGCTTCGGATCGAGGCGCAGCTTCGCGCCAGTCGCGGCGTTGGAGCGCTCGTCGCGCGAGAAGCAGCCGGCCGCGAGGTCGGCAAGGTCGTCCATCCTGATTGCCATGCGGTGGATGGGGCCGATGAAGGCGCCCCTCGCGCCGCCGATCATTGCGTATTTCAGTCTCTTGGTTTTCATATCCTTTTCACATCCTTCCCGAAAGTGCGTCGATGAGGTCGCAGAGCCGGCGGTAGGCCATGCCGAGGTCGTCGTTGGTCACCCTGAACATGTACTCGCCCGCGCGGGCGATCTCCCCCTCCGCGTTCTCGAGCCGCTTCTCCACCGCCTCCGGCGAGTCGGTGCCGCGGCCGACGAGCCGCGACCGGAGCTCCTCCATCGACGGCGGCAGGATGAAGATGTCCACGTATCCGGCCTTCATCGGGTCTGAGTCGGGCAGCGCGCGCACGAACTCGCGCACCTTCGCCGCGCCCTGCACGTCGATGTCGAGGATCACCGAGCTCCCTTCCCTGAGCGCACTTTCGATCGGCTCGCGGAGCGTGCCGTAGTAGTTGCCGTGCACGCGCGCGTGCTCGATGAACGCGTCCTCGGCGATCAGCTCCTCGAAGCGCTCCACAGTCTTGAAGTGGTAGTCCACCCCGTCCTCCTCCTCGCCGCGCGGCGCGCGGGTGGTGCAGGATACCGAGTAGACGATGTCGCTGTATTCCTGCAGCAGCATGTCGATGAGCGTCGTCTTGCCGCAGCCGGACGGCGCCGAGATCACGATGAAAAGCGGCTTGGTCTTCATTCCTCCCTTTCCCCCTCCTCGCGCCGGCGGCGGAAGAAGTCGACGAGCACCGCGCGCGACGCCTCCTCCTCGACGCCGGCGACGACCGCCGGATGGTGGTTGATGCCCGGATGGGCGAAGATACCGAACTCGGTGGAGCCGCCGCGCTTGGGGTCGGAGACGCCCCATACCACGGTGCCGACGCGCGCAAGCACGATCGCGCCGGCGCACATCGGGCAAGGCTCCTTGGTGACGTAGAGCCGCGTGCCGTTGAGCCGCCAGCCGCCGCGCGCGGCGAAGGCCTGCGCGAGCGCGAGCATCTCGGCGTGGGCGGTGGCGTCGCCAAGTCCCTCGACCCGGTTGTGCGCGCGGCCGAGGATGCGGACCTCCGACGCGTCCGCGGCGGGATCGGCCGGCTCCTCCACGACCACGCACCCGGTTGGCACCTCGCCCTCCTCCGCCGCTCGCCGCGCCTCGTCCAGCGCCATGCGCATGAAGGCGGCGTCGTAGCTTCGGGAGGGATTGGGCTCTTCCATCTTCGCCAGCGCCTCCCGGGTTCATCCGCGCCCGCCGCCGAAGCGGAGGCGCAGGGCGATCTTCAGCGATTCGACGGCGATGCCGGCGGTGATCTTGGAATATCCGGCCGCGCGGTCGGAGAACTGGATCGGGATCTCGCGGATGGAGCAGCCCGCCTTCCAGGCGCGGTGGTTCATCTCCAGCTGGAAGGAGTAGCCGGCCGAGGCGACGGACTCGAAGTCGATCCTTCGCAGCGTCTCCGCGCGCCAGCACTTGTAGCCGCCGGTCGGGTCGCGGAGCGGCATGCCGGTGACGGCACGGATGAAGATGCCGCCGCAGCGCGAGATGAGCCGCCGCTTGAACGGCCAGCCCGGCGTGGAACCGCCTGGCACGTAGCGCGAGCCGATCACGAGGTCCGCGTCCTCGGCGATGAGGCGGACAAGATCCTTGGGGTCGTGGGAGAAGTCACAGTCCATCTGCACCACCTTCCCCGCGCCCATCGAGAGCGCCTTCGCGAAGCCGGCCACGTAGGCGCGGCCGAGGCCCTCCTTGCGCTCGCGGTGGAGGCAGGAGACGCGCGGCTCGGACTTCGCCATCTCGTCGATCTTCGCGCCGGTGCCGTCGGGCGAGTTGTCGTCCACGAAGAGCAGCTCCACGCCCGGCGTCGCGAGAACCGCCGCGGCCATCCGCTCCACGTTCTCAAGCTCGTCGTAGGTGGGGATCACCACGACCGTCTTCTCGCTCTCTGACCCAGCCATCGCTCCCGCCGCCTTGCCGTGGACCGCCCTACACCAGCTCCTTCGCGACCTTGTAGACGTTGTCGACCGTGAAGCCGAACTTCTCGCTCAGCTCCTTGTAGGGCGCGGAGGCGCCGTAGCGGTCGATGGTCACGTAGGCCGTGGTCCTGAAGTCGATGCGGAAGCGGTCCAGCCCGAAGCGCGTCCCCGCCTCGACGATCACGCGCTTGTGCATCTCCTGCGGCAGCACCTCGCAGCGGTACTCCGGAGTCGTCCCGCGATGGAAGCGCTCGACGCAGGGGAAGGACGCGACGCGCACGCCCACGCCCTCGGCCGCGAGCCGCTTGGCCGCCTCGACCGCGAGCGCCACCTCGGAGCCGGTAGCGAGGAAGAGGATGGTGTCGGCGTTCTGGGGGCCGGCGATGTAGATGTCGTAGCCGCCCTTGGCGACGCCCTCGGCGGTCACACCGTCCAGCACCGGCACGTTCTGCCGCGTCGTCAGGAGGCAGCTCGGGCCCGTCGTGTGCTGGAGGATCTCCACCCAGGCGAAGGCGGTCTCGTTCGCGTCCGCCGGCCGCCACGTCATCACGTTCGGCATCGCGCGGAGCGCGGCGAGGTGCTCGACCGGCTCGTGGGTGGGGCCGTCCTCGCCCACGCAGTAGCTGTCGTGCGAGAAGACGTAGATGGACGGCACCTCCATCAGCGCCGCGAGGCGGATCGCCGGGCGGCAGTAGTCGGAGAAGACGAAGAACGTGGCCGCGTAGCCGCGGAGGGCCGGGTCGAAGGCGGTGAAGCCGTTGACGATCGCTGACATGCCGAGCTCGCGCACGCCGAAGTGGATGTTGCGCCCGTCGAACGCGCCGGGCCCGACGTCGCCGAGCCCCTTGAGGACCGTCTTGTTCGACGGCCCGAGGTCTGCGCTGCCGCCGACGAGGCCGGGGACGAGAGGCGCGAGCGCGTTCATCACCGCGCCGCAGGCCGCGCGGGTGGCGACCGGCTTCGCGGGGTCGAACTTCGGCAGCGCGGCTACGAGCGCGGCGCGGTCCGCCATGTCGCCGACCGGGCGCTTCCATCCGCCCTTCTTCCACTTGAGCGCGAAGCGGTGGAGCGAGTCGGTGCGCGACTTGAAGATCTTGTACACCTCGTCCGGCACGACGAAGGACTGCTCCGGGTCGAAGCCGAGGGCGCGCTTGAGCGCCGCGGTCTCCTCCGCGCCGAGCGGCGCGCCGTGGCAGTCGGCGGTGTCCTGCTTGGTCGGGGCGCCGCGGCCGATCACGGTGTTGGCGACGACGATCACCGGCTGGCCCTTCACCTTCGCCGCGCGGCGGTAGGCGGAGCGGATGGCGTCGTAGTCGTGGCCGTCGGCCTCGAGCACCTTCCAGCCGTAGCTCGCGAAGCGCTTCTTGACGTCGTCGGCGAGGGCGAGCGAGGTGGGACCCTCGATGGTGATGCGGTTGGAGTCGTAGACGAGCACCAGGTCGTCGAGCTTCATCGCCCCGGCCCAGCTGCACGCCTCGTGGCTGATGCCCTCCTCGAGGTCGCCGTCGCCGCAGAAGACCCAAGTCTTGTTGGCGATCTTCGACTTCTTCGCGGCGAGCGCGAGGCCGACGCCCATCGCGATGCCCTGGCCGAGCGGGCCGGTGGTCACCTCCACGCCGGGCAGGAGGCTGCGCTCGGGATGCCCCGCGCAGCGAGAGCCCCACTGGCGGAAGGTCTTGAGCTCGTCCATCGTGAGGCCGCCCATGCCGGAAAGGTGGAAAAGCGCGTAGACGAGCGCGCTCGCGTGCCCGCCGGAGAAGACGAGGCGGTCGCGCCCGGCCCAGAGCGGGTCCTTGGGGTCGACGTTGAGGAACTCGAGCCACAGGACGAGCGCGAGGTCCGCCATGCCCATCGCGGCGCCGGGGTGGCCGGAGTTGGCCTTGTCGATCATGTCCGCGCAGAGGCAGCGGATGGTTCTCGAAGCGAGATCAAGCTGGTCGTTGGTTGGTTTCATAGATAGGTGTATTATACCATATTCGTGGTTCGTGATTCGTGGTTCGTGGCTGTCGCGAAGGCCGAGGAGTCGACGTACTCCTCCTCTGCGGCGAAGCGGTCGAAGGCGCAGTCGAGCGCGTCGGCGGAATGGGCGTCGGAGCTGAGGATGAACCTGACGCCGCGGCTGCGCAGGAGCGCGCGGAACTCCGCCGAGGGATAGGCGTCGTCGAGCCAGCCGCGCGAGATCGCGCCGGTGTTGACCTCGACGACCTTGCCGCTCGAGGCGATCGCGTCCGCAGTGCGCTCCAGCTCCTCGCGGCACCAGGCGGCTCGCTCGTCGAAGTACGGGTGCTTCAGGTTGAACTTGCGCACCAGGTCGGGATGGCCAACGACGTCGAAGTCGAATGCAAGCGACTCCCTGACGGCGGCAAAGTACGCCCGCACCAGCGCATCGGCGCTGCCGCCGAAATGCGCGGCGATTCCGTCCGCGAGCTCGCGCGGCGACGCATCCACCGCAACTGCCGCGCCGTCCGGCGCGCGGACGAAGTGGACCGAGCCGATGATGTAGTCGAGGTCGTAGGCGGCGTAGACCCGGCGGTCGGGGCTGGACGCGCCCTGCAGATAGTCCGCCTCGATTCCGCAGAGGATCCTGAGCCGCCCGTCATAGCCGTCGGCGAGCTCTCGCGCCTCGGTGACGTAGTCGCTCATGCGTCCGGCGGTGAGCGTCCAGTCGAGCGGACCCGCCGGCAGCATCGCGTGCGAGGAGAACCCGAGCTCGGAGAACCCCTTGTCCACCGCCGCGAGCGCCATCCTCTCCATCGAGTCGCGTCCGTCGCACCAGTTGGTGTGGGTATGGTAGTTGGTCTTCATTCCCCCGTCTCCACCGTTCCGTCCGCCCGCACTTCGCCGAGGCCGCCGGCCGCGGCGAGCAGCATGCCGTAGTTGACCACCGGCACCCCGGCCTCGCGGCAGAGCCGGATCCGCCGCAGCACCTCGCGGCGCGTGAGCATGCAGCCGCCGCACTGCACCGCGAGCGCGAAGCCGCCGCCGTCCGCGCCGAGGTCGAAGGTGCCGCCGCTCGCGAAGGAGAACTCCGGCCGCGCGCCAGAGAGCCGCTCGATCGCCTTCGGTATCTTCACCGCGCCGATGTCGTCGCACTGGCGGTGGTGGGTGCAGCCCTCGGCCACCAGCACCCGGTCGCCGGCGCGGAGCCGGCGCGCCGCGGCGATTCCGCCGGCGTAGGCGGCGAGGTCGCCCTTCTGCCGCGCGTAGAGGATCGAGAACGAAGTGAGCCGCGTCGAAGCGCCGCCGTGGGCGCGCACCGCGGCGGCGACCGCGGCGAAGGCCTGCGAGTCGGTGACGACGAGCGCCGCGCCGCCGGCCCGGGCGAGCTCGGCGGGGAGCTCCTCCGGCTGGCAGACGACGCAGGCGAGGTGGCGGTCGAGGCATTCGCGGACCAGCTGCACCTGCGGCAGGATGAGCCTCCCCTTCGGCGCCGAGGAGTCGATCGGGCAGACGAGCACCAGCCGCTCGCCGTCGCGGACGATTCCGTCGAGCAGCCCGCGCTCGTGCTCCGTGACCTTCGCCGCGGCGACCTTGCGCATCAGCTCGTCGACGCCGTCGCCGCGGCGGTGGACGAGCGCCGCGGTGCCGTTGCGGCGGCACTCCGCGAAAAACCGTTCGCGCAGGGCGGCGCAGGCGTCAGGATCCTCGCCCTCCACCCATACCGCGACGTCGGCGACCGCCAGCACCTCCAGCGTGCGCCTGACCCGCATCGCCCCGAGCTCGCCCTCGTCGTCGAGCCCGGCGGTGTCGGTGACCAGGCAGGGGCCGAGCGGCGGGATCTCCATCGCCTTCGAGACCGGGTCGGTGGTGGTGCCGGGGACGTCGCTCACGATCGCGACGTCCTGGCCGGTGAAGGCGTTCACGAGCGTGGACTTGCCCGCGTTCCTCGGACCGAAGAACGCGATGCGCAGCCTGTTCGCCGAAGGCGTCTCGTGCATTTCCGCCATTGCTGCGTATTATACCAAAATTCGTGATTCGTGGTTCGTGATTCGCGGCCCGCAGAATCTGCCGCGAAGACGACAAGATATCTGGTGGCCAGGAGCGGGATCGAACCGCTGACACACGGATTTTCAGTCCGTTGCTCTACCAACTGAGCTACCTAGCCATCATCGTCTGGTCGAAATGGTAGGGGCGCAGGGATTCGAACCCTGGACCCAGTGATTAAGAGTCACTTGCTCTACCAGCTGAGCTACGCCCCCATTTCACCTTGGCTTTCTGGAGCGAGGAACGGGACTCGAACCCGCGACAACCACCTTGGCAAGGTGGCACTCTACCAACTGAGTTATCCTCGCATCGGAAAACATTGCGTAGTATATCATATTCAGGCGTTGGAGCGCAAGGGGGGTATTTCAAAAACTGCGCCGCCTGAGCCTCAGGCCGAGCGGCGGCCGTCGGCGAGGCGCAGGACGCGCTGGTTGGAGCTGCCGCGGAAGGCGAGCGAGATGTCCTTCAGCGGCTCGACGAACGGGCCGTCCACGAGCACGTCGACCATCGAGAGGAACTCGTCGGTGAGCTCCGTGCGCCAGCGCGACGGCGACTTAAGCTCGGTCTCGAGGACGCAGCCCGTGTACACCCAGAGCGTGCGAGTGGCGCCGAAGCGCTCCCGGAAGCGCCGGAGGAACGGCACGAGCGCGCGCTGGTTCTCCGGCTCCATCGGCTCGCCGCCGAGGAGCGAGAGCCCGGCGATGTGCGGCGGCGCGAGCGCGGCGAGGAGCTCGTCCTCCACCTCGCGGGTAAAGGGCTTGCCGTAGGCGAAGTCCCACGCCTCCTCGTTGAAGCACCCCTTGCAGCGGTGGGTGCAGCCGGAGACGAAGAGCGAGACCCTCACCCCCTCCCCGTTAGCGACGTCGCAGGTCCTGATTGACGCGTAGTTCATTCCATGGTTCCGTAGGTGATGGTGTCGAACTTGCCATTAGCGTGTACGCGGCGGATCGTCTCCGCGGCGAATCGCGCCTGGTCGGCAAACGAAAGGCGAACCGGCAGCTCTGTCGGCAGCCCCAGATAAGTCAAGACGATCTTGAGGATCGTCGCTGGATTCTCGAAGTTCGCGGGATGGATGACGCCGAGCGAGAGGTAAACCTCGCCCATCGGCGCGATGCCTGCGCAGATCGTCATCCCCTTCACATTGTCCCGGCTGAGGCTCGTCTCCATGAGGAAGATGTCCTCGCAGGTCATCAGGTCGCGGCACTTGAGACCGACTCCCGCCTTTGACGCCAGCACCTCAAGCCACGTGTAGCGATAGTTCTCGTAGTATTCTGAGGCGGCGCGGCCGAGGTCGTCCTCGAGCTTGTCCTTGCGCTTCATGATGCGCTTGATCGCTGGTTCGCCGTGCTGGTCGTCCATCATTGCCGCGAAGTCCCCGACGACCATGTCGAGGTTGGGATCTGCGACAAAGCCGGTTTGCCCGTCGATCTTGAAGCCGAGCCGCTTCGCCGCGGCGCGGCGCTCGTCGCCCGTCAGCTCGCGCATGACCTCGCGGCGAACGAAGTCGCGCGTAACGAGCCGGACGCCCTCGTAGTCCCAGAGCAACTTGTCGCGCACTGATGGGTCCTTCACGGACTTGAAGTCGAACGGCCCAGTGAACTTCGCCGGCGGCAGGTCCTCGACTCGGACCTCTTCGCCGGTCTCCCCGTCGTCGCCGGCGCCGTCAGGATACTCGTCGTCATCGTCGTCTGGGAATTCGAAGGACAGAAAAAGATCCTCGTCTAGATCAGGGTAAGTGATGCCGCGCTGCACATCGCGCGCTGCCGCCACGCGCTTGTCAAAAAACGACTTCAGGTCGGCGGCATCGCCTTCCGGCTCCTGATAGCAGCCATCCGCGTCCCGGTGGCAGAACATCTCAGCGGCGGCAACGACCTTCTCACCAGTGCGGTGGTCGCGCCAGCAGACGAAATACATACCGAACTCGTCGATCAGCGCGTCCATTGCCGAGCCATCGCCCTCTCTGCAACCAGCGACGCGGATCAGAAAATCAGACAGCTCGTCTTCATCCAGCGAATTTGACACCGGCTCGTCGTGATCGGGCGCATAGCGGTTGTAGACGTCGCAGAACTCGCCGTAGGTCAGGACTCCTCGCAAGTTCACAGCCGCGTTCAGACACCGCAGCATGAATTCCTCGCGCGGGCCAACCTCGACTCCCGGCACCGGCACCCGCCACTCGCCGTCCGGCCCCACGATTCTATCAAACGGATTCTTGCCCCTACCCATGCCGTTCTCCTATGAAAACCCCGAACACCCCCTTGAACGGAGTCGCTCGATGGCAGTCCGCGCCTCGGCAAGGCTCACGCCGTTTGCAGGAAGCTGGAATACATCACCCAAGTCTCATCTTCCCTCAGCATTCCGGCCAGGTGGAGAGGACCATTTCCGCGAACTCGCGCAAGTCGGGGTAGCGGGCGGCGGCGTAGGCGTCGAGCGGAGTCGGCTGGGCGTTCACGATGAACACCTTGCCGCCCTTCTGGAGCGTGAGCCGCGGGAGCCCGGCCGCCGGGAACACCGTGAGCGAGGTGCCGAGGACGAGCATCACGTCCGCGCGCATCGCCAGCTCCTGCGAGCGCAGAAACGCCTCCTCGGGGAGCGCCTCGCCGAAGAAGGTGATGTCCGGCTTGTACGCGCCGCCGCACGCGCACCGCGGCACGTAGCCGGAGTCGAGCGCGCCGAGCCCGCCGTTCGCCTCGATCATCGCGCGGATCTCGCCGAAGCCCTTCGCGTCACCGCACCGGCGGCAGTGGTGCATTATCGGCGAGCCGTGGACCTCGTACACGTTCGACGAGCCGGCCTTCTGGTGGAGCATGTCGATGTTCTGGGTGGCGATGCCGGCGAGCCGGCCCGCGTCCTCGAGCCGCTTGAGCGCGACGTGCACCGGCCCGGGCGAGAACGCGTCCAGCCCGTAGATGAGGTCGCGGCACCCGCGGTAGTACACCGAGGGGTCGCGATCGAACCAGCCGATGTCGAAGATGCGCTCGGCGTCGGGGTTCCGGTAGAGCCCCTTGGGACCGCGGAAGTCCGGTATGCCGCAGAGCGTCGACACACCGGCCCCGGTCATCGCCGCGACGCACTTCGCGCCGGCGACTGCGTCCGCAAGCGCCTTCATCAGCTCACGTGCAGGACGCGCTCCTTGATCTCCTGGGTGCGGCCCTGGTTCCAGAACTGGGAGCCGATGTAGCCGCAGGTGCGGCGGGCGACGTTCAGCTTCGACTCGTCGGTGTTGCCGCACTTCGGGCACCTCCAGATCAGCTTGCCGCTCATGTCCTTCACGATCTCGATCTCGCCGTCGAAGCCGCACACCTGGCAGTAGTCCGACTTGGTGTTGAGCTCGGCGTACATGATGTGGTCGTAGATGAACTTCATGATCGCGAGCACCGCCTTGAGGTTGTTCTGCATGTTCGGAACCTCGACGTAGCTGATCGCCCCGCCGGGCGAGAGCTTCTGGAACTTCGCCTCGGTCTCAAGCTTGCGGAACGCGTCGATCGGCTCGGTGACGTGGATGTGGTAGGAGTTGGTGATGTAGTTGCGGTCGGTCACGCCCTTGACGATGCCGAAGCGCTTCTGCAGGCACTTGGCGAACTTGTAGGTGGTCGACTCGAGCGGCGTCCCGTAGAGGGAGTAGTCGATGTCCTCGGCCGCCTTCCACTTCGCGGTGTACTCGTTGAGCTTCTGCATCACCTCGAGGCCGAACGCCTCGCCCTCGGGCTCGGTGAGCTTCTTGCCGGTCATCGCGAACACGCACTCCCAGAGCCCCGCGTAGCCGAGCGAGATCGTGGAGTAGCCGCCGTAGAGGAGCTTGTCGATCTTCTCGCCCTTCTCGAGGCGCGCGAGCGCGCCGTACTGCCAAAGGATCGGCGCGGCGTCGGAGGAAGTGCCCTTGAGACGCTCGTGGCGGCAGCGGAGCGCGCGGTGGCAGAGCTCGCAGCGGTCGCCGAAGATGCGCCAGAACTCGTCCATGCTGCCGCCGGCGGAAAGCGCGACGTCGACGAGGTTGATGGTGACGACGCCCTGGTTGAAGCGGCCGTAGTACTTCGGCTTGCCCGGCTCGTAGTTGCCGGCGTTGGCGATGTTGCCGTAGCCGTTGCCGGAGCGGTCGGGGGTGAGGAACGAGCGGCAGCCCATGCAGGTGTAGGTGTCGCCGTTGCCGACGCTCTCGCCCTTGGAGAGCTTGTACTCGCGCATCTTCTTCTCGCTGATGTAGTCCGGCACCATGCGCTTGGCCGTGCACTTCGCCGCGAGCTCGGTGAGGTACCAGTAGGGCGAGTTCTCCTCCACGTTCTGCGGCTCGAGCACGTAGATGAGCTTCGGGAACGCCGGGGTGATGTAGACGCCCTCCTCGTTCTTGACGCCGCGGATGCGCTCGTTCAGGACCTCCTCGATGATCATCGCCAGGTCCCGGCGCTCCTGCTCGCTCCTGGCCTCGCCGAGGTACATGAAGACGGTCACGAACGGCGCCTGGCCGTTGGTGGTCATGAGGGTGACGACCTGGTACTGGATGGTCTGCACGCCCTTCTGGATCTCCTTGCGGACGCGCTTCTCGACGATCGCGTCGAACTTCTCCGGCTCCATCTTCACCCCGGCGATCTCGCACTCGCTCTTCAGCTCGGCGCGGATCACCTGGCGCGAGACGTCCACGAACGGAGCGAGGTGGGTGAGCGAGATCGACTGCCCGCCGTACTGGTTGGAGGCGACCTGGGCGATGATCTGGGTGGCGATGTTGCAGGCGGTGGAGAAGGACTTCGGCTTCTCGATCATCGTCCCGGAGATGACCGTGCCGTTCTGCAGCATGTCCTCGAGGTTGACGAGGTCGCAGTTGTGCATGTGCTGCGCGTAGTAGTCCATGTCGTGGAAGTGGATGATGCCGTCCTTGTGCGCCTGCACCACGTCCTCGGGCAGCAGCAGGCGCGCGGCGACGTCCTTCGACACCTCGCCCGCCATGTAGTCGCGCTGCACCGCGTTGATCCGCGGGTTCTTGTTCGAGTTCTCCTGCTTGACGTCCTCGTTGTTGCACTCGATGAGCGAGATGATCGCCGAGTCGGTGGTGTTCGCCTTGCGCACGAGCTCGCGCTTGTAGCGGTAGACGATGTACTTCTTGGCGATCTCGTGAGACCCCATCTCCATGATCTTGTTCTCGACCACGTCCTGGATCTCCTCGACCGTCATCGCTCGGTCGCGCGCCTCGCAGACGCCGGCGACCTCCTTGGCGATGAGGCGGATTCGGTCCTCGGAAAGCGCATTGACCGGATCGACCGTGTTCGAAGCCGCGCGAATCGCGTTTTCGATCTTCGTGATGTCGAAGTCCTTCTCCTCGCCGCTGCGCTTGATGATCTTGAACTGCCTCATCTCTTTCCCCCGCTCCTTTTCCTTTGGGATTTTCTCGATTTTCCAACCAACAACACCCTATTGTGGTTAGGTTGAGTATAATACACTAAATCTTGTGTCTGCGTCAAGGGGGCAAATTAAAAAATTTTTACCCCCCGGAGGGGCCGGGGACGGCTTCAGGACACCGCGACGAGCCTGAGCTCGACGTGTCGCTCGCCGTAGTCGGAGACGGCGAGCGCGAACACGAGGTCGCGCCGGACGGGGCTGGCGCGCAGGTCCTCGACCATGTCGCCGTGGTTCCAGAACACCCCCCTCAGGCGCGACTCGCGGAGCGAAAGCGTGAGGTGGCGGCCGTCGGAGCCGAGCGGACGGACGTCGGCCAAGGTGACGCCGCGGAGCCCGAAGGTCGGCTCGGGGTTGCCCTCGCCGAACGGCTCGAGCCGCGCGACTTCGTCAGCGAGCTCGAGCGTGACGTCCTTAGGCTCGATCCAGATGTCGGGCTCGACTCCGCCTGCCGCGGAGGGCGGTCGCTCCCGATCCACGCGATCGCAGTACTCGCAGAGGAGACGGCGGAACTCGTCCGTCATCCCCTCCTTCACCGAGAACCCTCCCGCGGCGGCGTGCCCGCCGTAGCGCTCGAGCACGGACGCGCACGCGTCAAAGGCGTCGCGCAGGTTGAAGCCGTCGGGCGCGCGCCCTGACCCGTGCCCGCCCGCGATGACGCACACCGGGCCACGGCCTATGCGCTCCAGGAGCCTCGCGGCGACGATGCCGACGACGCCGGGATGCCCCTCGGGCAGGTCGATCACCTGGGCGCTCGCGCCCTCGACCACGCGCGCGAGCGCGTCCTCGGACATCTTCTGCTCGATCGAGCGGCGCTCCATGTTGCGCATGTCCACGATCCGCGCCAGCTCGCGCGAGATCTCGCGGTCGTCGGAAAGCACCAGCTCCAGCGCCTGCTCGCCGGAGCCGAGCCGTCCCGAGGCGTTGATGCGCGGGCCGATCAGGAAGCCGAAGTCGCGCGAGGTCAGGCGCTCGGCGCCGACGCGGGCGGCGCGCGCGTAGAGCTCGCGCACGCCCATCGGCGCCCACGCGGCGAAGCGCTTCAGCGCCTCGGCGACGAGGATGCGGTTCTGTCCGAGAAGCGGCATGAGGTCCGTCACCGTAGCGATGCCGGCGAGCACCAGCAGCGGACCGCCGACCTTGGCGCCCGAGTAGATGCCGCGGCGCCCTGCCTCGGCGATCAGCCGGTTCGCGAGCAAAAAGGCGACGCCGGCGCCGCAGAGGTCGACGAGGTGCCGCGGCGCCGCCACCTTCGGGTTGACGAGAGCGGTCGCGTCCGGCAGCGCGATTTCGCCAGGTGCGCCGTCCGACCCCGGGAGCCTGGTCGGCAGGTGGTGGTCGGTCACCACCACCTCGACGCCGCGGGACCTGAGCGCGGCAATCTGGTCGAGGGAGTTGATGCCGTTGTCGACGGTGATGACGAGCCCGACGCCGGGATGCTCGGCGAGGAGCCGCGCGACCGAGGCGTCGCTCATGCCGTAGCCTTCGGTCAACCGGTTGGGCAGGAACGGCTCCACGTCCGCCCCGAGCGCACCGAGCGCCTTCACCAGGATCGCGGTGGCGCACACGCCGTCACAGTCGTAGTCGCCGAAGACGACGATTCCGCGCCCCGCCGCCATCGCGGCGAGGACGGCGTCGGCCGCCGCCTCGACGCCGGGCAGGTCCTCTGGGCGCGCGAGCTGGTCGAGGGACGGATTGAGGAAGTCCCCGAGCTCGGCTTCGCTGATGCCGCGGGCCCGGAGGATCTTCGCGACTATCTCGCCGGCCGACACGTGGCTACTTGACCTCGAAGCACCAGTGGTGGCGGTCGGGGACGAGTCCGTACTGGATGCCCTGGACGCGGTCGTAGAGCTTCTGCAGGGTCGGATGGACGACCTCGGGGTCGGACACCTTGATCACGTCCTTGCCACGGGTGATCTCCCAGACGGGCGTGATGACGACCGCCGTGCCGAGCGCGGCGACGGCCTTGAGCTTCTTCACCTCGGTGTAGGGCACCGGGCGCACCTCGACCTTGATGCCGAGGTCCTTCGCGCACTGGCGGAGCGACATGTTGGTGACCGACGGCAGCACCGAGCAGGAGTCGGGCGTGACATACGCACCGTCCTTCGTGATGCCCGCGAAGTTCGATGTCGCGAACTCCTCGATGTACTTGTGGGTCTTGGCGTCGAGGTAGAGCTCGACCGGCCAGCCTTCCTTCTTCGCCTTCTCGTGCGCGAAGATGCCCGCGGCGTAGTTGCCGCCGACCTTGACGTCGCCCATGCCGTGGGGCGCGGCGCGGTCCCACTGGTCGAAGATGACCGCCCGCACCGGCTTGATGCCGCCCTTGTAGTACGCGCCGACCGGCATGACCATGATCATGAAAGTGTATTCCTTCGCCGGCGCGACGCCGATCTGCGGACCGGTGCCGATCAAAAGCGGACGGAGGTACATCGACCCGCCGGTGCCGAACGGCGGCACGTACTCGGCGTTCTTCTTCACCACTGCGCGGCAGCACTCGATGAAGGTCTTCACCGGAATCGGCGGCATGCAGGTGCGCTCGGCCGTCCTGTACATGCGCTTGGCGTTCTCGTCGGGACGGAAAATCGCGATCTTGCCGTCCTTCTGCCGGAACGCCTTGATCCCCTCGAAGCACTCCTGGCCGTAGTGGAGGCAGGCCGCGCCGATGTGCATCTTGATCCACGGATCCTTGACGAACTTCGGCTTCGACCACTTGCCGTCCTTCCAGGTCATCCTGAGGTGGCAGTTGACATCGGAGAAGCCGAAACCGAGCTTCTCCCACTTGATTCCCTTCTTTGGCGCTTTCATCTGTCTTTCTCCTTTCGTGAAATTTCTTCCGCGGCGCTACTGCCACACCGAGGACGGCTGGCGACGCTGCGCGGCTGGCTGGTGGCGGGCCCAGCCGGTGTAGATCTCCATCAGGTCCGGCTCGCGCTTCTGGAGCCGCGCCTCGACCACGCCGGCGTTGGCGCGCACCGCCTGGTCGAAGCTGGCCATCGCCTTGGACCGGCGGTTGGAGCGGTGCTGGAAAATGGCGAGCTCCAGCCAGGCGTCGGCGTCGGACGGCACCGCGCGGAGGTAGCGGTCGAGCACCTTCTCCGCCTCGGCGGCGCGCCGCGCCTCGCGGAGGACCGTCGCCGCCAGGCGCAGGTCGGCCGGGCTCTGGAGCGAGTCGGCGATTGGCTGCACGAGCGAGGCCGCCTCGACCGTCCTGCCCATTTCGTAGTAGCAGCGCGCAAGCGCGAGCGACTCCGCGTCGGTGAGGTTGCCGGAGCGGCGCTTGCCCTCGAGCCGCTCGGTCTCCTCGGTGAGCGCGCGGATCCTGGTCACGTAGTCGCGCAGCTGGCGGGTGCGGCGGTTGTTGGGGTCGATGAGGTCGGTGTAGTCCATCAGCTCCAGCGTCTCGTTCCACTTCCGGAACGGCATCAGGCACTCCTGGGCGTAGCGGAACGTCGCCTCGGGCGAGGCGGGGTAGAGGAGGCACGCCTCGCGGAAGGCCTGGGATCCCTCGCGGTAGCGGCCCTGCTTGATGTAGAGCCCGGCGATGGCGGCGCGGAGCTTGGAGAAGCTCTTCTGGCCGGCGAAGTCGCGCCGGTAGGCGGGGTCGTTCAGGAGCCGCCGCACGTACCAGTCCCAGAAGTCGCGGTCCTTCGCCGCGGTCTTCGCGTCGTAGGGGGTGCGGTCCGCGTTGATCTTCATGATGAGGCCGTGCGGGCTCAGGTACGGGTACATCCACGGGATGACGTACGACTCCTCGACGTAGAACGCGTGGCGCAGGCGGTCGTGGTCGTGCATCATCTTGGTGAGGATGCCGTTGATCTCCATCACCCCGAGCGCGCCCGTCACCTGCACGCGGCCGTTCTCGATCTTCACGTCGCCGTTCGCCTGCCTCACGCCGCGCTGCACCTCGTCGACGTAGACGTTGAACGCCTCGGCGGAGTCCTCCTTGGACGGAATCCAGATCTCGTCGCCGTAGAGGTCGCGCTCGACCGACATGTAGGTGTCGTCGGCGAGGGCGTTCTGGGTGATGAGGTAGACGTCGGGGCGGAAGAGCGCCGAGTAGATCATGTAGGTGGGCACGAACCGGCCCGGGTCGGTGCCGCCGAAGAAGATGGAGTACTTCTCCATCGGCGGCGGCCAGGTCGGGTCGGGGAGCGGCTCCTCGTCGGCCTCGATCTGCTCGTTGATCGCCTTGGCGCCCTCGAGCTGGTAGGCGCCGAACTGCCAGCCGAAGGTGTGGCCGTTCTGCTCCGAACCGCCGAGCTTGAACGCGACCTCGTTCACGCCGAGCCGGTAGTCGCCGCAGTAGTTGTCGACGAGCGGCGCAAAGAACGAGACGGCGATCATCAGCGCGGCGGCGGCGAAGGCGGCGAGGCGCACCCTGCCGCCGGCGAGCAGCCCGCGCTCGCCCGCCTTCCGAAGCGCGAACGCGCAGGCGAAGACGAGGCCGTAGCCGATCCAGAGCGCGATCATCGCGTGCGACGAGATGAACTTCACCTTCTGGATGAAGCCGTCCTGCAGGTCGCCCTTCACGTTCGCGAGGCCGACGAGCAGCACGCTCATCAGGAGGAAGCACACGAGCACCGGCACCATCCACTGCCAGAACGCCTTTCGGTTCTCCTTCCTCACGATCCAACGCCCGGCGACGAACGGCACCAGCGCGAACGGGATCATCACGTCGGTGAACTGCACCCGCACGTCCTTGAAGTACTCGAGGATCGCCCCCCACTTCGGCAGCTGGAAGCCGATCGCCTCGTACTGGCCGCGCATGATCGCGTGCTTGAAGCCCTCCCAGGTGCGCGGGTAGCCCCAGTTCATCGGCGGGTTCCTGAGGTCGGAGACGATCGGCATATAGGCGTAGAAACTCACCCCGAGCTGCGCGAAGAACGCCGCGCCGGCGACGCTGAGGCCGTTCGGCAGCGTCAGCACCGAAAGCGCCAGCAGCGCGAAGTTCCAGACGACCGGCCAGCAGAAGTACCAGGTGGTCGGATGCGTAAGCCCGTTGAGCGCGCCGCGCGAGAGGAGCACGAACGCCGCGATGTGGAGGCCGGCCACCGGCACCGCGAAGGAGAGCCCGCGCGGCGTCGAGGAGCACATCGCGAACAGCGCCGCCAGCACCAGGACGAAGACGAGCGTCGACTTGCCCCAGGGATACTTCGGCCCCAGGTAGCCGCCGTCGCCGGCCTGCGGCACCATCGTCGCGAACACCACCGCCAGCGCCGCGAGCGCGACCGCGATCCAGAGCTCGCGGCAGAACTGCGCCTTGACGCGCGCGGCGAACCCGTCCGGCTCGGGATCCTCCGCCGGACGAAGCGCCGCCAGCGCCGCGGCGACGACCGAGCCTGCCGCGCACGCGGCCACGAGCAGGTAGCGCCACGGCTCGACGAGCGGCGCAAGCTCGAGGTCCGCCCCGCCCCACACCGAAATCGACGAAAAGATATACATCGACGCGAGCATCAGCACGACGCCTCCCACGCCGCCAAAGAGCGCCACCTTGCGCGCACGCTCGCGGCTGCCGCGGCGGCTCAGGAACGCCGCGGCGGCGATGGACACTACGATAGCCGCAAGGCCGAGGACCAGCACCGTGGTGGACGGCACCGTCGCCCCCTTCAGCGGCAGGTGCTTGTTGATCGCGTCCGCGCTCATCGCGCGGTCGGCGCGCACGAGCTGGCCGATCTGCAGCACCTGGTAGGTGAGCGCGACCGGGGTGAGGTAGATGAACACGTCCCGGAACAGCCCCAGGTTCTTCATCGCGATGACGAGCGCGAGCGGCACGATGGCGAAGAGCAGCACCTGGTAGTTGGTGAGGCCGAGGCCGAAGACGAAGGCCGTCGTCCAGAGGATCTTGTCGGACGGCCGGCGCATCCAGCGGTAGGACAGCAGGAACACCCACATCAGGAAGAGCGCGTTGAGCGAGTAGATCTCGACGATCGTCGACTGCGACCACTCGACCGGCGAAAGCGCGAAGGTCAGCGCGCCGGCGACGCCGCCGCCGAAGCAGAGCCACGCGCCTGGCCCCTCCTCGCCGTCGACGAAGTCACGCCCCGAGCGGCAGATCAGCATCGCCGTGCAGCCGGCGGCGAAGGCGCCGAAGACGGCCGAGCAGAGCGAGACGCACCACGCCGGCGTCGGATGGCCCATGTAGGTGACGAAGGAGAACGCCTTGCAGAAGAGCCACGAGCAGAAGGTCCAGAACGGATACCCCGGCGGATGCGGCACGCCGAGGTTGGCGGCGGCAGTGGCGAGCTCGCCCGAGTCCTCCAGCCCCACGGAGGGCCCAAGGGTATAGAAATACACCGCGAAAGTGGCGACCGTGGCCGTCCAGAACGCAGCCCAGTCCAGCTTTGAGAAAAACCTGTCCTTCATAGTTGTGTATTATACCATATTCGCCTGCCCTCCGTAGCCTTAGCGCAGGCTGGCGGCTCGCTACAGCAGCTTCATCGCCAGGGCGATGACCGGAGGCATGGTGGCGACGCTCGCGAGGGTGGTGCCGCTCACCAGCGCCGCGGCCGTGTCCACGTCGCGGCGGAAGCGCGTAGCGAACATCGACACCATCGCCGCCACCGGCGCCGAGGCGGCGACCACCACCGCGAGCAGCATGTCGCGCGGCACCCGCCCGCGGAGCGGCACGAGCGCGGCGACCACGAGGAGCGGAAACGCCACCAGCCGCAGAAACGCCGCGAAATGCGCCGCGCCGCACCTCAGCACCTTGCCGAGGTTGGCACGGGCGAGCGAATGGCCGATCACGATCATCGCCAGCGGCGTGTTGAGGTCCGCCATGTGCCCGAGCGGCGCGGACACCACCGCCGGCAGCGGTATCGAGAGGAGGAACACCGGCAGCCCCGCCGCCAGCCCCACCGTGCCCGGGTTCACGAGGATGCGCCGCATCCCCACGCCGCCGCGGTCACCCTGCATTTCCCTAAGCCCCCACGTCCACATGAAGAGGTTGAACGCCACGATATACGCCGAGCCGTAGAACACCCCGTCCGCGCCGATGATCGCCTGCTCGAGCGGAATGCCCATGAAGCCGGCGTTGGAGAAGACCACCGTCATCCGCAGCACGCAGCGCGTGTCCGCCGCGCCCTTCCGGACCAGCGCCTTGGCGAGGAATATCGCCGCCACGTGGGCGGCGAAGGCGATCGCGAACGCCGCGGCAAGCCCGCCGGCCATCGACGGCTCGAAGGGACGGACGAACGAGTTAGCGATCACGCACGGCGTGACCACGATCACCAGCAGGTCCACGAGCCCTTCCGCCGCGGCGTCCTTGAGGATCCCCGTCCAGCGCGCCGCCGCCCCCACGCCGATCAGCGCGAAGAGCACCGCCACCTGGCGCGCCACTGCAATGAGGTTCTCCATCAGAGGTTCGCGAAGGGATTGCAGGTGAAGCCCGAGCCGCCGCCGAACGAGGTCTGCCGCGGACGCGGCGCACGGGACTGTCCCCCTCCGCCGACACCGCCCCCCGCGCCGACGACCGGCTTCGACTTGGCGGAGAGCGAGATCCGGCCGCGCGCGACGTCCACGCCGATCACCGTCACGGCGAGCCGGTCGCCCGCCTTGACCACCGAGGCCGGGTCGCTCACGTAGTGGTCGGAAAGTTCGGAAAGGTGGATCAGCCCGTCCTGGTGGACGCCGATGTCGACGAACGCACCGAACGCGGTAACGTTGGTAACCACGCCCTCGAGCTTCATCCCCTCGCGCACGTCCTCGATCTTGGTGACGTCGTCCCGGAACGCCGGCGGCACGAACACACTGCGCGGGTCGCGGCCTGGCTTGGCGAGCTCCGCGACGATGTCCCTCAGCGTCGGCTCGCCGACTCCGGGGGCGATGTACTTCCTCACGTCGATCTTCTTCGCCGCAGCGCCGTTGCCGACGAGCGCCTTCAGCTCCATCCCCGCGTCCGCCGCCATCCGCTCCACGATCGCGTAGCGCTCGGGATGCACCGCCGAGGCGTCGAGCGGGTTCTTCGCGTCCCGGATGCGCAGGAAGCCGGCGCACTGCTCGAACGCCTTCTCGCCGATCCCCTTCACCTTCTTCAGCTCCGCGCGCGAGGTGAACTTGCCGTTCTGGTCGCGCCACTCGACGATGTTCTTCGCGAGCGCCGGGGTGAGCCCGGAGACCCGCTCCAGCAGCGGCGCGGAGGCGGTGTTCAATTCCACCCCGACGCCGTTCACGCAGCTTACCACCACCTCGTCTAGCTTGGCGGCGAGCAGGGTCTGGCTGACGTCGTGCTGGTACTGGCCGACGCCGATGGACTTGGGGTCGATCTTGACGAGCTCCGCGAGCGGGTCCTGCAGTCGCCGGCCGATGGATATCGCGCCGCGCACGGTGAGGTCGAGGTCGGGGAACTCCTTGCGCGCTATCTCGGAGGCGGAGTAGACCGAGGCGCCCTGCTCGGAGACGGACACCACGACCGGCGTGGGGATCTCGGGATGCTGCGCCTTGAGCTTCTTCAGGGTGTCGCGCACGAACTGCTCGGTCTCGCGCCCGGCGGTGCCGTTCCCGACCGCCACCGCCTCGGCGTGGTACTTCGCCACGATCATCGCCACCGCCTTCGCGGCCTCGAGCGGGTTCTGCAGCGGGAAGATGACGGTCTTGCCCAGGTACTTGCCGGTCGGCCCGAGCATCGCCACCTTGCAGCCGGTGCGGATGCCGGGATCGATGGCGAGCACCGCCTTCTCGCCGAGCGGCGCGGCGAGGAGCAGGTGGCGCAGGTTCTCGGCGAACACCTCGACCGCGGCGCGGTCCGCCTCGGACTTCTTCTCGACCGCTACGTCGATCTCGCAGCTCGGGGCGAGGAGGCGCTTGAAGGCGTCGCGTGCGGCGGTCTCCACCTGGTCGCGCGCGGGACCGGGCCTGACGCAGGCGGGGGTGTGGGCGGAGAGTATTTCCATGATCCGCGCGACGACTGGCTCCGCCTCCAGCTCGATGTGCACCCAGAGCACCTTCTCCGCCTGGCCGCGGCGGATGGCGAGGTAGCGGTGGGAGGGAATGGTCGCAACCGGCTCGGAGAAGTCGTAGTACTGCTCGAACTTGGTGGGCTCGGCGGGACGGGGCTGGACCACCTCGCTCCGCACCACGCCCTTCTTCGCGTAGGCCTGGCGCACCGCGCCGCGAACGTCGGCGATGTCGGCGATGCGCTCGGCGAGGATGTCGCGCGCGTACTGGAGCGCCTCGTCGTCCGCGGCGGGGTCGGGCGAGCCAGCCCAAATGGAGTCGGCGAGGGGCTCGAAGCCCTTCTCGCGGGCGACCTGGGCGCGAGTGCGACGCTTGGGCTTGTAGGGCTGGTAGAGGTCCTCGAGGCGGGACTTTACGAAGCACGCCTCGATCTGGGCGCGGAGCTCGTCGGTGAGCTTGCCCTGCTCGTCGATGGACTTGAGGACGGTCGCCTTGCGTTCCTCGAGCTCGGTGTAGTAGGCGAGGCGTTCCTGGATCTTGCCGATCTTCACCTCGTCGAGGTTGCCGTGCGCCTCCTTGCGGTATCTGGCGATAAACGGCACCGTGCACCCGTCGTCCAGGAGTTTCTTGACTGCAAGCGCCTGCTGCGGCGCAACCCCGGCCTCATTCGCCGTCAGTTCGATTATTGTCAACATGTTTTAGTCGCAAAGTACGCAGATATTGCGTCCGATTTCCGATTGTCGTCGTCTCCCGCTGACGCGGGAGACAATCGAAATCGTCCGCGGCCTATGAGACATTTTGATGATTTGAAAGTCTGTTTAGATTTCATTTTTAATCGTTGCCTTTGTCAGCGCCTTTCAGTATGACGCGGCGAATCCCATGACTTCCAAAATGCTCGTCGCCGAAGTTCATAACCAATCCCAATGGTTTATCGAGCAACTTCAAGTACGAAAGCAACTGCATTCGGAATCGCTGAAGATCACAAGCTTCGACCGACTTGGCTTCGATAACCAGGCAATCGTCGACAAGAAGATCGCACCGAAGCTTTTCTTCGAATGTGGCGCCCATATAGGAGATTTCCACTGTCTTCTCCCGCTCAACCTTGTGGCCTGCAACCTTCAACGCCTGCTCAAGGCTTTTAACATAGATGGATTCCAACACCCCTGGGCCAAAATGCTTATGCACTGCAATCGCAGCGTCTATCACCTCTTTGGTCAGATTATTGGCCTGCTCATACAGCGGATGCATATGTCCTCATTCCCAATAATTGCTGATCTTACACTGCGCCAGCATCGATACGGCAAACCCAGCCCATTACCGCGAGCGAGACCGATTGTCGCCCGCGAAGCGGGAGGCGACGACAATCGCGTCTCGATCGCATATTTGCGTCTTTTGCGACGAAAACATAACTTCACTTGCCTCCGGCAAGGAAGGCGGTGGCGGCGGCGACGGTGCGGTCGGTGAGCGCCGAGAGGCACCAGCACTGCATGGCCGCCGAGCTGGTCTTGTCGCACGACGCCGGCCCGAAGATCGGAATTGGCGAGAACACGTTCGCCTCGTACTTCTGCTCGAACTCGCGCCGCAGCAGCAGCCTGCCGTCGGTGTTGTCGCGGATCGTCAGCTTCGCCGTCCATCGCTGCGAGGAGTAGTCGCAGAAGAAGATCGTCCCGACTGACCACAGCAGCGCCCGGCCCAGGTCGCCGTCCGAGTCGAACGGCCCTGCGAACTGCACCTCCACCGACACCTTCGGCACCGCCGCGCCGACGGTGAAGCCGGCGCCCTCGAACCGCTCCTTCGCCCGCACCAGGTAGGCGTCGGACTCGCGCCGGAGCGGCACGTAGGCAGTGGAGGCGACGGTCTCGAAGTGGCCTGGGTGATAGTAGCGGTAGCCGTACCAGCCGGGGACATACACCGAGGAGTATCCGGTCACCGGCTCGTAGTCGGTGAACGTCGCCTTGTAGCCGACCACCGCCACGGAGAGGTTGGTCGCCGCCGCGGTCGTCGCCTCCACCGGATACTCGGACTCGTTGAACGTCCAGCACCCGGACATCGCCGCCGCCACCACCGCCAGCGGCACCATCACTCTTCCGATCAAGACAATCCCCTCCTCGGCTCAGAAGCCGATGTTCAGCACCGGCATCACCGGATAAATCCCGTCGCGCATCACGTTGACGAGGCCGAGCTGGATGCACTCGGACCCGTCTTCGACCAGGTTGACCACGCCGACCTGCACTCCACTGAGCGCCCGGGCACGGTTGAAGACTCCGACCTGCATACCTTCCATCGTCTCGGCGCGGTTGAACGCGGCCACCGACATGCCCGCAGCCTCGGCATTGACCGCATTGTAGACGCCAGCCACCTGCATTCCGACAAAATCGCCGTCGACGCTGTTGAGGACGCCAGCAACCTGGAACGCGCCAGAACTCTTGCCAACATGGTTGCAGAGCCCCGCCACCTCGATGCCGTTCACGTCGCCGGTGGCGAGGTCTACGAGTCCGCTCGCGCTCAGGAAGAGCACGTTGTGGTGACGGGCGGCGAGGATGCCGACTCTCAGCCCGGTGACGTCCCAGTCCGAGCAGGGAACCTGGACCGGCGGCAACAGGCCGATGGCGAACGGCGTCCAGCTTCCGCTGGAGGCGAACTCGCTCTCGCGCTGCGTCCCGGCGAACGAGGCGGTCGACAGCGAAACGACACACAGAACTGCGGCTATGGACTTCATGGCTTGTCTCCTTTCCTAAGCTTCACTTATTTCTCGGCCTTCTCGGCGTCTTCGCGATCCTTCACCGCGCGGGCGTTCTCGCCCCTGTACGCCTCCTCTGCAGCGCCGATTTCCTTCTCGGCCTCCCTGAGCTTGCGTTCGCGCACTTCCGCGGCGATCTTCTTGAGCTCCTCCTGACTCTTGTCGTCGAGCATCTTCTCCTCCAGCTCCTCGCGCTTTTCCTCGTCGAGTTCTTCCTTGTGCATCTTAAGCCAGAGCTCGCGCTCGTCCTTGGACATCTTCTCCAGTGCCTTGACGCGCTCGACCTTGGCCTTTTCGATTGCGATCTTGGTCTTGCGCTCCTCGTCCTGCTTCTTCCACTCGTCCTTCAGTCGACGGAGCTGCTCTTTCTTCTCGACCGGATCGGCAAGCTCGCTAAGCGACCAGCCGTGGTCGTCCCACGGATTGGGGTCGGAAAGCGTCTTCTTCCGGCGAAGTGCCTCGACCTGCGCCGCCTCGGCGTCGTCAAGGACATATGGCGTAAGGAACACCAACAGCTCCTTGCGACCCTCGCTCTCCTTGACCTCGCTGAAGAGCCACTTGCCGATCCAGGGAATGTCCTTGAGAATCGGGATTCCTGATTCGCTTGCGGCCTTTGCGGTCTCGGTTAGTCCGCTAAAGACCACCGTCTGCTTGTCTTCAAGCAGGACGTCGGCCGACATCTTGCGCTCGACCGCAAGGTCTACGAATCCAGGGATGTACATCCCACCCTGCGGGATCAGCATCGACTGCCCGTTTTCGACGAACCGCGAATACTCCTCTTCCACATTGAGCATGACAGTCCCGTTCGGGTTGATCTTCGGCGTGATCTTGAGCTTGATGCCAATGTCCTTCGCGCTGTAGTTTGGCGTGGGCTGGCCGCTGTTCCCGTATGAGCCCGACTGCGCAGTCCAGCCTGTGAGGAACTGACGGTTCTCGGTTGCGTCAATCGATGCTTCCTTGTTGTCAACGGTCATTATCACTGGAGACGCAATATACTTGGCACGGTTGTCGTTCTCCGTCATATGGAGGATGGCCGAAATCCCAAGTTCGTCGGAATCAAACACAAAGCTAAAAGACTTGCTGAGCAGGTTGGTGGCGGCGTTTCTTGCGAAATCCACAACCTTGAACGCCTCGGCGCCGCCACTTGCGCCACCGCCCATTCCATATGCGCCACCGGAAACATAATTTAGGAACCCGTCGCGAGCAACGACGGAGAGACTTTTCAAAGCCGGAGTTTCGCTGGCTCCCTCCACACCCTTCAAAACCGGCGTTCCGGCATAGTCCACATACTTTGTATAAGCCCCCTCCGAATCCTTGGCATAAGGATAAAACAACTGACGACCAAGTGCATCAGTAAGCGGCTCGCTGGTGTGTACCCCGTGCTTTCTGCCCTTCTGCACCCAGTCGATGCCGCTCTCGATTCCGTTGTCAAGCGACACCTCGATGATGACCGTCTCGATCAGCACCTGCGCGAGCTTGATGTCCATCGCCTCGATGATGGCCTCGACCGTGGGGACGAGCTCCTTCTGGGTCATCACCACCAGGCCATTGATGCGCTTGTCGGCGAGGACAGTCGTGTTCTCCTTGGAAAGCTCGCCAGCCTGCGGCTCGCCGGTGCGCTTGTTGGTGGACGGTCGAGACGCGGAACCGGTCGTCATGTTCGCGCCGCCGCCGGTCGAGGTCTTCGCCGCGGCGTTTTGGCTGGACTTCGTGGTCGACTTACCCGATGGAGCGTTACCGATGAGGTCGTTGATCATGTCCGAGACATCTTCGGCGTCAGCGTACTTGAGGCGATAGACCTTGACCACCGTCGGCGGCGTGGTCTCGATGTCGAGCTGCTCGATCACCTTGTCGAAGAAGTCCATGTTCGACTTGGAGGTGACGATGATGAGCTTGTTCGAACGCTCATCGGAGAGGATCAGCACCTTGCCGCGGATCATGCCGCGGTCGGCGTCGGAGACCGAGGTGACGATCGACGGCTGGTTCACCGGCGCCGTCGGCTGCGGGTTGTTGCGGTTCATGAGCCGCGAAGCAAACGGGGAGTGAGGAGCCGACGACTGCGCCGCGGTTTTCGGCTGCTTGCCGTCCTTCTCCAGCTCCTCCTTGCTCTTCTGCACGATCGCCTCAAGCGCCGTCTTGATGTCCGCCGCCGCCGCGTTGTGGATCTGTCGCACGTACACGTTCTCGGTGACGGGGGTGGTGATGTCGATCATCCGGGCGATCTCGCGCATCCGGTTGATGTTTGCCTCGGTGTCGGTGATGATGATCGAGTTAGTGCGCTCGAAGACGAGCAGCACGCCGTTGGCGGACTTGAAGCCTTCCAGCGCCTTCTGCGCCTCCTCGACCGAAATGTTGTGGAACGGCACCACCAGCGAGACTACGCGGGTCGACTCCCTGAGCTCCGCGTCCGGGTCCATGATGAGCGGGATGCCGTCCTTGCGCACGTCCTTGCGCGGAATCGCGCGGCAGAACTTCTCGCCGTATGGCTCGAGGTGGATGCCGTTCATCTCCAGCACCGTCTCGATCGCCTCGATCTTGTCCTCGTCGGTCAGCTCCTGTCCCTGCAGCGGCTGGAGGGTTATGGTGGCGGACGGAGTCTGCGGGTCCTTGAGGACGGTAATGCCCTTGAGTTCGCCGTAGACCTTGAATACCATCTCCACCGGCGCCTGGTTGAACTCGATCGACCTGCCGCCCGGCTCCACCTTCTTGTCAGCAGTCCCAGACGGCGAAGACGAGGTCTGGAGAGAAGTCGTCGAGGGAGTGTTGGCGGACGGATTGTTGCGCAAAAGGGAACGTCGGGGCGACAACAGTCCGCCGGGGCGCCGCAATCTGGAATTCTCCGATCCCTGCTCCTGAGCCACGGCTGTCGCTGCAGACAGGATGACCACGACCGCCAGCATAAGTAGAGTCTTGAACTTTGATTTCATATTCACCGCTCCGTTTCGTTTTAAATCCGCTGGTTATTCACGCATGTACGCGCAGGTTATCGAAAGCGACCCCTTGAGGTACCCCTTCTTCTGGCTGGGCTTGAGGCTGATCTCCTTGACGTCGAACATCCCCTCGGAAGTGTTCTCGAGCGCGTGCATGAACTTGACGAGCGCCTCCAGAGAACCCTCCCAGCTCTTCACCTCGATCGGCAGCTCCAGCACGTCCCCCGCCTCCACCTCCTTGCCGGAGTCGATCGAGGTGATCAGCACCAGGTTCGTGCGAGCGAGGTCCTCCACTTTCCGGAGCCACACCGTGTCCGTCGCCTTGCCCGCCTCGAAGGTCGGCATCGCCGCCTTCTCGAGGTCGTAGAGCTCGTTCCACTTGCGCTTCTCGGAGATGAGCTTCTCCTCCTGCTCGTACCGGTCGCGCTCCCTGCCGTACGCCTTCGCCGCGCGCTTCCACGCGCTTTCGGCGCTGAAGAACCAGACCCCGACCGCGACGGCGTAGAGCACGACGACGGCCACCACGGCCATCATCGCCTTCTCCCTGAGCTTCGCGTCGTCCATGTCGGCTACTCCTCCTCCGTCCTGTGGCTGCACTCGATCTCGAACTTCTGCTTGCCGTCCTTCTGCTTGCTGAGCGCGCCGAGGCGCACCACCTCGAAGATCTTCTCGCCCTCGCCATCCTCGGCGTCCTCGCCTTCGGCGCACATCTCCGCGAGCGCGTCCTTGAGCTGGTAGGCGGAGCTGGAGTCGTCCGACTCCGCGCGCAGGCGCACGCCGTCGTCGCGCGTGAAGTCCCAGGAAGAGAGCGTCACCCCATCGGGCAGGCGGTCCGACACCGCCTTCATTATCTCCAACGCGCCGCGCGAGTGGTCGGAGTACTTCCTTACCAGCTTCACCTTCGCCTTCTTGTCCGCCACCGCCTTGTACTGCTTGGCGTGGCGCTTGCAGAGATTCTTCTGATAGTCGGTCATGTAGCCATAGGCGACCGGCACCCCGAAGATGACCGCCATCGCCACCAGCCACACCGCGACCGCCGCAATCATGTTGCGAACGAGCTTCGCTTTGAAACGTGTCTCGGCGAGCACCGCGCGCCAACTGTCGGGCATCGCGTTGAGCGAGCCCTCCTCAGCCGTGCGCTCGGCTATGCCCGCGAGCCCCGCGTCGGCACCAATCTCGATCGAGCGCACCGGCGCGCCGAACGAGGCGAGCGGATTGGGCGCAGGCTCTGCCGCAGACTCTGCCGCGGGTTCCGCCGCGGGTTCCGCCGCGGAATCCTCGGCCTCGCGCCGGACGCGCACCACTTCGCCGAGCGGCTTCGGCCCTCCGAAGTCCTCGGCCTCCAAAAGGGAAAGCATCGCCTCGCGCTTCAAGTCCGATCCCGTGGACGCGGCGCGGATGGAGACGGGGAGGTCGGCGTCGAGGACGACGAGCGACACGCCGTCCGGACCCTCGAAGACCACGAGTCGGCGACCCTCGCCGCCGATTGACTTCCAGACGCCGCGCAGCTCGCCGAGCACCAGTGCGTCGACCCTGACGACGTTCAGCTTCGCCGCGTCGAGCGCGTCGGCGATGTCATCGGTCGAGCTCTCGGGCAGTGCCGCGGCAAGGTACACCGCGCGGCCGCCGGCCTCGTCGCAGACCTTCTCGAGGCCGACCGCGAGCGACTCGTCCGGAAACGGACTTGCCGCGGACAGCACGCCGCGCGCGACCTCGACTGGGTCCTCGCCTTCGGCGACGCGCAACAGCCTGACGAGCAACCGCCCGAGCGGCAGCGCCAGCGCGGCCTCCCGGCTCTTCACGCCGGAAGCCATGACGCGCAGCACCCCGCCCTCGAAGACGGCAGTCTGGTATACCTTGTCCATTTAGGTGTATTATACCAAAAATCGCGTTGCGTAATTCGTGATTCGTGGCTCGTTGTCCGGGAGCCGGGAGACTTGGGCTGCTCCCCCTGTTAAAGAGCGCTAAATCCGGCTGAGCTGCTGGCCGGACTTGGAGTCCTTCACCGCCCAGCCGGCGGCGGCGAGCTCGTCGCGGATCTTGTCCGACTCCGCCCAGTCCTTCGCCGCTCGCGCGGCGGCACGGCGGTCAACGAGCGCCTGGACCTCCGCCGGTATCTCGGCGGCCTTCGCCCGGCCGAAGAACACCACGCCCAGCACCTCGTCCATGCGGCGGAACACCGCAAGCACCGCGGCCGCCTCGGCCGGCTTGAGCCCACCGGACTGCATCGCGGCGTTGGCACCGCGCACGAGCTCGAAGAGCGCGGCGAATCCGCGCGGCAGGTTGAGGTCGTCGGAGACGGCGGCGGTGAAGTCCTCAAGGCACTTCGCCGCAAACGCCGGCGCGGCGGCGAGGTCGCCCGCGGCACCGGCCGCGGCCGCCTCGAGCTTGTCGACGCACTCGTCGACGCGGGCAAGCGAGCGCCGCGCGTCCTCGAGCGCGCTGAAGGCGAAGTTGAGCCCCGTGCGGTAGTGGGCGTTCACCAGCACATAGCGGATCTCGCGTCCGGTATACCCCTTCTCGACGAGGTCGCGCAGCGTGAAGAAGTTGCCGGCCGACTTGGACATCTTCTCGCCGTTCACCTTGAGGTGGGCGCAGTGCATCCAGGTGCGCACGAACGGCTTGCCGGTCGCCGCCTCGGCCTGGGCGATCTCGTTCTCGTGGTGCGGGAAGAGGTTGTCGATGCCGCCGGTGTGGAGGTCGAACGACTCGCCGAGGTACTTCATCGACATCGCCGAGCACTCGATGTGCCAGCCCGGGCGGCCGCGTCCCCACGGCGAGTCCCAGCCGACGGGGCCGTCCGACTCCTCCCACGCCTTCCAGAGCGCGAAGTCGCCTACGTTCTCCTTGTCGTACTCGTCGGCCGCGCACCTGAGGCCGGTCTGCTGGTGGTCGAAGTCGATGTGCGCGAGCTTGCCGTAGCCGGGGAACTTGCGGACGCTGAAGTAGACCGAACCGTCGTCGCTCTGGTAGGCGATGCCCTTCTCGACCAGCTTCGCGACGAGCGCGATCATCTCCGGGATGTGGTCCGTCGCCGCCGGGTAGACCTCGGCCGGCTGGATGTTGAGCGTCTTCAGGTCCGCGAAGAACGCGTCCTTGTAGGTCTGGGTGTAGTCGCCGAGGGCGACCCCGTTCGCGTTGGCGTTGCGGATGGTCTTGTCGTCCACGTCGGTGAGGTTCATCACCTGCTTCACGCCCATGCCGCAAAACTGGATGACGCGCCTAAGGACGTCCTCGAACGTGTAGGCGCGGAAGTTGCCGATGTGGGCGAAGTTGTAGACGGTCGGCCCGCAGGTGTAGAGGCGGACGACGTTACCCTCGAGGGGCTTGAGCTCCTCGACTCTCCTGGAGAGGCTGTTGTAGACGTTCATTTGGCGTGTATTATACCATATTCGCCTGCCCGCCGTAGCCTTGACATAGGCAGCAACATCTGGCGCAGGCGGGTGGTTCGTGGCCTTCCAACCCTTCAACTTTTCAACTTTTCAACCTTCAACGGCAACGCCGCAGATGCCGTCGGAGAGGCCGGCGCGTACGAGCGCGTAGCGGCGCGAGCCGTCGGGATAGACGAGGATCGCGGCGGAATCGAGGAAACGCGGCCAGTTCGCGCGGGAGAACTGCGGAATCGCGCCGCGCGCGGCGAGCAGCGCCGCGATGTAGCAGTCGTGGGTGGAGGCGATCAAAAGCCGCCGCTCCAGCCGCTCCAGCAGCCAGCGCTCGCATCTGTCCGCCGAGGCGGCGAGCGGACGAAAGCCGGGGAGGTTCCCGGTCGCGTAGTATTCGCAGCACGCCTCGAAGAAGTCCCGCTCCTTGAACACCTTCAGCACAATGAGCGGATCGTCGTAGTAGAACGACCCGTTGCCCAAGAGCTCGTCGACCGGGATCACCGGCGACCTAACCCCCATCCCCTCCGCAATCGTCGCGGCGGTCATCCGAGTGCGCCGAAGCGGACTGGAGACGAAGGTGACGTCGTCCCGAAACTCCGCGAGCATGGCGCCGAATTTCAGCGCGGTGGCCATGCCCGCCTCGGTAATCGGCAACCTGTCGCCGAAGGTGGGGTCGTCGTGGTCGATCTTCGGACGCTCCGCGTGACGCACCTGCAGCACCGCGCGCGCGCCGCGGCGAAGCTCTGCGGCGAACTCGCCGACGGTCATTTCCCCTTCCATCCGCCCTCCTCCACCACGCGCAGTTCCGCCGCGCCGAGCCCTGCGAGCAGGATGCGCTTGCTCTTCGAGGTCTCGCCGCCGACAAAGCTCACCCGGCTCTTCGGCAGCGAGAAGAAGTCAGCCAGCGTCTCCACCAGTTCCTTGTTCGCCTTGCCGTCGACCGGCGCCGAGCGGATCCGTACCTTGAGCGCGTCGCCGATAACGCCGTCGACGCCGCTACGCGACGAGCGCGGCTGCGCCCGCACGTTCAGCACCACCCCTTCCGCCGTCTCGCTGTAATAAGCCATCCGTACACTCCTCTTCAGACCATTGGTGCGAAGCCCAACACGCCACAGTCGGGTCCGACCAGGTACGAGCCCGCGATGGCGCGGTGGACGTGCTCCTTCGCGCCTGCGACCGCAGCCTCGATTCCGTGTCCGAGCGCCAGTTCCGCCGCGAGTGCCGCGGCCAGCGTGCATCCGGTGCCGTGGGTCGAGACGGGATTCTCTATCCACGGAAGCGGGAACTCGCGGACAACGAACGAGCCGTCGGGCGCGCGCGTGCAGAGAACGTCCACCGCCGCCTGGCCGGAACCGTGGCCGCCCTTCACCAGCGTCGCGCAGCCGTAGCGGCCGCAGATCTCCCGCGCCAGTTCAGCCGCATGGGCGGCATCGGCGCCGCGGGCGCCATCGGCGGGGTCAAGCCCGCACAGCGCCTCCGCCTCGGGCAGGTTGGGGGTGGCAATCGTCGCGAGCGGCAGGAGCCGCCGCTTGACCGCCTCCACCGCGTCCTCGGAGACGAGCCGCACACCGCTGGTGGCGATCATCACCGGGTCGACCACCTTGGCGATCTCGGGATGCGCCCAGATCCGCGCGGCGATCGCCTCGATCGCGGCGACGTCGGCGAGCATGCCGGTCTTCAACGCGCGGATTGAGTAGATGCCCAGCACCGCGTCGAGCTGCGAGGCGACGAAGTCGGCCGGCACCGCCATCACGCCGCTTACGCCGGACGGATTCTGCGCGGTCAGCGCGGCGAACACGGTGCAGCCGTGGAGGCCGTAGGCGTGGAACGCGCGCAGGTCGGCCTGGACGCCGGCGTTGCCGCCGGAGTCGCTGCCGGCGATGGTCAGGCAGCACGGCGCGACGGACGCGGGACTATTTGAGTTCGACTTCATAGAATTTTGCGATGTCTGCCTTGAGCTTGGCGAAGATCTCCGGGTCCTGGATGTCGGTCTCCAGCACCAGCTCGAGCTTGCGCTCATGGTCGGACGCCTTCATGGTCCTGAGCGCCGCGGCGTCGTGCAGCTTGCCGACCTTCGCGTCGCAGACCTTCCGTCCCTTCTCGGTCACGGTGAGCTTGCCGTAGCGGTCGAGCTCGCCGAAGTAGTGGTAGTCGTCCGGCGACTGGTCCGCGCCGCAGGCGGGCCGCGGCGGGAACGGCGCGTCGAGGAGAACCGCCGCGCGCAGGATCGCCGCGGCCGCGTTGCCCTTCCAGGTCGGGCGCACGGGGATGGTGACGGTGGTCACCGAGTTGCCCGGGATGCGCACCCGGTACTTGCCGACGCCCATCGCGAAAGGCTGGTAGGCGAACTCGCGCGAGAGACGGCCGAAGCCGGCGATCTCGTGCGCGTCGGCATACGCCTCGTCGCAGAAGGTGGAGCGGATGTCCGGCGCGCCCGGGGTGCACCAGCCGTCGAATTCGAAGTCGAACTCGACGTCGTGCGGGTTCATGTTCACGCAGAGGACCGCCCAGATGCCCTTGTCTTTGGAACGGGTCACGAGGTACTCGCAGTCGCCCTTGACCTTCGGGAGGTCGGCGGTGGCGAGGCCCTTGCGGATGCCGAGGCGGCGGTCGAGGACGCTCGCGTAATAGTCGGAGCATGCCCAGACCGCGTTCGACGCGCCCGCCGAGAACGCGCCGTAGTTGGCGCTGCCGAAGTCCATCACCACCGGATAGCGCAGGAGCGACTCCACCATCAGCTGCATCGCCGGGCCCATGCTGCCGACGACGGCGCGGCTCTCGCCGGCGGACTCGAAGTCGGGGCGGTCCGGTCCGCCGTTCATCCACTGCACCTGCCAGCTGCCGGTCTTGGTCTTCGGGTCCCAGTTGGACCACATCAGCGAGCCGGTCTGGCAGCGGAACTCGTGGAGGTTCATGCCGTCGACGTCGGGATGCGCCGCCATCATCAGCATGAAGGCGGACTTGTTCAGCGTCTCGCGGAAGCGCTGGTGCGACGGCACCTCCTCGTCGGACCGGTCGCGCCACTCGGTGATCCAGAACTTCTTGCCCTTGAGCTCGGGGAACGCCTCGGTGAAGCGGCGGTAGCGCCGCAGCCCCCAGTAGGTGGCGGAGAACGGAGCGTCCGCGCCGTAGGAGTGGTAGATGACGTGGCTGACGTTGTGGAGCTGCGGGGCCATCGCCTTGATGAAGCGCGCAGACCACTGGTTCATGCAGCTGGCATCGAAATATCCCTTGGCCTCGATCTTCTCGGCCTGCTCGGTGCGGGCGCGCACCGCGGCTATGTCTGGGTCGGCGCTGAAGTACTCGGCGAGCGGCATGCCAATCTCGCACTCCGGAAAGATCCGCTTGATCTCGGGGACGATCTCGCACCACCTGGCGGCGAAGTTCTCCGGTGTGTTGAACTGGTTCGTGAACATCGAGCCGCCGGCCCAGTACGGCTCGTTGCCGAGCTCGAAACCGGCGACCACCTCCTTGAAGCCGTTGTCGACGATCCACTGCACGTAGTCGCAGATGTGCTGCTTGACGATGCCGATGTCGGAGGAAGTGGCGCCGGTCTCCAGGTTGGTGAGCGCCCCGTAGTTCTCGAGCGTCAGCATCACCTTGACGCCGTACTCCTTGTAGAAGGAGAAGGCGTTCTTCATGTCGGTCGTCCGCTCCGCAAAACGGTTCTTCATCTTGCCGGTCTGCTTGTCCTTGACCAGCAGCGCGCCCGCGCCGATCTGCCACTGGCGGTTGGCGTCCCAGTGGCGCACGAACCTCGCGCCGCACCGGCGGAAGAGCCTCGCCGCCTCCTGGCGATGGGTCTCGAAGAGCCACTTCGCGTCCTCTCCGCCGCCGACGCCGCCGCCGGCGTAGCCGAGCACCGGCGCGCACGACGACTTCGACACGTCGCGGATCGGATTCGCGTTCAGGTGGAGGGTGATCTTCGCCGGCGCGGGCTGCGGCTCCTCCACCGCCGTAGTGCATCCGCCTGCGGCGGCAAGCGCGGCCAGCACCGCCGCCATCGTCCTGTAGCTCATGGTCATGTTCACTTTCTGTCCTACACCTCCCAGGGCATCGGCGCGCGCGGCACGATCACGAGCTCGTCCGAGAGCCCGAAGGAGATGCAGCCCTGGCCGACGGCCTTGTCGAGCTCGGAGAGGAAGGAGAGCGTGACCGCCGCGCGGCCGCGGAGCTCTACCTCAACCGTGCGCCCTTCGTGCTCGAGCTCGATGCGGACCGGCAGCAGGCCGGGGCTCTTCGCGACGGCCTCGTTCAGCGCCGCGGCGCGGCGCGGCGTGTCGGGGTCGGCGCTGTCGAGCCGCACCGTCAGCCCCTTCGACACCATCGGCATCGCGTCCTCGAGCGGCATCGCCTCCTTGATGGTGAAGGAAAGGTCGCCAATCTGGGGATGCTCGCGGCGGACGTCGTCCTTCGCGTAGACCGCCTTGTGGGCGATCTCGCCCGTCACCATCACCAGCTGGTCCTTCTTCTGCTCGAGGCCGGCGCACTGCGTCCACACCTTGGCGAACGCCGCGCCCTCCGCGCGGCCGCGGCCGTCGTCAAGCGCGAGCACCGCCCACTTCGCGCCAACGCTGCCGTCGGGACGCGGCTTCGGCGTCTTCACGAAGCACTGCTCGAGGATCCCCACCGCCCGGACGTCGATCTTCTTGAGGAGCGTCTTGTCGGCGGCCGCCTTGATCACGGGCTTGAGCTTCGCCACCGCCTTGTTGACGGCGTCCCGGTTGGACCAGTTCACTCCGCCCTTCGCCCGGAGCGCGGCGCGCGCGAGGCCCTTGAGGATCCAGTCCTTCTCCTCGCCGGTGCGGAGGAGCGACTCGACGTCCTGCCGCTCCTCGCGCGCCTCCGCCTCCGCCGCGTCCTCGCCGTCCGCCTCGCCATCGCCGACGGTCTCGTCGTCCGCGCCCTCGGCCTCGTCCGCCTCCTCCGCAGGCTCCTTCCTGCGCTCGATCATCGAGAAGTCGAACGGCACCGTCTCGGCGTCCTTGCGGTCGACCCGCATCGCCGACGCCTCCCGGAGCAGCTCGGCGCAGCACGCGAGCGGGTTGCCGGAGATGTAGACGCCGAGGAAGTCGCGCTCGTTCTTGAGGTCCTCGGCCGGCGCCCAGGGCGGAAAGTCGGCGAGGCATGAGTCGTCCGCCACCTCCTTGCCGCCGTCGGCCATGAGGTCGAAGAAGTTCGTCTGCGCGCTCGCGCTCTCCTTGGCGTGGAGCTGGGACTTCTTGAGCGCGAACTCGATGTTGCCGAAGAGCTTCGCGCGGTTTGGTTCGAGGGTGGAGAACGCGCCCGTGCGCACCAGGTTCTCGAGCACGCGGCGGTTGACGAGGTTGAGCCCCGCGAGGCGCATGCAGAAGTCCATGAACCCAGTGTAGGGGCCGTTCGCCTCGCGCTCGGCGACGATCGCCTCGGCCGCCGCCGCGCCGACGCCCTTGATGCCGCCGAGGCCGTAGCGGATGCCGCGCGCGTCGCGGGTCGGGGTGAACCGCGCGCCGGACTCGTTGACGTCCGGGAGCTTCAGCGCGAGCCCGATCTCCTGCGCCTCGGCGACGAAGCCGGGGAGCTTGTCGAAGTTGCCGATTTCGGACGAGATCTGCGCGCACATGAACTCGGCCGGGTAGTGCGCCTTGAGGTAGCCGGTCTGGTAGGCGATCCACGCGTAGCAGACGGAGTGGGACTTGTTGAACGCGTAGGACGCGAACGCCTCCCAGTCGCTCCAGATCTTCTCCACGAGGCGCATCGCCGCCGCCTCGTCCTCCCACTCGCCGACGCGGAACGCCTTGTTCGCCATGCAACCCTTGACGAACTTCGCCTTCAGCTCGCTCATCACGTCGATGAGCTTCTTGCCCATCGCCTTGCGCAGCATGTCGGAGTCGCCGCGGGAGAATCCGGCGAGGTCGCGCGAGAGCAGCATCACCTGCTCCTGGTAGACGGTGATGCCGTAGGTGTCCTTGAGCCGCTGCTCCATCAGCGGATGGTCGTATGCCACCTCCTTGCGCCCCTGCTTGCGGTCGACGAAGTCGGGGATGTACTCCATCGGGCCGGGGCGGTAGAGCGCGTTCATGGCCACGAGGTCGGAGAGCCGCTCGGGCTGGAGCGCCCGGAGCCACTTCTTCATGCCCGGCGACTCGAACTGGAAAAGGCCGGTCGTCTCGCCGCGGCCGAAGAGCTCGTAGGTCGCGCGGTCGTCGTCCGGAATCCTGTCCGGGTCGAGGAAACCGTCGGCGCCGCGGATCGCCTTCGGGACGCGCGGGCTGTCCTTGCCCAGCAGCGCGACGCACTCCTTCTCTACCGTGAGCGTCTTGAGCCCGAGGAAGTCCATCTTGAGGAGCCCCACCGGCTCCACGAAATGGCCGTCGTACTGGGTGGTGAGCAGCTTGTCGCCGCCCGCGGCAGATTCTCCGTCGGGCTTCTTCTTCCCGCCCTTCTCCGGCGTCTGCATCACCGGCAGGGTCTCGACGATCGGGTCGCGCGAGATGATGACGCCGCAGGCGTGCACGCCGGGCTGGCGGATGCAGCCCTCGAGCCGGGCGGCGCGCTCCATGAGCGAGTGCACCGTCGGGTCGGCGCTGTTGAAGGCGTCCACCAGGTCGGGCGAGTAGTCCTTGTTGGCCTCGCCGTGCTTGTCGGTAGGGCTCGTCGCCGCCTTGAAGGTGATCTTGGGGGTGTCGGGGACGTAGGATGCGAGCTTGTTGGTGGCGGCGAGGTCGTAGCCCATCACCCGCCCGACGTCCTTGATCGCGCTCTTCGCCGCCATCTGCCCGAAAGTGACGATGTGGGCGACGTGGTCGGCTCCGTAGCGGCGCGTCACGTAGTCGAGCACGCGCTCGCGCCCGGCGTCGTCGAAGTCGACGTCGATGTCGGGCATGGAGATGCGGTCGGGGTTGAGGAACCGCTCGAAGAGGAGGTCGTACTTGAGCGGGTCGACATTGGTGATCCAGAGCGCGTAGGCGACTGCCGAGCCGGCCGCCGAGCCGCGCCCCGGGCCCACCCACACCCCGCACTCCTCGCGCGCGGCGCGGATGTAGTCGCAGACGATGAGGAAGTAGCCGGGAAAGCCCATCAGCTTGATCGTCCTGAGCTCGAACTCGAGCCGCGCGCGGATGTCGTCCGGCAGCGGGTCGCCCCAGCGCTTCGCCGCGCCGGCCCAGACGAGCGAGGCGAGGTAGTCCGCCTCGAACTTCACCCGCAGCACCTTGTCGTAGCCGCCGAGCCGCTCGAAGTTGCCCGCCTTGTCCTCGTCGAACTCGGCCTTCAGCGCGTCCGCGCCGAACCGCTTCGCGTAGTCGGCCTCGCTGCCGAAGGACGGCGGAATCGCGAACTTCGGCACGATCGGCGGACCATCGAGCCTGTACTCCTCGACCCGCTCGGCGACCTCGAGCGTGTTCGCCACCACCTCCGGACACTCGGCGAACAGCGCCGCCATCTCGTCCGCCGTCTTGAGGTACTCCTGGCCGGTGTACACGAGGCGCTTCTCGTCCGATAGCTTCTTGCCGGTAGAGAGCGCCAGAAGGATGTCGTGGGAGTCGTCGTCCTCCGCGTCGAGGAAGTGGACGTCGTTGGTGGCGATAACGCGGATCCCGAGCCTCTTCCCCAGCTCCAGCGCGCCCTTGACCACCTTGAGCTGGCGCGCGTAGAGGTCAGTGAACTCGAGCTGCGCCGAGGCGGGCACGTCCGGGCCGGACTTCGCCGCCTTATGGAGCATCACCTCAAGCGAGTAGTCGTCGCCGAAGAGGTCGCGGTACCAGGCCGCGGCACTTTCCGCGGCGGCCATGTCGTCCGCGGCGAGCGCCTGCGCCACCTCTCCGGCGATGCAGGCCGAGGAGCACATCAGCCCCTCGTGGTAGCGCTCGAGGAGCCTCTTGTCGATGCGCGGGCGGTTGTAGAAGCCGTTGACGCTGGCCTCGGAGATCAGCTTGACGAGGTTGTGGTAGCCGGTCAGGTTCTTCGCGTGCAGGCAGAGGTGGTGGCGGAACTCGCCCTTGTCGCGGCTGAGGTAGTCGCCGGTGGAGGTGACGTAGGCCTCGCAGCCGAGGATGGGCTTGACCGTGGCGCCGGCGAACTCGCCGTAGACCTTGTCCTTCTTCGACCGGCACTCGTCGTAGAAGCTCTTGAGCGCGAACAGGTTGCCGTGGTCGGTGACGGCAAGCGCCTTCATGCCCAGCCGCCGCGCCTTCTTCACGAGCGGCACGATCTGGCACTGCCCGTCGAGCAGCGAATAGGTGGTATGCAGGTGGAGATGTACAAACTCGGCCACTTGCACTCCGCCGCGGCTACATGTTGGAGACCACGGCCTTGATGCGCCTGACGCCGGCCGAGCTCGACTGCTCCTTGAGGATCTTGAAGCCGCCGAGCTCCTTCGTGTTCGCCACATGCGGCCCGCAGCAGATCTCCTTCGAGACGTCGCCGATCGTGTAGAGCGTCACCTGGTCGCCGTACTTCGAGCCGAAGAGCGCCATCGCGCCCTCGGCCTTGGCCTCCTCGACGGTCGTGGTCTTCTTCGAGACGTCGATGCCCGCGGCGATCCACTCGTTGACGAGCCGCTCGACCTCGGCCTTCTGCTCGGCCGTCATCGGCTCGGGCCAGGTGAAGTCGAAGCGGAGGCGCTCGGCGGTGATGTTGGATCCCTTCTGGTTCGCGGTCGGCCCCAGCACCTTGTGGAGCGCGGCGTGGAGGAGGTGCGTCGCCGTGTGCATGCGCGTCACCACCTCGGAGTTGTCCTGGAGGCCCGCCTTGAACGAGCCGGCGGACGTGGTCCTGGAGAGCTCCTGGTGCTTGCGGTTCGCCTCCTCGAAGCCTTCCTTGTCGACGGTAAGCCCGTCCTTCGTCGCCATCTCGACGGTCATCTCGAGCGGGAAGCCGAAGGTGTCGTAGAGCTTGAAGGCGGTCTTGCCGCTGATCTGCGACTGGCCGTGCGCCTTCAGCTGCTCGGCGACCTTCTTGTACATCGCCTCGCCCTTGTCCAGCGTCGCGTTGAAGCGCTTCTCCTCGGCCTCGAGGTCGAGGCGGCACTGCTCCAGGTTGGCCTTGAGCTCGGGGTAGACGTGGCTGTACTTGTTGCAGATCGTCTCCGCGAGCTTCACCGTGAAGCCCTCGGCGATGCCGATCATGCGGGCGAAGCGGACCGCGCGGCGGATGAGGCGCCTAAGGACGTAGTTCGCGCCGATGTTGCCCGGCTTCACGCCGCCCTTGGGGTCGCAGAGGATGAACGTCGCGGTGCGCATGTGGTCGGCGATGACGCGGCGCGCCTTGAGGACGTCGGCCGGGTCCATGTCCGCCGGCACGTTCGCGAGCTCGTCGATCTTCGCCATGATCGGCGCGAAGATCTCGGTGTCGTAGACGGTCGGCGCGCCGCTCATCATGCAGACGGTGCGCTCGACGCCCATGCCGGTGTCGACGTTGTGGCGGCCGAGCGGGACGAACTCGCCCTTCTCGTTCTTGTTGTACTGCATGAAGACGTCGTTCCAGATCTCGATGTACTTCCCGCAGTGGCAGCCGGGGCGGCAGTCGGGGCCGCACTTCTCCTTGCCGGTGTCGATGAACATCTCGGTGTCGGGTCCGCAGGGGCCGGTCGTCCCGGCCGGACCCCACCAGTTGTCCTCGCGCGGCAGGCGGAAGATGCGCTCCTCGGGGATGCCGAGCGACTTCCAGATCGCGACCGCCTCCTCGTCCGCCGGGATGTAGCCCTCCTCGCCCTCCCTGCCTTCGCCGCGGAAGACGGTGACGTTGAGCTGCTCCGGCTTGAATCCGAGGTGTTCGGTGAGGAACTCGAAGCTCCAGGAGATCGCCTCCTTCTTGAAGTAGTCGTTCAGCGACCAGTTGCCGAGCATCTCGAAGAAGGTGAGATGCGCGGCGTCGCCCACCTCGTCGATGTCGCCGGTGCGGATGCACTTCTGGACGTCGGTGAGGCGCTTCCCGGCCGGATGCTCCATCGCGCCCATCAGGTAGGGGACGAGCGGGTGCATGCCGGCGGTGGTGAAGAGGACGGTCGGGTCGTTCTCGGGGATGACCGACGCGCCGGGGATGACGGCGTGGCCCTTGGACTTGAAGAATCCGAGGTAGAGGTCCCTCAGTTCGTCTGCGGTGATGTTCTTCATATCGTCACTTGTTGATCTGCTTGTGGTTCATGAATTCCCAGATGCGGTCCATCCAGCTCCAGCTGCCGGTGCCGGGCGAGGCCTCGCGCTGGAAGCAGTGCCAGCGCTGCGCGAGCGTATGCAGGTCGCTCTGCACGCCCATGCGGCGCATCTGCTCCCACGCCTTGACCGAGTTCATCGCCGCCCAGCCGTCCGAGTCGCCGTGGATGAACACCATCGGGCAGGTGTCGGGGTCGAAGGCGAACTCGGGGACGAGCCGCGCGGAGTCGTCGTTGCCGCCGGTGTCGTTGTTGGTGTCGGTGCCGTCGGTGAGGCCATAGGCCGGATAGATGCCGACCGCCCACTGGACGTTGCAGGGGAGCTTGTCGACCTCGTCCACGTACCAGTAGGCGCGGCTCCGCGAGCTGGTCGCGCCCATCAGCGTCAGGTGGCCGCCGGCCGACGAGCCCATGATGCCGATGCGGTTGGGGTCGAGCCCGCGCGACGACGCGCCGGCGCGCACGAGCCTGATGCAGCGCTGCAGGTCGGCCCACGCGGTGGTGTGCTTGGCGAGCCCCTTCGGACGCGGAGTGCGGTACTTCATCGTCACCACCGCCATGCCCTTCTCGTTCAGGTAGCGGCGGAACGGCGCGACCTCGAAGCCGTCGGGGTCGTTGCCCCAGTATGCGCCGCCGGAGTAGACGATCTGGATCGCCTTGGTGGTTAGGTTGGAGGGAATGTACCACTCGAGGTAGGGAACGCACTGGTCTTCCTGGAAGTACGGCGTCCTGCCCTTCGGCCAAAGCTCGGTCTTCTCGTACTTCGCCGGGTCGTGGAAGTTCTTGGCGTAGCGCTCCATCAGCGCCTCGGGCTTGGCGACGGGGCCGAGGAAGCCCATCTGGACCATGAACTCCTTCGCGCGGCCGAACCAGTTGTCGTAGCCGGTCGACACGTCTTTCCCGGGGTTCCAGCCCCAGAAGGCGTGGTCGCGGTCGGCGTAGAGGTGCAGCTCGGCGGGCACGCCGCGCTTCCTGAGCTCGCGGTAGACGAAGGTCGAGGCCATCGGCGAGTAGAGGTCGATGCCGCCGTGGAACATGCACATCGGCGCGGTCTTCGCGTCGAACTTGAAGCAGGGGGCGATCTTCGCGTCGATCGCCTGGCCGTTGCGCTCGTTGGGGCCGGTGAGCCCGTCGGTGACGCCGTAGGCGATCGCCCCGGTGATCGCCCAGTTAATATTGCATGGCAGCTCGTCCAGCTCGTCCACCGGGTCGTAGGCCGGGGTGAGGGAGCTCGTCGCGAGCAGCGTCGCGAGGTGGGAGCCGGCGGACATCGAAATCGTGCCGATGCGGTCCGCCTTGAAGCCGCGCTTCTCGGCCTCGCTGCGCACCACCCTGACGGCGCGCTGGCCGTCCTCCCAGGCGCTGCGCCAGATCTCCGCCCCTTTCGGCCGCGGGGTGCGGTAGACGAAGTTGACGCACTGACAGCCGGCCGCGGTGAAGAGCTCGTTCCAGCGGCGGATGAGGTCGACGTCGCAGCAGTTCTCGTAGGCGCCGCCGGAGATGAGGATCATGCTGACGCCGGCGGGCTTGGCCGGCGGGTCGAACCATTCGAGGTAGGGCTCCTTCCCCTTCTCCTGCTCGTCGGTCATCGCCGCAATCTGGTGAGGCTGGGGATGGGGCATCTTGCCCTCGGGCCAGATCTTCATCCGCTCGCCTGCGACGGCGCCGAGGCAGAGCCCGAGCGCCAGCGCAAACATGGTTCTCTTCATGGTATTTGTTCCTTTCGTTTGGTTGTAAATCTTCTTCCTACCTGCCTGCGAGCGCGAGCTTCACCACCTGGCCGACGGAGTCGACGGACGGATTCGCCGCGAGGACGTCCGCGACCATCTTCGCCGACGCGTCCTCGGCGAAGCCGAGCGCCCTCAGGGCCATCACCGCGTCGTTCGCCATCGGCGCCGCGCCGCCGGACGCGCCGCCTGCCGCGAACGCGAACTGGCCGACCTTGTCCTTCAGCTCCACGCAGATCTTGCCGGCAGTCTTGCGGCCAACGCCCTTGATGGATGAGATCCGTTTCACGTCCCCGCCCGCGATCGCCTGCGCGAGGTCGCCGAGCGACGACCCGGAGAGCATCGAGAGCGCAATCTTCGGCCCCACCCCGCTCACCGAGACGAGCATCGTGAACATCTCGCGCTCCTCCGCCGTCGAGAAGCCGAAGAGCGCCTCCGCGTCGTCCCTCACCACGTGCGCGGCGAGCAGCTTCGCCTCCTCGCCCTGGCGCGGCAGCCGGTCATAGGTGGAGAGAGGGATGAAGAGCTCGTAGCCGACTCCGCCCGCCTCGACGACGGCGCGCGTCGGCTCCTTCTCGGCGAGGATCCCCCTGATGTACGCGATCATGGCGCGGCCTCCTTTTCCTCCTTGCGCCGCCGCGGCGTCAGCAGCGAGGCGAGAACGATCATCCCCGCGCCGACGCAGATGCAGGTGTCGGCGAAGTTGAAGCACGGAAAGTGGCTCGTGCCCCAGTGGAAGTCGAGCATGTCGACCACATAGCCGCGGAAGACGCGGTCGATGACATTGCCGATTATGCCCGCGTAGACGAGCGGCTCGGCGACGGCGCCGAGGACCGACGCCATTCGCGGGCTCCCCTCCGGCGCGGCGAAGACGTCGCGGCGACGCCATACCAGGAGCGCCAGCGCGGCGATGCCGAAGACGGCGAGCGGCCAGACCTGGCCCTGGAGCATCCCCCAGGCGCAGCCGCGGTTCTCGACGTAGGCGAGGCTGAAGAGGCCCGGTATGACCGAAACCGCCGCGCGTCCCTTGAGCAGGGCGGCGGCGATCTCCTTGGAAACCGCGTCCACCAGCACGAGGTTGGCGACGGCGGCGAAGACGATCAGGAATCGCCTCACTTGTCGGCGCGCTCCATCTCGCTCTGGCACTCCATGCAGGTGAGCACGAAGGGCTGGTTCTGGAGACGGGGCTTGCGGATGAGCTGGCCGCACACGGTGCAGACGCCGTATGTGCCCTCGTCGATGCGGTGCAGCGCCTCGTCGATCTGCTGGATGGTGCGCTTGATCGAGCCCATCTGGCCGAGCGCCTGCAGGCGCAGGGTCTGGTTGGTGCCGTCGCCGCCGTCCGCCTCGTGGTCCTCGGCCTCGTTGAAGCCGGTGGCCTTCATCGCGTCGACGCCGTTGAGCGCGCGCTCACGCGCCTCGACGAGCTGCTTGCGGAAGCTCTTCAGGTCGGCGGCGGGGAACTTGGCCGTCGACTTGCCCTGCGCGCGCGTGGTCGGGCGCCGCGCCAGCTTCACCGCCTCCTTCTCGAGCTTCTTCTCGCGCTTGATCTCGGCCGCCTTGCGCTCGGCCTTCATCTGCTGCACGATCGACATGCCGAACGCCACCGCCTTGGCGGTGTCTACCGGCACGTAGTCGCCCTCCGGCGCGCGCGCGTTCGGTGACGGGCGCCGGATGATGCGCGGGGGCACGCGGTGCGGGACCTTGCCCTTGTCCTCCGGCTTCTTGGCCGCCGGTTTCTTCGCGGCAGGCTTCTTCGCTGCCGCCTTCTTGGCGACCGGCTTCTTGGCTGCTGGCTTCTTGCTGGACATGGCTGCTGCCTCCTTTTGAAATTTCCTGGTTTGCGGTTAAATCTGCACTCCGGCGGGGAGCTTCATCCACTCGCGGACCGAGTCCGGCAGCGGGCGGATCTCGCGGATCGTCGCGAAGGCGACGCCGCCGTCCGCGTCCGGCAGCTCGAACCCGTCGCCGGGCTTCTTGCCGAGCAGGCCCTGGGCGACGCGCGTCTTCGAGGAGAGGATGCCGAGCTCGGGGTCGTTGTCCCACTCGCCGAGGATGTGCCAGACCTTCTCGCCGTCCTTGGTGTCGGCGACGACAGTGACGCCAGGCATCACCTCGTCGGTCGTGGCGTCGGCGAAGTCGGACGGCTTCACCGCCTCGAGGTCGGCCTGCATCAGCGTCTGCTTCTGCATCAGCTGGCGCTGCTCGTCCTTCGCGTACTGGTACTCTGCGTTCTCCGAGAGGTCGCCGAAGCCCTTGGCGAACTCGATCTTGCGGACGTTCTCGGGCATGTCCTCGTTGATGAGCTTGAGGTACTCCTGCTTCCGGAGGCCGAAGCTGCGGTAGGAGGTAAGGCGCGCGTACTCGCGCTTCTTCTCCACCTTGACGATGTGCTTCTCCAGCTCGGGCACGAGCTTCGCCATCCTGACCACGGTCGTGTGGTGGGTGGACGGGTCCCAGGCGATGGAGGCCTGGAAGCGCTCGAAGAAGAGCACCTGGTCGGCCGTCGAGTTCATCCCGAGCAGTCTGAACATCTTCTCGAGCCACGCCTTGTCGCCGAAGAGCCGGCGCACGAGGTTCTGCATCCTGAGCGTCTCGCCGGAGCGGCGGCCCTCGCCGAGCGCAATCGCGTGGGCGAGGATCGCGGAGATCGGCGGCAGCTCCGGCCAGAGTTTGTAGCCCTTGAGCGTGCGGATCTTCTTGCCGTCGACCTCGACGTCGGCGTACTCGAACTCGCCGAACTGCTCGATCCGCCCGGCGATCAGCGTGGTCAGCGTCGCCGGCGCCTGGGTTTCCTTCATGAAGTCGCCGACGGCCTTGCGGCAAGGCCAGACCTCGGCCTCGCCCTCCCTGGACTTGTCGTCCCTGAAGCGCTTCACGATCTCGTCCACCGCCGCGAAGCAGAACTCCGGGATGGCGGCGTAGATCTTCGCCTTCGCCGCGTCGTCGCAGGCGAGGAACGAAATCATCGCGCCGACCTCGCGCGAGGGCAGCGCCGCCGCCGCCTTGATGTAGCGCCTGCGCTCCCAGAGGTAGTCGCGCATCTCCTTCGCCGTCGGGCGCGCGAACCCGAGCTCGGCCACGGTGCAGGCGAGGCGCGCGTAGAGCGCGTCGTCCACCTTGCGCGCCGCGGTCACCGCGAACACCAGCCGGTCCTCGATCTTCGCGCGCACCGCATCGTCCGCCGCCTTGAGCTTGCCCTGCGCCACGTACTCGCGCACCGCGGCGAGGATCGCCTTCGGGTCGGTCTCGTGCGAAAAGGCCTCGAGCCAGACGTCGCCGTAGTCCTCGGCCGCGCCGGTCACCTGGATCGGGTCGGACTTGCGGGCCGGGATGACGACGCACTTGTCGCGGCGCAGCTCCGCGCGCGCGGTGTCCCAGAACTTCTTCCAGTTGACGCCCTTCACGAAGCCGTTGGCGACGCAGTAGTCCTCGAGCCGCACCAGCGTCATCGACGAGCCGTTGGACTCGATGACGCGCTTGACGAACTCGCCCGGCTTCTCCTTGAGCAGCGACTCGAACGCCGCGGGGTCGACCTCGCGCAGCACCAGGATGTGGCCGTCGGGCGCGCTCTCGAGCATGTCCGCCGCCGCCGCGTAGGTGAACTGGTGGCCGCGGCGGCTGGGGAAGTCGACCGTGACGCGGCGGTAGAAGTAGTCGACCTTCTTCACCTTGCCCACGCCCCAGGTGCGGTTCAGGACCAGCGAGCCGACCTGGAAGGAGATGAGCTTCTCGAGCCTCACGAGCGCGGCGTCGAGCGGCAGCTCGCCGAAGCCGGCGCCGTCGACGTACGACTGCAGCAGACGGTCGTCGGTCGCCTTCTTCAGCGCGTCCTTGACCGCCCCTGACTGCGGGCTCTTCTTCAGTTCCTCCAGATTTCCCCTCACCAAACCGAGCGCGCCCTCGAAATCCCGCTTCTCGACGCACCCCTTAAGCTGCTCTGCCAGAGTCTCCGTTTCTGCCATCTCCTTCTCCTCTTTTGGAAAATTGATGTCGTGTATTATACCATAATTTCCCCTCTACGCGCAAAGCGCCACGTCACCCGGAATTTCGCGGCTCAGGGATCTGGGGTATAAACTCCGATCCGTGTGGCTCTCGCGGCCTTCGGCTGTCTCGCTTCGCTCGGCTGTCCCGCTCCGCAGAATGCTCGATGCTTCGCGCCTGACATTCGTCTTCCACGGCCGCACATGCCTTGTTTTATATCTGCGGCTTCGCCGCAGGGGGTCTGGGGCGGAGCCCCAGTTAAATAACCTGGCTTCGGCAGAATCATACGTGGGGTTGTCATGGGCGAAGCTGCGGAGCGGTAGCGGGAGCCCCAACCATCGGAGTTTTTTACTCACTCTTCACATAAACACTCACACTCCTGTAAATCCTGTTAATCCTGTCGAACAATCCCGCAGTCGTTACGCCGCGCGGCGAAATTTGGTATAATACGCACCCATATTCCCCAAGGGAAGGACAATTCCAATCATGCATCCGTACCGCACCCATACCTGCAACGAGCTCCGCGCCTCCGACGCGGGCAAGACCGTCCGGCTCTCCGGCTGGATGTTCCGCCTCCGCGACCACGGCGGCATCCTCTTCGTCGACCTCCGCGACCACTACGGCCTCACGCAGATCGTCGTCCACCCGAGCCGCAGCTTCTTCGGCACCGTCGAGAAGGCGCACCTCGAGTCGGTCATCACCGTGACCGGCGAGGTGAAGCTGAGGACTCCCGACACGATCAACCCCGAGCTTCCGACCGGCGAGATCGAGATCGAGGCAAACGAGCTCGTGATGGAGTCCGCCTCGCAGGTGACGCCCCTCTACATCCCGGACGAGAAGGCCGACGAGAGCGAGGACGTGCGCCTCCAGTACCGCTTCCTCGACCTCCGCCGCGAGAAGCTCCACAGGAACATCATCCTCAGGAGCGACGTCATCCGCTTCCTCCGCGAGAAGATGTGGGAGAAGGGATTCCACGAGTTCCAGACGCCGATCCTCACCGCCTCCTCGCCCGAGGGCGCGCGCGACTACCTGGTGCCGAGCCGCATCCACCGCGGCATGTTCTACGCCCTTCCGCAGGCGCCGCAGATGTTCAAGCAGCTCCTGATGGTGTCCGGCTTCGACAAGTACTTCCAGATCGCGCCGTGCTTCCGCGACGAGGCCGCGCGCGCCGACCGCTCGCCCGGCGAGTTCTACCAGATGGACATCGAGATGTCCTACGTGACGCAAGACGAGATCTTCGCCGTCGTCGAGGACGTCGTCTCCGCGACGTTCAGGAAGTTCTCGACCTGGGCGTGCAACGAGGCGCCCTGGCCGCGCATCAAGTACCGCGACGCGATGATGACCTACGGCTCGGACAAGCCGGACCTCAGGAATCCGCTCAAGTGGATCGACATGTCCGACTTCTTCGCGAAGGCCGACTTCAAGGCGTTCGCCGCGTGCGTCAAGAACGGCGGGCTCGTCAAGGGCCTGCTCGTCAAGGGAATCGTCGGCGTCGAGACCCGCACCTGGTTCGACAAGCGCGAGGCGTTCGTCAAGGAGAACGGCGGCAAGGGCCTCGGCTACATCAGCTGGACCAAGGAAGGCGAGCTCAAGGGGCCGATCGCGAAGTTCCTCTCCGCCGACCAGCTCGAGGAGATGAAGAAGATCTCCGGCATGGAGCCGACCGACGCGCTGTTCTTCATGGCCGCCGACGTCGACGAGTGCAACCGCCTCTCCGGCCTCGTCCGCACCGACATCGCCGACCACATGACGAACGACATCCGCGAGAAGAACTGCTACAAGTTCTGCTGGATCGTCGACTTCCCGTTCTTCGAGAAGGACCCCGAGACCGGCAAGATCATCTTCTCGCACAACCCCTTCTCGATGCCGCAGGGCGGGCTCGAGGCGCTGAACACCAAGGACCCGCTCACCATCGAGGCGTACCAGTACGACGTCGTCTGCAACGGCATCGAGCTCAGTTCTGGCGCGATCCGCAACCACCAGGTCGAGGTGATGTACAAGGCGTTCGAGATCGCGGGCTACACCAAGGACGACGTCGTCAAGAAGTTCGGCGCCCTCCACCGCGCGTTCCAGTTCGGAGCGCCGCCCCACGGCGGAATCGCCCCCGGCGTTGACCGCATGGTCATGCTCCTCACCGACACGCCGAACATCCGCGAGGTGATCGCCTTCCCGATGAACCAGAAGGCGCAGGACCTCCTCATGGGCGCGCCAAACTACGTGACCGAGCAGCAGCTCCGCGAGCTCCACATCAAGATCCGCGGCACCGGCTCTGAAGCGGCCGGCGCATAGGCGCCGACCGAAGCGTATCAGCAACCAGCAGCCAGCGATCAGCGTCCAGCGGAAAGAGGATGGCAATCTCCTCTCTACTGGCTGCTGGCTGCTGGTTGTTGGCTGCTGGTTACTGGCTGTTGGCTGCTGGCTGCTGGCTGCTGAAACACATCCGCCGCGCTAAGCGCGGCGGATGTCGGCGCCGAGCGCGGCGAGCCCGCGCTCGATCGCCGCGTAGCCGCGGTCGATCGTCTCCGCGTTCTCGATCACCGTCTCGCCCTTCGCGCAGAGCGCGGCGATGACGAGCGAGATGCCGGCGCGGATGTCGTTGGACGACACTGCCCCGCCGTAGAGCGTTGACGGCCCCGTCACCACCACCCGGTGCGGGTCGCACTGCACGATCTTCGCGCCCATCTGGCGCAGTCGGTCCACGAAGTAGAGCCGGCTCTCGAACATCTTCTCGAAGAAGAGGCAGGTGCCGCGGGCCTGGGTGGCGAGCACGATCAGCACCGAGATGAGGTCGGACGGAAACGCCGGCCAGGTGCCGTCGGCGACGGACGGAATCGCGTCGCCGAGGTCGTACTTCATCTTGAGCCGCTTGCGCGGCACGTAGTGGAGGGTGCGCGCCTTTGCGTCGACGCTCCAGGTGACCCCGAAGCGCGCGAACGCCCCCTCCAGCGCATCGAACGGCTCGGGGTCGACGTTCTCGAGCGTCAGCTCGCCGCCGGTAGCGGCCGCCGCGGCGACGTAGCTGCCGGCCTCAATGTAGTCGCAGCCGACGCGCGCGGAGCAGCCGTGCAGCGACTCGACGCCTTCGATCCGAATCAAGTTGGTTCCCGCGCCGGAGACCTTCGCGCCCATCGCGTTGAGCATCGTGGCGAGGTCGACGACGTGCGGCTCGCAGGCGGCGTTGGCGATCGTGGTCGTACCCTTCGCGAGCGTGGCGGCCATCATGATGTTCTCTGTCGCCGTGACCGACGCCTCGTCGAGGAGCATCCGCACGCCCCGGAGCGAGCCGCGCAGCGAAAGCGACTTCTTGCCCGCCACCGCCTTCGCGCCGAGCGCGCGGAAGCCGGCGAAGTGGGTGTCGAGGCGGCGGTGGCCGATCGGGTCGCCGCCCGGCGGCGGCAGCGAGGCGCGGCCGAGGCGCGCGAGGAGCGGGCCCGCGAAGAGGAAGGAGGTGCGGATCTTCGCCGCGAGCTCCGGCGCGATGCGGGCGGTGCGGATCCGCGGCGCGGAGATCGTCGCCGTGCCGGCGGCGAGGTCGCGCGAGATCTTCGCGCCGAACGAGCGCGCCGCCTCGAGCATCATCGCCACGTCCTCGATCTCCGGCACGTTCTCGAGCGTCACCGGCTCCGGCGAGAGCAGCGCCGCGGCGATCATCGGCAGCGCCGCGTTCTTGTTGCCCTGCACGCGGTGGACGCCGGAGACGGTCCGCCGGCCGTTGATGACGAGCCTTGCCATCGTCAGCCGAGCGAGTCGATCGACTTGGTCTCTCCGAAGACGATGAGCTTGTCGTCCCCCTGGATCGTGTCGGCGGCCTGCGGCACCACCACCTGGCGCGGCTTCTTGGGGTCGACGTCGGCGCGGCGGATGCAGAGCACGGTGACGCCGTGCTTCTTGCGGAGGTCCGCCTCGGCGAGGGTGAGCCCGCGGATGCCGTCCGGGACGTCGATCTCGGCGATGGAGAAGCCCTCCGACACCTCGAGGAAGTCGACGGCCGAGTGGTTGACGATCGACCGCGCGAGCCGGTGGGCGCTGTCGCGGTCGGGGTAGATCACCGAGTCGGCGCCGATGCGCCGCAGGATCTTGCCGTGCAGCTCGCTCGACGCCTTGGCGACCACGTTGCCGACGCCGAGCTCCTTGCAGTTCGCGGTCGCCATGATCGACGCCTCGATGTTGGAGCCGATCGCGACGACCACCACGTCGCACTCGCCGAAGCCCGCCTCGTCCAGCACGCGCGGCTGCGTGGCGTCGCCCTGCAGGGCGGTCGCGAACTCGGTCGCGTTCTGCATCGCCGGGCGGTTCCGGTCGATGAGCAGCACCTCCACGCCCGCGTTGGCGAGCGACTCCGCGAGCGACATGCCGAACCTGCCGGCGCCGATTATGCCTATTCTCTTCATTCGAGCTCCATTTTCCTCGCTTCGGCCACTAAGGCCTGCGAATGGGGGTGTTGGGGACGGCGAAAGAACTCCCGGACGTCCGCGGCCGTCTCGATGACGCGTCCGTCCTTCATTACCGCAAGCTTCGTGGCCATCTCCGAGACCACCCCGAGGTCGTGGGTGATCATGAGGAGCGCGCCCTTCTCGCCGACGAGCCCGCGCATCAGCGCGAGGATCTGCTTCTGCACGGTCACGTCCAGCGCCGTCGTCGGCTCGTCCGCCACCAGCAGGTCCGGCCCCAGCATCATCGCCATCGCAATCATCACCCGCTGCTGCTGCCCGCCGGAAAGCTCATGTGGATACGCGCGCGCGACGCGCGCGGGGTCGTCCACGCCCACCTTGCCGAGCCACTCGACCGCGAACTCGCGCGCGGACTCCTTCGCCATCCGCTCGTGGAGAAAGACGGTCTCGACCAGCTGGTCGTCGATGCGGTGGAGCGGCGAGAGCGAGCCCATCGGGTCCTGGAAGATGACGCCGATACGGCGGCCGCGGAGCTCGCGCAGACGCGCGACGTCCATCGCGAGGACGTCCTCGCCGTCGAAGAGGATCCGCCCCCTCGGCCAGAACGCAGGCGGGCTCGGCAGCAGTCTCGCGACGCTCATCGCGACCGAGCTCTTGCCGGAGCCGGACTCGCCGACCACGCAGAGCGACTCGCCGCGGTCGAGCGACAGCGTCACGCCCTCGGCCGCCGTGGTCACTCGCCCGTCTTCCGAGCGGTAGGCGACCGTGAGGTCCTCGATCTCGAGCAGCGCGCGGCTCATGCCGTCCGCAGCCCCTTCATGAGCGCGATCTCGTCCCGGTACCCCTGCAAGTCGCAGGGCGTCTCGAGGTAGAGCGGCAGGCGCGAGAGCGCAGGATGGTTGACGATCCGCCGGAACGCCTCGAGCCCGATGCGGCCCTTGCCGATCTTCTCGTGGCGGTCCTTGTGGGCGCCGAGCACGTTCATGGAGTCGTTGACGTGGACAGCCTTCAGACGCTTAAGGCCCACCACGCGGTCGAACTCGGCGACGACGCCGTCGAGGTCGCCGACGATGTCGTAGCCGCCGTCCCAGACATGGCAGGTGTCGAGGCAGACGCCGAGAAGTGTTTGTGCACCGGTCCCGAGCTTGGACTCGGTGGCGTCGATGAGCGCGCGGATCTCCTCGAAGTTCCGGCCGAGCTCGCTGCCCTTGCCGGACATGGTCTCGAAGAGGATCGAAGTGGCGGGGAACTTGCCGCCGTGCGCCTCGCGCCAGGAAAGGAGAATGCGCGCGAGCATCGAGGAGACGAGCTCGATCCCCGCCTCCGCGCCCTGGCCGACGTGGCTCCCGGGATGGAAGTTGTACATCGCGCCAGGGGTGAGCTCAAGCCGCTTCAGGTCGTCCGCCATCGTCGCCTCGGCGAACTCGCGCACGCGCTCCTCGGCGCCTGCCGCGTTGAGCGTGTAGGGGGCGTGGGCGAGGATGGGGCCGATCCCGTGCTCGCGCGCGTAGGCGATGAACGCCTCCACGTCGGCGGGGTCGACCGGCTTCGCCGCGCCTCCGCGCGGGTTGCGGGTGAAGAACTGGAAGACGTTCGCCCCGATCGAGACGGCCGTCTGGGCCATCGCCAGATAGCCGCCGGAGGAGCTTAGGTGGCAGCCGATGAGCATGGCCGGAGAAGAGGCGAGCCGATCGGGGACCGCGGGGGAGAACCGGCGCTCAGCCTTCGGCTTCGAGCGCGGCGTCGACCTCGTCGGTCGTCTCCATGTTGGTGTAGACGTCCTGCGTGTCCTCGAGGTCCTCGAGCATCTCGACGAACTTGTTGATCGCCTTCGCGGTCGCCACGTCCGAGACGGGGTTGGTCATGTTCGGCACCAGCCCGACGCTGGAGTTCTCCTCGTCGATCGCGATGCCGGCGGCCTTGATCGCGTCGGAGACGGCGATGAAGTCGTTCGGCTGGGTCTTGACGGTGAAGCCACCGTCCTCGACCAGCACGTCCTCGGCGCCGGCGTCGAGCGCGACCTCCATCACCTTGTCCTCGGTGAGGCCGTCGGCCGCGGGGATCATCACCTGGCCGAGCTTGTCGAAGAGGCGCGAGGCGCTGCCCGGCTTCGCGAGCTCGATGCCGTTCTTCTTGAAGACGCTGCCGACCTCGGCCGCCGCGCGGTTCTTGTTGTCCGTCAGCACGCGCACCACCACGGCGGTGCCGTTCTTGATGCCCTCGTACTGGCAGTCCACCATTTCGGCGGACTCGAGCTCACCGGTGCCCTTCTTGATCGCGCGCTCGATGTTGTCGTTCGGCATCTGCGCCGCCTTCGCCTTGGCGATCAGCGTGCGGAGCGTCGGATTGTTGTCCGGGTTGCCGCCCTTCGCCTTGACGACGATGGTGATTTCCTTGCCGAGCTTCGAGAAAATCTTGCCCTTCTTGGCGTCCGCGGCGCCCTTGGCGCGCTTGATTGTTGCCCAGTGGCTGTGACCTGACATGTTTGTATTCTCCTTGACTTGTTATGGATGGTTGGAAACTGCTTCGGCACCGACCTTGTGGCGGTAGGTGATGCGGCCCTTGCCGAGGTCGTAGGGCGAGATCTCGACGGTGACCGTGTCGCCGATCGCGATCTTGATGAAGAACTTCCTCATCTTGCCCGAGATGTGCGCAAGGACCTCGTGTCCGTTCTCGAGCCGCACCTTGTACATAGTGGCAGGCAACACCTTGGTGACGGTGCCCGTCACTTCTATCGCCTGGTCTTCTTCTTTCGCCATGCTGTTGTTTTATTCCTTTTTATACGAAAATTGTGTGTATTGTATCAAAAACGGCCCAATGCGTCAACGGCGATTGGCTGCTGATAGCTGAATTACTTCGGCTCTTAGAAGTTTTTGGTGGAAATGTTATCAGATCGTGTTAGTTTGGAACTCCGATGGTTGGGACTCCCGCTACCGCTCCGTAGCTCCGCATCCCACAACCACAATCCATTTGACTGCATTAACTGGTTTTATATCTGGGGGCGAGCCCCCAGACCCCCTGCGGCGAAGCCGCAGATATTAAACATGGTAAAAGTGGCTGTGCAATGACGAATGTCAAATGCGAAGCACACACCATTCTGCGGAGCGGTAGCGAGAGCCCCACAGATCGGAGTTTCTTACACCACGCTGTCGGCACTTCCACTAAATTCTTTGAAGAGCCATTACTTCCCCAACATACTCAGGATATATCGCCTCGGCGCGGAGGCGGGCGGGAAGCGCCGCGGCGGAATCCCGCAGCGAGCCGAGCGCGGCGAGGAACGAGTCGGGCGAGGCGAAGTCGTACACCGCCCCAAGCCACTCGCGCCGCAGCAGCTCGCCGCACTCGCCGTCGAGCGAGCTCGCCACGCGCAGCCCCGCCGCAAGATAGTCGAAGAGCTTGTTGGGCAGCCCCACCCAGCTGTCGTCGCGCATCGGAATGACGCCGACGTCGCACTGCGCGAGCAGCGCCTTCAGCTCCGCCTCGCCGAGATAGCCGTGGAACACCACCCGGTCCGCCGCGCCGCACGCGGCGGCGAACGACCTCAATGCCGCCTCCTTGCCGCCCGTGCCGGCGACGTCGAGCGTAAGCGACCTGTCGCGCGCCACCGCCTCGACCACCGTCTCGAGTCCGTAGCCCGAGCCGAGGTTGCCGGCGTAGACAAGGCGCGTCGTCCCGTCCGCCCGCGCGGCGCGCGGCGGCAGGGAAGCCGGCGCGTCGATTCCCAGCGGCGCGAGGACGAAATCCTTCCTCCCGGTCAGCTCGCGGTAGCGCGCCGACACTCCGGTCACCAGGTCGGCGCGGCGGTAGAGCCGGCGCGCGGCAAGTCGCATCGGCAGGAGCGGCAGCCACGCCGCCCAGCGAAGCCACTTCGGCAACAGGCGGAAGAACGTCTCGGGCCACGCGTCCTGCACGTCGAGGACGAACTTCGCGCCGTACAGCCGCGCAAGCCGCATCGCGGCAGTTGCGGCGGAGAGCGTGGGCGCGGCGGCGACGACGACGTCCGGACGCGGCACTTCGCCGGCGTCGGCCATCCGCCGCGCTAAGCGCTCGAAGCGCCGCGCATAGACGAGGTGGCTGAAGGCGCGGCGCAGCGAGACGTTGGCCGAATAGGGGATCGTCGGCACCAGCACCACGTCCGGCGGCATCTCCGCGATCCGCCGCGGCGCCTTGGTGCCGTGGTTGAAGTCCGAGGCGAAGACGACCGCACGGTGACCGGCGGCAACGAACGCCGCCTGCATGAGCGAGTAGCGCATCCGGCGGTAGCCCTCGGCCGGCAGGTTGTCGAACGGCGTCTCGATCCAGACCGTCATTCGAACCTCATGCCGGCGTCGTCCACCGCGAAGGCGTAGACGCGCGAGTCCGGCGACGGCGGATTGCGCTCGAGCGTCACGCGGATCCCGCGCGCGCCGGCGGGGCTCTTCGCGAGCACGTACATGAAGCCGCCGCCGCCCGCGCCGGTCAGCGTCACCGCCGCGGCGCGGTCGCGGATGAGGTCGATGATGTCGTCCACCTTCTCGTTGGTGGAACCGGCGTCTAAAAGGCGCTTGTCGCGCCAGTAGGAGTTGACGCACGCGGCGAACGCGTCTAAGTCGCCGCGACGGAGCGCCCCGGCCGCCTTCTCGGCGTTGGCCTTGAGCGCGCCCACCAGAATCTTCGCGAAGCCGTGGGGGTTCTCGGCGTAGAAGCCGAGGACACGCCGCAGCACGTTGCGCGCCATGCGCTTCTGCCCGGTGAAGAAGAGGAGGCTGCGCCGCATCAGCTCGCGCATCGCCTTCGGCGGCATCGCGACCGGCTCGACCGCTACGCGCTGTTCCGCGCCCGGTCGCGAGCGCATCATCTTCACCCCCGGCGTCATGCCGGCGAACTGGTCCTCCCATCCTCCGCCCGTGCGCATCTCGCGCTCGAGCGCGAGCGTGAGCGCGCCGACTCGGTCGACGTCGACCTCCCCGCCGCGCACGAAGCCGACTTCGGTCGCCTGAAGAAGCGCGGCGATTGTGGCGGCGCCGAGGATGGACGAAGTGCCCATCCCGCTGCCTTTCGGCAAATCGGCGCTGATGACGATGTCGAGTCCGGCCGAGCCGAACCTGAAGCCGGTCACGGCGAGCGCCGCCTTCACGAGGCAGCACCAGTCGCCCGGATTCGAGTGATCTGCTACTTCGCGGGCGGACCTGAGGACCCGGCTCTTGCCGAGGTCGCGCGAGACCACCTTGACCAGGCGGTCGCGGCGCGGCGAGACCGTCACCTCGATCGGACGCTTCCCGTCGAGCCGAACCGCCGCGGCGAGAACCGCGCCGCCCTCGATCTCGCAGATGGGCGGCGTATCGGACCAGCCGCCGGCGAGGTCGATGCGCACCGGCGCGGTGACGCGCACCGCCGGCGCGCCGTTCGCGCGGCGTCGCAGCGCGAGGAGTCGCGCATGGTCGACGCGCGGCATCAGCTCGCCGAGCCGGTGGCGCTCCCAGAGTCCGTCCTCCTTGAAGCTGTCGTCGATGCGGTAGCGGAGATGGCGCCAGCCGGACTTGCCGACCGGAATCGAAGTGAGGCACTCGCCTTTCGCGAGCCTGACCGGACCGTACGACGCCGGCACGTTGGTGACGATGTTGTCGCCGCCGAGGCTCTCCACCTTCGCCTCCACGCCGTCGACGAGCGTGAGTTCGCCCTTCCGTCCCCTCCGCCCGAGCAGCTTCAGCAGCTCGCGCGACGATCCGATGTGGAAGAACTCGCATGACGGCGCCACCGCCACCGCGAACGGCGCGAAGCCGCCGAGCAGCAGGCGCGGGAACTCCTCGTAGATGTCGCCGGCGACCGGCAGCGCGCGCATCTTCTCCGCCGTCGGCCAGTCGATGTACATGATGCCGGTGTCGACGAGGAACTTGCCCCGCGAGACCGCCGGCTTCTGCAGAAAATCCTCCACTCGCCGCGGCGCCGTCCCCCTCCCCGCCTTGGACACGTAGACGCCGTGTCTACGCGCCTGCCACGGACCGTCGGGATAGGCGACGCCCGTCACGCCCTTCGCGGCGAAGCGGACCCGAGCCGGATCAAGCCGCGGCACCACGTCGCCGCAGCAGACCACGACTCCCGGAGCCTGCGGCAGCGCGTCCATCGCCTCCACGATGTGGTCGAGCATCGGGCGTCCGTCCGGCATCGGCACAAACGCCTTGCCCATCGCGGAGTATGCCGGAGTGCGCTTCGCGTCGCCGCCGGAGTGGCAGACGAGCACGCGCCCGCGCGCCGCGCCGCGCCGCGCGAGCAGTTTAAGCGCGTTCACGGTGGCGCCGAGCGAGCCGACCCGGCGGTCGCCGGGATCGGGGATCACGACGAAGCCTTTGCGTCCGCGCAGCTGCGCGCGGTAGCCCGCCGCCTGGGCGCGGTTGGCCGCGGTTATGACTACGATGTCAAACATACGAGTGAATTATATCATATATCTCCGCGAGTGTACGGACGGAATTTAGCCGCGCGCGCAGTTTCGCCGCGCCCGGCCGCCCGTTGAAGTAGCGGAAGAGGTGGGTGTGCATCTTGACCGCGGCGAACGAATCCGGCGGCGGCACGTGGTCGCGCGGATACGCGGCGGCGAGGCGGTCGCGGAAGTCGAGCAGGTACCCGAGGTGCCGCGCGCAGAGCGCGGCTGGCGACTCCTCCGGCGGCTCGTTCCCCTTGAGCCGGGCGAAGATGAACGGGTCCGCGAGCGCCGCGCGCCCGACCATGATTGCGTCCACGCCGGTCGCCGCCATCGCCGCGGCGCTCTTCGCGTCCACGACGCTGCCGTTGCCGGTCACCGGCACCTTCGCGCGCGCGGCGATCTCCGCGAGCAGGTCGAGGTGCGTCGCGCCGCCGTGCATCTGCGAGGTGAAGCGCGCGTGGAAGACGACGCCGGCGACGCCGGCGCGCTCCGCCGCGTCAAGGAGCTCGAGCGAGAGGTTGCGGTCAGGGCGCGGACCGAGCCGCGTCTTGAGCGTGACCGGCAGCCGCGTGCTCCCCTTCATCGCGCGCAGGAGGCGGTACACCTTCTCCGGGTCCTCGGCGAGCTTCGCCCCCGCGCCCTCCTTCACCACCTTGCGCACCGGGCAGCCGGCGTTGAGGTTGATTTCGCTGAAGCGGTCCGGCACCGCGCCAGCGGCGTACGCGACGTCCGACTCGTTAGCGCCGAAGATCTGGCAGCCGAGCGCGCCTTCGCCGGGCATCGTCTCCATCAGCTGCCGCGTCGGCGACGAGCCGTGGGCGAGCCCGGCGGCGCTCACCATCTCGGTGTAGGCGAAGTCCGCCCCGCCCTCGAAGCAGAGGCGGCGGAACGCGGCGTCGGTGAAGCCGGCCAGCGGCGCAAGAACGTATCTCATTTTAGATTTTTCAAATAAGATTGTGGGGGCGTCGTCGGCATAGCATAGGAAACTCCGATCCGTATGGCTCTCGCTACCGCTCCGCAGAATGGTCGGGGCTTCGCACTCGGCATTCGTCTTCCACGGCCATGCTGAACTTGTTTTATATCTGCGGCTTCGCCGCAGGGGGCTCTCACGGGGTCTGGGGCGAAGCCCCAGTTAAAAAAAACTCTGTGTCTCTGCGCCTCTGTGTGAGCAAAATCTGAAGCGAAACTGGATTGAGGTTGGCAGATGCGAAGCTGCGGAACGGTAGTGAGAGCCCCAACCATCGGAGTTTCAAACCAACACGATCTGGCTGCATTTTTCACTGGAAACTCTGAAAAGTCGAAAGAGGTGGTTTTTGATGCGGCTGCGCCGCAGCGTCAAGGATGGCTTCCATTGGAAGCTTGTCAAGATCAAAAGTGTCGTACTGTAGCTGCGGTCGCCCAAAGTTGAGGAGCATGGCGTAGGGGATACGAGTCGCCCGCATGTAGTGGATTACCTGCGCCCATTCGATCTTCGTAATGGACCTCAGGGCTTTCAGCTCAACGATGTAGCTGCGGTCGAAGCAGGTGAAGTCCGCGCGCCAGTTAGTCGGCAGTGGCTGCCCGTCATAGTAGATGCTTATGGTGTCCTCGCGTACGTACGGAATGCCGTTCTTCTTGAACTCGATTTCCAGAGCGTCGCCGTAAGCGGACTCGAGAAAGCCATAGCCCAGAGTGGAATGCACGCGCATCGCGCACCCCATAATCGCATATGCCTTCGGATCGTTGCTGAGAATCATGCGCATATTATACCACACTTTTCGGCGTCGCTGGGCAACTAACTCCGATCTGTGCGTAAGCACACCACCGTGGCTCGCTGTTCAGGGTGTCGCGCAGGGGGGTATAAACTACTCCGATCTGTGCGCTCTCGCTAACGCTCCGCTGAATGTGCTTTGCTTCGCACATACCATTCATTTGACACAGCCATACAGGCCATAGGTTATATCTGCGGCTTCGCCGCAGGGGGTCTGGGGGTTTGCCCCCAGTTATAAAACTCTCCCAAGTGGCAATGGATTGTGGTTGTTGGATGCGAAGCTGCGGAGCGGTAGCGAGAGCCCAAACCATCGGAGTTAAAACCCTCTGCGCCTCTTCATTTCCCTATGTCGTGGAGTGGGGTCAGCGCCGGGTCGGAGTACGGCGCGTCCGGGTCCATGCGCGCGAAGGAGACGTAGGACGGCGCGCCCCAGCCGGTGCCGGGGTTGCGCGCGAAGACGGCGACGTCGACGCGGCTGGTGGGGTTGAGCAGCTTCGCCGACACCTCCACCGTCGCCTGGTCGCGGCCGACCGGGGTGACCCGCGCCTGGCGCTCGCTGCCGTGGGTGCGCACGAACCGGAACTCCTTCGCGCCGCCGCCGGCCTTGATGACGAACACCCGCTTCTCCTCCGGCGCGCGCAGCACGTACGACCACGCGAACGGCGTGGCGTAGGCAAGCTCCGGCCACGCCGTCGGCGTGACCTCGGTGACCGACTCCACCCCGACTCGCGCCAGCGGCGGCACCGACTGCGCCGTCAGCGCGGCGGCGAGCGCGGCAAGCCGGTTCGTCTCGACGCCGCCCGGCGGCAGCGCCGACGGATGCGCCGCGGGCGAGGTGTAGTCGTCCTCGGTTTCGACGCCCTTCAGCGACTTGCGCACGAGCGTCATCACCGTCGGCGCGAAAAGCCGCGACGCCACCACCGCGCGCTTCACCCCGCCCTTCATCGACTTGGACGCGAGCATCGCCGCCTCGAGGTACGGGAGGTCCGACCAGCTCCTGCCGGCGGTCGTGAGCCAGTAGGGGGTGATGGAGGCGAAGACGTCGCCGTTGGTGCCGACCGGCGCGGTGTCCGCGTGGCCGGGGATCACCCAGACCTGGTTGGAGAGGTAGAACTTCTGCATCGCCCTTAGCCGGTAGGCGTGGGTCGTCGTCATCGCGCGCGGGATCGACCGCCAGAACTTGCCGAACACCTCCTCGGTGTAGGCGCGCGAGCAGTTGCCGAAGAGCGGATACGGGAAGCACACGTTGGGCTCGCCGATGTCCATCTGCCGGCGGCGCCCCTCCTGGTCGAACCTGACCTCGGTGATCCCCGGGAAGTTGGCGAGGCGCGGACGCGAGTGGTCGCCGTCGCGGTTCATGTAGAGGTCGCCGGCGTTTCCGCCCGCGGTGCCGGGGGCGAGCTTCAGCTTCGCCTCGAAGGAGCCGGTGTCGAAGTCCCAGGCGAGGTTCTGCTCGCCGAGCGCGACCGGCGTGCCGACGACGCCAGTCGCGCTGACGACCGCCATCGGGCCGAAGAGGATCGGACGCGACTTCATCAGCTTCGCGTACTCGACCAGCTCCTCGAAGCGGCGCTCGCCCGCGAGCCGGCTGAGGTCGGAGTCCTTCGCGATCGCCGCGCTGTCGCGGTAGCCGAGGTCGATCGCCTTCTCGAGCTCGTCCAGCGCCTCCTTCGCGCGGTCGGGAAACCACGCGAGCGAGCAGGCGTGGTTGTAGCGCCAGGTCGGGTCATCGGGAAGGAGCTCCATTCCCCTGCGGCTCGTCTCCTCCATCGTCGCGGTGTCGCCTTCGCGGACCGCGGCGACGAACTGCCGCCGGAGCGCGTCGTGCCTCGGCTGCCGCGCCGGGTAGTCCCAGACCGACAGCACGGCCAGCAGTGCGAGGACTGCGTTCATCAGTTCTTGAGGCGCATCCAGCTCGGAAGCTTCACGAGCTTCGCCTCGCGGCTCTGGTTGGACGCGGCGGTGCTGGCGGCGCCGAGGGCCGGCGACTCAAGCGTCGCGAGCCGCGCCATCAGCGCCTGCTTGCCCATCGCCTCGCGCTGGCGCAGCTCCTCGCTGCGCTGGCGCTCGTTGAGGAGCTCCTTCTCGGCGAGCTGCAGCTTCTCGCGGAGGCGCTGAGCCTCCTCGCGCAGCTCCTTGACGTCGCGCATGTCCTGGTCGGCGCGGGCGCGGTCGGTCTGCTCGCGGCGGAGGCTGTCGTTGAGCGAGCGGACCTTCGCCTCGTTGTCGAGCACCGACTTCTCGTGCACGCGCCGGAGCTCCTCGAGCTCGCGCCGGAGCTGCGCCGTGCGCGGATCCTCGGGACGCTCCACCAGCGCGCGGCGGGTCATCTCCTCGATGTTGCCGCCGGAGCGGCGCAGGATCTCGCGGCGGCGCTCGGCCAGCCGGTCGGCGCGGGCCTGGTGGCGGCGGCGGAACTCCTCGAACTCCGCCTGCTCGCCCGCGATCACCCCGTCGAGTTCCGAGATCTCGTCCTGCATGATCTTGAACACCGCGGCCTGGGTGTCGGCGATCTCGCTCGCCGCCGCCGGCAGGCGCTTGAGCTCGTCCTCGAGCGCCACCACCTGCTCGGACAGCTTCTCGGCGCGGGCGTTGGCCTCGCGGATCTCGCCCGCGTACACGTCGCGCTGGGCGACGAGCGCCTCGTTCTTCGAGATGAGCTCCGAGCGCGCGTCGGCCGAGGACTTGATCGTCTCGTCAAGCCGCCGCTGGAGGTCGGCGGTGTGGCGGCGCTCCTCCTCGAGCAGGCCCTCCAGCTCCTTGACGCGCGACTCGTCCACCACCACCTTCTCGACCACCTTCTCTACGATCTTCTCCACCGGCACTTCGACGCGCACTTCCTTCTCGACGATCTTCTCGACTACCTTCTCGTCCGGCTTCGCATCCGTCGTCGCATCCGTCGCCGCGGAGTCTTCCGCCGCCGGCGCGGGCGGCGGTTCCTCCGACGCCGGCTCCTCGAACGGCGCGCGCACCTCGACGAGCGATGCCGTCGGCGGCAGCCTCCCGCTCGCGAGCAGCGCCTCGGCCGCCGCCTTGTTGAACGGACCGCGCGGGTTGCCGTCGCCGATGTCGATCGAGAAGCGCATGTCGAGGAATGGCACCTCCTCAACCCGGCGCCAGACGATCTCGTCGGACGAGACCTCCTGCCCAGGCTGGATGCGTCCCATCCTCGCCCACTCCACGAGCCTGCTCTCGGGCTCGGGACCAAACGTCTCGTCCTGCGTACGCAGCCACCATGTCGTTTCGCTCATCGGTTTTACCTCCTCCCAAATAGATTTCCGCGCATGCCCATGCGCCGCCCGCGCATCAGCTCCTGCCGCGCCGCCTTCTCCAGCGCGGCGAGGCGCGCGCGGTCAAGTCCGCCGAAGCGCAGGTCGGCGATCTTCGGCGGCGGCTCGCCCGGCTCCGGCTCCGAATCGTCTGGCGGCGGCAGGACCTCTACCACCTTCTCCACCGGGACCTCAACCCGCACTTCCTTCTCGACGATCTTTTCGACCGGAACTTCAACGCGCACTTCCTTCTCGACCACCTTCTCGACAATCTTCTCCACCTCGACTGGCACCTCGACGCGCACTTCCTTTTCGACAATCTTCTCGACCGGAACTTCTACACGCACTTCCTTCTCCACGATCTTCTCGACCGGCACCTCGACACGAACTTCTTTTTCAACGATCTTCTCCACTTCGACCGGCACTGGCACCTCGACACGTACTTCTTTCTCGACTATCTTCTCGACCTCAACCGGAACTTCGACACGTACTTCCTTCTCTACGATCTTCTCAACTTCTACCGGAACCTCAACGCGCACTTCCTTCTCTACGATCTTCTCAACTTCGACCGGGACTTCCTTCTCAACGATCTTCTCCACCGGCGGCGGGTCCTGGTCAATTGGAAATTCGTGCAGGCGGTACGCGCGCGCGGTCGCGGGGACAGTACCGTTCTTGAAGAGGTTGATCACCAGCTCGCGGTGGAACGGACCGAAGACGTCGCCGGGCGAGATCTCGACGAGCCACTTCATCTCCAGCTCGTCGACGGTGCACGCCTCGAGCCATTCGACGCGGTCGACGGAGACGAAGCCGGTAGGCTCTATCCTGCCGTCCTTCGCCCACTCGACGAGCTTGGAAATCTTTGCCGGACCGTAGACCTTTCCGTCCACGGACTTCACGAACCAATCTCTGTTGTCTGTCATCGGCGCATATTATACCAAACTGGCGCGGCGAAAAAAAGGGCGCGCCGGCTTTTCGAGCCGACGCGCCATGCGGTTCCGAGAACCGCTCCGTCTTACTTCTTCGCCTTCTTAGCAGCCTTCTTCGCAGGGGCCTTCTTGGCGACCGCCTTCTTCGCGGGAGCCTTCTTAGCGACCGCCTTCTTGGCCGGAGCCTTCTTCGCCGGGGCCTTCTTGCAGCACGCCTTCTTGCAGCACGCCTTCTTGGCCGGGGCCTTCTTAGCAGCAACCTTCTTGGTAGCCATAGTTTGATCCTTTTTCCTTGTCGGTGTTGTCGGCACGCCCAATTCGAGCGCAACATCCGCAACATCTGAGTGAATAATACCATATTCACTCGCACGCGCGCAAGGGGGAAAATGAAAAAATTTTCTTTTTCGTTCTGCGTCGACAGGCGCCTCACGCGAAGCGATGGATGCACGCGGTGACCTTGCCGAAGTAGTCGAGCTCCTGTCCGGACTTGATGCGGATGACCGGAAAGGCAGGATTCGCGGGCTCGAGCCGCACGCCGCCGCGGTCGCGGCGATACGTCTTCACGGTGAACTCGCCGTCGACGCTGGCGATGATCACGTCGCCGGATGCGGGACGCAGCGAGCGGTCGACGACGAGTATGTCGCCGTCGTGTATCCCCTCGCCGGTCATCGAGTCGCCGCTCACGCGCACGAAGAACGTCGCCGCCGGACGCTTCACCAGCAGCTCGTTGAGGTCGAGCGGCGGCTCGAGGTACTGCTCCGCCGGCGAGGGAAATCCCGCCACCACCGTTCCCGACATCTTCGCCTTCATGTCCCTTCCTCCAGTTCTTTCAGTGCAGGCACCTTTCCGCGGCATTGGCATTTCCAGATCAAAGCGACAGCAGAAACTCTCCGGCCGGCACAAGCAGCACGCCATTGAACATGATGCGCTCCGTCCCGCGATACACCAGCACCGGCGTCGCGCCAGGGTAGTCTTCCACGAAGGCACGAAGACCGGCCACATCCGACGGCTGCACCCTCGTGGCGTTCTTCACCTCCACGGCCATGAAGGTCTGCTGGGTGTAGACGACGAAATCGACCTCCACTCCGCTGCGTGTGCGCCAGAAAAATAGACCGTCGCGAACGCCGTCGAGGTCCAGCTTCGCGCGAAGGTGCTGATAGACGAGTCCCTCAAGCGCTGCGCCGTCGATCTCCGACGGGTTGTCCAACGGGCCCTTGGGGCGCAAAGTCCGCCAAACCCCGGTGTCGAAGAAATAGAACTTCCCGTGGGACACCAGTTCGCGCTTGGCACGCTTCGAAAAGACCGGCACGACATCGGCGACAAGGAGATCCTGGAGAATGTCAACGTATCCGTTCACAGTCGTGCGCTTGACTCCGCACTCCCGCGCCACCGACGAAATTGAAAGTTGAGATCCATGCGAAAACGAGATCGCCTCCAGGAAACGAGTGAACGACCCGAGATCCCTCACCAGCCCTTCTTGCTGGATTTCCTCGCGGATATACAGGTCAATGTAGGCCTCAAGCTTCCGCAACGGCGACGCAGCGCCGTACACGATTGGCAGCATGCCGTGCACAAGCGCGCCTTCAAGGCTGAACTCTCCCTGCAGTTCCTTTGCCACAAACGGGTGCATCGAAAGCTTCAGCGCCCTTCCGCCCAGGAGATTCACGCCGGCCCTACGCAGTTTCCTCGCACTCGACCCAGTAAGGACGAACTGAATGGACTTGTTGTTCTCCATTATCAAATGGACTACATCAAGGATTTCCGGCACCTTCTGGACTTCATCAACAACCACAGTGCGCGCCGACGGGTTTGCAGCTATTAGGTCGGAAAGGCGTTCAGGTCTTGCCTTGTAGTTGCGAAAAGTCTCAGAGTCAAGAAGATCTACCCTAAGCGCCTTTGGGAAAGCCATTTCAAGCCAAGTAGATTTTCCCGTTCCCCTAGGCCCAAACAGGAAGAAGCTCTCGCGCAATGGCGCAATTAACCTATTTATACTCTTCATGACGCGAATTATACCCAAAATTCGTCGCTGTTGTCAATGGCAAAATGACGAAGCCGCCGTCATTTTGAGACACAATATGACGAAACCGCCGTCATTTTGCAGCACAGAAAAAACCTCTGTGTCTCTGTGTCTCTGTGTGAGAAAAGTCTGTGCCGCATCTGAATTGGGATTGGCGAAATGCGAAGCATCAGCGCAGCACCGACTTCACGCGGCGCATCAGCTTTACCGGCGCGGCAAGCGCATCTTGGATTGCATACAGCCTGCGCATCCTGAACCGGTGGATCGTCTGAAAACCGTACCGGTTGAGACGACGGGCCTCTTCAAGCGGCTGGTCGATGATGTGGCAAAGAAACTTCTCCAGCTCCTTCTCGTAGAAGTCGTGCGGCTGGACAAGACACGGCGCCTTGACCTTCTCAAGATACGCCGCGTCGTCAGTGTCAAGGCGGATTATCTCCTCGACCGCCCTGTCTATGTCCGCCTCGTCCTTTACACAGACCATCGATGCAGGGGTGAAATCCTTCGCTATCAACGGATTGCCCCAGTAAATCGGAACCGAAAAGCATGAGAGCGGCTGCATCACCTTCTCGGTCGTATATCCCGGCGAAGAACTGTTCTCGAACGCAATGTTGAACTTGTACTGGCTGCAGAACTCCATCTTGTCCTTGACGTTGCCGCCGATATTGTTCAAATACCTGCCGCCACTATCTACCCGCTTGTACTTGGAAAGCGCATGGAAGAACTTGGTGCGCATCGGGTCTCCGTAGCCGCCGTTGGTGACGACAAAACTGCAGAACTTGCGGTTGAGCAGCACATCGTCAGGCGGAGGCGTCGCCCTTTCGGCCAGCTTCGGATACTCGGCGAAGAACACGTAGAGCGGCACGCGCAGATAGCGGTCGCCGAACTCGAGGTGGTCGAACCCGACGGCATAGTCAAACTCGTTGAAGTCCGGGACTATGTTCTCGCCAATGTCCACTATCTTCACGCAGTCGTACTTGATGTGCGAGTGACCGTTCTGACTGCAGATCAGGTAGTCGGGGGTATCGGACAGCTCGATATCGTAGTGCCTGGCGAGAAGCTTGTAGTAAAAGTCCTCTTCGGGAACGAACCCGCCCCACTTGTCCGCAAAGCCAAGCTTGATTTTCTTCTTCATGATTCGCTCCCAATCTTTCCAAGCGCCCCATCAATCCATGCCAGAACGTTGTCATAGCAGCCATCAATCAACGCATACGCCCTGACTAGGATTGGACGCATAAGCCACGCAGCCACACGACGCGGCAGATCTACAGCCATCGCAAGAAAGAACACCGTTAAGGCAGCGGCGAAATACGCGATGTAAATATTGCAACCGCGGTCTATCCACGACCTAACAATCCCAACCTCGAAATCAATTTCTGGCTGATGCAGCAGATAGATGGCAAACACGGAAGGAGACAGGATTAAGACAACTCGGCTCAACCAGGACGGAAGTCTAATCTTGTCAAATGCCGTAAAGAACATTGCCGACAAGAACAATGCAACGATGTTGTTGTATTCATTCATCCCCAAGGCCGCAAAGCAAACCAATATTGGAATAATGACTACAACCCAACGGCCACGCATCCTTTCCAAACCATAAAGCCGATATATGCGAGCGGCGACATACGCCCCAAGCAACGTCAATCCGGAATAAGCTTCAAGGCCTGGCGTTACAGGAATGTTCAGCCTGCTGAAGAACGGAAGTGACGGCAGGTCGCCCCACACGAAAACGGCCACCAGCAAAGGCATCGCAACGGCAATCGCACCCTTTCGCGAGATTGCTCCATCAACAAGCGGTGCAAGACACATCATCAGCACATAGGCGTGCAGGAACCAGTACCCTCCATATATTCCCCATGCACGCGAAATGTTGCCCCTTCCGCAAATCAATGCGCAGATGACACCTGTACCCACAAGTCTCACTATCTTAGAAGGACGAAAAGAAGCACCATAATATCCAGAAATGAACGCAAACGCCGTAACGCAGAAACAGGTGATGTTTATGAACCACGCTCTTGAATATCCGGGATTGATTGCTGAATGCAATAGGCATATCCCGAACATCAGCAACAAACGAAACAGTTCTATCGACGCATTGCGCTTCATCTTCTGCCAATCCTTCTCAAGACATTTCCCGCGGCGGTTTTGGCCATGTGCAAGAGTGCCGAAAGGCGCTGCGAAAGCGAATAGCTGTTCTCAATCACCTGGCTGCCGGGGAAATACATGCCCGAACCATCCTGGTCCTTGATCGCCATCCCGAACCACATCGACGGGAAAACCGTGAGCTGCGCACCAGGCAGCGAATCAAGTGCGCCGAGATATGCGCCCCAGAACGAAAACGACGAGTTCGAGCAGATGTGGCCGCCGCAGCACTTCGCCATCAGGAAAAGGTCCGTCATCACGTCATTGCCTTCCGAGAATATGAAGTCATGCCCTTTGAACTCCTTGCGCGAAAAGAACCTTCGGCACCACGCTATGTCGTCTGAACAGACCAAGAAGCGCATCCTGCGCCCGCCGCCTCGCGCGGCAAACATGGCGACCGCCCTTTCAAGATACTTCACTCCGACGAACGGATGGCGATGGGGCAGCGAGAGATAGTCGCCTCTGCGGACATGGACGGAGACGACGTCGTCCCAGTCAGCTACCGCCCGTCCATACTTCGCCTCGATCCGCGTCTCCACCTCCGCCGGACACTTGAACAGACGGCGGACAATGTCAGGCTCAAGCCTCTTCCAGTCCTGGAACAGTCCAATGCGCACCGATGCGCCCTCCGGCGCGGCGCGCACATACTCCGCCTCCGGCCAAAGTGCCGCGTACTTCCGCACGGCTTCGATGCTCTGCCCGCCGGCAATGACGAAAGCGACCGGTTCGCCGGGTGCCGCGCATTTTGCCGCAGCATACTGAAACATCCAGTTGCCAAGCCGCGTCGAACACGGGTCTACCTTGACGTAAGTCATCTCCGCCGCCTCCTGCGACGCAGAATCATCAACTTCAGCCTATATAGCACTACGCAAAGCGCAAACGCAAACGCCTTCACAATGGCAACTGAATCTCCCGCCAGGACAATGGTGCGCACAACCATCTTCTGCCAATTTGTGAAAAACGGCATCCGCGCGGCAGTTCGCATCGACTGCGCCCATTTGCGCCAGACCTGTGGGACATCGCAGGAACTCGGCAAGCCGGCTATTTCAGACGGCAGCCTCTCTATCCAGGCATTGCCCCGACCGCGAGAAAGCGACCTGCCGATACGCTTGCCGCCAAATGCAAAATTCACGAACATCTCCTCGGTGCTGCCGATGCTGTCCATGAGCTTCTTTGCTGTCGGCGACGAATGGGCCGCGCTGTCAGACCTGATCCTGTAACCATAGTTTCTTCTGTCGATCACTGCCATGCCGCTGGCTCTGGCGAAACACGCGCTCGTGTAAACCAGATCGGCGCCAATGCAGTACGCGCTAAAGCGAAGATTGGCAAATTTCTCTCTCCTGTAAGCCATCTCGGTAACGCCGAACATGGATAGCTCATCGGGCAACTCGTGCGAGATGTCGAGAAGTCGCACCGACCCGCTCCCGCACCACTCTGGCGTTCCGCCATCATTGAACACGCAGGTGCCGCACCTGACAAGGTCAACTTCGGGATGCATCTCAAGCGCGCGGACGACATCGGAGAACATGGTCGGAGACACCACATCGTCCGAATCAAAGAACATGAGCCAGTCCCCATCCGCAACCTCAATGCCGGCATTCCTCGCGCTGCCCTCGCCGCCATTCGCCTTCCTCACGACTCTAAAGCGGCCATCGCCGGCGACGGCCGACTCCGCCGCAGCAAGCGTCGCGTCCGTACTGCCATCGTCGACCAGGATGACATCAATGTCTGCAACCGACTTTGCTCGATCGGCAGCTGTCCGAATGGACGACACCGCGTCCGCGACAAGCGACGCCACATTGTACATGGGAACTATGACGGAAATCTTCACTGTGGTGTGGATTATAGCAAATCCGCCGTTATCGCAGCAACTGGTATCATCCTAACAATCCAACGCATGATTCCGCTCGCGAGGCAAGAGTAGGCACGGGCAAACAGAACGACAAGGCGCGGTAAATGGCGGCGGCGACGCCATGCGCCAACATAGCGAAACCGAAGACGGTTGGAAAGACGCACATTCTCTGTTGAGGCGTGCAGGCCTGAGAGCCGGCTGACGATGGCATCGGCACGGGCAAATCCCGCATCGACCTCGCCGAGCGGCGCACAAATAAGGTAGTTATGGTAGAGGTTGGTCGCCACGCTGTTGAGCCGGGATGCGAAAAACGACTCCTTACCCTTGTCTCCGCGGTAGCCGCCAAGCTCGTCCACCATGCGCGACAGCACCCGCTCAAGATCGCCTGAACGACTGCCAGCCACCGCGGCAGATATGCTCTGCCCTTCGCGTCCCTGGAAATAGCGGTAGACGACAACGGGCAGATACTTGATCTTCCGAACTCCAAGCATCGGAAATGTTCCCCACTCAAGATCGGTGTAGAGGATTCCCTCGGTCTGGCGATAGCCGATGTCACGTAGCATCCGAGTGCGGAAAACACACATCGCCGAACAACATCGCCCCTCGATTGACTCGTCGACTCCAAACGCCGCGTCTGCATCGCCGCCAAAGGAAACGACGCGCAGCGTTTTGCCGCGCTTGTCAACTATGCAATAGTCGGTCAGCACAAGGTCGATTTTGTCAAGCGCGCCATTCGCCGATCCCTCTACCAGAAACCTGAGCAATCTCGCGAATCCAGCCGTGTCGAATGTGTCGTCGGCATCGAGCAGTTTCACGAACTCGCCCTTCGCCTCGGCAAGCCCGCGATTGACGCAGCTGCCGTAGTGTCCGTTCTCCTTGTCAATGACGCGGAAAGTTCCCGGATACCGTCGCTCGAACGAATGGCCAATCTCGCTCGTCTTGTCGGTGGAACCGTCGTTGACCACCAGCACCTCGAGCCTCTCCATCAGCTCCGACGCCACCACCATGCTCTCGCAACACTTCGCGAGATAATTCTCCATATTGTAGGCAGGAACGATAACGGAAAGGGACTTCATTATCAAATCCAATCTACCGATGAACGCCCTTCAGTTTCAACCAATACGGGAATGCACAAAGCGTCCACGCTATTATGCGGACAGGCAGCGCCACGATTATTCCGGCAACAAACCTCTGCCAGCCAGGTAACATCCGCGAGTCCTTCAATTCACGCAGCGCCAAAATCCACGCCTTCCATGAAGGCGCCAGCTCTTCGGACGGAAGCGACCAAAGAGAATATGCATGCAATTCCGTCAACATTTGCGCCGCACGTCTAATCAATGGCCTGTCAACAGATCGCCCGCCATTCTCCCAAAATCGCCACTGATCCATCTGCCACGACAACTGCGAGATGCTCTTTCGCGAGGTTTCAGGAGCATTATAAGCCGAACCTTGGCGACGACGATACGCATACCTGACCACCTTCGACGCCGCCATGCCGACAGTCGCGGCCAAGCACTCGTTGTAGCAGACGCGATCGGCCCCAACGGAATAATCCTTAAATCTAATGTTCTTTACGCCCGCTCTCAAATATACCGCGTCGAGGAATCCCCCTGAATATACGTCGCTTGTCAATCTTTTCGAGTAATCGATATACCTAAATCCGCTCTTTTGATCGGGCCAATGCGGCTCGCCTCCGTCGGGGAAATCAACATGGGCCATACGAACTATCTGCGCATCGGGAAACTGCGCCATACCAGACACTGCAGTGGAAAGGAACTGCGGATGCCATAAATCGTCACCGTCCAGATACGCCAGCCATTCACCGGTTGCGATTTCAAGCGCCGCGTTTCTGGCAGCCCCCTCACCGCCATTGGCCTGATGGACAACATGTATGCGAGATTCCTTGACTAAATACCCGTCGAGGACTTCGCCAGAGCCGTCCGTCGAACCGTCGTCGACGCAGATTAATTCCCAGTCCTCAAAGTCCTGAGCCCTAACAGACTCAATCGCATCGACCAGCCATGGTCGCAGATTGTAAACTGGCATGACTATCGAGAACTTCGGCATATCACACAACCTTCACAATGCCCAACGCTTTCAGCATACGCCTAATTGCAAAACGCGCTCCACTGAAATGATAATGAAACATAATCCTACCTTCAGAAGTGGCATATCTTGAAATGAAATATGGATTGTCCTGTTTCTGAGGACATGACGCGAATGCGACCTCAAAGCCGAGGTCCTGCGCAAGTCGAATCGTTTCTCCACCTACACATCCGGCATCTCCATAAGGATATGCAAACGGCAGCCCACGCATTTCATCCGGCGGCGCCATTTCGCGCTTCTGCTCCTCCTCTGGCAACATTTTCAGTGGAAAATGCGATTGCGTATGCCAGCACACCAGCCATCCTTTCCGCCTTAACGCATCCAACTCCTCCCGCGTTAGACCGGTCAGACGCAACCTCACATATTCGGCAGGAAGCGATGCAATCACCTTGGCAAACGGATAAATGCCATCCAGCCACCTGCAGACGCCCTCCCCCTTTTCGCGCCAATCACCGCGGAATCTTGGCCATAACACCTTTGGCCAAGCCTCTTCGCGAGTATTAACGCCAAGCTTTGCTATCGCCTCGTCGGGCGCATTTGAAACCCAATGGAGCACTCTTTCCACAGCAAGTGTATTAGCTGGTGATGTGGAATCAAGGACCCCGCCCGCGCAAAATATCATTGCCGGCAAATCCCCTTCCGATTCCATGATCCTGCCGGCGATCTCCCCCTGGCTTTTGAACCCATCATCAAACGATATGGCGACTCGCGACACATCGTTCATATCATTTGATATTCCGTATTTGCTTTTGAAGTAACGAATTTCCCGCCTGAACTCAGCCTCTGATGTCGTGAATGAATTCGCCACATCTTTCCGCATAAGCGATTCTGGCAAGACATTGTGATACATGATCACCCGCTTCCGCCCCCGGGTAAGAAAGCGGCAGACGGCGTCGAAGCCGCTAAAGTAGGAAACGACGGCCAATATTTTCTCAATTCGCCGACGGCTCACATTCCAACCTCCTGCCATTCTTGAACAGTTTGCGAAGATATGATGCCTCTACATTCATATCATGCCAACCAATATCGGCCGTCTTCTCTTGCACAGATCTACGAGATGAATAATGGGAGTACGACGAGATTTTGACTTGGTCAAGGAACGAAAAACCATACACGTCAAGGTACTTCACCGGCAAATGCCGAATCATTTCTATCAACAATATGCCAGATGTCGGATACAGATTGTACCTGCGCGTGAAAAACGCGTGGTGAGCAGAGTCACAGTATGCTATGCTACGAGCCTCAGCATCCTTGATTATCGCGTCGGCATATCCTGACACGAGCGGAAATCTCAGCAAGTCAGATTCATAAACGACCATTTTCAGGGATGGATCGTCAAGGTGATGACGGAGGGTTTTCTGCATATGCTTTACCCAGACATCTGTACGACGCCCATAATCCTGCTCGTACCCAGCCAAATCTATGTTGTTGAACCTCACCACAATGTCATGCCCGTCGATTTCCGCTCCAAGACCACGGCCTTGCTCCCTCGGCCCATTGCCCACAATTGCGACTGATTTCCCCTTGAAGAAATCGGACATAACGCCTCTCGAGTCAATTGTCGAAATCAGATCATATGCTTTCTTGGCCGACATCAGTTCATGGGATTCTGCCATACTGCACTCAACCACCAGATTCGCCACGCGCAAATACGACGCCGCGCCGTCGACATTTCCGTAACGATCGCGATACCACGCCATTACGCGGCTTGCCTTCTCTCGACAACCCATTTCAAGCAAGGCGGACGTGTACGAGAACCAAAACTCGCGATCCGGTGACGTGTCCAGCCTCTTGTGCTTCGCCACTTTCTCCAATTTCTTGACCACCCTCTCAATGTCATCGCAAAGGAGATACGCCCTCATCGGCGAATGGAAGGCATTATAACGAGCCTTGACACGCCGTAGCAGATTCCGCACAGAATACGGCAGCAGTGACTTGACATCAGGCATAAGAAATCCCATTGGCGACGAGCCACTTCTCGGTGCGCACAATGTCGTCCATGTCGTGCACATCGAAACAATCCTCAACAACTATCGGCCTGATCCTGTCCCCCATGAATCCCCACGGCGGCTGGCCGGGCTTGCCGGAGAAGACTGACTCTTTGAGGTTGAGAGTCCAGAAGTTATGGCAAAAGTAATAGCAGTCGCAGAGGTCCTGGCGGTTGGTGGATATCTTTCGCCCGCTAAAATCGAAGAACGGCTCAAGACATCCGTCCGCGCGCAGCCTCTTGGCCCGAAACGGATGGTGATCCTGATCTATCTCAACGGGGCAGACTGCTGATGTCTCTGGGCTGGCTGCAATTATCTGGATCGACTGCTGTATCCATTCTGGCTTGACGATGCCGGAATTCGCAAGCAACACTACAAGCACATCCGGACTGACGCCATCCTTTTTCATTTCCTTCAAGCCATGGAGTATTGCGTCGACATGCTGAGCAGATGGTAGCGCGAGCTCTGGTGGGCGCTTGATTGGATTATAACCACATGCCGCAGCGGCATCAAGAATCTTGTCGCAGTCACTAGAACAATAGAACGCAGTTATGTCAGGACACGCCTTCGCCGCCATTGCCGGATAATACAAAAGCGGTTTGCCCAACACCGGCAAAACGTTTTTGTCCCGCAATGTATTGTTGCCGCGACCAGTCAGCAATGCAGCCACTTTCATCGATCCACCCCTTTCGAACATTGTCCAGAAAACCTTGCCTTGAAAGGCGACATCCTCTTCAGCCGTTCCAAGACATAGCCTCGCTCGTCGCGCTCCAGCGCAAATCTCCACGCCAACGGCAAGAAAACAGCTTCGACCGCGCAGGTGGTGACGACAACACGAAGAAATGAACCGTCCATCAGCGAGCGCGGCATAAGACCTGCGCACAGCGCAACCGCTGCAATGGTGCACATTGGAACGAAAACGCTCCGAAGCCACCGACAGAACCGAAGTCCGACCAGCCTGCTGCCCAAGACAAGCCTAAGAACCAATATGCACAAACCCCAAACCATAGCCCCCCAGAAAACGCTCCAAAATCCCATCCCCATGAAAAAGAAGAGATAAAGGACCAGGATGCAGGGGACGGCAGACCACCCAATAACCAGCGAATATGTTTTCACGCCTTTCCCCATCCCCAGGATTACCATCCAGTACCCATCGGTAAGCCGCTCCATAATCATCACCAGGAGCGCTGCAACGCACAGCATGGAAGAGAAATACGGAGGATCAACGAGCCACAGCACCAGAACCTCTTTCGCTTCAAGCATAAGCGGCAAGGCAAACAGCATAACTGCGGCAGTTCCTATTCGGCAGGCAAAGAACGCCATCTTGAAGACCTTTTCCGTATCGCCCTCCCCCGCCTTGTTCACCAGCGCGGGCCAAAAGGCCTGGGAAAGCGCATTTGAAAGCGTCATCGCGTGCCCGGAAACCGCCCCGCCGACCTGCATCGCAGCATTGCACTTTGGACCGAGAAACTTGTTTACCAGGATATTCCGACTCTGCGTGGCAAACATGTCGGTAAATGCAGTCCAGAACCTTGCCGCCGCGTAGCCAAATAGCTGCACAAACCTGGTCTTATCCCAGAAATACCTTAGCCGCAACCTGCATTCGGGATATTTGACCACCGCCCGCCATGCAATCACCATTTGCGGAGCCATGCTCAGGCAGCAGGTCCACAGCATGAACTTTACCAGCCAGTTGCCGGGGTGCTGTATTGCAAAATAAAGGAACACAAAGTTTGCCGTCGTCGTAATGAAACTATAAATCGTCAGCTCGGCAATCTCCTGCTTGGCCGTATACATCGCCTGAAACGGAACATTGGCCATCCCCACGAAACAAGATGCACAGACGAAGCGAAGAACCCACACGCATGCCTCAACACGATCCGGCGGAATGTTTAGAAAATTCCTAACCGCCCACACTCCTACTGGATAACCGACAATGACAAGAAGAACTGGTATTGACAAATGGATCAAGACCGCAAGCGAGAACCATCTGCGGCACTCCTCTATTCCATCCGCGGAGTTTTCCGCCGCCTTCTCCTTGCCGATGTAGAATGCATAAAAACGGCCGACGGAGCCGGCAAAGATTCCATTGAAGAATGTAATGAATCCGGTCAATCCACCGACAAGACCCATCAAGCCGTAATCCGTCTGACCAAGGAGCATTAGCGTCCAGCGCCCGCAGAACAGCCCTATGGCCAGCGCATACAGCGATCGGCCATAGGTGGCGACTACATTCAGGAATATTCTGCGGTTAGGCGACATAGCGAGGAAGACATCCTAATCCAGCATGCGTCCTGCACACTTAAACGCGGCGGAAATCGCATCCTGCATGTCGTAGTAGCGGTAGGAGCCGAGGCGCCCGCCGACGTGCCGGCGCCGGTCGATCACCGTCACCTTCATGCCGCGCTCCGCCGCCTCGTGCGCCACCACCGCGCCGAACAGCCCCGCGCCAACGACTGTGAGTTTACTTGAGTCCATAAGTTGGTTGCGTGTATTATACCATATTCATGGTCAGTGACTTGATGACTATGCAGTGCGTTTTCAAGGTTTTAGGCAGCCAATGGGGCAGATTAACGTGCCGTCGGATTCCTCATACGCATATTCACCTTCGGCAACGACTATCATCCGGAACGCGGGCTCCTTCATCGTTTTGGTATCAATCTCGCTCGCGAGACGATTCAGCTTCTTTAGCCCGTCGGCAATAAGTGCCTCTCCGCCGATCTTCACCTCGATAAGTCCATACCTACCATCTCGCAGATGCATCACCGCGTCACATTCAAGGCCGCTCTTGTCGCGATAGTGGCTAACCTTGCCGTCATTCGCCGCCGCGTATGTTCGCAGGTCCCTCGCTACCAGCGTCTCAAACAAAAATCCAAATGTCTTTAGGTCATCCATCAATCCGTCCGGACCGAGACCTAGCGCCGCCGTCGCGATGGACGGATCGGTGAAATACCTGGTGTCGGTTGTGCGGACTGGGGTTTTGCAGCGCAGATTCGGACACCAGGCCGGCATGTCCTCGACAACAAACATCTTTTTAAGCGCCCCAACATAAGAATAAACCGTGTTTTCGTGAACGGCATTCGGAGCGTTTGGGGCCAGATCGGCCTTAATTGCCGAAACAGACGCCTGCGTCCCCTGCAATCTGGCGAGCGACTTCATTATCCGGATCGACAAGTCAGGATCGCGCTGCACCGAGTCAACTCGCGAGATGTCGGTGTTGACAATTGCATCAACATAGTCAAACGCCTGACGAAGCGCAGCCTTGCCGCTCTTGTCGGTTGCCCTGGGCCAGCCACCGCGGCAGGTAAGATATGCCATTTCCTCAAGTGTATGCTGTTTGGCGTCTCCAAGGTTCCCTTTCCCGGCGAACAAGTCGGCAAACGAAACACTTCCCGATGATTCGAGGCTCTCAAACAGCGACATTGGACGCATCCTTATCCATGCAAACCGGCCAGTCCCTGAATGCCGGATCTTCCTCTTTGCCTCGTCATCAATCGGCACTGCGCTTCCAGTAAGAATGTACTTACCGTCTCCATCAGAATGGTCTACATCAAAACGAATAGCATCCCAGATTTCCGGCACAATCTGCCATTCATCAATCAAGCGCGGATTTGCCCCCGCAAGCAGGCGTTGCGGATTCGTCTGTGCCGTCACAAGGTTCTGCTTGAGCTGCTTGGGGTCATTCACATAAATGACGCTTTGGGCTATCTGCTCCGCCGTAGTTGTTTTTCCACACCATTTCGCCCCTTCAATAAGAACCGCTCCTTTGGCCTCCAAAGCATCGCGGAGAATTGCGTCATAAATTCTATTTTTATAGGTTTTCATGGCGTGTATTGTAGCATATCCACCGTAAGACTGTCAATGCCGTTGTGGAACTTGGCGCGTTTTCGTTGTGGAACTTGGCGCGTTTTCGTTGTGGAACTTGGCGCGTAGTATACACACCATCAGCTCAGCAATTCGGGGACCGTCCCCTATGCGTTTAGCGTCCAGTGGGAAGCGGACGGGAGCCCTCTCCCCACTGGTCGCTGGCTACTGGCTGCTGGCTGCTGGAATACTTCCAACGCATCAAAAATTCGTTCTACCTCGCGTCAGCGGGGAGAAGGAATTTTTGATGCGTTGGCCGTATCCCCAGCGAGATTTATATCTCCTCCACGAACTTGAGCGCAGCTGCTATCGCATCCTGCATGTCGTAGTAGCGGTAGGAGCCGAGGCGGCCGCCGAAGGCGATGCCCTTCTCTGACGCGGCGAGCTCCGCGTACTGCGCGTACTTCGCCTGGTTCCGCTCGTCGTTCACCGGATAATACGGCTCGACGCCGGGCTTCCACTCCGACGAGTACTCCTTCGAGACGATCGTGAACGGCGTCCGCACGCCGGTGTAGCCCTGCGCGCACTGGAACTCGAAGTGCTTGTGCTCGATCGTGCGGGTGTACGGCACGGACGCGTCGGTGTAGTTCACCACCGCGTTGCCCTGGAGGTTGTCCGTCTCGTCGTGCCGCTCGTGCTCGAAGCGGAGCGAGCGGTACTCGAGCGGACCGAAGGAGTAGCCGTAGTACTCGTCGATCGGCCCGGTGTAGACGACGCGCCCAACCTCGCCGGTCTGCGCGCGGTAGTCGCGCCAGTCCACTCCGAGCAGCACTTCGCAGCCGGCGAGCAGCTTCTCGAAGATATGGGTATAGCCGCCGATCGGAATCCCCTGGTACGGATCGTTGAAGTAGTTGTTGTCGTAGACGAACCTCACCGGCAGGCGACGGATGATCGACGCCGGCAGCTCGCTGCACGGACGCCCCCACTGCTTCTCGGTGTACTCCTTGATCAGGATCTCGTAGACGTCGCGCCCGACCAGCGAAATCGCCTGCTCCTCTAAGTTGCGCGGCTCGCCCTTGATCTCGCGGCGCTGCTCCTCGATCTTCGCCTTCGCCGCCGCCGGCGTGCTGATGCCCCACATCTGCCGGAAGGTGTTCATGTTGAACGGCAGGTTGTACACCTTGCCGTGGTACATGGCAATCGGCGAGTTGACGTAGTGGTTGAAGTCGGCGAAGGAGCGGACGTAGTCCCAGATGTCGCGACGGCTCGTCCTGAAGATGTGCGCGCCGTAGACGTGGACATTGATGCCGTCCTCGTTCCTAGTGTAGCAGTTGCCGCCGATGTGCCGGCGCCGGTCAATCACCGTCACCTTCACGCCGCGCTCCGCCGCCTCATGCGCCACCACCGCGCCGAACAGCCCCGCGCCAACAACTGTGAGTTTACTTGAGTCCATAACGAGAACTTAAACGAAATGCGCGACGCTTCGGTCAAGGCGCGAATTAGGATAGCCAACCGCAAGCCTTCCGATGCGGTTCAACTCTTCAAGAACCCTTATGCGCTCGTCAATGCTCAGCGACGGGCAGATCGCCTCGTCCGCATCCTTAAGCGTCGTCATCTTTACTACAGTCCTATCCATCCTCACCTCGCCTTCAGATTCTCCAACGCCAGCGCGTCGGCAATGTCCAACCGTAAAACTCAACGGCATACCCACCAACGAGCATGAAATCTACGCCTTCCTTCAAAAGGCACTCGACCATGTCCCGGTAGTCTGGATTCAGCAATCGTTCGTTCGCGGATGGCATGACAACTCACTCCCTATTGTCTTTTGTGATGTATAGTATACCAAATTTCGCCGCCTCGTGCGCGAACTCAGGCTCCTTGCTGCTGTTGTTTTAAACTCCGATGGTTGTGGCTCCCGCGCGGGCCCTTGCGGCCGCTACGCGGCTCGGGCTTCGCCCTCGGCCGACCCGGCGCCTTCGGCGCGGGCGCATTCCCGCTCCGCAGCTTCGCCCAGGACAACCATGCTTACAATTCCATTGTTGCCAGTTTTTATATCTGGGGGCACATCCCCCAGACCCCCTGCGACGAAGCCGCAGATATAAAACAAGGTCAGTATGACCGTGTAAGACGAATGTCAAATGCGAAGCATAGTCCATTCTGCGGAGCGGGACAGCCGAGCGAAGCGAGACAGCCGAAGGCCGCGAGAGCCCCACGGATCGGAGTTTATTACCTCGCGAATGAAACTATGGCAGCCAATGGGGACAGTCCCCAACAGCACTACTCTGCGCAGGAAGTGACAGCATAGAGCGGCAAATTGATCAAAAGACATTTGCGGCCATCATCAAGCGTCACCTCCTGTTTTTCATACGGCAGTATGGATGCGCGGTAAGCCACGTCGGGGCGATATCTGCGAATATACGACTTCAAGCTTTGCGATCTTACATTGCCGCCTGATTTTACTTCAAGCGGACAAATGGCCATGCCTTTCTGGAAAACAAAATCAATTTCCGTCCTCGAATCGTCCGTACTCCAGTAGCAAGGCCGCAAATCAGCGACGGCAAGCATCTGCTGAAAGACATACTGCTCGGCAAGTGCGCCCTTGAATTCGCGAAACACGCGCGACCCCTGCAAAATGACTTCTGGCGCCAACCCGGACATCGTAGACAGCAACCCGACATCAAGAGCGTAAACCTTGAATCCGCCGTTGGAATAGGCATCAAGCGGTATCTGCGGCGCAACTACCCGACGGTTGATGCCTATCAACCCAGCATCCTCGAGCCATGCGATTGGATCTCGGAATTCTGCCGCTCTCGAACCCTTCTTGAGTTTGGCATAGGAAAATCTCTTGTTCTCCTTCGCAAGCTGCGCCGGAATGGATTGCCAGCACAATTCAATCTTCCTCACATCGGACTTCGGAGCATGTTTGGAAATGTCACGACGATACCCTTCCAGAATTTCACGATGAATCTCCCGCACATCCAAAAAGTTTTGCGATTCAACATAGGACGCAACCGCTTCAGGCATCCCGCCAATTACATAATAATAGCGCAATTTGTCGATCACGCGTCCATGAAGTGAATTCAAAATGCTCCACTCTTCATTGTGAATCGCCGCGGCAATTTCTTCCTCGCCCGACGCCACCAAGTACTCGTTGAATGACAGAGGATATACCGGCATGGTGTTGACTTTGCCGACGGGGAATCCGGTAGTCTCTCCGACATCTTCATCCTTCTGATTGTCGTCACGATATGTCAAACCAAGAAGAGATCCTGCGGCTATGACATGAAGGTCTGGACGATCCTCGCAAAAATATTTCAACGAGGTCAGCGCGTTTCGGCAGGCCTGGATTTCATCAAATAGCAAAACGGTATCATCTGGACAGATTCTTGCATGAAACAGAATCTCAAGTTCACGCACGATACGCCCTATGTCAAAATCTGATGAGAATATCCTACGCAAGGTCTGGTCCTTATCAAATCGGGCATATACGAAGTTCTTGTAATGCGTCTTGGCAAACTCCATCATTAGCCAAGTTTTCCCAACTTGACGCGCACCCTCTAGGATAAGTGGCTTTCTCCGCGGCGAAAGCTTCCATTCCTCAAGTTTTTTGATGTAAGAATCCCTTTTCATGGCGTGTAGTATACACTTTTCTGCACCATCATGCAATAGCGGGCTACACTTTTTAGCACCATCAAGCGAATGAGTTTTGCACTTTTTAGCACCATCAGCCCTTATCGCCGTGCGCTATAGTATTGAAAATCCAGGCAATTCGGGGCCAGCCCCCCCCCTGCGTCTACATCGCCGCGCGGAATGGGTCGACTATCCGCGCGTGGCTCGGACGCTCCTCCGGCGGCGGGATCTCGTGCCAGTCGCCGTAGCGGACCGAAAGATAGTCCTCCGCTCCAACCGGCACCGGAAACTCCCCGTCTTCGAACTTGTGCATCTTCGTCGACAGGAACCATTCCTTCCGATAGCGGAAACTACACCCGTGGTCGAAGACGTCTCCGACATACGGACATGGAAGAATCTTCCGCAAAAGCCACAGCACCCCCTTCGCCGCCAGGTTCACCACGCGACACGCCGCCGCCAGCGGAACGCACCACAGCGCACTCCGCACCGAGCGCGCTCCCTTGTTGAGGAAGAAGTGATAGCGGTGGTACGACGATCCGCAGACGGTGTAAAAGACATCCGACACCACCTTCGGAACCTTCGGAATCTCGACAAACGGGAAGATGTCGATGTAGATTCCGCTCGGATCGGCCGTGCTGATGTCCGGACGCGACTCAAACAGGAACGAACTGCAGTCCCGCACCTTTGGAAACGGAATCGCCACCTTGGGACAGTCCGCCGGAACCTGCAGGCGCGCATCCTCCGGCAGTTCCCGCGGCAGAAGCTTGATCAGCCGCTTGAAGTCCTTTACAGAAAGGCCGATGTCCAGGTCGTCGTCCCACGGAATGAAGCCGTCGTGCCGCATCGCCCCCAGACACGAACCCCAGGCAAGCCAGTAGCGAATCCCGTTCTCGCTACAGATCCGGTCAATGACGTGCAGCAGGTGCAGAAGCACCAACTGCGTCTGCCTGAGGACCGTATCGCCCTCGCGCCTTCTGTCCATGTATCCTACCGGAATCTTCATCTCGCCTCCGTTCGTTTGCCCCCGGCCAGCTCGCGCAGGGTCTGGCGGATGCCTTCCTCGATCCCCCAGTCCGCCTTCCATCCCAGCGCGGCGATCTTGCCGGGATCGAGCCGCGCGACAGTCGCGGTGCTGAACCCGGCCGCCTCCGCCGCCGTCGGCAGATCGAACACCACCTTCCGCCCGCACTCGCGCGCAATCAGCGCCGCCAGGTCGCGGAGGCGGATGTCGCTGCGCTCGTCCGCCACGTTGTACGCTTCGCCGCGCCCTCCCCGGAGCATCGCGAAGAGGATTCCGCCCGCGGCGTCGTCCACGTGAAGATAGGAGTAATACTGCATCCCCTCGCTCTTGAGGACAATGTCCCGGCCGGCCAGCGCGTCGGCGATGAACTGACTCAGCGCCTTGGTGTCGGTCTTGAGCAGCGTCGGACCGTACACGCGGGCGATGCGCGGGATGACGACGTCCAGCCCGTACTGCTTCGCGTATGCCTGGCACAGCGCCTCGCCGCAGCGCTTCGACTCCGGATATCCCGCCCGCAGCGTGTTGCAGTCGATGTAGCCGCAGTAGTCCTCGGCGAACCTCTCCACGTCGCCGCGGTTCTGCCCGTACACCTCCACGCTCGACGCGTACACGAACCGCGCGACCTTCTTCTCCACGCCCAGGTCGAGCAGCTCCTTCGCGGCGGTTACGTTCATCGCGATCGTCGCCACTGGATCCGTCGCGTACGCCACCGGATGCGTGTTGCTCGCGAGGTGCACGATGTAGTCGACCGGACCGTCTATCGCCGGAATGCGCTCGTGCGCGATGTCCCACCTGACGAACCCGAGCCTGCGCCCCGGGAACCGCTCGTCGAACTTCTCCCGGCTCCGCCCGGTCACGACGATCCGGCAGTCCACCTCGTCCAGCAGCCGGTCGATCATCCACTTCCCGATCATCCCGGTGCCGCCGGTGACGAGCAGCGTCTTGCCTTCGAGCGGCTTCAGGTCAGGATACATGCCGCTCCTTTCGCCCAGCCAGATACGCCTTGAATATCTCCAGGTCGCCGGGCGTGGTCAGCTTCATGTTGGTGTCGCTGCCCGCGGCAAAATGAAGCTCGTGCCCGAGCTCCACCATCATCGTGTTCGTGTACGAGGAGCCGTAGATGCCGATCTTGCGCTCGAACGCCTCGTGATACGCCTGGTCGAGCAGGTCGAACCGGTAGGCCTGCGGCGTCGCCACGCGGCGCAGCGTCTCGCGCGGAATGTACTTGCGCGTGACCGCAGGGTCCCGCTCGTCCACCAGGAATATCTGCTCGTTGTAGGGCATGCTGGTGACGCCGGTGCCGAACTCCTTCGCCTTGGCGATCACGTCGTCGAGCACGCTCGTCTCGACCAGCGGACGAATCCCGTCGTGGACGACCACGATGTCGCCGGCGGCGCACTTCCCCTCGAGCCCGAAGACGCCGTTCCGGATCGACTCCTGGCCGGTCGCCCCACCCTTGACCACCCACTTGAGCTTGGTTATGCCGTACTGCTCCTTCCAGGCGTCGACGTCCTTCTCCCAGCCCTCGATCAGCACCAGTTCGATGGCGTCCACGAGCGGATGCCGCTCAAACGCCTCCAGGGTGTAGAAGAGCACCGGCTTGCCGTCGACAAGCACGAACTGCTTGGGGATGTCCGCGCCCATCCGAGAGCCGACGCCGCCCGCTATCACTATCGCCACCGTCATTCCGCCTCCTGATTCCCTTCTCACCCCTTTAGCTGCGTGTATTTTACCATATTTCGCCACGCCGCGCAGAAGGATTCACGCAACATGCCGCGTCACCGCTTCAACACCAGTTTCTCTATGCGATTAAACAAAGCCCTGCGCTTGAACTTGGCAATGCGGATGCGATTCAGGAAATACACTTCAACGCTCCTGACAGTCCCGATTCTGCACCTTCTCGCGCCAAGCAGTGTCCGGCCAAACACCTTGACGACCGGAACCCTCGCCGCCGGTGGCACAATCACCGGCGAGAACTCCTTTGTGTGGTCGATGGCGATTGAATCCCGCGCCAACGCCATGTGCTCGCAATCCTCCGGAGACTGATTGTCCATGAAAGCGTCGTTCCAGTCCATCCAGAGCGAATGCGACACTCCAACCCCGAACCGCTTCAAAACCGCCGCGCAATCTGCCGCGCCAGCGGCAATCTCCTCGCTATGCTGCATCTTGAAGCGCTCGAAGACATGGACCTCTTCCGCAAACACGGTTTTGCCGTCCCTGATTCCCTCCAGCGGCGGATGCGGCGACCCGAACAGGAACTCGGCGAACCTCAGATACCGCAGATCCCAGTCCGCGCAGGTCATTGTCAGCCCGTTCTCCACCGGAAGATTGGTGAACAGGTAATATGTAAAGAGGTCTCTGCCGACCATGCTGCCAAAAAAGCGCTGCATCGTGAAATGCGTAGAGGTGCCGTCAACTATCGCCGTATGCACCGGGTCTATCTGGAACTGCTCGACGTATGCCTTGACCTCATTCGCGACTTCTCTGCCAGCCTGATCAAGGGCGCTGTCCGCATGTCGCGGCAACTTCCCAGTCTGAAGATATTCCGACTCCTCGCAATCGCTCAGACTAACGCCGAGCCTGTCCCTCAGGCATTTCAGAATGTATTTCCGCCGCGCATCGATTCCAATGGCGGTACGCCCCATGTACCGGGTCGCAAGAACGGCCTGCGCCCTCGACCCCCAGATCAAATCCGTCCGCAAATCCGGGAACAGCATCTTGAATATCCGCTCCAGCACGTATCCGTCACGCATGACGAACAGCAGGCGGTCCATGCCCCGGCGCCTGGCGTCCTCGCCCACCATGCTCATGTACGCGAACCCCAAGACGCCGGCAAAAAGGAATCCCAGCCGGTTCCAGTACGTCCAGTCCGGATGGTTAAACTTGTATAGATGCCAACCCAGGGACAACGCGCCGCACAGGAAGTCGTTTTCCCCGGCTCTGGAGAACGGCTTTGCAAACGGACATTCGGCAAAGAACCTGTCGATCACCTTCTGATAGCCGTAGGCGACGATTCCTCGCTGATTTGCCGACAGGACGTCGGAATGGTTGTTGTCGCCGATATGCAGCACCTTCTCCGGCGGCAGTCCAAAATCCTTCAGCACCAGGTCATACAGGGCTCCGGACCACTTCTGCGCCTGACATTCGTTGCTGAGATAGAATCCATCCCATCCGTCAATGCCATTGGAAGTCAAGACATCCTTCAGGAACGGCGCCGGCAGATACATGTCAGACGCGATGACGACTTTCTTGCCCATCGCCTTCGCCGCGTTCCAGACTGCCACGACCTCCGGATTGGCAACGAGGCACTGGCGCTCCGCCTCCAGCTCCTTCTCCTTCATCGCCGCCCACTTGGGGATCTCGGCGTAGATTTCGTCGAACCTCGCCTCCGTCAGCCCATTTTGCCGCGCGCGGCGGTTCGCCCTTTTCTCCGCGGCAATTCGCGCCTCGGCGAACCCATTCGCCCCGGTGTCGTGTTCGAGCTTCCGGAAAAGGTCCGTCGGCCTCGCGAACGGCCTCAGCAGCAACGTGTCAAACACATCGAAGCTGATGAGTTCAAACCCCGCCAAAAACTCTTTTGTCAGCATGGTCATTGGCTATCTCAATCCTTTCCTCAGCCGCGGCGCTCCACTCGAATCAATGAGACCGCACAAATCCAGCAGACGCCGAAGTATCATATATCGAGCGCCCAATCGGAAGGCAAGATCGGAATGGAACATGTATGGAAGCATCTTCACGATAGGGAGAACGCGACGCTCAACAAGCATTCTCTTCTCATGTTCAGACAACCGCAGATGCTCTGACAGAACGGCCGCTACCTCTTTCCGGCCAGCACCGGCAATCTCAGACATTCCACCAGAAGAATAATATGCGAACGGGGCTTGCCTATAGTCAAACCGCACATTTGACTCGTGCATCTTCAGCATGAAATCCCAATCTGCGCAGATCTTGTAGCGCATGTCAAAGCCACCCTTCTGCCTCATCAACTCAGTCCGGACAAGCAGACCTTGATGGCTATATGGAACCCCCCAGAAAATTACCCGCAAATCCTTTTTTGACCTGAAGAATGAATACCCTCCGTCACGCTCGACTGGTGAAACAATCGCCGAAGCTTTGATATCGCTTTTGAATATGTCGTCGAGAACTTCGGGATGGACAATAAAATCATCTGCCCCCAGCACATAGAACCACTCGCCTTTCGCTGCGCGCAGACCTTTGTTCAGCGCATCATAAACGCCAGCGTCTGGTTCTGAAACGACCTTAAGCCCAGGGGCTTTCGCCTCCAGCTCGTGCAGCAGTTCTGCAGTTCCATCTGTTGATGCACCATCGTAGACTAAGTGCTCGTGCGCTGTCTTCAGTTTCGCGACAGACTCAACACACCGGATCAACCTTTCCCGATTCCCCGCCTTAATGCAGTTAAATGTAGCCGTAACACAGGTTAGTTTCATTTCTTCAAAACCCTCCTAGCTCCATAACGAACCTCCGCAATGAATCTCCGGAAACTAATTACACCATCCTTGTACAACCTCCACATGAGTCGCACATATGGCCCAAATGGAAGGTTTCGGTATGTAGGGAACCCAAGCCAGTCATGAAACCCCGTTGAGAGCTTGTTGCGTATGGCATCTACCATGTACCGCTCTTCCTCATTGTCTGGCTTTAGTTGATTTGCCATGTCAATCCACATCGGCCTTGCCAGCATTATCGCCTCTATCTTGTTTTGAAGACTTGCCGGAGACTGATTAAAGGATGTATTCCCCCCATCCATGCGCCAGTGCATCAAACGTTTGGACGAATTCACCACTCCGTTTTTTGCAAGTCTGCACCAACTTAACCAATCACACGCGCCCCACCCAGCTGGCAAATTAACAAACCCTCCAGCCCTACGCAGTGCCTCCGTCCGAACCATTACACTTTGCGCGACCTCATAGCGTCTAAAGCACACCAAGGCATATATCCATTCAATCTGTCGTTCATACTCAGCCCCTCTAGGCGAAAGATAAACGATACCCTTTTCATCGAAAAGATCATGGTGCGCATTAAACATGTCTACACTGGGATATTTCTTCTCCAGACGAAGCATTTCCTCCAAGAAATTCGGTTCATATAGATCATCATCAGACCCTAGCACAAAGAATTCTCCATCCGCCTTATCAAGCGTCTTGTGCCAGTTGTCTACGAAGTTAGGATAAGTTCCAATCTCGTTTCGTTCAAAGTGGAAGCGAGGATCATCGCCACAAACCTTTTCAAAGATTCCCCTCAGATTATCTGGAGAACAGTCGTCCTGAACAAATACATCAAAATCTGCGAACGTCTGACGCTTCCAGCACTGCAACGCTTCTTCGAAGTGTCCTCCCTTAAAGGCCGGTATGCCAATGGTAACTACAGGTTTATTCATATCATTCCTCTATCATCTTCCTGAGCAAAGCCAGACTCTCCTCGCGATCGCATTCCATCGCGCTATGAATAGGCACATAATCAATCGACTCCGTCCATTTTTCAGAATCATGGTTATATATCCTCTCCATAAGCCCGTATCTGCCCAGAATCTCGTAGATTCTCGAATTCTGGGAATGTGTGTCGCCGTCGTCAAACCTCATAAATTCAACAAACGGCCTGGACAACAACATGCTGAGTACAGTTGCGTGGAAACTGTCTGTGCATACAAATTTAGCCTCATCTATTAAACGGACGAATTCACATGGCGTCGCATTGACGTATCGCACAGCACCATCCACAAAAAAACCTTCATTTTCAAGTGCCGGAACAATGACAATCTTATCTAAACCCAATCTCAAAGCTACATCTTGGACCTGATCTATGTATTCTGACTTCTTGGAAAGAAGATAACACAAGAGATATTCTCGCTCCGGTTTCTGATGTAGATTCTCCTCTAGACCAAACCTGCGCCAGTCATCTGGCCGCATCAGCAATGTAGGATCCTGCACCCTTCTGATGTCACTGCGGCCTGTTAACTCCCTAAGAGCTTCTGCGCCCGACTCCTCCCTCGCCGTTATGTAGTTGAAGGAGGAAAGAAGCCCCTTCACCTTTTCGGCACATTGGGGATTGACGCCCCTTGTGCCAATACTGCTCGCGTAAGAAACCCGCTTTGCATTGCCGACAAAATCCAAGAAAAAATGCGGGTCAAAATGGTGGTAAGTATTCCATATCTGATCACTCCCACTGACGAAGCAGCTAACACCCTCCTGCGTTGTCTCACGATAGTGTCTTTTATTCCATCTCCTTAGTCTACGAACGGCACCATCCTCAAAAAAATGCCCGCTGCGCATAAAACGCCGAGCACAACGCAAGACACCAAGAAACCCGATGTAATCAAGAACCGATTTAACAATACCTTTATTTCCCTGACTCTTGAACAAGAACATTCTGGCATCATATCCCATATCGCACAACACCCTCTGCAGCGCATATGACTGAAGAGCGGTCCCAAAATTATACCCATTGGGATTCGTTCCGTACCAGGTAACTATGCCTAGTCTCTTGCGCATCGCCATCAAATCACTTTTTTTATTGCATCCTTTACACTCTTCGGCAAGCATCTTGATATCCGAGACTTCAAAGTATTAAGGCCATGATCCTCAAACTTACGAAGCGACAAAAGCGCCTTGAATGCCGCCGTATCATCTGTTTTTTCCACAAAACATTCAAGAAGGATGGGATTGTCGGCATTACGCACAAGGAATTCGCCTATGACCGAGTTGAATTCATCCTTTGTTGAGGCAGAAAGATATTTAAAGCCTAGGTCTGTAGAATAATGCTTTATGATAGTTCGCGACTTTCGCCCAAAATGGCCACCAGCCCCAATGAAGTCAGAAGTTTTGTCACCAAAAACGGCGCCTGGATTGCAGAAAAGCGAGAATTCAACACCCTCGCCATTGTTGATGACAAGAATTCGAAGGTTGTTGCCGATATGACGATTGCCCAAGGCATTCATGTCGTAAAAGAACGAAAGATCGCCGAATACACCAAAGTGCAGTCTATGAGGCGCTGCAAGTGATGCTCCTATCAATGTTGAGAGATTCCCGTCAATCCCAAAGCCTCCTGAATTACAATATGAAGTTATCCCCGGCGTATTTGGAGCAAAACTCCAGGCTCTAACAGAACTCAAAATCCCGAGATGCAGATTTGACCCCTCTGGCAATCTCCCATTTAGCGACTGCGCGACCCAGTAGTTGGAGAACGGCAGTTCTGGAATTTGGCTGCGCAAACTCGCATCAGCGGCAAACCATTCTTCGAAATATTTGTTCTCAACATGGTCCGCTGAATAATGGGAGAAGAACGCGAACTCTTCCATTTCAAAAACTCTTTCATTCTTTAACAGGGTATCTCGGATTTCTCCATCTGGATTGACACGCCACACAGGAGCCATGTTTTCAAGGTATCCATTCGTAAAATGTCCAGCCGTTATATTACCTATATGAATGATAAGATCTGGCTTCAATCTCTCCCCCAACTCGCCATGTCTTATTCCATTGGCAGCCAACAACTCTGACGAAACGGCTCCATATTCATAGTACGAACTCTGCTTATTCACCAATGCAACAGCTTGATGCGACCTAAGGAACTGCTCTATGGCTTTCTTTTCTCTGCTTTCAAATGGGGCATGTTCGCCTATCCACAAAACAATCTTCTTCTTATCAGGCAACAGAGGCCATTCGCCGTCAAGGAAATGGCGCGTTATCTTGGCGACATCAGGGAGTTTTTCTACATCAAATTTTAATGGGTAGCGAGTCTCTAGATTAATGTGGACCGGGCCACCCCCATGCCGCATTAACTCAAGAATGGCGCGGTTAACCACCCTCTCACAGTAGCGCCGAGTCTGTGCATCCTTCACTAAAGGACACGATACACTTAAAACGACCGCGTCTTTCGGCGGTTGCGACCTATCCAAAACTTGATTGTTCAGCTGCCCGACTTGTGTAAATTCCTGGGTGCTTGTAATGGCGAGGATAGGCAATTTCCGATAGTAGGCCTCTGTTAAACCCGGTAGATAATTTCGACTTGCAGTTGCACCCGTGCAGCTTAGAGCAACAGGAGCACGCATCTCAGCAGCCATGCCTACTGCCATGTACGCAGAATGCCTTTCATCCACACCAGAATACACCTTAAACCAGGGATCGCTTTGTATGCTCCCCACAAAAGACATATTCGCAGTCCCTGGATTCACTATCACCGTGCGCACGCCATGAGCCTTGAGCAGTGCAATCAAGATTTGACAATTCTCCTCGCTGGTATACATTATTAGACTCCTTTCTTCACAAGACGCATCGCTTTTCTTATGGCCCGTTCTGCAAAATCCATTACCTTGTTGTTCAGAAACGGGTAGCGAATCTTTAGGTACTCCTCTTTCTGCCCTAAAGTAAGACCATTCATAGGAATCCTTGTTCCAACAATCTTATCAATCCTAGCCAGCCTTGAAACAATAAAAACCGGATAGTATGGGGCTTTTTTAAAAGACTGAAGTTCTCGTTCTAAAGCCAATGTTGTCGGAGTCAAGTCCTTTTGTGACATTCCAGTAGTCGCCAACACCTTCGAATTATCGACTATTCTATTGAACATCCTGTCATACATCACCTGATAGCGTGATCCAATGACCTCAATATATTCATTCAAAGAGCACTCCTCCACGGTCATGCCTATTTCCTTGGCATAGATATTCCCAATCTCACGCCATGTCATATGCTCGGATGTAGCCACATTAAAGTCTTCTGAATATGCCTTCCCGTTGAATAGCAATTTTTCTATCATCTGCGCGACATCATTTGCCCAAGTGAGCGTCGCCTGCCGATCCATCATTTCTCGCGGCATTATGACAGGCAGTCCGGCCAAAGATCGATAACACACTTCCCAAGCCTCGAGACAACCAAATTGGAATCGAGCCTTAGAGAATGTAATCGCTGGACGTATGATTGTCCAATTCTTCAGAACCAACTTTCGCAGTATATCTTCCTGCCTCGCCTTCGCCATGGCATATTCATCTGTTGCCAGATACTCAGCATCGGTACAAACATCCAATAACCGCGGAGATCGCTCAGTCAATGGAACTTGTCCGGCAAACACGCGGTAGGTGGAAAGAAAGACATAATGTTCGCAGCCTTTAAGGAGCCAGTCTACCCTTCCTTTGAAATGTTCTGTCGTATAAGTCATGAAGTCCACGATTCCATCTGGGCGTACACTCTCAATGACATGTTTCAAGAAATCATCATCTTGGGCATCGCCATTGACAAAAACAACAGCCGAGTCTTTGTCGTCACATGAAGAACAACGCTTACGTGAGGTTACATAAACCTCATAGTTATGCAAAAGCCTTTCAGATAGGTAGACACCCATCGCCCCAGTACCGCCTAGCAATAACACTTTTTTCACTGTCAAGTCACGGTTAGATGTCTACTGTTTGTGGAAAAACGATTTCCGCTTGTGTTCAAGCGAGTCAAACTCCCCTGCTAATATGCATAAGCTCATTTTCCGCGGCAGATTGCAACTGCGGCGTGGCATTCCCCGAATACCCACAGCCTGAAGGTCTTAGGCTTTGCGGATGCGCAAGGTCAGTCAGCGCTTCCAGCGCAATCAACTTGCCGCGCTCGTCGCCATGCCATGGCAGCTGCAGTTCTTTTACCACTACATTCATTAGTGCGTATTATCTCATTTTCCGCGGCAGATTGCAACTGCGACGCGGCACTTTCCGCGGCAGATTGGACGGCGGCCACGCGAGCCTGCGCGGCGTTTTCGCGCATCGCCGCGGCGGTTTTGCGCATCACCGCGGCCTTTCAACCTTTCAACTTTTCAACCTTTCAACTGGCAAAGCCCAACCTTTTACCTGCCCTGGGGTCTGTCCCCACTGCTTCAACCTTTCTACCTGCCCTGGGGTCTACCTGCCCTGGGGTCTGTCCCCACTGCTTCAACTTTTCAACCCTTCAACCTTTCAACTTTTCAACTGTCCCGTGGTCTGTCCCCACTACTTTGCCTTAACTGGCTCGAGGACGGTGCGGAAGACGTGGTTGGTTCTGGCGAGGGCGCGAACCGAGACCGTGGTGGCGGGATGGATCACGAGGTCATTGCGGCCGACGAACCAGCCGGAGAGGCGCGGGGAGCGCTGCCCGCTCGCAGTGGCGATTTCGCCGCCCTCCTCGACCGTCAGCCGCAGATCCCAGACGCGGCCGTAGCGAGCGACGAGCGTGCGGCCGTCGGCGGAGACGACCGTGTTCGTGGTGTCGAGCTGGAAGAGCACCTCGTAGTCGTGCGCCTTGCCGTCAACCGACGTCGCGACGTCGGTGACGACGAACCGGTCCGGCTTCAGGAACTCGATCCGACGCTCGTGCACGGCCAGGCGGACCTCGCGGGGACCAAACCCCTGGTCGTAGACGCCGCGCGCGAAGTCCCGCTCCGGCGTCGACTCCCAGCCTGCGTCTACCGGGCGCTCCAGCCTGCGCGGACCGCGGCGGTTCTGGGCGAGGCCGTCCACCAGCAGCGTGTTGTGGTCGTAGCCAGAAAGCGCGTAATCCCGGTACGCCGAGCGCTCGTACTGTCCGCCGCCGTCGTCGAAGACCAGCTCCTCGCCGCCCTTCCAGAGCGTGAACGACAGCTTGTCCTGGTGCCAGTGGCCGATGCCTAGCGGCCCGACGTCGAACGCGAGGTACGTCGCGTCCGGCTCCCAGCCCGAGCGCATCACCACGAACCCGGACCAAGGCAGGAAACGCGACGCCGTCTCGCCCGCCGGCGGCGCGCCCTCGCGTCCGTGCGTGGCGCCCCAGCGGAAGTCGGCCCGGTCCGGGAAGAACTCCGACGCGGTCTTCAGCACCGCCTCTGCGGCAACAGTGTAGCAGTCGTTGAACCGCGGCTGCACGAACGAAGGTGTCGTCATCGCGAGCGGACCCTCGGCGCCGCGCACCATCAGCTCCTTGTAGGCGGGGGGAATCTCGTCGAGCGTGCCGCTCTCCAGCGCGCGGCGGTAGAGCTGCGCCGCGCAGACGTAGAAGACCAGGTGGTAGTCGGGCGAAAGCTCGCAGTGGAGGCCGTCGGGCAGCAGCTGCTCGCTCGCCGCCTCGGCGAAGAGACGCGCCGACTCGCGCCGCCAGGCCGCGGACTCGGGCAGGTCCGGGAAGAGGACTGCGCAGGAGTGGACGCCGTTCAGCTCCATCAGAAGCCAGTTGTTCCCGCGCGACCGGTGCGCGAGGATGTGCCGCGCCTGCGCGCGCATCGACTCCCGGAACCGCTCGCGGAGCGGCGACGGGAACGACGGAGAGGTGGAGAAGGCGCGCCATGCCTCCGGCCAGCTGTTCATAAGGCGCAGCCCCTCCTCGATCGTGCGCCAGGGGCTGCCGACGCCGTTGTAGCCATTCTCAGCCGGCACGCCGCCGGTCTGGGCAAGCCAGTCCTCGAGCTGGCGCGCAAAGGCGCAGGCGTACTTCTCGTCGCGGGTGGCGACGTAGGCCCGCGCAAGCGTCGACCAGAACTGCATGCGGTTGAGCTGCCAGGTCCACTCGGGGTTGAACGGCCCCTTCGCCTTGGTGGGGTTGAAGAGCCAGTCGACGCGGTTGGACTGGAAGCTCCATGGGATCGCGACCACGGTCACTTCGCCGCGGGCGGCGCGGTCCGCCTCCGCGATCAACGACTGGGGGACAGACACCAACGACTGGGGGACAGACCCGGCGACCGCCGCCAAGCCAAGACCACCCGCGGCAACTGCCGACATCAACGCAACTTTCCGAATGTTCATCATTTGTCCGGTATTTTACCATAATCCCGCCCCCTCGCGCAACCACCTCAATTTCAGCCATTCATCACTTTCCCCAGGGACTGTCCCCCATAACGCCGCGGGGACAGACTCTGGGGACAAAGGCGCTTAGGCCTCAGGGGCCTTACGCGAACGGCAGCAGGTGAGCGCGGTGAGCGCGGCGAGGGTGAGCGCGGCGAGGTGGAGGGCGAAGTTGACTGGCACGTAGACGCCGAGGCCGAGCGCGAAGTCCAGGCGGAGGAAGAAGAAGGTGTTGAGGACGACGAGCCAGCACAGCGCCGTGAACACCGACGGCTTTGCCAGCAGACAGCACACAAGAGGAAACGCCAGTGAAACGAAGTCGTAGCAGCGGTGGTAGAAGAGGACATTGGAAAGAAGCGCCAGCACCGAGAGGTCAAACATGAGCGCTGTTGCGTCCGCCGCCGCCGGCCTGCGCGCGAACCGCCGCGCCACAAACGCCAGCATCGCCACGCCGAAGACGGCGTAGCCGGCGAACGCCCACGGCCACAGGTCCGTCGCGCCAAACCACCGCGCCAGCCCCGCGAGATCGGCGTCGCCGCCGGCCGGATTGAGCGCCGCGCCGACGCGGATCGAACCGAGAACCAGCTCGACTGGCGAAGTGTGCGTCCACCAGCCGAGCGCGGCGGTAAGCGCCAGATGAACCACCGCCGCGAAGCCGACCGCCTTCCACTGGCGGCGGATGACAAACACGAGCGCCAGCGGCGCGGTGACCGTGTACTTGAAGAGCGCGGCGGAAATCAGCGCGCCGGCAAGCGTCCAGTGGAGCCTGCGCTCCATCGCCCAAAGCGCCGCGGCGAAGAACGCCAGGGAGAACATCGTATGCTGGCCGCAGCCCATCCCCACCCGCCACGGAACGCCGCAGAGGAATAGGACGGCAAAGGCAAAGAATGCCCGCGGTGAACTGGCCTGGCGGAAGAAGAGCCGATGGACAAAGAAGAGAAACGCCGCGGTGAATAGGAGGTTGGAGATGTCCCAGAGCGTGTTGGCGAGCGAGTGTGGCATGAGCCCGAAAGGCAGGATGAAGGCGATCGTGCTCGGCGCCTGGGTCGCGTCGACGACCACTCCATCGTAAAGGCGTCCGTCGAAGAACCACCGGTACGGATTCTCCCCCCGCAGAAAGAGCGCGGCGGATTCCCAGTGAAAGTCGACTAGACCAAGCCCGTTCCTGAACCCCTGCACCACGCTGACCGCCGCCAGCGCCACGCCAACCGCCATCAGCACCCTGCCGATCGATTTCATCACCCGACCTTGCATATACTACATCGTTTCCCGCGGCAGAATGCGGCCGCGGAGCCGGAGCAGCGCGTCCACCGCGCGGCGCATTCCGTGCCAGCTCAGCCAGCGCGCAAGGCGGCGAGTCGGCGTCGCCCAGCTCATCGCATAGCGGTGAATGCCGCGGGTGGCGGCGGTAGAGTGCAGCGAGCCGTCGACGTCGATCGGACAGAACACCTCCGGCGGCAGCACCTTGACGGAAATCCCCTTCGCGTCCAGCGCCTCGCCGAGCCGCTCGCCGACAGTGCGGACGGCGTCGAACGAAGCGCCACGGTACGCCTCGAGCATCGCCGCGGCGACGGCGCTGCCCTTTTCGAGCGCGAGCACCGCCGGCTCCATGCCAACCTTGCCGCCAGGCAGCCACTGTCCCGCCACGAACTCGCCTTCGACCACAAGCGGACGGACCAGCTCGACGTCGTAGTCGAGGTAGACTCCCCCTTCCGCCGCGAGCGCGGCAAAGCGCAGCCAGTCCGCCGCGAACGCCCACTTCCCCCGCCGCATCGCCTCGTCCACGAACGGCGGCGGATCGAGTGCGGCGAGGTCCGCGGCAGTCCATTCGCGGATCTCCCTGCCGGGCGCGAACTTGCGCCAGCTCCCGCGGCACTTCTCCGCCAGCGCGGTCTTCGGTCCGCTGCCCAGCCAGCAGCAGTGAATGGTATTGGGAATCATGCGCGCTTCTCCTCCAACGCATATTCGCATGGCTTCATGATTTTCCTTTCTCGACGGGCTTGATTTCTACTTCGCAATCTTCCAGCAGAGCCAGGCGGACAGCGTCTTGGAATCGAAAATCGCCCCATTGCAGATGCCATCCTCGACCTCTTCCGCCGAAAGGACGACGGGGTAGACGTTCTCGTCCGGGTCCTGGTCCTGTGAGTGCGCCGTTTCTGAAAGCTCCGCAAAATAGAGGTGTATCCGCTCCTCGCAGTATCCAGGCGTGCAGATGATCGTCGTGAGGAACTTTATGCTCGTCACCTCGTAGCCCGTCTCCTCGGCGGTCTCGCGCTTCGCGCCTTCGACCGGGTCCTCGCTCGGCTCGAGCCCGCCCGCGATGACTTCGATGAGCGCCTCTTCCGCGGCCTTGCGGTACTGCTTCACGAACACGAACTTTCCGTCCGGTCTGCGTGCGAGTATCGCGACGGCGTTGCCGTGGCGTATAACCTCGCGCTTCGCCTTTCGTCCGTCGGGCAGCTCGATGTCGAGCAGGTCGACGCTGATGATCTTGCCGGTATACTTCCGCTCCGTCGCGAGCGTCTTTTCAGTGAGGTCTGTCGTTTTCATTGTCGTGATTTAAGTCGCTTTTGAGATAATTATACCATAAAACTCCGTCTTTTGATTCCAAGGTTTTTTAGCCACAAAGGACAGGAGATGCAGGAGTGTGGGGGCGAGCAAGCTTTCTCGTCTCGTACTTGTGTGAACCAAAATTAATCAACATACCATAATCGATTTTCATGGCGACCAAGTAGTTGATCGTTTGCGCTATGTGCACATTCAAGAGCGTGGACACGGCCTTCAACTCAATCACAATGCCATCCACGCATTTCGCATTAACCTCTTCTTCTGTCATGCCGTTTTTCCTCTCCTGCTTCTCATCTCATGTCCCTCCTGCCCTTTGTGGCTAAATTCTCCTGTCCCTCCTGAACTTTGTGGCTAAAAACATCCCCCCGAACCTTATCATCTGAAGCATCTATCGCAAGCACTTCTTCCACGAAGAGCCGCAACGGCAGTCTGTATTTCGGCGGCAGCCACGAGAACGGATAGCAGCCAGCCTCTGCAAACAGGTTATACAGCCAATCAGGTTCACTGCATGGCGACGGACTCTTGCCTTCAAGCGAGACTCTGCATTCCCGCACAAAAGGCCACAGCCCCGATACACAGTCCATCCGTCCGCTTCTAATTTCACATCTGACGCAACCGAAAAGCCCCCTAAGCATTCCGTAAAGACATATTGCGAAAACAGCCAACGCCACAACGCCGAACAATGCCCATCCTACACAAGGGATATAAATCAGGAACGTTGCCAGCATAAGCACGATAAGAGCACACGCAACGCCCTCGAGTGATATATTCGGCGAACGCGGGCGAATAACGGCTATCCGTCCCAGTCCGTCCTCGGTCGGGCAGATTTTCATCCCGCGCGGCAGATTGGCGAGACGGGTCTTGCGTGCGGCAATGTATGACGCGTCGTCATATTTGTTCGCGCGATTGATCTGAATCGCCAGCATCAATGCCGTGTGGGCGTATGTCCTGACCAGTGGTCGGCAGGGTTGGACATACTCGCCGTCCGGCCATATCTTAACGGTGTCAAAGTCGTATGCCTTCAACGCAGAGTCGCACGTTCCGCCAGTCGTCCGCGACCATGGCGACAGCGTGAACCGCCGCGTAGGAAGCGGCAGCCGGCCAAAGAGCCAGCGGCGGCACACGCCCTCGCCATTCGCGAAGCGTATCTCCGCCGCGCATTCCACACATGCGGCGATTGCCTTTATCAGCACGGCAACCGGGAATACGAAACTCGCGAGAACACCAAGCAGCACGATGAACAGAACTAGCCGCGTCGGCACATACAGCCCCGACTTCGCAAGCGCATACAGCAAACTGAACACGGCAAATCCGATGACAGGCGAGAGAAGAGTCCTCAACAGACACACACCGACCGCCTTAAACCGTTGCGCCCTGTCCTTTATCTTGATCTTTGCCAGAAAACCGTCGTCCATCTCCTTGAATTCAAGCGCATCGTCTTCGAGAGAGCCGTCAACAACGTCGGTAAGCTGGATGTCGTGCGGTTCACTTGGAAGGTCATCGACAATCTGGAACGAATGGCCAACGCCAATCTTGATTGCGCCTTTCGGCGCGGATGCGAGAAATCGGTCGTACCATCCTCCGCCATAGCCAAGGCGCTTGCCGCCGCGCGTGAACGCAAGACCTGGAATGATCCATGCATAGACGTTCTTCGGCTCCACTATGTCGGCGTCGGCGGGTTCGCGAATCCCCATCGGGCCGCGCCGCAGGTTCTTCTCGTCCAGTCCCTTCAGCTTTGCGAGCTCGTAAGTCTCGCCGTTCCAGCGCGGCGCGACAACCTCGACGTCCATGTGAAGCACATACTCGATGTAGGGATCGATGTTAATTTCGTCGGGCGAGGCGAGATAGACGGCCAATGCACCACCGAAGTCAAGCGGATCGACCATCACGTAGATGTCGCTCCTGGCCTTGAGCTTTTCGCAGACGACGGCATCCGCCGCGGCCTTCGCGTCCGCCGCGAGCGCCTTCCGCCGCGCCTTCATCTCCCGCCGAAGTTCGGATTTGTCGCTATCGCTATTCATCATCAACCCCTTTAAGAGCAAAACTCTTAGAAGATACACTCGTAAGAGTCTTGCTCCTATCTAAGCGTTTTGCCCCTAAAATCGCGTCGCCCATCTCGTGGCAGCGCCTGTAGAGCGTGGCGTTGTCGGGCCTCGCGGCCTGCGGCTCCCATAGCGAGAGAAATAGCATGCGCCCTTTCGCACAGAGCGCCTCCTTGTTGCGCGTCGGGTGCCATCTCGGGCCAAAGCCCTCGGGAGAAAGCACGATCAGCGCACCGCCCGCCTTGAATATTTGGTTGCCGCAGAGCTTTTCACAAGGGCTCATGAATGTTCCCGCGCCCGCCCCGCCGGGGCCGATGCGCGCGGCCCTGCCGACGGCCTCGCGCCACTCGTCGCCGTCCTCGGTCCATTTGCGAGAGCATCTGAACGGCTCGATCACGGGCAGTTCCAGAAGCGCCGCATTACCGTAGGCGAACCACTCGCGCCCGGCAAATGAAACTCGCCTCACCTGCGTGAAAAAGCGGCGGTTCTCTCGCCTCAGCCACGCCCGGCGCGGATTTTCGCGAATATACCGCGTAAAGGCGGAGAGTTGCCCCTCGGCCATCACGATCCAGTCGTGCCAGCTCGCCTCGAAAACTTCCTCCCTGCGACCTGTCACCTCGGCATATCGCCCCTCCAGCGCCTGCATGAGCATGCCCACAATCGCCTCAAGCCGAAGCGGGATGAAAGGAGCAAAACTCTTAACCCCGGCGTCCCCGTCTAAACGCGCCATCGCGTCCCCTCCTGAGAGTCTTGCTCCTACCTGCTCCACTATCCTAATCAGCAAATGGACATGATCGGGCATGATCGAAAAGCACTCAATCGGCGCAATCGCCTTACAGCCGAGATGAAAGTTGCGAATGCAGTTCACCATCGCGCGGGTGACCGCGTTCATCTGGCATCTGCCGGGCGCGACGACCTCCGACAGCGCCTGCCGCCCTTCATGGCACTTGATCGTTACCATGTAGAACAGCGGTCGCGAATAGTCAAACCCTGTCAACCGTTTACCCATGATTCACTTCACCCTTTTGAGTTCCTTGTAGCGGAAGCAGAAGCGGGCGTGGTCGTTGACGAGACCGACGGACTGCATGAATGTCCGGGCAGAGTATCGTATCCATTTATTAGCTCAAGTGTTATGTCCTCAAACGCCAACGCTGCACCGTCGATTTCAACCCTGGCATCCACGCCTGTCGGTGTGCCGCGAAGGCCCAAAAGCTTCCGCGCCTTCTCGCCGCCGCCCAGCCAGACATGCTCGATGACCTTCATAAGGTTGGCGAAATCCCCGAACTCGGAATAAGCTCCGCCGGAAAGCGACAGCGCATCGTCCGTCGGATATACCCCGCGTGCAGACATCCACTCCCTGAGCCGCTTCGCGCGCTCCTCGGCGATGGACGCGACGTCCGGACGCTCCCCGACCCTGCGCGGCGTGATCCAGGAGACGATCTTTCGCGTCTTCACCTGCGACGACTTCTTCGGGAGTGGCGCAACGGACTTCTCTCCGCCCGGACGCACCTGCGCGTCGCCGCACATCGCCGCCGGCTCCAGGAGCCGCTGCATCCAGGCGTGCGGAACTTCATCCTCGCCGAGCCGCGCAAGTTCCGCAAGACGCGCGCCGACATCCTCGATGCGGTGGTTGCGCCGCTCCAGCTCGCGCAGCTTCGCGTTCAACTTGCCCCAGACCTTCCGCGCCGAGTCGCCGATGCGCGACATGAGCGAAACGAGCGTTCCGCCCGCGCCGTAGAAGAGCGAGGCGTCCGCAAGGATGCGCGCAGCGTCCGGAATCTTCACAGACGCTATATGCCGGAAACGCGAGGTCTCCGCCGCGAGCGTATCGGCGCATGCCTTCCATCTCTTCGCATGACAGTCGCGCCGCATCTCCTCGACGTCGCGCAAAATGTCTTCGCGCAGCGTTCCGAATCGCCTGCCGAAGCGCTCGAGGAAAACCGCGAGCTCGTCGACGATGGGCTTGGCCTCGTCCGCGGAAAACTCGGCGATGCCGAAGCTCAGAAGCCGCAGGTTTAGCTCCTGCAGGGTCTTCGCCGTCGCGTCGACGTAGCGCGACACCTGATCGATGCGGAACAGCACGTCGCCGGCGGTTTCGTAGGAGACTTTTGCCGCATCCACGCGATGGAGCATGCGCCGCAGCTCGGAAAGTATGGAGCGCTGCATGTCGAGGAGATTGCCCGTTTCGTCGCCCGCCCCCGGGATGAGGTCGCGCGCATGGCGGTCGGCCAGCCATTCCACGAAGGCCGCCGCGTCGTCGCACATCCTATAGCGGAACTTGGCGCGCCGGTTGTCGCGATAGCCGCGCAACCGCTCCTTCTCGATGCGCTCCGCTACGAGGTTCCATTCCTTGAGCTGGCGGAGATCGCTCTTGAACGCCGCGGACGCAAACGCATCCGCTTCTTCGCCGCACACCTTCCGCTCCACGTCCTCGTGAAGCGGCTCAGGCTCGTGTTCGGCGCGGAACTCCGCGAGCGCCCGCAGGATCGCGACATACTCGGCCGCGCGTTCGCTCGCGAGCATGTTGCCGAGCGTCGTGGCGCGTCCGGTGAGCATCTCACGCGTCGTATCGACGAACGGCGAGGAGATCGGCAGTGGCGGCGCCCCGCCACCTCCAGCTTGGGCGAACAAATCCGCCTCTGGGCTCTCGATGCGCCGTTTCACCGCGCAGCCTCCTTCTTGGCCCTGCGAAAAATCGCGCCAAACAACTCCTGCTCGATCCAGCGGCCGCGAGACACTATTCGCCTCACATCGTCAGAGAACCGGAAGTCCTTCCATTGCGGACTTGAGAGAAACGACCAGGCTCGTCTTGTCTGATCCGCCGTTAGTTCTCGTCCTGCATCCGGCATAGCACACGCAAGAACATCGGACGCGACGGCACGCTTGAGCGGAATGCACTTTCCGACCTCAGACGCGATTCTGAATCCGTCTAGGTCTGCGTCTCCTTCATGGATGCATTCCGACCCTGTCGCACCGAGCTTATGGAGGAACATCTTCACCGCCAGGCATGGATAGCCACCTGTATAGACACAGGCGTCTCCTTTCCGCACCATGTTGGCAAAGGGCGCGGCGTTTTCGCTTGTCGTCACGGCACGAATCTTCCCTGCCCATTTCACCTCCGCAAGCTCAAGTACCGTCTCAAGCGGAAGCTGCGTCGCCATTCTGTTGACGTAGTAGCGACACGGATAGTCAAGCACCTCTCCGTCCTTCAAGACCAGATGCACAGGCGCAGAGAACGTGACGCTGCTCGTGTAGGGGTTGTCAACGACCAGAACCCCTTCAAGCGCGCGTCTTTCGTCGTCCAGAGGCGAATCGGCCAGCGTTGCGGCGATTATGGCCAACTGGCGGCGCAGTCCGCCGCTCCTCAGCTTCTTGCTGTCGCCGAACCAGTCAGAACCAAGCTGGGAAAGCGTCGTAACGAGTCCGCACTCAGGGCCGTCGAATCTCTCGACAAAGGAGCGAAAGAGATGCATCCAGTCCTTCCGGTTCTCCGCCGTCACCAGGAACCGCCTCACCTCCTCGTTTGCGGACAGCTTGTCGATGAATTGCGAAAGATCTGGTTCAAGCAGTTTGAGCCGTGCGAAGACATCCTCGGCATCGCCTTCGTCGTCCTTTCCCTTCCCGAGCCCGAAATACTCCACCGCCTCGCACCATTTCGCTGGATCGCGAAGAAACTCATGCAGTTGAATGCGGAACGAACCATTCGGCTGGCGCTGCCCGAGCGTGCCGAACAGGCGCTCCAGCTCGCGCTGCGCTTCGTAGTCGATCCCCTTCGCCGTGAAGGAGCCAGGAAGCGCGACTCCGCGCACCACCTTGCCAGCAAGCTTCCTCAGCACATCCGCCACCGGCGGTGCCTTCTCAACCGCCTCGGCGATTGCCGTCTTGTTCAATGGCCTGTTGTCGCTCATTTCGTCTCCTCCTTGACCGTCATGCCGACTTCTGGCGCGGCGGCGGACAGCAAATCGCCTTGCGAGGCGACGTTGCGCCAGACGACAGGCGTCAGGTGCACGTCGAGGTTTTCGTCCTTTACGACGATAAGCGAGACGGAGTGTTTTATCTCTCGCTTCACTCCGTCCTGGTCAGGCGACGAAACGAAGAGCTGGAGCCCGAGCGCGTCCGCGAAGGCGAGAAGCTGATCGCGCCGCGCCGCGTCGATTCCGTAGAACGCCTCGTCGAAGAGGAGGAGCGCCATCTTGGGAGGCTCCACTCCGTCGCCGCCGTGGAACAGGAATTCCGCAACGGTGAGTATCAAGAGGTAGTTCGGCACCGCCTGCTCGCCGCCGGACCCCATGCTCTTCACCTTGCGGTCGATGACGCGTCCCTCCTCGTTCTCCGTCACGACCTTGAGCTCGAAGCGGAACCACTTGCGGTAGTCGAAGATATCAGGAACCGTGTCGATGTCTGCGTTCAGGATTTCGTCCCTGTGCTGCTCGAGATAGTCCCGAAGCTCGTCCTTGTCTCCGCCGGAGTCGAGCGCGTAGCCCTTGCGGACAAGACGGACGAATCCCTCGTATTCCGGAATCGGCGAGAGCGAAAACGCATAGCGGTTCGATCCGAATTTTCGTCCGGCGAGCTGACGCTGGATGCGTCCCGTCAGGTCGGTGATCCGCATCAGGTCGAGGTAGAGCCTGCGCATGACCTCACCCATGAATATCTGCTCGAACACCTCGCGGCTCTTCTTGTCGAGAACGCCCTTAAGCTCGTCCAGGCGCCGCGTTTCGTCCGCAAGCACCTCCGCAAGCGACACGCCGCGCCGGTCGACGATGCGGATCGACGCGCGGTCGAACGAAAACGCATACGACTCGCCCTTCTGGTCGCGGATGCGCTGCTCGATCTTCGCCTCCGCAGCGCCGGAATCCTTCGCGAGCCCTTCGCGGAGCGCGGCGAAATCCGCTCCCACTTCGGCAATCTGCGGGAACTCCGCCGCCGCAAACTGCGCGGCATCCTTCCCTTCCGGAACGAGTGCGGAAAAACGCGCCAGCGACGCAGCCGCGCGCGCGGCGGACTCCGCCGCCTCGGCTTCGCGCGCCGCCCGCGCCTTCGCGAGGCCTTCGAGCCGGCCGCGCACGCCGCCGATCCGCTCCCGCGCCGCATCCGCCGCGCGCTCTTTCGCCTGCAAGGTCTTTTCAGCGGACGCAATGCGCTTTTCAAGCGATCCGTCGATCCCTTCGGCACGCATCCTGACGCGCACGTCCTCAAGCTCCTCGCGACATGCCGACGCCGCTCGGCGGCACTCCTCCGCGCGCGCCGCCGAGAGCGAGGCGCGCTCGTCCACGCGGCGCAACTCCGCGTTTGCCGAGGCGACGGACGCCGCTTCGCGCGCGGTATCGTCCCGCGCCGCTTCGAGGCGCTCGACAAACGTCTGCATACTCAAACGCGCCTGATCGCATGCGGCGCTTTCCTTCGCCGCCGCCTTTTCGGTCCGTTCCGCCTCCGCAAGACGCGCTTCGGCCGCCTTTTCCAGGCGCGCCTGCTCGGCAGCGCGCGCCTTCGCGCCGATGAGGCGCGGCTTGGCATCGGGCAGAAGCCACTCGCGCCCGCGGAAGAGCCACGTCTTCAGCGAAAGGAAATCTCCGCCCGCTGGACCGCCCTTCGCCGCAAGGTGCCGCGCCAGCAGCGCGACGGCTTCAACGTCGGACTCCTCGAACGACACCTGCGTCCCGAGCCACGGCGCAAGGTCGTTGACGGACACGTCATCCGATCCGCCGCGCACGGCAACGGTCGCCGGTGGAACGGCGACCCTACCGCGCACCGCATTCGGTAGGGACGGCGTTCCACTGCCGTCCGCACTCTTCCACGCAATCCGCCGCACTTGGTCGGCTTCGTCGGGACGCACGACCCACGTTGCGAGAAACTCGTCGCCGGCAAGCCGCTCGAGGAGCGCGAGATGACGCGCATCGCATCCGCTCGCTGGCTCAATGAGCTCATACATTGGACGCGCATTCAGCATCTTTGCGCGAATCTCCGTGCGCGCCTCATCGAAACCCGGCACATCCGGAAGATTCTCGCCGCGCTCGCGGATCGCATCAAGTTCACTGCGGCGCGCCTCGGTTTCGCGGTGCGCGCTCTCCAGTTCGGACCGCGCCTGAAACGCTGCGTCGGTGCGTACATTGATCTCTGCCATGGCCCTGGCACGCGCTTCCGCAAACAACCCGGTCAGGTCCTGCGCGTCTGCTCCATACAATGCATCGACTACTTCGCCTGCCGGAACATTCGCCGCCTTGCCGGCTGCGGACAATGCATCCGCGTGCTTCCGCAATACCGCCGCGCGATGTTCTGACGCGCCCTTCGCAGCTTTCTCCGCGGCACCTGCGGCGCGGCGGTCTTCTGCAAGCACACGCTCCGCATCGGCCGATTTTCTCTCCGCTTCGGAAAGTCGCTGCGCGGCGGCCTTTTCCTGTCCGACGAGGCCGGTTTTGTCCTTCGCTCGCAGATCGGAAAGCCGCTCGCGCGCACGGGCAGCATCATCCTTCAGCGCCGCCCATTCGCCTTCAAGCGCGGACAGCTCCCGCTGTCCCGCCTGCTCTGATTCCGCAAGCGCCTCGCCTTCGCGTACCGCGGAAATACGCTTCGCCTCGGCTTCGGACCATGCAACGAGATCGGTCTTGAGACGCAGCGTCGCCAGCCGCTCCGATTCGCGGCGCAGTTCGTTCAGGTAGGTCGCGCGCTCGTCAATCTGCTCGAGACGTCCCTTGCTCTCCTCAAGCTCGCGGAGTCCTTTCAGCAGCGGCTCAAACGTATCGCGGCTCGGATCCTCGAGAAGCCTGCGGAAAAGATCGTCGTAGTTCGCCGCGCGCGCGGCGATTTCGCGGTAGGCCTTGGCGGTCCGGAGAAGCTTGCAGACGTCGGCGTATTTCGCCTCGCCGCCGAAGAGCCGCGCGCCGACCGCGTCCGCGTAGTCGTTGATGTGCCCGTAGTACTTGCCGCCGGTGAGCATGGCAACGGAGCGCTTGAATTCGGACTGCGTCGCGGCGCGGAGGCGGCCTTCTTCCTCTACGGCGAGCGGAAGATCCGAGACGGGAACGGACGCGATGCCGCCCCAGCGTTCATAGGCAACGTCCATTCCGTCCGCGGAAAGTCCGATGGCAAGCGAGACGACACGTCCGGCATCAGACTTCAACTCGACCGCCGCGTATGTGATTCCCGTCTCGCGCATGGGGCGTCCGGTGACGGCGTTGTAGCGAAGCACGATTCCCTGGATGGTGCGTCCACCGGAATCCTTCGCGCCCGCCACGCGCGCGGCGGAGTTGAACTCCATTTCGCGTCCGGCGGTCAGCACGAGGTGTATTGCGTCGAGGATGGTCGTCTTTCCCGAGCCGTTGTCGCCCAGAAGGAACAGATGCCCGCCCTCGGGAATCTCAATCGTCGTCGTCCCGAGGTTGTGGAACTCCACAACCCTCACGGCGGTTATCCTGTATGATTCACGCTGCTTCATTCCGCGACCTCCTCATTGTCGACGGGCTGGTTGAGCTGCGCGGCCTGGTAGTGCCAGAGGGCGGGGAGGCACTCGAAGATCGTTTCTGACTCGCTCACGCTGTCGTCCGCCGAAGGTCTCACTTTTTGCAAAAAGCGGTACCGTACCAGGTCGGGCATGATGTCGCGCAGTATCTGCCGCACGCGCTCGTCGGTGTAGTTCTCCTCCTTGCCGGACATCAGCGCTCGGAAGCGCGTCGCTGCGTATTCGAGCCAGTCGCCGAAACGGAAGCGCAGGTTTTCGCGGTCATCGGCCGTCACGCCCTGCTCCCGGCATTCGCGCTCGAAGAACTCGATGAGGATTAGAAACGCCATGCACTCGTCGCGCTTCGTGAAGCCGAACATGTCGCGGTTCGGCTGCGTGATCTTCTCGTTGAACCATTTCGGTTTGTAGAGGCGCGCACATTTCGAATCCATCACGAGCGTCCATCCGAAAAACTTGTCGAAGAACGCCTCGAACGCGCGCTTGTAGCGCGTCAAGACGAGAAAAAGCCGTTCGTCGTCCGTCTTATAGAAGTACGGCGACTCAAGAAGGACGTTCAGCGTCTCGCGGATGCGCTGTCCCGTCTCGTCCCCTCGGTCTATGAGTTCCTCGATCTTCATGATGTCATCGCACGACGAATCCCGTGAACGCCACGCCCACGTTTGAATACGTGAGCGTGGCTGCGTCCGGCGACCCTATGGATCAGAAGTTGTTCTGCTCGAGCTGGAAGTAGGCCTTCGGGTGGTCGCAGACGGGGCACTTCTCCGGCGCGCGCTCGGACTCGATGATCGCGCCGCAGTTGCGGCACTGCCACCTGTTCTTGCCGACGCGGACCCACACTTCGCCGGACTCGATGTTGGCGACAAGCTTGCGGTAGCGTTCCTCGTGATGCGCCTCGACCTCGGCGACCTTGCGGAACTTCTCGGCGATCTCCTTGAAGCCCTCGGCCTCGGCCTCCTCGGCGAAGCGCCGGTACATCTCGGTCCACTCCTCGTGCTCGCCCGCGGCGGCTGCAAGGAGGTTCTCCTTCGTCTCGCCGATGCCAGCGAAGAGCTTGAACCACATCTTGGCGTGCTCTTTCTCGTTGAGCGCCGTCTCCTGGAAGATGGCCGCGATCTGCTCGTAGCCGTCCTTCTTCGCGCGCGAGGCGTAGTAGTCGTACTTGTTGCGAGCCTGCGATTCGCCGGCAAACGCCGCCATTAGGTTCGCTTCCGTCTTCGATCCCTTGAGTTCCATTGTGTTTCTCCTTCGTTAATGTTTGTTTTTGATGTTGGTATTATACCAAAAATTCAGTCCGAAGACATTGAAGCCGTTTTGGTCACGAAGAACTGGAGCGGCGAAGACGGCGATATTCAGCATTGCAGCTCCATTGTTTTCCGCTAAGAACGCAGGAACGCAAGGGCAATCTCCGCGAGCCGGCGCTCCGACTCCGCCGACATGGCGGACAGCTCCGCACGCACAGTCTCGAAGCCGACGGCGGGGTCGCACGAGCGCGGATCGCGGACGAATTCAGCGAGCGCGGCGGCGAGGCCGTCCACGGAATCAGGGACGAGCCGCCCGTACCTGCCGCCGGCAAGCGCCTCGCGGCTGCCGGGGATGTCGGTGGCAATGACGGGAACCCCTGACTCCAGCGCCTCCATGACCGCAAGCCCAAGGCCTTCCAGCCGCGACGGACTCACCGCCAGGGCAGCGGCGGCAAGGACCGGCGTGGTGTCGTCCATCCAGCCCAGGAAGCGCACCCTGCCGGACAGTCCCAGCGCGGCGGCGCGGCGCTCGAGATCGCCGCGGAGGGGTCCGTCGCCGACGACATCGAGCGAAAGCTCCGGCACCTTCGCGATTGCGTCGAGAAGACGGTCCACCCCCTTCTCCCACGAAAGGCGGCCAACGTAGACGCAGCGCCGCGGATCGCGCGCGACGGCGGCGCTCGGCGGCTTGCAGGCGCGCGGCAGACGCAGGACCTCGCTGTCGATCCCGAGCTTCAGCCAGGCGTCGTGGACGGCGTTCGAGACCGCAAAGACGCGTTGCGCGCGCGCGGCGGACCGGCGCAGGTCGCGGACGATCGCCGGACGCAGCGGACCCGAAAGCCCGATTTCCGGCTCGGAGTGTAGAAACGCCCAGGTCGGCTTCGACGAATATCCGCACCACTCCATGCAGCAGCTCGCGCCGTAGACGACGAAGACGTCGTGTGGGACCCGGCGCGCGAAGAGGAAGCGGAGGCGTCCGAAGGTGGCGAGGTGGAAAAGCCGCAGGAGGCGTCCCGCCCAGATCGAGCGCACGCGCCAGCGGAAGGCGGGACCGGTCTCGTAGCCGGGCGGCAGGTCGAGCGCGCCGCGGTCGGCGGCGTGGGGCACGAGCACCTTGACCTCGAAGCCGCGGCGCTCCAGCGCGGCGGCGACCGGCGGGAACGAGCTGGCGAGTCCGCCGTGCCCGAAGCCGACGCCGCAGAAGAGGACGCGCGCGGCGCTCACTTCGGCACCCTTCCGTAGAAGACCTTCCAGAGGAAGAGTCCGCGCGAAGGCGCGGTCTCAACGCGGGCGGTGCGCGGCGGATGCTCGGCGAGGAGCTCCTTCACCGCCGCAGGGCGCTCGTTGCCCTTGCCGACGGAGATTAGGAAGCCGACCATCGAGCGCACCTGCTTGTAGAGGAAGCCGTCGCCGCGCACGACGAAGACGTAGCGGTGGCCGCTCCTGCGCACCTCGAAGGAGAAGACGGTTCGCACGGTAGTCTCCAGCTCGCGGTTGGGGTTCGCGGCGAAGGAGAGGAAGTCGTGACGACCGACGAAATAGCCGGCCGCCTTGCGCATCGCCTCGAGGTTGAGCGGCCGGTGGCAGAAGGTCCAGTACGGCGCCAGGTGCGGCGGCAGGATGTCCGCCTGGTAGAGCTGGTAGCGGTATTCCTTGCCCTTCGCCGAGAGGCGCGCGTCGAAGTCCGGCTTGGCGTAGGACGCCTTCAGCACCCTGACCGACTCCGGCAGGCGCGAATTGAGCGCGCGCACGAGGTTCTTCGGCGGCACCGGCTTGGTGAGCTCGAAGTGGGCCACGAAGCCGCGGGCGTGCACGCCGGCGTCGGTGCGCGAGGAGCCGTAGACCCTGACCGGCGCGCGCTCGATCCACTCCAGCGCCTCCTCCACCACCTGCTGCACGCCGACGGCGTTCTCCTGGAACTGCCAGCCCGAGAAGCCGGTGCCGTCGTAGGCGATGACGACCTTGTACTTGCGTCCCGGACGGGACGGCTGGCCGTCTCTTGTGGGCAAAAGGGCCAGACTCTTCTGTATATGTTTTACTGTATATGCCGTGTTCATGTCATGCTCTGCCTCCGCCGGCGCGGCGGAAACGGAGAACAATGCATCAGCACACGGAATGTTGCTCGGTCTCACGTCGCGTATTATACCATATCCGCCGCGATGAGATTACGGTGCGGACGAAATCCAAGCCCCCGCGCAATCTGCGGAGTCCAGTCACATCCCTCCAAGCATATACAGTAAAACATATACAGAAGGGTCCGACCCTTTTATTGGAATTCGCGCAGATAGTCACTCCAGTCCCACGAAAGGACGACTCTCTCGCCTCCGGCCTTCGACACCAGCACCACATCCGGGCGGCGGATGCCGTTGAACCAGCTCTGCTGCGCGAAAGAATAGCAGCCTAGCCCGCCGATGACGACGGTGTCGCCGGTCTCGAGCGGCTTCGCGAAGCGGTATTCGCCGATCACGTCGCCCGCCAGGCACGACACGCACCCGAGGACGGTTCTGCGCCCACCATCCGACTGCGCGGGGGAGACGATATCGGCGCGCATGTCGAAAAGCAGCAGATCCGTCGCGTGGCACGAAGCGGAAACGTCAAGTACCGCGATATCTTTCTCTTTGCGCCGAATCACATCCAGCACGTGCGCGACGAGCGAGCCGGAATACCTGACCATGTATTCGCTCGGCTCGATCATCACCTCGAACCTGCCGAGCGCCTTGAGCGCCGCGACGGCGGCGACCGCGCGCGGCGTCGCGAACGCGGAATCGCAAATCACCTCGCCGCCGCCGAGGTTGATCCACTTCAGCCGCGGAAGCAGCTCCCGGAAAACAGATCCTCCGAGCAGCGAGATGAGCCTCTCCACCATCCCGGCGAAGTCGTCCGCATATCCCTCGCAGAGCGCATGGACGTGAAGTCCGTCAACGAGCCCGAGATCCCCCTCGATCTCATCGGCCATCACGCCGAAACGCGAGTCGGGGCAGCACGGATCGTACTTGAGGCAGTCGGCGGAGGAGAAGCCGGGATTGAGCCTCAGCCCGACGCTCAAACCCCTCGCCTTCGCCTCGGGGCCGAACCTGCGGAGCTGGGAGAGCGAATTGAAGACGATGTGCGTACAAGTCCCGCAAAGGTCGTCTATCTCGTCGGCGGCGTACGCCGGCGCATGGACATGGACCTCCCTGCCCATCAGCTTCCCGAGCCGAGCCTCGAAAAGCCCTGACGCGGTCACGCCCTCCACATACGGTGCCAGCGTCGGGAACGCTGCGGGAAGAGGAAAGCCCTTGAGCGCCATCAGAAGGCGGACACCGAGCCGGTCGGCGTTCGCCTTCGCCACGGCCGCCGTCCTGGCGAGTTTATCGAGATCTATCCTGTACTGCGCCTTCACTCAAGGGACTTTCACGGGATTGAAATTCTCCTTCCACGGAAGGCCCTGCCGGTTCAGCTCTTCCATGAACGGATCGGGGTTGAACTCCTCGCAGGTGTGGACGCCATTCTCGGTCCACTTGCCTTCAAGGAACATCTTCGCGCCGATCATCGCCGGGACGCCCGTCGTGTAGCTGATCGCCTGCGAGCCGACTTCGGCGTAGCACTCCTGGTGGTCGCAGACGTTGTAAACGTAGTAGCTCACGGGTTTTCCGTCCTTCACGCCTTCGAAGATGCAGCCGATGTTTGTCTTGCCCTTCGTGCGCGGGCCAAGCGTGGCAGGATCGGGGAGAAGCGCCTTTAAAAACTCGATTGGGACGATCTTCTGTCCCTTGAAGTCGACCGGGTCGATACGCGTCATGCCGACGTTCTCGAGGCACTTCAAGTGCGTCAGGTAGCTCTGGCCGAAGGTCATGAAGAAGCGGATGCGGCTGATGCCCTTCAAGTTGCAGCCCAGGGACTCCAGCTCCTCGTGGTGAAGAAGGTACATGTCCTTCTTGCCGACCTCGTCGAACACGTACTCGCGCTTGATCGCCATCGGCGCGGTCTCGACCCACCAGCCCTTGTCGAACGCCTTCTTGTACTCGACCTTGACGCCGTGTTCGTCGAACTCGTCGACGTCGGGCGGCAGTTCGGGCTCGCGGTTTGCGACCCAATACGACCCCTTCGCGGAGACCTCGCGGATGTTGATCTCGGGGTTGAAGTTGGTGGCGAAGGGATAGCCGTGGTCGCCGCCGTTGCAGTCGAGGATGTCGAGCGTGTGGATCTCGTCGAAGTAGTGCTTCTGCGCGTAGGCGGAGAACACCTGGGTGACGCCGGGGTCGAAGCCGCAGCCGAGGATTGCGGTAAGCCCAGCCTTCTCGAACATCTCGCGGTACGCCCACTGCCACGAGTACTCGAAGTGCGCCTCTTCAGGCGGCTCGTAGTTGGCGGTGTCGAGGTAGCTGACGCCCGCGGCGAGACACGCGTCCATGATCGCAAGGTCCTGATACGGAAGCGCGATGTTCATCACGAGGTCCGGCTTGAATTCCTTGATGAGCGCGGTTAGGCGCGGCACGTCCATCGCGTCGATCTGCGCGGTGGAGATCTTCGTCGTCACGCCCTTCGCGGCAAACCACGGGCGCTTCTCGACGTCCGCCTTGATTGCGTCGCAGCGGGCTTTCGTGCGCGAGGCGATCAAGAGCTCGCCGAATACGTCGGGGTTCTGGGCCATCTTCGCGGCCGCCACGCCGGCAACGCCGCCGGCACCGATGAGCATCACTTTCTTTGCCATTTCATTTCTCCTTTCCAAATCACCGATTACATACGGACAGCAGCTCCTCGCGCAGGAATTTGCATGCGAGCGCCGTGGAGCGTCCAGTCGGATCGAGCGCGGGCGAAAGTTCCACGTTGTCGAGCGCGACAATGTTGAGTTTCCCGCAGATCAGGCGCACATCGTCGACGAGGCGCGTGAACGAAAGCCCGCCAGCCTCCGGCGTCCCCGTGCCCGGGAATTCCGCGGGGTCGAGGACGTCCATGTCGACCGTGAGGTAGACGGGCGCATCTCTGCCGATCTTCTCGACGACTTCGGGCAGCGTCGCGTCCGAGAAGAGCTCCGTCGTGACGTGGCCGCCAAGCATGAAGCTGCGCTCGTCGCGCGTCCCGGAACGGATGCCGAACTGGAAGATGCGCCCGTCGCCGAGGAGGTCGTGGCAGCGGCGGAGAACGCAGGCGTGCGAAAGCTCCACGCCGAGGTAGTCCTCGCGCAGATCGGCGTGCGCGTCGAAGTGGACGATGCGCAGATCTGGATGACGCTTCACGGCCGCCCGCATGGCGCCGAGCGTGACAAGGTGTTCGCCGCCGAGCAGAAACGGGATCTTGCCTGCGCCGAGGATTTCGGACTCGCGCGCCTCTATCATTTCGAGCGCGCGGTCGGGCGCGCCGAACGGAAGCTCCAGGTCGCCAGAATCGAAGACGGCGGCGTCCTCGGCGATGTCGCGGTCCTGGAGCATCGAATACGTCTCGATGCCGAAGCTCTCCGAGCGCATCGCGGAAGGTCCGAAGCGCGTGCCGGGGCGGAACGACGTCGTCGAATCGTACGGTGCGCCGAACAGGACGACCCGAGCCTCCGCAAACGGCCGGTCGCACCCGATGAACTGGTTCGGACGGGCGTTCATTTCTGCAGCTCCTCCTCCTTGAGAATGTCGAGCACGTAGTTCGGCAGGGCGAACGCCCCGCGGTGGAGAGCGGTATTGTAGTAGCGCGTCCTGATGCGGAGCCTGTTCCAGCGCTCCTCGTCGAGGTCGCCGATGGGATGGTACTTCTTGGAGGCGAAGCCGAAGAGCCAGTGGCCAGAGGGATAGCTCGGAATATGGCACTGGTACACCGTTGCGAGCGGAAACTCCACCGCGATGTGGCGGTGGGCGTCGCGCACGGACTTCTGGTGGGCCGAGTAGAACGGCGACTCGTGCTGGTTGATGAGGATGCCGTCGTCGCGCAGCGCCTTGTAGCAGGTGCCGTAGAACTCGCGGGTGAAGAAACCCTCGGCGGGCCCGTACGGATCGGACGAATCGACGATGATCAGGTCATACTCGGCCTTCTTGCCGCGCACATACCTGAGTCCCTCCTCGAACCACACCTTGACGCGCCTGTCCCTGAGCTTGGAAGACGTGAACGGCAGATACTTCTTCGCGAGCAGGACGACATGCTTGTCGACCTCCACGAGGTCGATGGATTCGATGGACCTGTACTTCACGAGCTCGCGCACTGTGCCGCCGTCGCCGCCGCCGATCACCAGCACGTTCTTCACGCGCGGGTGCACCGCCATCGGGACATGGGTTATCATCTCGTGGTAGATGAACTCGTCCTTCTCGGTGATCATCAGTCCGCCGTCTAGGACGAGCACGCGCCCATAGGCCTGCGTGTCGAGGATGTCGATCTGCTGGACGTCGCTTTTGCGCGAGGCGATCTGCTCGACCACCTTCATCGAGAAGCGCACGTCCCGAGTGTGTTCGTCGGTGTACCACAGTTCCATATTCTACTCCACAACCTGAATGTAGTCAAGATTCATGTCCTCGGTGCCGGTCATGAAGCAGCCCTTGTCCTTGGCGAACAGGATGTGCTCGAGGATGTCGGGCGTGATGCGCTCGCCGGGCGCGACGATCGGGATCCCCGGCGGATAGCTCATCACGAACTCGCCCGCCACCAGCCCTGTCGACTCCCGCATCGGCACGCGGCGCTTCTTCGCGTAGAACGCGTCCTGCGGCGCCATGTCGATCACAGGATCGATGTATTCGTGGTCGAAGAGCCCGGCCGGGCTGCGCTCGTGCAGGCGCTTTATCTCGGCCAGCGCGGAAATGAGCCGCTCCACGTCCATCATGCGGTCGCCAGCCGAAAGTATCGCGAGCAGGTTGCCGACGTCGCCGAACTCGATCTGGATGCCGTAGTCGTCGCGAAGGTGGTCGTAGACCTCAATGCCGGCGAGCCCGATGTCGCGCGTGTGCACGGAAAGCTTGGTCCTGTCGAAGGCGAACACCGCGTCGCCGTCCACGAGCTCCGGTCCGAACGCGTAATAGCCGCCGAGGTCGTTTATCTCCTCGCGCGCGTAGTCCGCGAAGTCCATCGTCTTCTGATAGGCGGCGCGCCCCTTGAAGAAAAGATGGTGGCGCGCAATGTCGAGGGACGACAGGAGCAGGTAGTTCGCGCTCGTCGACTGCGTGAGCGTGATGATCTGCCGCACATAGTCAGGGTTGACCGGTCTGCGCGAGAGGAGAATGGAACTCTGCGTGAGCGAGCCGCCCGTCTTGTGGATCGAGCACGCCGCCATGTCCGCGCCCGCCGCCATAGCGGACACGGGAAGATCCTCGTGGAAGGTGAAGTGGGTGCCGTGCGCCTCGTCGGCGAGCACAAGCATCCCGGCTTCGTGCGCGAGCTTCACGATGGTGGCCAGGTCCGAGCATATCCCGTAGTAGGTCGGATTGTTGACGAGGATCGCCTTCGCGTCGGGATGCTCCGCGATCGCCTTCTCGACGTCGGCGATTCGCATCCCCAGCGGGATGCCGAGCCTTCTGTCGCGCCCAGGATTGATGTAGACCGGCACCGCCCCGTTGACCACGAGCGCGTTGATGGCGCTCCTGTGGACGTTGCGCGGGAGGATTATCTTCTCGCCGCGGCTAGTCGACGCCCAGATCATCGTCTGTACCGCCGACGTCGTCCCGTTGACCATGAAGAACGCGTTGTCGGCCCCGAACGCCTGCGCGGCAAGTGTCTGCGCATCCCTGATGACGGACACGGGATGGCCGAGGTTGTCCAGCGGCTTCATGGAGTTCACGTCGAGCTCCATGCAGAGTTTACCGAAATATTCGGCCAGTTCAGGGTTCATGCGGCCGCCTTTGTGCGCAGGCACGTCAAAATGCGCAAGGCGGTTTATCCGCTGCGCGTTCAACGCCTCGGCAAGAGGCACGGTATTCTGCTCAAGGTCCAATTCATGAAACTCCCTGGCGGTTTATCCACAGTGGCGTCGCCTCCTCTCGCGCACCCGCGCGCGGAGAGTCGCCTGTCATGGAGCGAACGGTGGCGGAGTATATCAAATCGTCCCCGCCGGTTCAAGGGCAAATGCGGGCGTAGTTAGCAAAAGCGCCGCTTCCAGTATTGGCAATCTGACCGTCTATGCCTCCGCGCATCACCTGGAGAAGAGCTTCTTCATCTCCGCGACGCGCGACTTGTCCGCCACCAGCACCGAATCGGGCGTGGTGACGACGACGAGGTTCTTCACCCCCAAAAGCGAGATGCGCGCCGAGCGGGCGACGCAGATGTTGCCCTCCGCCTCGACGACGTTGCATGGCCCTTCGCGCACGTTGCCGCGGCGGTCGTGCGGGAAGTACTTGTCGAACGCGGCGAAACTGCCGACGTCATCCCAGCCGAAGTCACCCGGCACCACCTCGACGTTCTTCGCCTTCTCCATGACGGCGTAGTCAAAGCTGATCTTGGGGAGCGCGGCGTAGAGCCTGGCCAGAGCCGCGGGCGCGAGAGGCCCCGCGTCCCCGCCGCTCTTCGCCAGGCACTCCAGCTCCGGCGCGTGCGCGGCGAATGCGCCGCGGAAGACCGACGCGCGGGCGATGAACATCCCGGCGTTCCAGAGATAGCCCGCCCTGACGTACTTCCTTGCCTTCTCCGCGTCCGGCTTCTCGACGAACGCGCGCGTCTTCGGCGAGATGTAGCCGAAGCAGGTGGCGGGATAGCCGGGCTTGATGCCGATCGTGACTATCGCGTTCCTGCGCCGCGCGATCGCGACTGCCCGCTTCACGACCTTTCGGAACTCCTTAGGCTTCGCGACCATCTGGTCGCTCGAGAAGAATCCGACCACAGGATCGCCCGCGCCGGACGCCATGCCGACTCCGAGCGCGACCGCGGCACCGGTGTCGCGGCGCATCGGCTCGCCGACGATGTTGCCCTTCGGAACCTCTGGCAGCTCCTTCCGCGTCGCCGCAACGAGGTTCTTCGTCGTCACGACGAACGCGTCCGCCGGCGCGACGAGTCCGTCCAGCCGCGCGAGCGCCTGGCGGATCAGGCTCTCGCCGCCGAAGACGCGCAGGAACTGCTTGGGGCGCTCGGGCGTGGAGAGCGGCCAGAACCGCTCGCCCGATCCGCCGGCGAGGATCACCGCGCGGAAGGCTGGCGTTTTACCCTTCACGACCCGGTCGCGAACGCGTAGGCGTTGCGGAACATCCGCATCCACGGGCCGTCCTTGGCGAACGAACCGTCGTTGTAGGAGAGCTGGCAGGCGCGGAAGCCGCGCTCCGGGTGCGGCATCATGATCGTCGCGCGGCCGTCGGCCGTGGTGAACGCGGTCTGGCCGCCGTAGGAGCCGTTCGGGTTGTAGGGATAGCGCATCGTCGCGCGGCCGCGTCCGTCCACGAAGTGCGCGGCGCAGATGGACGGCACGAAGCCGTCGGTCCAGACGCGGCCCTCGCCGTGCGCGACGGGGATCGGCAGGCGCGAGCCGGCCATGCCGCGGAAGAAGATGGACGGCGACTCCTCGATCTCGATCGTGGCGAGACGTGCCTCGAACTGCTCCGAGACGTTCTTGACGAACTTCGGCCACCCCTCCGCGCCGGGAATGAGGTCCTTGAGCTGCGAGAGCATCTGGCAGCCGTTGCAGACGCCGAGGCTGAAAGTGTCGGGGCGGTGGAAGAAGGTCCTGAACATCTCGCGCAGGCGGTCGTTGTAGAGGATCGACCGAGCCCAGCCGGAGCCCGCGCCGAGGACGTCGCCGTAGGAGAAGCCACCGCAGGCGACGAGTCCCTTGAAGTCGGCGAGGTCCACGCGGCCCTCGATCAGGTCGCTCATGTGGACATCCTGGCAGTCGAAGCCGGCGAGCGCGAACGCCGCGGCCATCTCGATGTGGCCGTTGACGCCCTGCTCGCGGAGGATGGCCATGCGGGGACGCGCCGCGCCGCAGGCAACCGCTTCGTCCGGGTCGTAGGTGAGCTTGAAGGTCATGCCGGGATCGGACTCGTCGAGGGCGTTGTCGTACTCCTCGCGGGCGGCGACCGGGTTGTCGCGAAGCGCCTGCATCCTGTAGGTCGTCTCGCTCCAGGCGCGGCGGATGAACGTGAGGTCGGTCTTGAGCGCGAGGCGCTCGCCGACGTAGACCTCGAAGGCGCGCGAGCTGCGGGACGCCGTGCCGACGACGGACGCCGGGACGCGTGCCGCCTTGAAGACCGCCAGCACCTCGGAAACGTTCTTCTCGGCGACCTGCAGGACGGCGCCCGGCTGCTCGTTGAAGAGCTGCTCCAGCGCATCGCCGTCGGGGAGCTTCGCGATGAGTCCGCGCCCGCCGGTGATCGCCATCTCCGCGAGCGTGACGGCGATGCCGCCGTCGGAGCGGTCGTGGTAGGCGAGCGCCTTCCGGGACTTGACGATCTTCTGCATCGCGTTGAAGAAGCGCTTGATAAGAGCCGCGTCCGCGTCGGCGTGGGTGTTGCCGAGCTGGCCGTAGACCTGCGCGAGCGCAGTCGCGCCGAGCGGCATCTCGCCCTTGGAGAGGTCGACGTAGACGAGGAACGTCGACTGTCCCTCGGGATCGGGCTTGAGGTCCGGCGTAAGCGTGAGCCTGACGTCCTTCACCGGCGCGAAGCTCGAGACGACGAGCGAAAGCGGCGCGACCTGCTTGTGCGCGGTGCCGTCGGGGTCGCTCCACACGGTGTGCATCGAGCAGGAGTCCTTGCCGACGGGGATGGAGACGCCCAGCTTCGGGCAGAACTTGAGGCCGACTTCCTGGACGGTGTCGTAGAGGACCGCGTCCTCGCCGGGCTCGCCGCACGGCGCCATCCAGTTGGCGGAGAGGCGGATCTGCGAGATGTCGCCGACATCCGCCGCGGCGAGGTTGGTGATCGCCTCGGCGATCGCCACGCGGCCGGACGCGGGGCCGTCGAGGAGCGCGACGGGCGAGCGCTCGCCGGTCGCCATCGCCTGGCCCTCGTAGGTCTTGTAGCCCATCGTGGTGACGGCGCAGTCCGCCGCGGGAAGCTGGTAGCGGCCGACCATCTGGTCGCGCGCGACGCGCCCGGTGACGGTGCGGTCGGTGATGGTGATGAGGAAGGTCTTGTCCGCGACGGCCGGGAGGTGGAGGATGCGCTGGAAGGCGTCGATCGGCTTCACGCCCGCGAAGTCCGTGCCCGCGTGCTTCTTCGCGACGCGCTTCACCTTCCGCACCATGCGCGGGGGCTTGCCCAGGAGGACCTTGATGTCCATGTCGATCGGCGAGTCGCCGAAGTGCGAGTCCTCGAGGACGAGCTTGCCGTCGCCGGTCGCGACGCCGATGAAGGCGACCGGGCAGCGCTCGCGGCGGCAGAGCTCCTCGAAGAAGCCGCGCGCCTCGGGCCGGAGCGCGAGCACATACCGCTCCTGCGCCTCGCAGCACCAGATCTCCATCGGGTTCATCGAGCGCTCCTCGTTGTGGACCTCGCGCAGCTCGAACTTGCCGCCGGTCGCCTCGACGAGCTCGGGGCAGCCGTTGGAGAGGCCGCCTGCGCCGATGTCGTGGATCGACATTATCGGGTTGGCCTTGCCGAGGTAGGAGCACGCGTCGATCACGCCCTGGCAGCGGCGCTGCATCTCGGCGTTGCCGCGCTGGACGGAGTTGAAGTCGAGCGCCTCGGAGTTGGTGCCGGTCATCATCGAGCTGGCCGCGCCGCCGCCAAGGCCAATGCGCATCGCGGGACCGCCGATCTGGACGATCAGCGCGCCGACCTTGACATCCTTCTTGAGGACCTGGCTATGGCGGATGACGCCCATGCCGCCCGCGAGCATGATCGGCTTGTGGTAGCCGCGGAGCTCGCCGGCGACCTCGCCCTCGTAGGTGCGGAAGAATCCGCAGAGCTGCGGACGGCCGAACTCGTTGCCGAACGCCGCGCCGCCGATCGGCCCCTCGACCATGATCTGGAGTGGGGTGGCGAGGCGGGACGGGAAGGAGGCGAACTCGCGCTCCCAGGGCTGCGGATAGCCGGGGATGCGGAGGTTGGAGACCATGAAGCCGCAGATGCCGGCAACGCTGCGCGAGCCCTGACCTGTCGCCGCCTCGTCGCGGATCTCGCCGCCGACGCCGGTGGCCGCGCCCGGGAACGGCGAGATCGCCGTCGGGTGGTTGTGGGTCTCGACCTTCATCAGCTGGTCGAGCTGGTCTTTCCTGAAGCCGTATTCGTTCGTCTTGGGGTCGATCGCGAAGACGTCGGTCTTGAAGCCCGCGACGACGGCGGAGTTGTCCCGGTACGCGGAAAGCGTGTCCTGGGGGCGCTTCTTGTGCGTGTTCTTGATCATCTCGAAGAGCGACTTCGGCTGCTTTTTCCCGTTGATGACGAACTCAGCGCCGAAGATCTTGTGGCGGCAGTGCTCGGAGTTCACCTGGCCGAACATCACGAGCTCGGTGTCGGTCGGGTTGCGTCCCGCCGCGGCGAAGCTCTTGGCGAGGTACTCCATCTCGGGCTCGGAGATCGCGAGTCCCAGCTCCGCGTTCGCCTCGCGGATCGCCTCCACACCATTCGCCATGACGTCGAACGTGCGCCCCGGCTTCGGGGCGGCGACGTCGAAGAGGTCGGAGATGTCGTCGTAGACGCCCTCGGTCATCTTGTCGTAGATGGCGGCAAGCCACTTCGCGCGCGGAAGCGACTTCCTGAAGTCCTCGCGCGTGGCGGCGGAGCCAGAGGAGATGGACGCGACCCTGAAGCGGATGCCGCGCTCGACGCGCTTGATGGACTTGAGGGCGCAGTTGCGGAAGATGTCGGTCGCCTTCGAGCTCCACGGCGAAATGGTGCCCTTGCGCGGAAAGACGAAGAAGTCGACATCGTCGAGCGGCCCATTCGCGTTGAGGAGCGAGGCGGCCCGCTCCAGCTCGGCGGGCTCGATCGCCGCGCCCTCCTCGGGCTCGAGCGCGTACGTCCACTTCGCGTCGATGTCGATGTAGCCGACCGACGGATCGGCCTTGGCAATGGCGTCCTTGAGCGTTTCCATCCTGAACGGCGAGAACGCGTCGGAACCCAGCAAAACGGTCATTTTCCTTCTCCTTTTTCGATTGCGGATTGATATGTCACTTCGCCGCTCCGGCGGCCTCGTCCTTCGCCAATTCGCGCAGGCGCCGCAGCACCGAGCTGATCGATTGGATGATGTCCTTGGACTCGAACCGGTCGATGTAGCCGTCGTCCATGAACTTCTGGAGCTTCGCGAGCTGCGGCGCGAACTCGTCGGCGCGCTGGTGTTCCTGGATCCAGCGCAGGACCACCTTGGCCTCGCTGGTCTCGACCCTCGAATCCTCGAGTATCGCCAGCGTCAGTAGCCAGAACTCGTTAGCTTCCTCTTCCCTCGTCATCATGGCGTTTTTCCTCCTGTGCGTGTATTATACCATTTTCGTGGTTCGTGGTTCGCTTGCACGCCGGAGCCTCGGCATAGGCGGGCGGCCTTTCAACTTTTCAACCTTTCAACTTTTCAACCTTAAGGCTGGCGAGGCGGCGGGCGAACGGGGCGAGGCCGGGGTCGCGGGCGCCGCAGACCGCGAAGGCCGCGAAGTCGCCGCTGTGGGCGCGGCACCAGGAATACGCCTCGTCGAAGTCGCCGACCGCCACCGCCTTGTCGCCGAGCCGCGCGACGAGCGCATCCGAGTTGATCGAGCGGTCGGCGGTGCCGCCGGCGTCGTAGACCGGCAGCACGAGCAGGCGGTCCTGGGGGCGGATCGTCGAGGTGAACATCTCGACGAGCGCGTCAAGCATCTTGCGGAGCGGCGCGTAGCCGTGGGGACGCCACACCGCGCAGATTCCGCCGGGATACTCCTCCGCCAGCGTCGTCCACATCGCGCGGAGCTTCTCCGGGTTGTGGGCGTAGTCGTCGAACACGTTGCCGCCGACGCGCTGGAGGCGGCGCTCGACGCCGCGGAAGGTCAGAAGCGCCGCGCGCGCCTTCGCCTCGTCAACGCCCAGCGCCACCGCCATCCTGAGCGCCAGCGCGGCGTTCTGGCGGTTGTGACGCCCGGGCATCGTGGTCTCCGCCTCGCCGGGATCGCACTTGCGCCCGTCGACGACCGGACCGGGGCAGTTGCGCACGAAGTCGTCGAAGACCTGGTCCATCTCCTCCTTCGAGTAGTGGTCGGCGGAGGCGTTGGTGACGATCGCCGCGTAGGGACTGAACGCCACCAGCGAGCGGTCGCTCTCGTCCACCTCGGCGACGGCGTATTCGCCGCGGCCGAAGCGCACCGCCCCTTCCCACCCGGGCACGTTCGCACCGTTGACGCAGAACGGGTCGAGCCCGCACTCGGCGAGCACGTGTCCGAGCATGGCGGTGACGGTGGACTTGCCGCAGGTGCCGACGACGGCCACGAGGCGATGGCCCGAGAGCGCATGGGCGAGCGCCTTGGCGCGGTGGACGACCGGGATGCCCAGCTCCGCCGCGCGGACGAGGCCGGGGTTGTCGGACTCGATCGCGGTGGAGACGACCACCTCGCCGGTCGCAGCGTCGACGCCGGAGCCGTCGTCCGGGAACACCTTTACGCCGAGCGACTCGAGAAAGCGGATGTTCGGCGTGCCGAGCGTGCGGTCGGCCCCGGTCACTTCGTCCCCGAGCCGGACGAGCGCGGTCGCGAGCGCGCTCATCCCGACGCCGCCGATGCCGATGAGATGCCGCTTCAAGGCGCTCAGCCCTCGACCTGGCGGCGGATGACGCGCTTCGCCTTGCCCTCGGTGCGCGGCAGCGCGCCGATCGGGAAGACGTCGCCCTTCGGCAGGAACCCGAGGCGCTCGCGGAGGTGCTTGGCGACCTGATGGCCGGTAACGCCGGGCTCGGCCTCGACGTTGACGGTGACGTCGGTCATGCCGTTGTGCTCCTCGAGGATGATCTGGAACTCGTCGGCAACGCCGGGGATCTCCTTCAGCGCCTGCTCCACCTGGCGCGGGTAGAAGTTGACGCCCTTGACGATCAGCATGTCGTCGGTGCGGCCGGTGATGCGGTCGATCCTGAGCGAGGTGCGGCCGCACTCGCACTTCTCGCGCGAGAGGATGCGGGTGATGTCGTGGGTGCGGTAGCGGATGATCGGCATCGCCTCGCGGGTGAGGGAGGTGAAGACGATCTCGCCGTACTCGCCGTCGGGCACGAGCTTGCCGGTCGCCGGGTCGATGATCTCGGTGATGTACTGGTCCTCGAACACGTGGAGGCCGCAGTGGAAGCGGCAGTCCTGGCCGGTCGTGCCGACGCCGCCGGTCTCGGTCATCCCGTAGATGTCGAAGCACTCGATGCCGAGGCGCGACTCGATGCGCCGGCGGGTCTCGTCCGAGAATGTCTCGGAGCCGAAGATGCCGACCTTGAGGTAGGGGAGGTCGCGCTCGCCCTCGGGGCACTCGTCGAGTTTCTCGATGAGCCGCGGCACGTAGGAGACGACGGACGCGAAGCCCTTGGACTTGAAGTCCTTCATCAGGCGGATCTGGCGCTCGGTGTTGCCGGACGAGGCGGGCACCGTGAAGAGCCCGGCCTTGCGCGCGCCGTGGTAGAAGCCGAAGCCGCCGTTGAAGAGGCCGAAGGTGGGGATGATCTGGAACGCGTCGCCCTTCTCCAGCCCCGCCATCGCGTAGCAGCGCGCCATGCACTCGGCCCACTGGACGAGGTCGCCCTTGGTGTAGGCCATGACCACCGGCGTGCCGGTGGAGCCGGAGGACATGTGGAACTCCAGGAGGTCCTTCCGGTCGGCGCAGTTCATCTTCAGCGGATAGGCGTCGCGGAAGTCGTCCTTGGTGTAGAACGGCAGGTTGGCGAGGTCGTCGAGCGACTTCACGTCCTCGGGCGAGCCGACGCCGCCCTTCTTCAGGCGTTCGCGGTAGAACTCGTTGTTCCAGACGCGGCTGAGCGACTTCTTCAGTCCCTCGAGCTGCACCTTGGCGAGCTCGTCGCGCGAGAGCGTCTCCTTTTCGCGGTTCCACATGCCCATGTATGTCTCCTTGTTGTTGGTGTTGGTCAAATAGTATAGCACATTTCAATCAGGCTTGTAAAGCGTGCTTCAGAGCCGCACCAATTGACCCTTTTCATTTAAGGTTGAAATATTTGCGGACAGTCTCAGCCGACGTCTTCGGCCTTCGGAAACGGTCAAACACGCCGGCAACCGAGCCTCCGAACATCGCAGACACGGCTTTGTCGCCAAAGCGCTCGCGCGTTCTGCCGTCGTTCATCTGCCAGATCGAGAAGCCGACGACATCGGGATTCGCCCAGAGCGTCTCGAACACGTTCGTCAGGTACTCGTCCTGGAACTCCTCCGTGTTCGGCGAGGCATATTCGCCGCGCCGTCCAAACTCGCCGCCGCAACCGGACTCCGACACCATAATGGGCTTGTCCGGATATTGTGCACGAAACTTCGAGACAATGGCGTTGAACCTGTCTTTCACCCGCATCTCGAGAGAGGTCGCCGTTCCAATTTGCAGAGGGAAAATCCCTGGATACGCGTTAAACGCAACAATGTCCGTGTTCGCATTGCAGATATCGTCATCTACGATATTGCAGGCGAATGTCACGAGACGCCCCGAATTCTCGGCGCGGACCGTCTCGATGAGCCTGTCGACGAGCGCCTTGCACTCCGGCTTCAGGCTCGCGCACTCGTTGAGGAATCCGTAGATGATGACCGACGGGTGGTTGAAGCTCGTCCTGACCATGTCGCGCGTCTGCCGCACCTGCATCGCGCAGAACTCCTCGTCCTGAAGCTCGTTCGGCGGAAAGTCGACGCCCCAGCCGTTGCCCCAGCCGAGCGACTCCTCCCAGACCAGAACGCCGTTCTCGTCGCAGAGGTCGAGGAACCTTTCGCTCTGCTGGTAGTGCGCGCCGCGGATGAAGTTGCCGCCGAGGGTCTTGAGCCGCTGGATGTCCTGCAGCATCAGCGCCTCGCCGGTAGCCGCGCCATTGAGCCAGTCAGACTCGTGTCGGTTGAAACCCTTGAGGAACAATTCCTTGCCGTTCAGGTAGATCTTCCTGTCGCGCGCCTCGATCTGGCGGATGCCAAAACGAGTTGAAAGGTTGAAAGGCCGAAAAGTTGAAAGGCTGATGGAAACCTTGTGAAGCGCAGGCCTTTCTGGCGACCAAAGGTGATAGCCTGGAACGGCGACAATCACCTTCCCTTTGCTCAGTTTCACGTCTGTTTCCGCGCCTCCGTCGAAAGCAATCGTCGCCGTGGAATCGCCAGCGCCTTCGACTTCCACCTCCACCTTGCCAGTCCTGTAGTCGAGCGTGCGGACGAACACCTTCGGCTCGCGCTCGACGAGCTTCACGCCGTGGTAGAAGCCGCCGTAGAAGTAGAAGTCGTAGTACGGACGCGCCAGCTTGACGCGCGGCCACGAGAGGATGTTGTCCACCGCCGCAACGATTTCGTGCTCGCCCGCCGCGAGCGGCCCCACGGGCATCTCCAGCCGCGCGTATGGGTACGGATGGAGCCCGAGGTCCTTCCCGTCCAGCTCGAACTTCGCCCTGACGCCCATTCCGTCCACGACGAGAACCGCGTCCTTCATCGGCGCAGCGAGCGTAAACGAGCGGCGGTATAGCCCCGTGCCGCGTTTCATGTACCACTTGGGCATCATGTCGTAGCACGCCGGGACGGGAATCACGTCCGTCGCCGCGAAGTCGCCCTTCGCCGCCTTCTCAAGCGGCTGCCCCTCTTCGAACCGGAACGCCCAACTGCCGTTCAGGTCGAGGCCAGCACTGGTCGCAGAGGCGCCGACGGCGAGCGCCGCGCAGACGACGACCTTGATTCCGCGCCGAACGGCGCATCTGATGCGCATGATGTCAAGTTGCTTCATAATGCGCATATTATATCAAAAATGTCGATGCGCGACATGAGCATGCCGAAGGCGAGGTCGGCGAGCTCGTTGCAGGGCTGGTGGGCGATGCGCTTCGCGCCGCTGTGCGCCTTGCTCGGCTATCGTATGTAGTACACGGAGCCGACAGCCATCCACTGGTAGCAGCCCATGTCGACATACTTGTTGCCGCCGCGGACATTGATCCGCTTATTTCCAGCAATATCCAGCGCTTCACTCTCCCAAAACGACGCGTCGCCGGTGCGCGATCCTGCGGTGTTCAGATTCAGCGCATAGGGTGCAGTTTGTCTGCGCCTGAAGACCGCAGGGCCGACGAGGTTGTCGGAAGAGTATGCCGACGCCTCGGGGAAGAGCGAATGGCTGGCGTTAATCTGGCCGTAGTTCGCGTTGTAGGTAGCGAGGCTGCCATTCCCGGAGACGACGGTGTTGACGAACTTGATCAGCCCGGCGTTCTGCTGGCTGCCCGAGGCTTCGTTGGAGTTGCTGGCGTCGATGATGAATCTTCCTTCCGCCGAGACGTTGTCGGCGAAGGTGCAGTTGACGAATTCGCCGCGGGCGACGGCGAT